>CAMJRR010000014.1 GCA_946408345.1 uncultured Bacteroidales bacterium | reverse complement strand
ATTATCCCGAACTGCCCATCCGTCATGTCAACTTCAACGAGGGCGACAGCGACCATACTTCGTTCAACAACCACGGCTATATGGGCATTTATCCCTTCGAGGACTACCAAAACTACAGCCCTTACATCCACACACCCAACGACTTGATTGGAACGAGTGTGACGAGTTTCGAGATGTCGCAGCAGTATTGCCAAATGAACATTGCTTGCTTGGCCGAGATTGCTAATCCTATGGGTGAAACGCCGCAAGTCTACTGCAATCCTGTGGTGGACTTTGTTATTAATGAACCCGTATTCAAAGGGTTGTCTTTTCTTACACTTGAATGGCGGTCACCACAAGAAGGCTCTACGGGCGATTTGCAGCATTTTGAAGTGTATCGTGATAATGTGGTGATTACCACCTTGCAATATGTGCCTGATGAAGACCATTATTATTACAATGACACCATCACCGAAGGGGTTGAGGCGGAATACTTTATTATGGCAGTATATAGTGATGGATGCGAAGCCGCTTCTGAAGTATTGATTGGTCATGGTGTTCCAACCCAAGTGAACGATTTTGAGATGGGCCGCACTGAGGTCTATCCTAATCCTTCCAACGGCACCTTCAACCTCAATCTCGGCGCAGGTCAATGGGATGTGGAAGTTTACGACATCACTGGCCGCAAGGTCTATGAAAGCCGCATGGATGGCCGTTCCGTCCTCGATCTCGGAAAATGTCACAAGGGAATGTATTTCCTGAAGGCTACTGGCGAGAGTAGGGGAGTGACAGCGAAAATTATGGTGCAGTAAGCTTTGGTTGAACATAAAACTTCATAATTCTCCGTTTCACAGGGTTGAGACGGAGAATTTTGTATTTTTGAGGCCTAAATACTACACTTATGAAATACCAAATTTCACTTTTCGTCATGGCATTAGGCTTTGTGCTGGCCTCCTGCGGCAATAATAGACAACCTGTCGAAACAACCAATCCCGAATCCGATTCCATCCGTCTGCGCACGGTAATCTATCGTCCAGGCGATTACAACTCAAAGAACTACCGCATCCCCGCTATCATCACGGCCAAAGACGGCTCTTTGGTTATCGCCACCGACAAGCGAAAAAACAACGACATAGACCTGCCCGAAGACATCGACATCCTCATCAACCGTAGCACCGACGGCGGTCGCACTTGGAGCGAGCCTTACACCTTGATGGAAGGACAAGGGGTGGGGAAGGGTTTCGGTGACTGCGCCTTGGTACGCACCAACGACGAAGGCGGCCTCTTGGCGGCTTTCGTGGGTGGTTGTGGCTTTTGGCAAGGGAGACCTGAAAACCCGCTTCATACCTACATCGCAAGGAGTTACGACAACGGCCAGACTTGGACGGAACCCAGGGACATTACCGATGAACTTTATGGTGCCAATTGTTCCAACGAGGTGAGCCGCACTTGGTGGTCGGCTTTCTTTGCTTCGGGCAACGGTTTGTTGACCTCCACAGGACGTATTATGTTCGTCCTCGCCGTGCGCGACACCGAGGAATGGGCGGCTTGCAACTATGCGGTCTATTCCGACGACAACGGTGAGACCTGGCAAATCTCTGGCCGTGCCTCACAGCGCGGCGATGAGGCCAAGGTAGTGGAGCTGGCCGATGGCCGCATCTTGATGAGCATCCGCCACGAAGGGGAACGTTGGTACAACATTTCAGAGGATGGTGGCGAGACTTGGCACCCAGAGACCTCCGCTTGGCCCGACCTTGTGGCTACGGCTTGCAATGGCGATGTTATTCGTTATTCGTCTGTGAATGAGGGCACTGAAAAGAACATCCTGCTCCATTCCTTGCCTGGACCCGAGCGCCGTGAGAAGGTGACGGTATATGTCAGTTACGACGAAGGCCAGACTTGGCCCGTGAGCAAGTGCATTGTGCCTTACGATGCTGCCTATTCCTCGCTCTGCATCCTTCCCGACCACAGCATCGGCCTCTATGTGGAGGAATCCAATGGTGACACATTGGGCTATTCTATGGTGTTCTATAACTTTGGCTTGGATTGGCTGGAAAGTAACAATTAATGAAAATTTCTATTCAGTTATGAAAAAGGTTCACATCCGATGGCTCTCGGTCATTTTGGCCTGCTGCATCCTGCTGACATCATGTTTCAATAGTAGCCGATTGGCTAATCGTTATCAAGTCGAAAGTATTGCCAATCAGGTCTGGACTTACAGTATGACACATCCAGATGGCTTCACGATAGACCTTAGCACTATGACTATGCCAACCGAAGGCATTGTGGTTGCGTATGAGGCCACACAAGGTTGCCACTCGCGCGAGAAACTTGGATATGTAATCAATCACGCCATGACGCATGACAGAGTCGTCGGCGGATGGCTTGACACTAATGACAGCCTTTATTATTTCGATAGCTCTCGCATTTTCCCTGAAGACTCCTTGGAAGCAGCAAAAAAGTTTGGCATTGAAAACGGTCAAATTGCGATTTTTCTTATTTCGGAAGGGAAGGAGATACGATTGGAGTAAAAAAAACGCATATTTTTTATGAGTGGATGATTATATTTAGTTTACATTTGGAACGCAAAACATTCATACTTTTGAACAGTTACTTATTATGGCAAACCCAACTACAAAACAAGAACTGATAGCCTCTATGCAAGATGGCTATGCCAAACTGAATGAACAGATAAGCAAAATGAACTCGGAAGAAGTCGCTGCTCCATTCGCTTTTACCACTGACCCCAAAAAGTGTGGCGTCAGATGGCAAAATGACCGCTGCCTACGCGACTTGTTGACGCATCTTTACGAATGGCAAGTTCTGATGCGTGTCTTTGTCCAGAACATACGTGACGGACACCAGAGGGATTATCTGCCAGACGAGTATCGAAAGAACTACTATGAGATGGACAAGCTGTTGGTGGAAGAGCATCAAGGCACTTCGTTGGAGGAAGCGAAAGCACTTTTGTCCCAGACCCAGCGGGAGATGCTTGACCTGGCTGAGAACTTTTCAGAAGAGGAGCTGTTTACAAAGGGATTCTACAAGTGTACTTATACAACCACTATGGCAGCTTATTTCGTGAGTGTCACGACGAGCCCTTATTCTCAGGCAGTGAAATTACTAAAAACCCATCAGAAGAATTGTAAGACGAAATAATGTCAGGCTAAATATATGAAGTTCATTTACCATTATCATACGCCCGAGGGTTTCGACGACCTGCTGTTGCGCTTTAATGGCGAGGCTTTGACGGGGTTGTGTTTTGAAGGATCGAGGGATGAAAACAATTACAAACGGTTTCCTGTAGAGACTGGCCTTGGTGCGTCTCTACCCCTCGTTTTACAAGAAACCGTTCGATGGCTAGACCTCTATTTCTCTGGACATCAGCCCGATTTTATACCAACTTATCGTATTGAAGGTTCTACTCCATTCCGTAAGGAGGTTTCTGATATTATGTGCGAAATCCCTTATGGTGAAACTATGACTTATGGTGAGATAGCTGGCAAAATTGCTCATAATCATGGCATTGGTAAGATGTCAGCTCAAGCTGTAGGCGGTGCGGTAGGGTGGAATCCGATAGGCATCATCATACCCTGCCACCGTGTGATAGGTGCTAACGGCAACCTTACAGGATATGGTGGAGGCATACATAATAAGATTGCCTTGCTTCGACTTGAAGGTCATAAGGTGAATCGATTTTTTCGTTAGTAGATGAGTATGTTTAGCAAATATATTCAACAGATATGATTTATGGCTATGAAGGCATAAACAGATGTAACAGATTCACTCCTTATGAAAAAGCTGCCATTTTTATTGTCAATGGTTGTTGTTGAATAGTCCCTATGTCAAAACAATATGCAATTTGAATCTGAACAGTTACTTATAAGTAGGTGAGCGCAATTACTTTACGTAAAAGACAAAAAAACTAAGCTGTTTGGCCTTTAGTAGTCATACATCAGCTTTAACTACGTTGAAATCTCCGATTCGGCGTAGCCAATCATCGATTTTAGCATCGGTGCTACCAAGCTAATAGCTGACGGTTGATTGCTTGCAGCCAGTGAATTTTTAGATATCGAAATTTAATTTTGACCGATTGCTTATTTTATGTAATTTTGCAAAAGTAAATTATTGACAATAAAAACAAACTGAAATGAAACATTCTAAAAGACTTTGGATGATGGCCGCCATCCTTATCAGCGGCGTTGGTTTTGTTGGCTGTGGCAATAAAGATGCCAAGAAGCAGGTTAAGGAAGAACCCGTTCAGGTAGAACAAGTTGTGTCTGACGCTGAGCTTTGCAATGTCGCTGTCAATGACTATCTTGTAAACGTAATCGGCAAGAATTATGCAGAAGCCGAGTATTGCATTCCTAGTCCTTTCATCATCAGTACGGACGATGGCAATAAGGATAATGTCCTCGTATGGGGCGACTTTTGGGTGTTCAACTACGACGTTTCTGGCGACACACTAAAGACCGTTTCTGGCGGTGACCATCCTGGTCTGATGCACTTGAAGAAAACCGACAAGGGTTTTGAGGTGGTTAGTTTCGAGGCCGTTGAGGATGGTGCAGGCAATTTGGAAAGTGCCAAGAGAATCTTTGGTGATAAATTTGATGCTTTTTGGGAACTCAACAGCAATCAGGAGAAACGCGAGGACATCAGACTGCACTTCGTCGCCGATTATGTTAAGAAGCACAACCTTCCGGTCAAAATGGTGCAAGACTATGGCTGGCCTGCTGTGGCGTTGCCGGAATGATTATAGGTTCATTATTTGCCGAAAACTTTAACTATGTCGGAAAATCTTGATAAATTCCTTAACCGAATAGCTGATGCCGCGGAGCAAAGTACATTAGTGAAAATGACGTTGAGCAAGCCTGCACAGAGACGTGACGATTTGCGCAACATCTATGTGAAGCCTGTATTAATAAAGGAGAATTGACTTTTTGCCTTTACCTATCATTATGAGCATCGCGATGAGGTGAAGAACTATGATGCGGCCCAAATGCTTAGTATTCTGAAAGAAATGATTCCTTGTCGTTTCTTGAATGCCGTGTTGTTTACCATTGACGAGGATATTACATTGCTGGTCTCTTCCAAAGGCAAGGCGACCATTCAGACCAAGAAGGTACAGGAATGTCGCGAACAGAATTTGCAGCACGATAAGCAGAAAATTCGCCTTATCAATCCTGCCAATCCGTGGTGGTATCAGTTGGGTTTGACCACCCGCGAGGGTAAGATCACTGCCGACTTGCAGCATAAGTTCAAACAGATTTACAAGTACGCAGAGATTGTGGAAAGTCTCATCAAGCCTATGAAGTTCGATGGGACGGTTCACATCGCCGACATGGGGGCAGGGAAGGGATATCTTACCTTTGCTTTACATGAGTTGTTGACCCAACGTTTGAATTTGGATGTGGACATTAAAGGTGTGGAGATCCGTCCCGACTTGGTGCTGAAAATCAATGAGATTATCAAAGCGGACAACTTGAAAGGCTTGGAGTTTGTGGAGAGCAGCATCGAGGCCTACCATCCCGAGAAGTTGGATGTGCTGATTGCACTTCATGCTTGCAACACCGCCACCGACGATGCTATTGCCTCGGGCATCAAGGCAGGTGCGGAGCTCATTGTCTGTGCACCATGCTGCCACAAGCAAATCCGTCAAGAGATGGAACGTTCGGGCAAAGTCGACGTCATCACACGTTATGGCATTTTCCTCGAACGTCAGGCCGTGATGATCACCGACACCATCCGTGCCCTGATTTTGGAGTATTTCGGCTACAAGACCCAGGTGATGGAGTTCATAGAGATGGAACACACGCCTAAGAATGTGCTGCTGGTGGGGAGGAAAACCAAGGCGTATGTTGACAAAGATGGCATTACAAGGCAGATTGACGATTTGAAAAAAAAGTATGGCATTGAGCGCCATTATCTTGAAACTGTCTTACCGTTGATAGGCTGATTATTAATTTATTCACAGTGTTAATCGGATAGATATATTTGTTATTTTTGCAAACCTAATGTAAAGGTATGTAAATATTTATGTCATACGACATTTTCATCAGTTATAGGCGTAAAGGTGCAGGTGCAGGTGTGGCAGGCGAATTGCAGGCCAAACTGGAGAATTTGGGGCATAAAGTCTTTCTTGATGTCGATGAGATTGGCAGTGGACAGTTTCCGGTGCAGATTGAGAATGCGATTGATGATTGTAAAGACTTTCTTCTCGTTTTGTCACCTGGTACCCTCGATCGTTGTATAGATGAAGAAGATTGGGTGAGGCGCGAGATTGTTCAGGCTCAGAATGCGAAAAAGAACATTATTGGTGTTGGACTTCCAGGCTTCATTATGCCAAAGGCGGAGGCTTTGCCTGAACCTTTGAAACCTTTGACTACGATTCAGGTCTTTTTATGGACACATGAATACAGAACGGCTTCTTTCGAGAGGATTGTAGAGAATCTTGTTTCATCGGTGCTGAAAAAGAGAAGGAACCGTCGAGGAAGATTGGCGATGCTTTCCCTTGTGTTAGTATTGTTAAGTGTGGTTCTGTTTTTCTCGCTGAAAGATTCTACCGCTGTTCCTGATGAAATTGAACCGACAGACACGGAGGTCATTGCTGACAATCATAATGAAACTCAGTTGTTTGACTATCATATGAATAAAGCTGAGGCTTTGGTTCTTGATTTGCCTGATGGAATCGAGTTCAAGAAAGACTTCCTTCAGATGGTGTCCAACAAGGATATTTATTTGAAAATGATGGAAGGCTTGGCCGAGTATGATTCGGCCATGATACTGAAGAATAGCTTTGGTGATACTTTCGAAGACGCATATAATGTCGAAACTAAGCGGAATGCTTTGTTGGAACTTAGAAAGGCGTATATGGAAACCATCACATCAGATTTGAAATTGATGATTGCTGAGGGAGGCTTGAAGTTTGCCCAGCAAGATATGGAAATAGCCTATATTCTGGCTTTGCCTGAAGACAAGCCTATGCTGGATTCTTTGAACGCAATCATTAATTCTAAATAAAAACAACAAAACCAAATCATGAAAAGAGGAATTCTTTTGACGATTATTGCAGTCTTGCTGTGCTATTTGGTGGTCAATGCCCAAAACTATGACCGATATAATTATTTTCACGAAGAGGCTGTAAGACTTAAGAACGAAGGGAAGCTTAATGAAGCTAGAGATAAATTCAAGAGAATCAAAGAGATTTGCAAAGGTGGTATTCCTATAGACAATGACCTTGATCGAATGATTAGGGAATGTACAACCCTTAGCGTTTCGGAGAATGGATTGCAGTTTGATGCCGCTGGAGGCCAGACCAAGAACGTGACGGTGAGGACCAATGCCGACTATTTCAGGGTGAGTAGTGGCTCGGCTTGGTGCAAGGTCATGAAGAAGGGCGATGTGGTCTCGGTTTCGTGTGAAACGAATATCCAACCCGATGTCCGTAAAGCGAATGTTGTGGTGGCGGCTGATGGGAGAACGGTTTCGATAAGTGTATCTCAATTAGGGGGACGGCTTGAGTTTGAGGCCAACCCCGACACGGTGTGTTTTACAAAATATGGCGAGACGAAAGGAGTCGCCATATATACGAATGCTTCGTCATGGTTAGTCGAGCCTGCTCCTAACTGGATCGAGTGCCGGAAGAATGATACCATGTTGTTTATAAAGAGCAGCCCGAACCCTTTGGCTGAGGTGCGCGAAGCTACGCTGATCGTCAACGTTTTCGAGGAAAAGTTCCCGATCATTGTCCACCAGGCCGAATCTGATACTATGTTTTCCTTTAGTAAGGAAGAATTGGTCTTGCCCTGTAGCGATTCGGAAGACTTCTTTAAGGTGGAGAGCAATTGCGGGCAATGGGTGGTGTCAACACCCGATAACTGGATTGATGTCTCAGCAAACCAAGACATTGTGATGGTCCATGTTTTGCCAAATGAATCGCCTTTCAGCCGCAGAGGTACAATCAGTATTGGCGCAGGTCACAGGTTGTTTGAGGTGCCAGTTTACCAATATGCATTTATGTCGAAAAAGCCTGTGCTTAAGCCTGAGATTGACGATGAAGGGTCTGCAAACCAAGAGATGATTGCCGTTACAAGCATCCCTGATAATCTAAAGGTTACGATTGTTAATGACCTTGGTGAGTCAAGCGTCCGATACACACCTTTTGACATGCCCGTGGATTATAGCCATTATTCTCTAAAGATGGGCTTGGAACGCAGAGAACTGTTCACCAATGAGCAGCAGCGTAACGTACAGTTTAAGCCAGGTCTTCGTTTTGCAACTATCACATGGGCACCCAAAGCTTCCGTTGGTATGATGACTGGCTTTGTGGGATCCAAGTCATGGGGCGCATATGCGCATTTCAATGCCAACACCCCAATTGTCAAAGCGTTTGACAGCATTAGTTGTGGACTCTCAGGTTACAATTTGACTATCGGTCCAGTGTTTCGACCCAATAAATTCCCCTATGTTGGCGCATATGCTGGAATAGGTATGGGTGCATATTCTGGATTGCCGCATTTCGGATTGGATTATGAGGCTGGCGTTATGGGATTCTATAAGAATTTTATGTTTACCATAGGCTTCCACACTTCTCGACTTAACGCTAAGGTTCAGCATACCAGTTTCGCGTTGGGCTTGGGTGGATATTTGAAGCGTTATTATGATCCATCTTTGGGTTATTGCGCTAGTGACAGTCGCCGTTGGGTTTCGTTGAATTATGTCTGTCGTCCTGCCGTGAATGGAAAAGGTATTATGATTGGCGATCAGGGTAAGGAAAAGTTGCGAGCCTACTTGAAAGTCCTGTATCTTCCCGTATCCCATTCATCCGATAGCCTTAAGATAAAGAATATTGAAGGATGCGCGGGTATTCTCCTTACTCCTGTAAACGGGCTGATAGACGTGGCCTTGGGTGTGTCTGCGGATGCTAACATCTCTGGCCTGAGTGAACGTTTTCAAGGTATGGGCATCGAATTGGGCGCTATCCTTAATGTGTGGCGATTTCCGATCACTGTTATGTTGCATGAATCGGATTTGTTTGGAGACCGACATCTGTATGTTGATTTCGGTATCGGTTTTCATTTGGGAGAGTTTGAAAAATCAAAATGTAGCTATCAATAGGTTTGAGATATTATGAAAAGACTGTTTGTTCTGCTTATTCTAACTGGTTTTGTGCAGTTGTCAATAGCCCAACTGCCTGAAAACATGGATCGTGTCTGCCTGGCCACATTGGACGGGTTCTTGACCGTGAATAGAGGTGAGTTCCAAGCCGATTACAGCTTGCTCCCCAATGTAAACACCCAGTCCGTTTCCACATATTATGATTATTTATATGTGGCGAAGAATGATAAAAATGATATGTCGTTGGTTTTCTACAACGGAAAACAAGTTATTCACATAAAGTCTGTAGTTCGTCCATTCCGTTTAGGCTGTAGGTGGAATGATTGTATTCTTGTCCTTAAGTCGTATGAAGAGGATTTGAGCGAAATAGGGTATAAGATGGAAACCATTTATGCTTATGGTGACGTTCAGAATATCTGTGACAGCATTATTAGCCTCACGGAAGATGGATATGTTTATAAGTTGAGGGATAACTATTTCCATAGCACTTATAAGCATGGGGCAATGCCCGCACAAACCAAACAAATTGTTTGGTTAGAAAAAAAAGCCTATAAGGAATCTGAAGACTTATGGTTGCCCATTAGTGATAAACGTCGTCTTGTTGATGGCGATACCTTTCATTATGCACTTAACACGACCAAGAGCCAAAATCATTACTATTATCTTTATCGGGACAAATATATGCCTGAAACCCTGCTTGTTGTTGACGGTAAGGTTGTGGAGATGTTTGGAAAGTACAACGATGAGGACATTAGGTTCAAGTATTCGTATGATGGCAATCATTGGATGGCTGTTGCAGATGATTGTTTCTGGGTAGATGGAGAAATGAAATACGTTGGGAACTATAACATTACGGACTTTCTTATCTCCAACAAGGGCGATTATTTCTATAAGGCCACCAAGAAGGGAGGGGAAGAAAAGGGGGAAACGCTGGTGATGAATGGTAAGATAATCCGTCGTCAAGTGAATATCGGCCATTTTGACCTTGATGCCCAGCAAGAATTGCGATTTCATTTCTACTCTCATGGACAATGGTATAAATACGAAAGTGGGCAAATCAGTAATATGATTGAAGAGTCCAAGTTGTTTTATTATGCTGACGATACAATTGGCAATATTACTGTTGATAGGTTTTCCGCCGATGGCAAACATAAGTTGTCCTATGTTAATGGCAAGGAGGGTGTCGTGATTGATGGCGTAAAACTGACGGAATCAATACCTTTTCAGGTCATTTATGATAAAAAGAACAACTGTTTCAGATGGAATGCCATCGAAGTCAACAAAGAGGGGAAGACTGATTTAGTGCTGTATAGGTATAACATCGTAAATAAATTCTTTAAAAACATATTCAGATAAAGAAATTATTCGTATTTTCGTGGACTTTTAGAAAACGACAGTAATCAATCAACTATAAATTATAAGAATCATGCAAAACATCGATTGGGCAAATTTAACATTTGGTTATTATCCAACGAATTACAATGTCCGTTGCTATTTCCGCAACGGTCAGTGGGGTGAACTTGAAATCAGTTCCGACACATCCATCAACATCCATATGGCTGCCACCTGCTTGCACTATGGTCAGGAAGCTTTCGAAGGAATGAAGGCCTTCCGCGGCAAGGATGGCAAGGTGCGCGTGTTCCGATGGGACGAAAACTGCAAGCGTTTGCAGCGTTCGGCTCAAGGCATTATGATGGCTGAGTTCCCTGATGACAAGTTCTGGGCTGCTATTGAGAAAGTTGTCCGCCTCAATGCCGATTTCATCCCACCTTATGAGACTGGAGCTTCCCTGTATATCCGTCCACTGCTGATTGGCACGGGTGCCCGCGTTGGTGTGAAACCCGCTGACGAATATCTGTTCATTGTCTTCGTGACCCCTGTTGGTCCTTACTTCAAGGGCGGCTTTATGGCTAACCCCTATGTCATCACGCGCAAGTACGACCGCGCTGCCCCGCTGGGTACCGGTACCTTCAAAGTGGGTGGCAACTACGCCGCTTCCTTGCGTCCGCACGTTGAGGCTTGCCACGGTGGTCAATACGCCTGCGAGTTCTATCTCGACGCCAAGGAGAAGAAGTACATTGACGAGGCTGGTGCTGCCAACTTCTTCGGTATCAAGAACGACACCTACATCACGCCTCAGAGCACGTCGATTTTGCCTTCTATTACCAACAAGAGCTTGATGCAGTTGGCTGAGACCATCGGTTTGAAGGTTGAGCGTCGTCCTATCGCAGAAGAGGAACTGACTACCTTTGAAGAAGCTGGCGCTTGCGGCACCGCTGCCGTTATCAGCCCCATCTCTCGCATCGATGACCCCGAAAACGGCAAGTCATACCAGTTTGGCGATGGTACCCCTGGCCCTTGGAGCTTGAAACTTTATAACAAGCTGCGTGGCATCCAATATGGCACCGAGCCTGACGAATTCGGTTGGACGACCGTCATCGAAGGCCTTTGATGAGTTGGCTAAATATGAATGAAAAAAATGCGTCACGATTGTGGCGCATTTTTTTATTAAATGGAGAGGTGGTTAGAATATCAATGCTAGTAACATATAGAGCCAGTGAGCAGCGATACCAGCGCAAAGACCACCGATTGTGTGTGCGCCAATGGCCTTGCCGATGAGTTTGCGGTAACCGAGGCTGTCGAGCATGGCGGCATGGGTGCTGAGGAAACCGCTCCAACACATGCCGATGGCGGTGAACACAGCGATGGCATTGTTGTCGATGATGCCTTCGGTGATGAAACGAGGCACCAATCCAATGGCGGCACCCACCGCGCCGAGGGCAGTCATGGGGAATGAAATCAACGCACCATCCTTGAAGCCGAAGAGCCAATCGAAGATGAAATTGATTTTGTTGGCCGCCCAGCTGATGACGGGCACGCCTTCGTAGGCAACGCCAAGGTATTCACCGTTTTCACCAGCCGCACCGAAGGTGAGCATCATCACGATAGTGGAGATGCAAAGCACTCCAGGGATGATGGCGAAACCGATGCTCACACCATCCTTGCCACCGTCAAGCAATGAGTTGAGGAAACGCATAAACACACCACCTTCGGTCTTGAAAGAGATTTGTTGCTCGTCGCCACCAAACTCTTCATCGACGGGGGAGTCAAGTTCAGGATACGTCTTCAAAGTGGAACGTTGCATCAGTCGGGTGGAGACTATGCTGCCAATGACCGCTCCAGCTACGCCTACCAAGGCACCCTTGCCAAACCCAAGACCCGTCATGAATGCAACTACAACGAGACCCATACCGAACGCTGTACCGAAGTTGGTCAGAGAGACGAGTTGGTACTTCTTGAAGTAGCGGTTGAAATTCTTGTCGTGCGCTAAGGTAATGATTGCGGGGTTGTCGCTCAAGAAAGTCATAATGGCACCCAAAGCTGCCACTCCTGGTAGGTTGTAGAGTGGTTTCATTAAGGGGCGCAGTAGGTTCTCTAACAGACGTACCACGCCAAACTCGGTAAGCAACTTGCTGATGGCACCCATAAGCACACAAATGGCCATAATGTAGAAAACAGTCTCCAACAACAAGTGATAGGCCGTCTGCATAAAGGTGTTCAGCATCTTGGGCAATGTCATTTTATAGGCAAGCAACCCAAAGAAGGCAAAGAAGATGATGAGGAAAAAAATGGCCTCGAAACTACGTTTTGTGGTGAATCTTAGGGGACGTTCCAGCTTCTCTTCGACTTTCTTGAAGATTTTTTCTACCCTTTCATGATAGAAAGTGGTGGTACGTTTGATGGTGTTGTATTTTGTCTTTGCCATAACAGATTAGTTTTTCCTGAGGTTAAGCAAGTTGACTTTCCAGGTGAGACCCAAGTTGGCTTGGAACTTGCTGATGCCGTCCACGCTGGTGTGCGATCCGCAGAGGTGGAGACGGATGTTGCGGTCTCCCAAAGGATAATACTCAAAGCCAATGCTTTCAAAATCAACTTTTTTTCCGGGGGTGACGTATTGGTCGTAGGCTTCGGTATTGGGCAGCTGGGCTTGGTTGAAGTCGTAGCCTGCCTTGGCAAATACAATCCATTTCTTGCCGATGTCGACACCAATGCCATAGATGGCGGTGATATCTTGACCGAAGAACTTTTCCTGCTCGAAGGAGGCGCGGTTGATGACATCGAGGTACATTTCCACACCCTTGAATTGCAACTTGTTGCCCAAAGCAATGTAGTTGATGAATTTGCCAGGCTGGTATTCGATCATGTTGACGGAATAGGCTGTCTTGAAGATACCGAAGTTGCCGTACCACATCAGGTTGTAGGCGTAGATGCTCTGCATGGCCTGGTTGATGAAGGGCGAGTTGCACATCTGGACGAGGAAATGGTTCTTCCCCGAGTTGTCTTTGTAATTGAAGGATGCGCCCACTTCGTAGCAGCATACCGTGTTCCAAAACTCGGTGCCGTAGTAGATGTCGATGGGGTTAGAGTCGTATTCCCAGCCGCCAATGGCTACGACCTGCTTACCGGCCGACAAGAAGAGGTTGTCGGTGAAGTTCCAGTTGAGGTAAGCCCAGTCTGTACCTTGGAAGAAGGTGTTGGCGAAGCCGATGTTGGGTGCGTTGATGCGTTGACGCAGGTGATAAGAGAATTTGTTGCCAAGGGTGCCGTCCAAAGCCACGACAAGGTATTTTCCCGCAAAGCCATGGTCAGTGCTGGGCGCAACTGTATCATACCCAGGATGGTAGTCGAGGGTAAAGTCGGCGCGGGTGTTCAGATGCAGGTTGTCAAGAGTGACAAATGGCTTGCCCTCTTGCGAAAAGGCTTGCAAGAAGGCAAAGATGGATAAAAAGGTGAGGAGTAACGCTTTTCTCATACACAATATAAATTTGCGGCAAAGGTACGGAATAAAAGTGTCGGGAATAGCGTTTGTGGCAACAAAAAAAACGGGGCGGATGACTCCGTCCCGTTGTGGGGTTGTTTTTGGGAAGACTTTAGCAGACTTCGATGGTCTGCACGGCTTGCTTCTTCTCTTCGACGGTCACCTTCGGGATGACGATGTCGAGGATGCCGTTTTCGACCTTGGCGCTGATCTGCTCCTTGTGGATGTCCTCAGGCAGCATCACGGTCTGGCGGAAGTGTTCGACCGAGAACTCGTGACGCAGGTAGCGCATCTCTTCCTTGTTCTCTTTCTTCTCGCTCTTGTTCTCTTTGACCATCTCGACGACGAGGTTGCCTTCGGCATCGATGCTCAACTTGACGTCTTCCTTGGTGAGACCAGGGATGCAGAGTTCAAGTTTGTAGTTGTCTTTCGTCTCCATGATGTTCATGCGGGGCGTTGAATAAGTCGTGTCGTTCCAGTTCATCAGTTCGTTGAACAGTGTAGGCATAAAGTCTTGGTTTCTTCTAGTTACTAACATGGTTTTGATCTCCTATTTTTTAATTGTTGTTTATTTGTTGTTTGTTTAATCGTTTAATTGTTTGTCGCTTCGCGTCATTGCGAGGAACGAAGCAATCCAGAATAACCATCTTTCTTTTCTTCGTCCCTTTCCTTTCGTTCGGACGACTCCACCTAGTCAAATTCTTTGCCAGAGCCAATAACGGGTCAAAAACCTTGTTTTTGCTGACAAAATTTCCGATTTATTATAATTTTGAATAAAAATATATGACAAAATTTCCGAAATCAGTGGTTTTTTGTATGGCTTTATTCCGTATTTTTGCATTCTGAAAACGAGCCCGAAACTATGGAAGAAAAGCTATTTAATAAGAATTACCTCTGCCTTTGTGCGGCTAATTTCTTGTTTTTCTTTTCGTTCTATCTGTTATTGCCTGTGCTGCCCTTCTTCATTATGGAGAAGTATCAGGCGGGCAATGCGATTATTGGAACGGTCATTTCTTGTTACACGCTGGCCACTTTGGTGGTGCGTCCATTTTCAGGCTATATGATGGACACCTTCAAGCGCAAGCCTTTGTACCTGTTGGCATTGTCCATATTTACAGCTGTGTTTGTGGGTTATCTCTTTGCCGCAACCATCACTATATTAATTATGGTGCGTATTGTGCATGGCTTAGCTTTCGGCCTGACTTCGGTAGGCGGCAACACTTTGGTCATTGATGTGGTGCCATCGGAGCATAGGGGAGAAGGCATAGGCTATTATGGCGTGGCCAACAACATCGCTATGGCCGTTGGTCCGATGACGGGTTTGTTTGTTTACGAGCATTTCAGCTTCAATGCCATTTTTATGGGTTGTATGGGCTGTAGTTTGTTGGCGGCATTGTTTGCCTCAAGGATTCAGACCAAGGTAAGACCGCCCGTCAAGAGACCGCCGATTTCCTTGGATCGTTTCATATTAATAAAAGGTCTATTGGCAGGTGTCTCGTTCACCTTGTTGGCCTTCGCCTATGGTCAGATTTCCAATTATATCGCTCTATATGCCAAGGAGATGGGCCTGACTATCAGCAGTGGATTGTTTTTTACTGTGTATGCCGTCGGACTGATAGCTTCGCGCCTTTTTGCAGGTAAGATGGTCGATAAGGGCAAGGTGACGCAGACCATTGCGTTAGGTTTGGGTATCGTCGTGTTGGCCATGTTCGGTTTGGGGATGTGCCATCATTGCAATGCCTTGGGTACGGATTACACGGCTGTAGCTTTCCTGTTGATTGCCTTGTGCTGTGGCTTGGGCTTTGGGGCGGCCTTCCCGTCTTTCAATGCTTTGTTCATCAATTTGGGCACCAACGCCCAGCGCGGCACGGCTACCTCCACCTATCTCACCACATGGGACTTGGGTCTCGGCATCGGCATCTTCTCTGGTGGTATGCTGGCTGAGCATTTCTCGTTCTCGGCAGCCTATCTAGTGGCTTCGGCATCGGTATTGGTATCTCTTGTTTTCTTTGTCATTGTCGTAACGCCCCATTATCAGAGAAATAAACTACGTTGATGCAACCTGTCCTTCCCATAGTCCAGCTTCGTGATGCCACATTGGATGATGCGCCTTTCATTGCGCGTGTGGTTTTGGCGGGTATTGATTTGCTTGACATTGATGCCGTTCTTCATGATGAGCAACGTGCTATTTATGAGCATTTGGTTGATATTTGCCGTATGGACGACACCTTGTATAGTTATTGCAATACGCGCATTGCCGAGATTGATGGCAATTCCGTAGGAGCATTGGTGGCTTACGATGGCGCACGCTATGCTCGGATGCGTGAAAAAACATTTGGTCTCGTGCAGCAAACATCTGGTATGGACTTGAGTCATAATGCAATGGAAACCGGTCCGGGCGAATTCTATCTGGACAGCATGGCCGTTCTATCCGACTACAGAGGAGTTGGTATTGGTAAACTGTTGATGCGTGACCGCATGGAATTTGCCTTAAAAAATGGTTTTCAAAAAGTTACCCTTTTGGTTGACAAGGACAAGCCGCGGTTGCAAGAGTATTATCAAAGCGAGGGCTTCTCTTTCAGCAAGGAGATGTTTGTGTTTGGAGCATGGTATAATAAACTGGAGAAATTTTAGCATTTTTGTATTGAGCGAAAGTTTTTTCTACTTTTGCTGCAATAAAATCTATTTCCTATGAAAAAACTTCTCCTTTTTGCCCTTATTATTGTGGCATCATTTCAACTTTCCGCTCAGCAAATGCTGGTCGGTTCCTACAACATCCGCTATAAAAACGCCAACGACAGCATCAATGGTGAGATATGGACCAAGCGCTGTCAGGTCATCTGTGACCAAGTGAACTTTATGGCTCCTGAGATTTTTGGAACTCAGGAAGTGCTCTATGTCCAACTCCAAGATATGAAGAATGCCCTTGATGGCTACGATTTTATCGGTATTGGACGTGATGATGGTAAACGTGGTGGTGAACATGAAGCCATCTTTTACAAAACGGACAAGCTGCAGCTTCTTGACCATGGTGATTTCTGGCTCAGCGAGACACCCGACAAACCTGGTTTGGGTTGGGACGCAGTCTGCATCCGCATTTGCACTTGGGGCAAGTTCGCTGTAAAGGCTCAGAAGGAACAGCGTTATGGGCTTTTCAACCGAAGGAAGAAAGAACCGCAACAGGTGTTTTATTTCTTCAACCTTCATATGGACCATGTGGGTGTGGTGGCACGCCGTGAGGCAGCCAAACTGGTGGTGGCCAAAGTCCGTGAGATTGCCCAAGGTGCGCCAGTGTTCATCACCGGCGATTTCAATGTGGACCAGAACGATGAGATTTACACGATTTTCACGAAATCAGGTTTGTTGAAAGACTCTTATGATGCTGCTCGTATCCGCTTTGCGGAAAACGGAACGTTTAATGCTTTCAAGACCAATTACTTTACTACAAGCCGCATTGACCATGTGTTTGTTTCACCAAATACAAAGGTGGATGCCTACGGTGTGTTCACCAACAGCTATTGGACACCTGATGATGACCTCGATGACAACTTGAAGGCCAATGATGCACCCCAACAGATCTCGTTTGACACTTACATCCGACACAATCCCTCGGACCATTATCCGGTGTTAGTGAAGGTTAAGCTTTGACTTTTCGCTTCTTTATCTCGCTCCAAGTCTGCAGCACCACTGAAATGATAATCAGCGCAATACCGATGCAAAACGAGAAATTCAATTCCTTGTATTCGCTGAAGATGAACATTGAGAGGATGATGCTATAGACAGGCTCCAAGTTGTAGGTCAGGTTGACGGTAAAAGCAGGAATCTTTTGTAGTACAATGATTTGAAGCAAACACAGCCCTATGGTACAAATCACGACCATAAAGGCAAGATAAGGATAGTCCATACCGACGGGGTAGAGCCGCCCGACAGGAATGAACACATTATATAAAGGTATAAGGCAGGTAAGACCAATGAGGCCACCAATCATCTCCCAAAGCAACATGTTTTTGGCTTCGTAATGCTTGCCAACGCGTTGGTTAGCAATGGCAAACAAAGCGTATAGAGCCGACGAAACCACACCCAGTGCGATACCCAAACGGTAACGCGAATCGAACTGGAAAATCAGATAAATGCCGAGTATGGTGAGCAGACTGAAGAGGAACTCGCGTCCTGAAAATTTGTGTCTGTTGATGATGGGCTCGAACAAGGCCGTGAAAAACCCAACCAAGGAGAAACATACCACACCGATGCTGACATTGGAGGCCTTGATGGAGGCGTAAAAGAATACCCAATGCATGCACAATAACATACCTACGCCACCCATCTGCAAAATGTCCCTGAATTTGTATCGCTGTAGAGAAGTGGTGCGCCTCGTCTCTACAAAACGCAAATACAGGAACATCAACACCGCCGCCGCAGCCATGCGCCACCAAACCAAAATGGCGGAATCTAAGGTGATGAGCCGCCCCAATACGCCCGTGAAGCCCGCGATGAAGACGGAAAGATGTAGCAGCAAGTAGTCTTTTTTCATGGCTTTCTTCTTTGGCGGATGGCCTCAAAGGTGACAATGGCGGTGGTGACCGAGACGTTGAGCGAGTCGGCGATACCGTTCATGGGGATGATGATATTCTGGTCGGCGGCCTTGACCCAAGCATCAGAAATGCCCGTGGCCTCGGTTCCCATCACTAAGGCGGAGGCTTTACGGAAGTCGGCATCGAGGTAATCGATAGAGGCCTTGAGGTAGGTGCAATAGATGGTGATATTATTCTTTTTCAGCCATTGGATGCACTCGTCAGTGGGGCAGGCATAGACAGGCACGCTGAAGATGCATCCGATGCTGGCCCGGATGGCATTGGGATTGAAAAGGTCGGTGGCAGGGTCGGCTACGATGACAGCATCCACGCCTGCTGCGTCGGCGGTGCGCATTACGGCACCAAGGTTGCCTGGCTTTTCAACGGTCTCTAACACGATAATCAAGGCATCTTTCCTGGGCTTGAACTCGCTGAGGCTCTTGTATTTGGGAATGGCCACAGCCAACAGCCCATCACTGCCTTCACGGTAGGCGATCTTGTCAAACACCTCTTCCGTGACGGTTTCGATGAAAATGGCATTAACCTTGATGGGTTCACGTAGCAATGGCTCGCAGACATACAGCTGTTCAATTTCAAACCCGCAGGCTTGTGCCCGTTCTATTTCGCGTTTTCCTTCGATGAGGATGCGATTCTGTTCTCGTCGCTCGGCGGCCTTCTGCAACTTGACGAGGTTCTTTATTTTGGGGTTGGTTTTGCTGGTAATCATTGTCAGTTGGGTTTTGAAGGGCTGTCACACTGTGGCAGCCGATTTGGGTTTTATTTGCGATAGTACCAATCCGACCACAACCACCAAGATGCCTATGATCTTAAACGCAGTCATCTCTTCGATGGCTAGAATATAACTGAAGATGGCCGTGAAGACAGGGATAAGGTTGGAGTAAACATTAGCCTTTGAGGCACCCAACTTGCTGAAAGCGAAAGCCCACAGGGCGTATGCTCCGGCACTACATAAGATGCCTAGACAGACTAACGGGACGATGTAAGCGCCCACATTGGCGAAGTTTGAAGGCTCGTAGTGCTCCATGATGAAGACCATGGGAATGAAGTAGATCATTCCGACGATGTTCTGCATCCAAGTGATGGTCAATGGCTTATAGAGTTTGGTGAGTCGAATCAAAGCGATGGAATAGCCTACGGCCACAATCACCGACCCGCAGAGGAAGAGGATGCCTTTGGGTGAGGCTGTGAGCTCGAGGTTTTTGTTAAGTAGCATAACAATGACGCCGACAAAGGAGATGATGAAGCCCACGATGTTCATAGGGGTGAGCCGTTCTTTGAGGAAAATGCGTGCCGCGATAGGAGTGACTAAAGGAATCAGGGCAATAATGCCGGCCCCGATGACGGGAGAGGAGTTCTTCAGTCCATAGCCCTCAAAAATGAAGTATAGGAAAGGCTCGAACAATGCTGCTATGGCGAACAGCCCGAGGTGCTTCCTCTTGATCTTTTCGTTGAGGCGGAAGACAAATAAAATTGTTGTTAGGAAAACGGTGGCGATTACAAGACGTAGGAAGATGGTCGCCGTGGGGTTGAGGCTTTGGTAGACCTGTGTCGACCATACAAACGACATGCCCCAGAAGATCATGGCAATAACACCGGCAATGTGAACTATGAAGTTTCTGTTTTTCATGCTGCAAAATTACGTTTTTTTGAGATTGTTTTCTCAAAGTGGATTATTTCGGCAAGGTTTTTGTAGTTTTGCAGCGAAAAAGAAAAGTATAAGAACTAAATAATTAAAATCTTACAAAAATGAAAAAGCTTAGTTTTATTTGTATGACAATTCTAGCCGTTTCTTTCTTGGCCTCATGTACTAAGGTTGGTCCGATGGGTCCTCAGGGTCCAGCCGGTCAAGATGGTCAAGATGGCACCAACGCCAACGTGGCATCCTCTACTTTGACCATTCATGATTATGATTGGGAATGGATTCAGTTTTATGTTGATGGTGATGGAAACCCAAGAGGACAGCATACGGTGACCATTGATTATCCTGCCATCAATAGCAATGTGTTTGATTACGGAGCAATTCTCGTGTATATGGACGTCGATGGCACTTGGTCACAGGTACCATTGACTTATTATTACAATGACGGAGGTGATTTTTATGAAGCTTCAATAGAGGTTGCCACACTTAGTGATGGTGGTGTGAGGATGTTTTGGACAGAAAGCGACATGTGGAAAGTCCGTCCTGACACCAAAGATTTCAAGATTGTGGCCATCGAAGCAACGTTATACGGTAATCGTAGCGATGTCGACTACAGCAATTATGAAGCGGTGAAGACCGCTTTCCAATTGGCTGACTGACGTTGACTCGGGAAGATAAATCTGAAAGACTCGCTTGTTTATGCGGGTCTTTTTTTTGTACGCAATAATCTTATTATTGTATGGCCAACGAAAACCACATAAACCCTACATAACCCAGCGTCAGCAAGGCTCCTTCCCAACGTGAAATCTTTCGACCTTTGCCAGTGAAAACAAACATAAGCATCAGTATGTTGGCGGCAAAAAGGATCATTAGTTGTTTGTTCATAATTGGCTCAAACGGAAGCGGGGTGATAATGGAACTGACACCTAAAACCATAAAAATGTTCAGGATGTTGGATCCCAATACGTTGCCAATGGCTATACCAGAGTTTTTCTTCAAAGCGGCCACGATGGAAGTGATGAGTTCGGGCAACGAAGTGGCAGTGGCGACCACGGTCAAACCAATGGTACTCTCGCTCATACCCCAGCTTTTGGCCAAGATTTGTGCGTTTCTTGATACAAGTTCTCCACCGATGTAAAGTCCAATGATGCCAGCAATCAAGGCTATGATGGTCTTGCCCCAAGGCATGACTTCCTGCACGTCTTCGGTTTCTTCTTTCGGGTCGTTTTTCAGCATGGTCAGCAACAGGTAAGCGAAACCCATCAATAGGAGGACGATACCTTCAATCCAGTTGATGGTGCGAGCTTGTCCCGTGAACATATAGTTGGCCATCAAAGTGATGGCGAGTGTGGCAACAAAACCAACAGGTATGTCGCGACGAATGGAGACACGGCTCACATCGATGGGCCAAATGAGTGCGCTTACACCTAAAATGAGCAGGATGTTCATTGTGTTGCTTCCTATGATGTTGCCGATAGCTAAGCCAGGACTGCCTTTTGCGCACGAAAACACATTGACAATCATTTCAGGCAAAGAGGTGCCGAAGGCCACGATGGTCAAACCGATGATGAGCGGTGACAGCTTGGCACGGATGCCCAAACTGGTGGCCCCATTGACAAGCCAATTGGCGCCCAAAATCAAGGCGACAAAGCCAATAACCAATAATAATAAAGGTATTAAGGATTCCATTTTGTTTGTTGAGACGCGATTTGTCGCCTCTCATTGGTTGTAGTTTTTTTAGACGAGATGAATCGTGTCTCTACAGGGTTAAACATTATAATTCCTTGCACCAAAAATCTTACTTCCCACTCGCACCAAGGTTGTACCTTCCTCGACAGCAATCAGATAGTCGTCTGACATGCCCATAGAAATCTCATTGAACCGCGTCTGATTGGCGAAATATTCGGTCTTGAGCGTGTCAAATATCGCTTTCAGATGTTTGAATTCCTTCCGAATTTCTGCCTTGTCGTCAGTGAAGGTGGCCATGCCCATCACACCGCAAATGCACACGTTTTTCATCGATTTGAACGCTTCTGAATCAAGCAGTTGTTTTGCTTCTTCTATATCGAGGCCAAACTTGGTTTCCTCCTGAGCGATATGGAATTGCAATAGACAATCTACCACGCGATTATGTTTTGCAGCTTCTTTGTTGACGGCCTCCAACAAGTTGGCAGAGTCGATGCTATGGATAAGTGTGACGAAGGGGATGATGTATTTGATCTTATTGGTTTGAAGGTGGCCGATGAAGTGCCATCGGATGTCTTTGGGTAGCACCTCATACTTGTCGCGCATTTCAAGGGCGTGGTTCTCGCCGAAAATACGCTGACCTGCATCGTAGGCTTCTTGCAAGTCGCTGACAGGTTTGGTCTTGCTGACGGCCACCAAAGTCACAGATTTGGGCAACGTCGCCCTGATATTTTCAAGGTTTTCTTTTATCATTTTCTTATGAATTAAAGACGTGCAAAAATACAGATTTTCTTATTGTCCTTGTATGCTTTTGTTTTACTTTTGCAGGTAAGTTTAAATACGTATTTATGTTGAAGAACAAATTAAGATTCTTATAGGCAATTAGTATATCAGTACTTTGTCTGAGTTCGTGTGTGTATGAGCCGTATTTTATTGAAGATTATTACGTTGTGAATAACACTTCAAATCCGGTAAAATATGTCTTTAATGGGATGAAGACCGATTCGATGGTCCAACCCAATGAAAAGGTGCTCCTCAATAGCCATCGTATGGACAGACAGCCTTCACCTTTCGATAACGATGTGGAATACCTTATTATGCCGCCTGTGCTTATGGTACGATTCGGTTTAATGATAGCGTGTCTGTCACTTACCATATTGAAGATACCTTTGATAAAAGCGCTTTGTTGAAGTCGTGTTGGGCAGTCATAAAGCAACACAAAACTATGGGAAATTCAACACACGAAGTGCTTTATTCTATTGACGAGCAGGACTACCAGAACGCGCTCATTCAGTGTGGCTATCATAAATAAGAATAGGAGTCCGAATAACAAAATGCCTCAATCTGTTTTCGGGTTTGGGTGCATACTTTTTTGGCTTTGAGCAACAATTAAACAATTAAACATCTCAACAATCAACGTTTTTTCCTATTTTTGCGCCAAAATTTCAGAAAACTATGTTTGAAGGTTTAAGCGAAAAACTAGAACGTTCGTTCAAAGTCCTTAAGGGACAGGCATATATCACTGAGGTGAACATAGCCGACACGATGAAGGAAATCCGTCGCGCCCTGTTGGATGCCGATGTTAGCTATAAGATTGCCAAAGATGTTACCAACAACATCAAGGAGAAGGCTCTTGGGCAGGAAATCCTTACTTCGGTGAAGCCAGGAGAAATGATGGTTAAGATTGTCCACGATGAATTGGCCGAACTGATGGGTGGTGATGCAGTTGACATCAACCTGAAGGGGCAGCCGAGCATCATTTTGATTGCAGGTTTGCAAGGTTCAGGTAAGACTACTTTCTCTGCCAAGTTGGCCTCCTATCTGAAACGCAAGCGTAGCAAACAGGTTCTTTTGGTTGCTGGTGACGTGTATCGTCCAGCTGCTATTGAGCAGTTGAAGGTGTTGGGTCAACAGGTTGAGGTTGAAGTGTATAGTGAGGATGGAAATAAGAATCCCGTTCGGATTGCACAGAATGCCATCAACCAGGCCCGCAATCAAGGAAAGAACGTGGTCATTATCGATACCGCTGGCCGTCTGGCAGTTGATGAGGAGATGATGAACGAAATTGCCAACATCAAGGAAACGGTGCATCCCCACGAGACACTGTTCGTTGTTGATGCTATGACGGGTCAGGATGCCGTGAATACGGCCAAGGCCTTCAACGACCGCCTTGACTTTGACGGTGTGGTGCTGACCAAGTTGGACGGCGACACCCGTGGCGGTGCGGCTCTCACCATCCGCACCGTAGTGGATAAACCCATAAAGTTTGTAGGTATTGGAGAGAAAATGGACGCTCTTGATGTGTTCCATCCCAAGCGTATGGCCGACCGTATCCTCGGTATGGGTGATATCGTTTCTCTTGTGGAGCGTGCCCAAGAACAATTTGATGAGGAGGAAGCCCGCAAGTTGCAGAAAAAACTGGCCAAGAACGAGTTTAATTACAATGACTTCTTGAAACAGATTCAGCAAATCAAGAAGATGGGTAACCTGAAAGACCTCGCCAGTATGATTCCTGGTATGGACAAGGCTATGAAAGGTGAAGAAATCGACGACGATGCCTTCAAGAGCATCGAAGCCATCATTTATTCGATGACACCTGCTGAGCGTGAGAACCCGAAATTGCTCAATGGTACACGCCGTAAACGCATTGCTGACGGTAGTGGCACTTCAATCGTGGAGGTAAACCGACTCGTCAAGCAATTTGAAGAGACCTCAAAGATGATGCGGATGATGACCACTGGTGGTGGTAAGAAGCTGTTGCGTATGGCAAATACTATGAAACGCAAATAAATCCAACATAACTATGGATAACAAGATAATAGACGGCAAAGCCGTTTCCGAACAAATTAAGAAAGAAATTGCCGCTGAAGTGGCGGATATGATTGACCATGGCATCAAAGCTCCACATTTGGCTGCAGTCATAGTGGGCGATGACGGTGCAAGTAAGACCTATGTGGCCTCGAAAGAAAAGGCCTGCCAATCAGTGGGTATGACTTCTTCGGTGTATCGTCTTCCCGTGACCACCACAGAGAAAGAAATGCTCGAGATGGTGGATTTCCTCAACAACGATCCTGAAATTGATGGCTACATTATCCAACTTCCTCTGCCTAAGCAAATTGATGAGGACAAGATTATCAATGCCATCAAGCCTTCAAAGGATGTGGATGGCTTCACAAGCATCAATGCTGGCAATATGCAATTGGGACATCCCTGCTTCGTTCCTGCCACCCCGAATGGTATTATGGAACTTATCAAACGTACTGGTATTGAGACCGTTGGAAAAAATGTGGTGGTTTTGGGCCGTTCCAATATTGTAGGTACGCCTATGGCTATTCTTATGTCTCGTAAAGGCATCGACTCTACCGTCACTTTGTGCCATAGCCGCACTAAGAACCTGCCTGACATCTGCCGCAATGCCGACATCCTCGTGGCAGCCATCGGCAAACAAGGCTTCGTGACTGCCGATATGGTTAAACCCGGTGCTGTGGTCATCGATGTGGGTATTCACCGCATTGAAGACCCGACAAGCCCGAAGGGTTACAAAATCTATGGAGATGTGGATTATGAAGAAGTTTACAAAGTGGCCTCCAAAATCACCCCAGTTCCAGGTGGTGTAGGCCCTATGACTATCGTCTCGCTGCTTCAAAACACGTTGAAGGCTGCCAAAGGCGAGGTCTATCGAAAATAAGTATTTATGGTTTTTGATGAGGACGGAATTGCCTAATCATGGTGATTCCGTCTTTTTATTGCTTATACTTCAATATTTTTGCTTAGTTTTGCACGTCAATATTCCTGAAATGAAAAAAGTATGGCTTGTCATAGTGTTGCTCTCATTGTCGCTTTTCGCTAGTGCGCAAAGTACAGGCAAAGCTTCCTTCTCTCCCTTTTTCAATCCACAATTCAAGTCGGAATTGCCTAAAGAAGTGAGTGAGACATCAGGCCTTTTTTTTCACAATGGCCTTCTGTGGACCCATAACGATAGTGGAGGTAAGCCAATTCTTTATGCAATTGACACTGTGTCTTTTGAGATTGTTCAAAGAATTACACTTGCTAATGTGAAAAACAAGGATTGGGAAGACGTTTGTACCGATGGTGAATGTGTTTTCGTGGGTGACTTTGGCAACAATAAGGGCAATCGAAAGAATTTACGAATTTTTACATTTCCGCTTTCGGCCATCCCCAATGAGGGCGATGCGATTATTACCGTGGATTCCATTAGTTTCATATTTGGAGATCAGACCGATTTCACGAAACGCAAGGTACATGATTTTGACTGTGAGGCTTTTTTTGCCACCGATGAGTATTTGTATTTGTTGAGCAAGGGTTGGGGAACGGGAACGACCCGTTTGTATCGACTCCCCAAAACCTCTGGGAAGTATGTGGCAGAAGTGGTGAACGGCTTTGACTCCCAAGGATTGATTACGGGTGCCGACTATGACAGGCAAAACCGAGTCTTGGTTATTGTAGGCTATGTAAAATCCATTTGGAAGCCTTTTATGTATATCATTTTCGACTTCGATGAGAATGGTGTGAAATTGGAAAATCGTCGCTTTGAGATGCCTCAATTGGCTGGTGCACAAACCGAAGGCATTTGTTTCTTTGATGATGGGCGATGCTATGTCACAGCGGAAACTTCACCCACGATGACATCAAGAGTGTTTGTGGTGGATTTTCGTAAATGGATTGATAAAAAACGGAAAAATTAGAAGAAATGAAACGATTGGCATCAATAGTGCTTTTTTGTGTGATGTTGGTTTCAACAGCGTTTCCCCAACATTCGAAAAAGGCCGTAAAAGCCTATAAAGCTGCGGAAGAGGCTTTTATGAAACGGAATTATAAAAAGGCTCATAAACAGGCTGTTAAGGCAATAATAGAAGATCATTACTATGCCGAAGCGTGGCTTTTGGAAGGCGAAATCGGAATGGAAACCCAAGATTATGATCTTGCAATAATGGGTTATGAGAAGGCTTTGGCCTCCGACTCTATGGCATTCCCTTCAGCAGCTATCACTTTGGCGAGATTGTATGACCTTCGGGGCTCTTATAGACGTGAAATCATTTTGCTGCGTTGGTACCAATCAAAGAAATTGGGTCAGGCTGCCAATGATGCCACTGTGGCAGAGATGCTTGATTTGGCCACTTTCCGTGATTGGGCATTACAGAATCCTGTTGCGTTTGTGCCTGAAAGTTTGGGCACCACGGTCAATACGAAGGATGATGAATATGTGAATATGCTTTCGTTCGACGGTTTGCAGCTTTTGTTTACGTGTAAGATTCCAATGGGAGATGGCTACTTTAAGGAATATCTTTTTGTTGCTCTAAAGGATGGAGAGGAATGGTCTGAACCTCAGTTGCTTGACTTTTCTGATTTTCCGGATAATGTTGACCCAGGTGCTGCCTTTATCTCGGCAGATGGCAAGAAACTCTATTTGACAGGTTGTGGCTGGTTGCGCGACAGCAGCTGCGATATTTATGTTTCTGAACTAAAGGAAGGCCGATGGGGAATGCCAAAACGATTGGAGGGAAGCCTCAATACTAACAGCTGGGAATCGCAACCCTGCGTAAGTGGTGATGGTAGAGAATTATATTTCGTTTCGCGCCGTTCGGGCGATGCTGATATTTATCGCTGTGTTCGGAATGCTGACGGTATGTGGGGCGAACCTCAAAATTTGGGTGAGCCTATTAACACAAAAGGCACTGAAATGGCTCCTTTCCTCCATCCCGATGGACACACGCTCTATTTCTCGTCAGACAAGCACATCGGTATGGGCGGTTATGACCTGTTTATGAGCCGTAGGGGAGAGGATGGCCGGTGGCAAGAACCTGTTAATTTGGGCTTTCCCATTAATACGGATGGCGACGAAATCAATTTTTTCGTTGCGGCAGATGGGAAAACGGCTTTCATCTCTTCACAACGTGAAGGCGGCTTTGGGGGCTATGATATCTACACTTTTGAATTGCCCGAGGAAATACGTTCCGACTCGGCCAATTATTTGTCGTCTGTGGATGTGACAGAACTTTCGGCAGGCGATGCCATAATCTTACAGAACATTTATTTTGAATACAATAGCTCTGCTTTGAAATCAGAATCGGAAGAGGGAATCCAGATGATTGCTGATTTTCTGCGACGCAATCCTGATTTGAAGGTTGAACTGGCAGGACATACCGACAATGTGGGGCGTGAGAGCTACAATTTGAAGCTATCCACCAACCGTGCTAATGCAGTTCGCAAGGCATTGATTGCCAAAGGTGTTGATAAAACTCGACTGACCGTTAAAGGCTACGGGACATCTCGACCAGTTGTCCCTAATGATACTGAGGAACATCGAGCCATAAACAGGCGAACAGAAATGATTATTATTAATTGATAAGTAGTTGAGCAAATATAGTTTGCCTATTGGGTATGATATTGAATCGCTTTTTGGCTTTCAGTTCTCAGCAATCAACTTTAACATCGTTGAAATCTCCGATTCGGCGTAGCCAATCTTCGATTTCGGCATCGTTGCTACCAAGCTGATAACTGAAAGTCAAGTATGCCGTACATTAATTTTGAACGATTATTTAAATGAAGAAATCTGTTTATCTCTTAGCGTTAAATATGGCCCTTTTGCTGTCAGCCTGCACAAAGCCTGAAAATCCTACTATGAATTCTACCGAGATCCATTTCTCCATCTTAGGAGATAGTTTTTCCACTTTTGAGGGTTATGTGTATCCCGATTCAAACGACGTTTGGTATTGTTTGCCACCCTACAATAACATCAACGTGACTCAAGTCGAGCAGATGTGGTGGCACAAGATGGCTTCGGCGATGGGTTGGATACTTGACAAAAACAACTCGTTTTCCGGCTCTTTGATATGCAATTTCTATGGTTACAATGCTGGGCCTTACTACTGTCAGCATTCCTTCATTCGTCGTATGGACAATCTGGGCGACCCGGACGTGATTTTCGTCTTTGGAGGTACTAACGATGTTTGGAGCGGTGCCTATTTTGGCGAGTTTGTCTATTCCGATTGGACCGAAAGTCAGCTCGAACAGTATAGGCCGGCATTGGCTTATTTGTTCGATAACCTGAAACATCTCTATCCTCAGGCTAAACCTTTTTTTCTGATTGATAACTCGCTTGCCGACTTCGATTATACAGGGCAGGTGTTCGTGGAGTCAGTGCATACTATCGCCCGTCATTATGGTATAGATTGTATTGATTTGCATAATATCCACAAAGATTGGGCGCATCCCAATGATGAGGGTCAGGATGATATTGCCAGTCAGGTGATTGAAGCGTTAAGGGACGATTTTAATTTTTGAACCGATAGCGTACCGTCAGTTCGTCGTTGCTCGGTGTGGGCACATCCCAATAGGGCTTTTCTGTTGAGCCTGAAGGAATGTCGTTGCCGTCTTGATTATCATCTTCACTGTCATCGTCTTCTTCCCAATGGTACACTTCTTTCTGAGGTCCTTCTTTTCTCAAAAAAAAGGCTAGTAATATTCCAATGATGGCACCACTGAGATGGCCTTCCCAAGAGATGTTTTGCGGTATGGCCAAGGAGGGAATCATTCCCCAAATGAAACTGCCATAGAGGAACACCATAATGAGTGCAATGACGATGAGCATTCGGTTGCCTCGGATGAAACCACTGAAGATGAGGAAGAAGTTCACTCCATAGACCATAGCACTCGCTCCGATGTGTGTAGAATCGGGATTGCCGATGCACCAGATGAGCAATCCGCTGGCCAACCAGATGATGAGAAGGACGCGATTAGCAAGGGTGGGGTAGCAGTAGTATAATGCTGTCACCAAGACAAGGATGGGCACAGAGTTCGATAGCAAATGTTCCCAACTGCCGTGTAGGAAAGGTAAGGTAAAGATGCCCAACAATCCTTGCATTGTATGAGGGACGATGCCAAACTTACCCCAATCGGTGTCAAATGACATCTCCGTAATTTTCACCACCCACATCAAAGTAACAACGATGAGGGGGATGATGAGGCTACCGAGAAATTTCTTTCTTTCCTGTTTGTTGTCCATATTGGTAGGAATATCAAGAATTGTTCCGCTGCAAAGGTCGGAAATTTTGGCAGACTATTATATGCCCCCAATACTCGCTTTTGAGATATATGACAATGGGGCGCGATGCCAAAGCATCCAAGTTTAATTGAGATGCAATTTGGTTACAAATATGGTCATTCACTCCCGACTGATTCCAAGAGGCTTGAAAAGGTTTCAATACCAGATGTTTGAAACTGTTATACGGTATGCTCTCAAAAAACCTGTGCTTGAACCGTTTCTTGCCATATTCTTCACGGGCATATATCTTCACGCATTTCTGTTGGTGCCGGCGGCCGTTGCCGCCATGTGTTCTTACGCCAGCTTTTTGGTTGATGCCCGTATTATCCAATTCGTAAAACTCAATGTTCATCGGCCTCTCCCATTCCTTGCCCTCTTCATAATAATTGCCCGTCCATTCAGGGTTCATAGGGTCAAAATGGATGCCAGGAAGATACCCGTCTCGTAATCAAACAAATCCAGAGAGTCGACACAAAGTGACACGGCAGGCAAACCATACCTATCGCATTCGAGAGATTTGATGAAATAGGATTGAGTCGCTATTTTGCCAAGACAGTTTCCCACCTGGTCAAAAGCGGCAGCACGGATGACGATGCATTTTTGTACTGACTTGGGTTGAAACCAATGTTCTTCTGGACAATTGCGTATGGTGTAAATGTCGGAAGAGGAGAAAAGACGCTCGTTCAATAGCAGAGGTTCATGATAAATGGGGTCATCGGCGGTCGGAGTGTTACCATTGGTGGTAAAATGAATGACCTTGTCCTGATGGGTACAGGACAAGGTCAGTTCAAAGGGGTTGTAAAACCCGCCAGGGGTTGAAAACGTCACTTCTTGCGCTTCTGACGGAGCGAGGCACAGCAACAAAGCCGCTGCGGTCAAGAGATGACGGAGACGGTTCATGGTAGGAACGGCATCTTCACCACAATGGCCTTGATGAGTTTGTTGCGGATCTTGATGAAGATTTCGGTGTCCTTCTTGCTGAAGGTTTTTTTCACCAGAGCTGTGCCTATGTTCTTGCCAGTTGAGGGCGACGGGCTGCCCGAACGCACCATACCGATGACGTTGCCTTCAGCATCGCACACTTCGTATCCGTTACGCGGAATACCACGGTCGATCATCTCGAAGCCTACGATTTTTTGATTTACGCCATTAGCCTTTTGGGCGGCGAAGATCTCACGGTTAAGGAAATCGTTGCCATCGACAAACTTGGTAATCCAGCCCAAGCCAGCCTCGATGGGACTGATTGTGTCGTCTATTTCGTGACCATAGAGGCAGAAGCCCTTCTCGAGACGTAGGGTGTCGCGGCAGCCCAAACCTGCGGGCATAATGCCGAACTCCTTGCCAGCCTCAAAGACAGCATCCCAAACCTTCTTGGCATGGGCGACGGGGATGTAGATTTCGCAGCCGCCTGATCCTGTGTAACCCGTGGTCGAGAAGATGATGTTGTCGACACCGGCGAAGTTGATGATTTGGAAGGTGTAATATTCCATATCCACTACGTTTGCTTTGGTGAGCTTCTGCATTGCTTTCAGGGCGTTTGGACCTTGCACGGCCAGTTGAGCCCATTCTTCGCTCTCGTTCTTGAAGTCTTCACCAAGGGCCATACCAAACTTTTCAGCAATCTGGCTCATCCAGGCCCAGTCCTTGTCGATATTAGCCGCATTAGGTACCATAAAGTAATGGTCGTCTGCGATGCGGTAAACCAGCATATCGTCAACTATGCCGCCTTTGCCGTTGGGCAAGCAGGTGTATTGCACCTTGCCGTCACTCAAGGCAGCCACATCATTGACGGTACAATATTGCATAAACTGCTTGGCCAAGGGGCCTTTGGCGCGGAACTCGCCCATATGCGACACGTCGAACACACCGACATTGTTGCGGACGTTGTTGTGCTCTTCGACGAGACCGGTGTATTGGATTGGCATGTCATAGCCTGCAAACTCAGCCATTTTGGCACCCAAATCGTGGTGGATTTGGTTGTAAGGGGTTTTCTTTAATTCGATGTTTTCCATTTTATGGGATTTAAGATTTAATATTTAAAGATTTAAGATTCAAAAATTTTATGATTTTGCATCCGTCATTTTTATCTCGTTGTATCATGCAACCCTTTTTTGAAGCTGGGACCAAAATATAAACGTGTGTATTTGAGATCGTAGACAGTGACCACTTTCGCAGGGTCATTATTGATTTGTCGCTTCAATGTGCAGCCGTTTGCGGGATCCACCCAATATTGGATGACAGTGCCGTCTTCGCTGTCGACAAAGAAATGCCAGCAGTCGATGTCCATAGGCTTGTCGGAGCTGCCGACCGTGAGTTTTTCAGTACCGACATAGTAGTTGGAGAGGGCATCCTTGTTCACCTCGTTGGCGAAGGAGTTGAGGATGGGGAAGCTCTCGCCGAAGGGTTCGAATTCCCAGTCCACATCATCAGTCCACCCTTGTGCATCGGGGCGATAGTACCAGTTCTTACCCGTCTTGACATTCCAAAAACGGTCGATACCTTGTCCATCGTTAAAGGCTTCATTGTCACCAAGTTTCACATAGGTTTCATTGAATTTGGTACTTTGGTCATTGATAGTGACGAAGAAATGGTCGGTGGGAGGAGTGAAACTGTATGTGCTCGTAAAAGCTTGTGTTTCAGGCTTCACGGGTATTTCTGTCATACTAGGTGTGTCGTTTGGGTCGGTGACAGTGATGTTGGCTACGGCATTGGTATCATTGTCGTTGCAAGTTGCAATGATGCTACTCTTACCAGCAGTCTTTGCGATGATTTGGATTTGGTCACCATATTTGATGGGCTTGAAATTGATGACTTTAGGCCCTTTGATATTATAGCCTATCATGTTGCAGTTGTCAAAAGGCTTCCAAACGATGGTGTCGCCTAACGAAATCTTGAATTCAGTTTCATTTGTTTCCTGAGCCGTTGCAAAGCCGGCGATGAAGAGGAAAAGTAAGGTGTAAAGAGCTTTTTTCATATTGATGAGGATTAAATTTGTTGCAAAGATACAAAATATCTAATTTCAGAAAAGAATTCGTGTAGAAATAGTATATTTTTAGGTCTCAACCAAGGTGCTTCCGGCATTTTGGGCAAATGCCTTTGAGAACGAAAGTGGCACTTTGCATCAGATAGCCTTCGGGCAATTGGACTTCTGGAATGGAAAAATCTTCGAGGCAGATAGTCTCACCGCATTGTTCGCAATGAAAGTGCATATGCATATCGTTGTCGATGGTATGGTCGTGGCTATGGCATAATTCATAACGAACACCCTCAATGTCTTCTAGCGTGTGAACGAGTAGGTGTTCCTTGAAAAGTGTTAATGCGCGAAAAATCCCTGACTTGTCAATACTTCCGATGCGCTCTTCTAGTTCGCTCATTGTGAGGGGACGTCGTCCTTCGAGCAAGGCTTTGGCCACGATGATGCGGTTGGCGGTAGGGCGGATGCCATGCTCTTTCATCAAAGTAGTTATGTCAGAATCATTCATAATGCTTGTTATTGTAGAAGTTTTGTTCAAATGCTTTCCGCATTTTGTTTTCGTCACGGATTATCTTCCTTAGCTCTTCTAAACGTGGGGCGTTTTCCGATTCGGGTAGCCAAAGTCGGAGATAACCTGTATCGGAATATTTTTCCAGCAGGTGCTCGCGGAAGCGTTGGTATTGTTGTTCCTTGTCATAGTCGGGGAAGTGGTCTTGCGTGAATTGTATGGTGCGACGTATGACCTTTTCGGGTGAGATGAGGCGGTCGGCTTCAGCTACAATCTTGCCATAAATGCTGCGTGGCTCATGACCACTTGAGGCGCGATGGTCCTCGGCGGCCTGCGCCATGGTCACGATTTGACCTTCATCAAACCATTCTCGTAACTTTTTGTCCTCGCGTATAATGCGCCCCGAAACAATATGATGGGTGTCACGTCCCTCGCAGAGGCCCGTGTCGTGGTACGCGGCAATGGCGTAGACCATGTTCTCGTCAACATCATAATGTTTGGCCAAGGCCAAACTCCTTTCAATGACTTCATCGGCATGATTGCGCTGATGGGCGGCATCGAAATGGCCGTAGCGAGGGAGGATTTCTTGCTCGATGTATGTTATGATACAGGGATTTACCATCCTCCACCTCCTGCACTCACCGTGGTCACCATCGAATTGACATTCACATTGACGCTTTGACCGCCAGTGTAGGTGACATTGCCCGTGTAATAACCGTTCCAATTGGTGCCGCCACTGATGGTACCGTTGTATTTCACAGTGTAGCTTTGACCTGTTTGGAGCTGTGGGTCGGTGAAAAGCATAACCATACTGTTGCCGCCACCAGGCCAACCGCCTCCACCTCCGCTAGTGAAGGTGGGGCATTGGTAGGTACAGATGACCGTGCCGTCAGATTTTAGAATCTGAATGGCATAGCCATGTTGTGTGTTGATCTTCAGCGATGGCTGAGTGCAGACATTCGTGCTTGGGTTGCTGGTGCCGCCACCAGTGCCAATGCTGGTGCTACCTGTAATCTTGAATTGGTTGTTGTCGCAGTCGAAGCCTTCTTCAGGCGAACGGGCACCGTTGGAAATGTTGAGACCGCCGTTGAGGAACATGTTGCCGTTCGAGTCGGTGCCGTCGTTGTTGTCGCTATGGGCATAGTATAAGCCTCCGTTGATAGTGAGGTTTTGGGCCGCGTTCACAGCGTCGTCCTTCACGGAATAAGCTTCGATGTTGCCACCATTGATGGTCAGCGTGGCCTTGCTTTCGATGCATTCGCCACCTTCGTTTTGCGTCTGGGTGCAATGCACGGTGATGTTGCCGCTGTTGATGGTCAGGTTGCCTTGGGCTTTAATGCCCTTCGGGTTGGCATAGTCGCCGCCGCCCCAGGGGCCGCCGCCGCCCGAAGTGATGGTGATACGCTCGCCGCTGGTGGTGACATTGAGGGTGAGGTTGTCATTGTTTGCATCTTCCTGGCCGATGACGAGCGTGCCGCCCACGTTGATGCCCTTTCCACCGCGACCTGTGCTGGTAAGGTTAAAGTTACCGCCGAGCAGTTCCATATTGCCTTCGCTTTTCAGGCATGATGAGGTGTAGGCATCCTTGTTGTTTCCGCTGATGGTGTAGGTGGCACCGTCACCTTGCGTAGTGATGGTGAAGTCACCGCCATTGATGCTCAGATTGCCATCGGCACTGATGCTCTTCCCGCCGTGATTGGTGGTGGGCAGCGTGATAGTGAAGTCACCGCCAGTGATGTTGATATCAGTGTCACATTTGATGGCGGTGCAATAGGCAGGCTCGTTTTGGTTGTTGACCAACTGTAGGACGGTGCTGCCCGACGAAGTGATGTCAATGGCGCCGCCCGAAATGTTGATGTCGCTGTCAGCCTTGATGCCTTTCGACATGTCGCCGGAGTTGGCGATGGTGAGCGTTCCACCGTTAATATAAACAAGGCTGTCGGCCTTGATGCCCTTGCTGTCCGTGCCGCTCGTGTTGAGGGTAAGGGAGCCGTTGTCCATAGTGAAAATGCCCGATACTTTGACGCCTCTTTGGCTTTCCGCCGTTGTGTTGATGGTGAGATCCCCGCCTTGGATGGTGACGTTACCTGAAATATCGAGGCCATCTGAACCGGCTGAAACAATTTCAAGCGTACCGCCGTTCCATGTCAGGTTGTTACTACCGTGAATGCCGTCGCTGTCGGAGCCAAGGATTCGGATAGTGCCCGAGTTGATGGTGATAGGACCTTCGATGTTCATGGCATGTTTGGCATTGCCTGTTATTTGTAGCGTTCCCGGGCCGTTTACGGTAAGTTCACAAGGCATATCCATTGTCCCTACTTGTGGACCGTTAGTGCCGTCGGCAAGTGTTGAAGTGCCTTTGAGACTCAGTGTTACGGGAACATAAACGCCCATTGCGATAGCGACAGTAGAAGGGTTGGATAAGGATAAGTTGTCGAGGGTCAAATGGAAAGATGTCATGCTGTAATAGATTAACCTGCCATTATCCGAGCTACCGGAAACTACGTATGGAACATCCATTCTCCAAGATTCCACATCAACGAAAGCACCGTCTGTATGGATTTGAACCCCGTCATCTGCGAAAGGATTGTCCACCGTTACGGAATTGCCGTTGTAGGTGATGTAAACTGTGTCGCCCGTGTGTGGTGACTCTTGCCTGAAAATAATGCTGTCAATATCTCTGATATTCAGTGTATTACCTCCATTATCATCGTTAATGAACATATATTCGCCATTAAAACGAAATTCTTCAATAGTGCTCACATCCTTATCATAAAGTATGAAGGCTGTATTAAAGACTTTCATGTGATACTCCTGTGCACTGAGGCCTATACAACCAAGCAGGAAGGCCATAATAAATAAGGTCTTTCTCATAGCTTGATCATTTTAAGGGTTTGGTGCTCAGTTTTGACAAGATAAAGCCCGATGGGGAGGTCGGAGATGTCAATCCATTGGTCTCCAGTGGTTTCAAACGACTTCATGATCCGACCATCAAGCGCGTAGATGCTAACCATTTGTCGTTCTTTTAGGTTGCGAATCAAAAAGGCATTATGTGATGGATTGGGGAAGAGTTGAACCAATGCGTTTGAAGCTTCCGAAACACTTTCCGTCTCGGTGCAAGTGATTTTACGGATGTCGGCCAAGTTGAATCTGTCGGATTTGGTAGGTGCGAGTTCCACGACAAGAGTCTCATTGTCTTCAAAGTAGACGCGGTCGTTTTCCGACATATAATAAGAGCGTTCGGTGCCATCGTTGAAATGGATGGTCATTTGGGTGGATTGCGCTGCGAGGTGGAATGCCAGCCCTAAAATGAAGGCCAAAAGCAGCAATCCGCGTTTGAAAATGCTTTTCATTGGTGTAGAAATAGGTTTGCAAAATGTTGAAAGATGCAAAAATACACTTTTTTGGAATACTATGGTCTTCGTATTGACTAAAAAAATGTGTTTTTTTGGAGGCTAATTGGAAGAGAAATAAGGTGCTGTTATTGATTCTTTACAATCCAACATTTGTTTGGGCGTGCCTGTGAAAATGACTTTGCCGCCTATGGCACCGCCGCCGGGACCGAGTTCGATGAGGTAGTCGCACTGCTTCAGCATCTCCAGGTTGTGCTCGATGAGGAAGATGGTGTTGCCCGCTTCGACCATGGTGTCGAAGAGGTCGAGGATGCGCTTGATGTCGTTGAGGTGGAGGCCGTCGGAAGGCTCGTCCATGATGAAGATTTTGGGATGTTGAAGTGTTGAGGTGTTTAACTGTTTAATTGTTGATTTGTTGCAAGAACAATTCAACGACTCAACACTCAACAATTCAACAAGGTAAGAGGCCAACTTAATGCGCTGTAGCTCACCGCCAGATAAGGTCGAAAGCGATTGGTTCAGATGCAAATAACCCAAACCGACTTTGCGCAAAGGCTCCAGCTTCTCGGCAATGACGGTGTCTGCAAACATTTCAGAGGCTTTGTTGGCGGTCATATCCATCACTTCGGCAATGTTCATACCGTTGACCTTATATGATAAGACTTCGTTGCTGTAGCGCAGTCCGCCACAGGCCTCGCAGGTGGTCTCAATGGCATCCATAAAAGCCATATCACTGACAATCACACCTTTCCCTTGGCAGACGGGACAGCCGCCCTTGCCGTTGAAGGAGAACAAGTCAGCCTTTGTCTTGTTCACTTTGGCGAAGAGTTTGCGGATGTCGTCGGCCACTTCGAGATAGGTGGCAGGGGTGGAGCGTAGGCTGATGCCAATGTTTTTCTGGCTGATGTAAACGATGTCCTCGGGTTGCGGATAGGCTTTGCGGAAACACTCCATCAGCGAATTCTTGCCAGAACCAGCTACGCCTGCGATGCCACACATCACACCCAATGGCAAGTCAACGCTCAAGTCTTTGATATTGTGTAGTGTGGCGTTCTCCAAATGGAAAAACGACTTGGGAAGGCGAACTTGTTCCTTTATGGAACTTGTTGCGCTGAGCGAAATGCCTGTTAGCGTCTGGCTTCGCAATAGCTCGTCGTAGCTTCCCTCGAATACGATTTCGCCACCTTTCATGCCGGCACCTGGTCCCATGTCGATGATGTGGTCGGCGATTTTGATCATATCCTTATGATGTTCGACGAGGATGACGGTGTTGCCGTGGTTTTTCAGCTTCTGCACCGACTTCTGCATGAGCAGGATGTCGTGGTTGTGCAGGCCCACGCTGGGTTCGTCAAGGATGTACATCACGTCGGAGAGGGGAGAGTTGATGTATTTGGCGATCTTGCAGCGTTGCGCCTCGCCGCCCGAGAGCGTGCCGATGGCGCGGTCGAGGGTGAGGTAACCAAGGCCAATTTCCTCTAAGGCGGCAAGCCTTTCGATGGTGGCGTGCTTGATGTCCTCAGCAAGAGGGTTGTCGATGGTCTCCATCCACTGACGGCAGTCGGTGATGCTCATAGCGGTCACCTCTGCGATGTTGACGCCCTTGATTTTGCAGGAGCGAATCTTTTCGTTGAGGCGGGTGCCACCGCAGTCGGGACAGATGCCCATAGTGAGCATAGGGTTGAGCACGGCGGCATGGAGCAGGCCTTCCTCCGAGTTGATGATGCTGCGGTACATGCGTGGGATGAGGCCTTCGTATTTGGCACTCTTCGGCCAATTCGACGGCGGATTCTTCAGCTTGATTTGCGGCGAGTTGAGGAACAGGTCGAGTTCCTCGGGCGAATAGTCCTTGATTTTCTTGTCGAGGTCGAAGAGGCCGCTGTGGGCATAACGGATCCAGCGCCAGCCGCCTTTCCCGAAGGCAATGTAGTGTATGGTGTCCTCATCGTTGAGCGACTTGTCGAAGTCGACCAATTTATGGATGTCCAGCTCGCGAATTTCACCCAATCCTGCGCAGCGAGGACAACTGCCCGAAGGGTGGTTGAACGAGAAGGTGTCGGAATAACCCACGAATGGCTGCCCGATGCGTGAGAATAACAATCTCAACAATGCATAAATGTCCGTGTAAGTGCCTACCGTAGAACGTGAATTGGAAGTAGGCTTACGCTGCTCAATGACGATGGCGATGGGCAGGTTCTCAATGTCGCCTACATGAGGACGACCGTATTTGGGCAAATACTGTTGTGTGAACGAAGGAAAAGTATCGTTTAGTTCCCGCCGTGACTTGGCGGCGATGGTGTCCAATACCAACGATGACTTTCCCGAACCTGAAACACCCGTAACCACCGTGATTTGTCGTTTCGGGATCTTGACGGTAACGTGCTTCAGGTTGTTCTCAGTGGCGTCTTTGATGAGGATATAGTCGAATTCTTGGGACATTGTCGTGTTTTTTTCCGCTGCAAAAGTAAAAAATAATATCTTTGTAGCCTTATGAGAGCCGATAAGCAGACTTGTATATTAGCCTTTCCCTTTGTCCTCGCGTTTCTGACCTTGTTGATGACGGGTTGTACCTCCATCTTTGGTTTGTTGCGTGTTGATCCTATGCCAAATAATGGGGTGGAGTCAGCAAACGAAACTATCCCTAAAATCAAGGGGCGGAAAAGTCAAGATATCTTTGAACAGGCGAGGAAGGAAAAACGAGATTCCATACAGGTGTCGGATTTTGGACAGCCTTACAATTATTCTTATCCGAGCACTTTGGCTGATAGTATCATTGAGTATGCAAAACAATTCTTGGGCGCACCTTATGCTTATGCGGGCAAAGGTCCTAGCAAGTTCGACTGTTCGGGCTTCACTGCGTTTGTGTTTCGGCATTTTGGCTATGAGTTGAGGGCAACGTCTAAGGGCCAGCTGGATGACGGTTGGAAGGTGATTACGAAACCTGACGAACTTCGATGTGGCGATTTGGTATTTTATGGCGGTGGAAGTAAAACGCGTGAGATCGGTCATGTAGGTATCGTGGTAAGCAACGACCCCTTGAGCCATCGATTTACCTTTATCCATGCTTCGGTGAGGTTAGGTGTCACCATTTCGGTATCCACGGAGTCTTATTATTATTCAAGGTACATCACAGCTTGCAGAGTTTTGCCTGAATGAAGTGAGAGGTCAATGAATGTGGCACACCTTCACCTTAGCTGTTGGGATTTCACCTTCTGCCACCTTCATAAGGTCTCTGTCAAGAATCACGAAATCAGCGTCTTTCCCGACTTCGATGCTGCCTTTGCGGTTTTCGAGGAAGCAGCCTTTGGCCACCCAAATCGTGATGGAACGCAGGGCTTGTTCGCGGGATAAGGCGTTCTCCATTTGGAAACCCTCGGCAGGCGTGCCGTCCAAGTGTTTGCGGGCCACGGCGGCATAGAAAGTGTAGATGGGGCTGATGTCCTCGATGGGGAAGTCGGTGCCATTGATGACCCAACCGTTTTGCTGCAGCAACTGTTGGTAGGCGTATGCGTTCTTGATGCGGTCGCCAAGACGCTCGTCGGCCCAGTCCATGTCGGAGGTGCAGTGCGTGGTCTGGATAGAGGGAATGACTGAGAGTTCTCCAAAGCGTTGGAAGTCCGCGTCAGCAACCGTTTGAGAGTGCTCGATGCGCCAGCGTAAATCATTTTTGCCTTTCAGGTATTCCGAAAAGATGTCCAAAATATGGTGCACGCCGCCGTCGCCGATGGCATGGCAACAGACTTGATAGCCAGCATCGTAGGCCTTTTGGCAGACATAACGGTAGAACTCGTCGCTTTCCAGAATCAAGCCGTTGTTGGTCGGGTCGTCGGTATATGGTTCAAGCAGTTTCGCGCCACTTGAGCCTAAGGCACCGTCGGCGTAGATTTTTACGCTGCGGACGGTGAGTCTTTCTTTGTCGATGACACCTTGGCGCATAAAGTGGTCCATCGTCTCGTCGTCGGGGTTGACCATCGCGTTGACGTGCATCTTGAGTTGTCCCGACTGTTGTAAGCTGTCAATGAGTTCGATGGTGGCGATGTCCTGTCCGGCATCCGTGACGCTGGTCAGGCCGACGGCCATACAATTCTCTTGTGCCTTGAGCAGAGCTTGAGTGCTTTGTGCAGTCTCCATCTTAGGCACCAAGGCCTTGGCAGCATCAGCGAGGTTGTCCAACAGCACACCTGTGCAACGACCTTCTTTGACGATGGCCATGCCGCCGTCCATCTTAGTGTTCGCGTCAATGTTGGCCAATTCAAGAACTTCTTTGGATACCAATACCGCATGACCATCCACACGGGTCAGCAGGACTTTCTTGTTGGGGAAGGCATCTGCAAGCTTTTCGTTATCGGGGAACTCGGCCACCTCCCAAAGGTTCTGGTCCCAGCCGCGACCCAAGAGCCATTCGGCAGGGTAGAGGCTGTCGTGTACCTTGAGGCGTTCGATGACCTCATCGTAGGAGCGGCAGCCTTTCAGGTCGGCCCAACGGACGAGATTCTCACCATAGCCCGTGAAGTGGCTGTGTCCATCCATGAAGCCGGGATAAACGGCATCGCCTTGGGCATCGATGGTCTCTTTGGCGGCGTATTGGCGCATGATGTTCTCTTCATTGCCGACGGCGATGAACTTACCGTTTTTTACGGCAAATGCTTGGGCTTTCGAGAAGTCGTTGTCTACGGTGTAAATATTGGCATTGTGGACGATAAGGTCAACGGGTGCTTTTTGATTGCAGGCAGTCATAAAGGTCAGAATTGAAGCGATGAAAGCTAAGGTTATGTGTTTTGTGTTTGTTTTCATGGTCTGTTTTCTATGAATGAGACGACAAAAATAAGGAAAACTGAGTTACAGCCATTCCACTTTTCCGCTTTGGAGATCGTAGAAAGCTGCAACGACTTTGGCGCCAACATGATGGACGATTTCGTCGTCTTCGATTAGTTGTGCCATCCTTTTGGCATGATGGCGTGCGTTGTCATCAATGCAGCAGTTTGTGTTGATTGAAGGTTTGATGCGTTTGGCCAAATCAAGGATGTGACCAGGCAAGTCACCGCCTTGGCAGGTTGCCGTGACGGCACCACAGGCGGAGTGTCCCAAGACGACCACCAACGGCGTCTCCAGATGCTCAACGGCATATTCAATGGAACCGAGCACTTCCTCATCCACTATGTTGCCCGCGTTACGGATGACAAAGAGGTCACCAAGCTTTTGGTCGAAGATAATCTCGGGTGCCACGCGGCTGTCGGAGCAGCATAGCACCACGGCGAAGGGATGCTGACCGGCGCTGAGTTGCTCCCGCAGTGTTGCATAGTCGTCTTTTGGTGTCAAGGCTCCCGAAACGAAGCGTGTATTGCCGGCTTTGAGTAGGTCTAAGGCTTGTTTTGTGTTCATAATAATTCTCCCTTTAAAAATTGAAATAATCCCATATAAACTATACCTTTTGCATCGGTATAGGTGGCGATGTCGTCTCCAGTGATGACGATTTTTTTGAAACTGTCGTCCACTTTTTGCAGAGAGCGGATTTCATTTTCTTGCTTTTCGGCATCGTCCATCTTGAAGGCGGATTGGATATAGTACTTGTCCATCCCGTTTTGTGCGATGAAGTCGATTTCGTATTGTATGTAGGCCATCTTGCCTTCACGCATTTCGCGACTTTCCACCAATCCCACATCTACGCTGAAACCTCTCATCCTCAATTCATTATATATGACATTTTCCATAATATGAGTGATTTCTTGTTGACGGAAATTGAGTTTGGCATTGCGTAATCCCACATCGACGGCATAGTATTTCTTAATGCTTTCAAAATATTTGTTTCCCTTGATGTTGAAGCGTTTTGCACCTTCGAAGAGGAAGGCCTCCTCAAGGTAATCAATGTAGTTTCCAACAGTTTCTGGGTCGATTTTGGTCTTTTGAACACTTTGCAGCACATTGCTGATGCGGTTGGGATTGGTCAAGGAACCGATGGAGGAACATAGCGCATCGGCAAGTGCAGAAAGGGCCTCGCGGTTTTTCACATGGTTGCGTTCCACCACATCGTCAAGGTAGGTCTTGCTCCAAAGCCGTTGCAAGTAAGCCACTTTCTGCTCGGGAGTATGGTGGTTGAGCAATCCAGGCATGCCCCCGTAGGTGTAATATTCTTTCCAAAGTTCGTTAATAGGCTCGGTCCTGTTTGAGCAAAACTCCTTGAATGAAAGTGGATAAACTCGCACTTCATCACCGCGACCGCGGAAGATAGTTCGGATGTCGGAAGAAAGGAAATGTGAATTGCTCCCAGTGATGTATACGTCCACATTGTCCTTGGCATTCAGCCCGTTGACAATTCTTTCAAACCCATCCACTTCTTGCACTTCATCTAGGATGACATAATAATTTGTTTTTGGCGAAGTGATGCGGCTGTAAAGGAACTCTTTCAGGGCTCCGCGTTCGGTGAGGTCGCCATACATCTCCTCTTCATCATCCATGTCGAAGGAAACGATGATGATGTTTTCTTCGGCTACACCGTTGGAGACCAGATAATCCTTGAAAATGCGCTTGAGGAGCCACGATTTTCCGCATCGCCTTGGACCGGTGACAATTTTCACCTCGCCATTGTCCCTTCGGTCGATGAGCTTTTGGAGGTAAGTCTCGCGCTTGATATAAGTTTGTTCCATCTTTATTCGGAATTTTCTGCAAAATTACAATAAATTCCGAATTGAAATCAATTTTATCCCGATTTTTCTGTAAAATTACAATAAATTCCGATTTTGCGACAATTTCTATTCGGAATTTTCTGTAAAATTACGGTAAATTCCGAATTGAATTACAAAATCTCCCGTGCAATCCAAGCACAAGCTTCGGCATCGGCTAAGGCGTTATGATGGTTGACCAAATCGAAGCCGCAGGCTGCCGCCACGGTGTGCAGCTGGTGGTTAGGAAGTAGCTTTCCGAAGTGTTTGCGCGAGGCACGGCAGGTGCAGTAGAACTGATAGTCAGGGTAATCCATCTGGTAGCAACGCATCACGGCTTTTAGGCAGCCTTCATCGAATGGGCTATTGTGCGCCACGAGAGGCAGACCCTCAATAAGTGGCTCGATCTTTTGCCACACATATGGAAACACGGGTGCATCCTCGGTATCGGCCTTGGTAATGCCATGGACGAGCGTGTTCCAATAGAGGTAATAGTTTGGCTCGGGTTGGATTAGCGAATAAAAGGAGTCCACAAACTCGCCTTCTTTCACAATCACCACGCCGACGCTGCACACGCTTGTGCGCTCGTTGTTGGCGGTCTCGAAGTCTATGGTGGCGAAGGAGTTCATAAAGGGAATGATTCGGTGTAAAATAAGTTAAGTATCTGATTATAAATGGGCTATATTTCTCCGTTTTTGGACTTTATAGGAGTTCATTCTTTGCTGTAATTGTTCCACATCCGTTTCACCATACTGGCCATTTCCTTTCGCAGCCAAAGCGGCTCCAACACTTCAAGTGCATCACCGTTCCAGAGGAGTTCCTGTTGGAAGTCGAAGGTGGGGCGCACCTCAACGGAGAAGATGCTGTATTCGCCGGTATGCACCAGCTCCTTTTGTGAAGGATGCAAGGGTAGGGAACGCAGGTAGTTGGCTTGGTTGGCGCTCACTTTCAGTTTCACGGTCTCGATGGGGCATTCCTCATCGCGAATGATGCCGAAACAGCCTTTGAAGTAGTTCTCTGGACTGAATTTCTTGGGGTATTTGAAGGTCTCCTCCGACAGCCGGGCCTTCAGTACGCGATCTAAGGAATAGATTCGGATTTTGTCTTCATAGACGCTGTTGCCCACCATATACCACCGCTGCCGGAACAGCTTCACGCAATAGGGTGCCACAGGGAAGGTGTGCTCGCTTTCGCTCCAAAAACCTTTATAGGTGATTTCCAGCAATCGGTTTTTCTTCATCGCTTCCATGACGGTGGCGAGGAAGTCTTGGCCCGATGGGATGCTTTCCAAAAGGATGCGGTCGCTGAGCGACTTATTTTCCAACAGCGTGTTGTTGACCGACATGGTGCTGAGCAGCCAGCGTTGCAGGCCGTCGTCCTCAAGCACCTCGCGGTTCTCGATATAATAGCGGTCGCCGTCGCTCTTGTCGCATAGAATGACGAGGCCGAACATATCTTCCACCGCGTTCTTCCATGTGTGGAACGTGCGGCGCGGTATCTCCTGGCCCTCGCTCAAATCAGTATCGAGCCACCTGCGGTTGATTTCCTTCAGCGTGATTTTCTTGGCATGGTAGAGCGTCTCTACAAGCCATACGTATTTGTTGATTTGGTTTTTGGACATAGTTTTTAGTTTTTCTGATTGATAAGGTTCACCACCACCTTCACCATCCTTTTCCCTTCTGTTTGAACTTGTGCTATTTTTGCACAGGTTGCCTCGCGCTCTAACTCTTCATCCAAGGGGTTGGTTTTATGCGGCAAAGATAATAAAAAGATTGTGCCGAATTAATGCACAGGCAAAACTTTTATAAACCAAATTTTTCTTTGAATGGATTGGGCATATCCTGTCAGTTCTTTGCGAAGTTCAGGTTGCAGCGAAGTGTATCGGATGCAGGCGGCAAGCCAATCAAGAAAGACTTGGCGATAGGCTTTACCTTTGTATTCAATGAGTGCGGAGGTTTCACTTCGTTGGTCGTTGAGGGTTAAACTAAGCCGATTGCGCCTTTGCTCAACGGCGATGCTTCTTCCTTGATAGTCAACAATCATCAAGTTGGGGGTTATTTGAGCGGATTCACAATCGAATGGGAATGGTCGTTTCTGTCGTATCACTTCGTTGAGGAAAGCATACATGAAGACACGCCCCATTCCGTGCTCGTCCTCGTGACTGAGCAGGTGGGCGATGGTGGCAGTGTCAATGGTTTTGCTGTGCTTCATTACGGAGCTCAACTTTGATTTCATAGTAAAACTCACGGCAATAGATGAAGTCAGTGATGGTAAAATCAGTGTGGTCGAACAAGTTGTGGAAGGCTTGTATCAGGTGCAGGTCTTTGGTCAGTTCCTGGTCGAGGCCTTCGTTCCAGTTGGGCGGTGGACAATTCATCCCGATAAATTCGTCAAAGTCGTTGGAATCAGGATCGTCGTTCCCTCTCAATTGGAGAGGAAAAGCCACGCCGCCTTCATACAGCAGGTTCCATCCTGAATCCTGCAAAGCATTCCAAAGATCTTGACGGTTTTCGCCTTGCACGGGGTGCAATGCTGGATAGTCATTACTGAGGTAGCAGCAGGCCTCGACCTCCACATCTTCACCGAAGCCTTTGTTGGCTTCATACACGGCGTGGGCTTTGTCGAACATTTCGCGCAAGGCCTCGCTCATTGTGTCGTTGAAGGCTATGATGTCGGGCAGCAGCAAATCCTGATATTGCAACACACGATGGTTGATGATGGTTTTCCTGACTTCGATAAGACTACGCTCGTCGGTGTAGTCGTGGTCTTTGCTCCAAAGCCCTTCAAACGACATGATGATTTGGTCTTCAAGTGTCCTTAAGGCATCGTCTTGTAATAGGTCTTTGATGTTCATAGTGCTTTGTATTGAAATTTGCTGCAAAGAAAACAAAAGCCTGTGCCGAATTGAAGCACAGGCTTTGAGAGATTCACATTTTATGAAAAAAATTGAGGATTTGGAACAAGCCTATGTTTTTCCAACTTTAATTTCAGATTTTTCATCTCTTCAACGATTTGGTCAACTTCCATCATATCACTGGCATCTTTCCAATAATACCACCAGTCGTTATTTGTAATCTTCTCATATCCATCAATGCTTAAATCGGCTACTTTATCCAACTTTTCTTTAGTAATCATGGTTTCTGGAATCTTTCTAATACCGATTTCAACATCAATCGGTTTCCCTTCGTTTTTTCTGGCATCCCATTCGCAACATACAAAGTAATCGCTTATTTCAAATCCCACTCCTATCCATTCTCGTGCCCAATCTTGTTCTCTTGTAAGCAGATGGTCTTTTGTGTCAGATGCTGCAAAGCAGAACACCGAGTCTGGAAGTTGCTCCTTTATTTTCATAAACAAGTCTTTTCGTTGTTGCAATGTGTTGGAAAGAATTGTGTTTTCCAAAAGGACTTTCATCATGTTGAATGTGACGCCATAGATATTGCAGAATCGCTCGTAGGTGATATTTGCAAAATCACCACTTTCAGACTGATAGCGCGTGATTTCAAATGGCGAAGCTTCAATCCGCCTATCATATAACAAAGCCTCTTCATTGCTTTGATATTCATCAAATTGCAATCCGTTGTTCTTGCTTCGGTTGGCCTCGAATGAAATGGCAGCAATGTTTCCTATGCTATTCAACCAAATCTTGTCAAATTCTCGATATTTCTCTCGTTTACCAGCAATCCGGTCTTGTGCAACTATATGATCGTAATCCCAAGGACGATTGTATTCTGCCCACATATCCTGCCGGGCAGGGTCATAATTTGAGAAATGGGTGTTTAGATACTGGCGTTGCGCATACAGCAGCATTTCTTTAGCCTCCGTGGTCCAATACTAGAAAACCCTGTTGAAAAACTCATGCGCTGGAGTAGGCAAACTTTGCCCCAACTGCCATTTTTCCGATGCCTCGATTTTTATGAATTGCTTGACATCTTCAAGGGTATAGATATGTAATAACTTGCAGTCATGCATCAAGCGACTCAATGCAGTTTGAATGTTCGCGACATTTATTCCGTTCTTGCATCTCGAGAACACTTCTTGAACACAGCCTTTTTTGTCGTTTGAAAACCAGTGCAGACAAAAAGCAAGTGCTTTGATTTCGTCAGACTTCAAATCAATTCCAGTTTGTAAATCCTTGTATGCAAAGTACATAAGCAACAAGTAAATGTCAGGCGAATTACGAGCGATCAAAGTGCGCAACAAACTTGGCGTTTTCATATCTGACTTATCATTAACGCCCAACCATTCATCCACTTTTGGTAGTACTTGTTCGAGGTTTTTATTATTATACAATTCTTCTATTGACTTGCTTCCCCATTCATCTTTAGCGACATTTCTGATTTCTTTGATGCTCAATTCCGATTTAAGTCCCTTGTCCTCATCTTTGGTTAATGCCAAGCGAAAAGCCAACATAGCCAATTTTGATGGATTCATATAGTGCTGTGCTAGACAGTCGTTTGTTTCTTTTATGGAGGGCCAATACGCCTTGATTGCCGAATAGTTTAAATCATCTTTTGAGATTGCTGTCCCGCCCGTGTTAAGCCTTGTAAACAACACTTCGAGGGTTGTCTGTTCATTTGTTTCGGTCATTGTTTCCTTTTCTATCACGGCCTTCGACAGATGGTTGCAATTAACTTGATATTCTTTGATTCTTTGAAATGCAGGATAAATCGCTCTAATATAGTCCTTCTCTTGATCAGAAATCTTAAGGTCTTTGCAAGCGAAATCAGACTTTCTGAAATTATCCAGGGATTCTTCAAGAAATGTTTCGCAATTCTCTGTTCCAGCTTTCAATAGACAATAAAGAGGAATAGGTGCACCGGCCTCAATAGGCCATGTTCTTTTCAGTGAAAACTCATTATTGTAAATGTTCCCCATAAGACCGAATCTGTCCAACGCTTCCCGCTTTTCAGATGTATTCAGTCTTGTACATTCATCATCATTTTTGAACCCCCAAGGATGTGGAATCGTTGTAGTTTTAATCCAAAAACTTCGTGTCGAGTTTTTCACTTGTGGAGGATTTAGGTCAAGCCAAAGCATCGCCCTGGCGTTTTCAACAGTGTTAAAGCCAAGACTGATGGCATTAAACCGTTGCTGTCCGTCCATCAAGTAATATTTTCCTTTGTCTTGATCATCGGTAATGTCCGAAAGCAAGAAAGACCCAATGGGAATATAATGCGTCCCGAAGTTTGAACCACTGATATGCGAGGTTAAGGTGGTTTTCGTTTGCGGTTTAGCGTTGCAAATATACAAATTGTTTCTCATTCGATAGTGTTTTTGTCTCTTTATGCGTCAAGCCGCCTCTTTTTGGAGGAGATAGCGGCTTGCAGGTGTCTTGTATCCAAGGCTCTGGTGAAGCCTCTCGTCGTTGTAGAAGCGGAAGTATCCGTCCAGGCCGCGCCATAGCTCGTCGCCCGTTTCGCAAGGGTTCAGGTACACGTACTCCTGCTTCACGCTGCGCCACAGCCGCTCGATGAAGATGTCGTCCAAGGCACGGCCACGGCTGTCCATGCTGATGGCGACGCCGTTGCCCTCCAACAGCTCCACATAGTCTGCCGATGTGAACTGGCCGCCTTGGTCGCTGTTGACGATTTCAGGGCATCCGTGGTGTTCGAAGGCCTCCCTGAGCACCGCGACGCACCATTGTGCCGTCATCGTGTTGCTCAGGCTCCAGCCCACCACGTAGCGCGTGTACACGTCTATGACGGCGAACAGGTACATGTAGCCGCGACGCATCGGAATGTAGCTGATATCAAGCTCCCAGACTTGGTTGCGGCGGTCTATGTCGAGGCCTTTCAGCAGGTATGGGTACTTGTATGCCTTCTTGTCGGCGACTGTCGTGCGGTGTTCCGGGAACAGTGTCCTCCACCGAGCCAGCCCCATCAGCCTCCGCAGACGCTTGATGTTCACCGGGTATCCATTCTCCGCGAGCCACGCCTGAAGGCGGCGCTGGCCGTAGAACGGCGTGATGGCGTATTGTCGGTCCAGAAGGCGCATGATTTCCAGGTTCTCCGCCGTCTCCTCCGATGCGGTGTAGTACAATGAGGTACGGCACAGGCCGAGCAGCACGCATTGTTGGCGGATGCTCAGCTCCTCCTCCTTGGAAACCATCCTCTTGCGCTCTCCCTTGCTCATAGCGACAGCTTTTTTTTTAGGAACTCCACGTCCATCGTCAGCGAGCCGATGGTCTTGTACAGCTGCTCTATGAGCTTGTCCTTGGCTTCGCCTGTAGCCTCGCCGCGTTCCTTGAAAACGCTTGTGCTTTGCTCCTTCAGCTGGTTCTTCCATTTCGTGATCAGATTCGGATGGACTTCGTACTTCTTGCTCAACTCACTCAATGTCAGCTTCTCCTGTAATGCTTCCATGGCGACTTTCGCCTTGAACTCCGCCGTGAACTTCCGGCGGCTCCTTGTCTTCGTGTTGGTCATCTTTTTTCCCTTTCGTTTCTGCAAAGATAACCACTTTAACCTTTGGTCTAAATTTTAGGGAGCATTATACTATTCTAGCTCCCAACGACCTTAGATACCATTCAACCAAATCTTCAAAGTTGATGTCTGTAGTCCATTTTTCAATTAGTGCCAATAGTTTAGGTGCTGTTTCTTCAACAATTTGTTCTTTTAGGTTAATTGGATTGTTTTCTTCAAATGCTTTTCGTGCATATTCAATTGATTCTGCCAAATCTGAAATGTCTGCATTAGTCTGTCTTATTTTCATCCTTGAAAACAATTCTTGGTCAGCGTAACCATCTCTAGGTATGTTGATAAGCAATGGCTTAACCTTTCTATAAAAACCAAGATCGATTATTTTATTTTCACAATTATAGTAGTATCCATCATGTAGTGTTGCTTTATTATCGTTCCAATCTTGATAAATACAGCCATCCATAGATTCATTGGTGAAAACAATGTCATCAACTAACTCAAACAAACTAAATTCGCCCCAGGTCGGAACGACAACAATATCACCTTTCTTCATTTCTATTATAAAACGCCATAAATTCCATCTGTTTTTTGGCAAACCATAATCTCTGTTTTGCATTTCTTCATCCAAACCATCTATGCCGTGTTCTCGTATATTTTCAAGAAAAGCTTCGTCAGAAAAATCACTCCATCCAATGGACAAATAATTGTGGGAGAATAATAGAGGGTGTGCAAATTCAATTGCATTATCACCACCAGTGATTCGATGTAGCCAGTATTTAGTCATGTTGTTTTATGTTTTTTATAAGCAACCAATCGTTTGTTTTAGAAACTCTATCCAATCATTGTTGTATTCTACAGGATAAAATGTCCTGCATTCAGGATCTTTATCCATTTCTCTAGTCACAACTTCGATTCTGTTTGGGAACTTGGAATTCAACAACTTATATGGCATATTCGAATATCCCATTTTTTCCTTAAACTCCCGCAAAAAAGAATCAGCATCATAATCGTATGTATGTTTTATGGGTTTTTCGTAACCCATTTCATCAACTGTATACTTTATCACATAAGTCCTTGGATACCATTTACAAAACGAACCATTTGAACCGACGACATGTGAACCAGACACGATTTCACCATTTTTTACGCCTTGTATATGATCGGTATCCTCAACATACGAAATCTTTACTTTAGCATGATTCTTCCATTCTTTGAATTTATGTGTTCCATCTTTATTGAAAGGGCATGACGATTCGACCAATCGAAGGAACGAATCCGTCTCTTTTTCAACAGCCATAACAAAATCTATTATCATATTAGCCCAATTGGAATATGTTACACTATAAGAATAGTGATCACCTCTGAATTTCAGAAAAGTTGTAAAATGATTGGCAGGAAGATTCTTTTTTAATACAAATTGCCTGCTTACTTCTTCAGTATTAAGATAAAAGCGTGTCTGTATTTCATTCCTGTTTTCATCATCATAGTATTTAAATACTAATTCGACAATATAGCTTTCTAGCAATAATTCAACACAGGGGTATTTTTTGTACGATTTAGGATAATAATCCAACTTTATCAAGTTATTGTTATCCCATGAGTTTATAAAATTATGGAGCTTAATTGACTGATCATCAGGTTTATCTATTTCTGTTGAGTTAGTGTATTCCATATTTGTTTTCATTGATAATATACTTTGCAAAACTACAAATATCCTTTCATTTCACCAAAAACAATCAATCCCACCACCCCCGCATTCGATGTTCCAGATACATAAACAGCACATGCCAAGCTTTTTCTTTACGCAGCGAATGGCAGGAATAAAACTGCTTTTCATAGCGTTTGAAGTTCCTCGTGTTGACGTATGGCGCGTCCTCGTCGTCGTCAAAGAAAGCATCCTTGCCTTGGGTAATGCTAATGAGTCGCATGGCCACCTCCATTTGCTTTGCATATTTTCTGGCATCAGCACAATGTGTATGCTTGCTTAGGAAGAAATCTCTCATGCTTTCAAGTTTGTAGTAAATCATATCCAACAAATAGCCATAGTCGTAATCGACCAGTTTGGCCACTTCTTCATCTGTGTATTGTGGCCTTTCAGAGCAGTCGGTCACGCGGCGTTTTTGGCCTTTTACCTTGGCTGTTTCTTGCAGCTTCATTTTGTGTCTGTATTTCATGGGAATTTCTTATTGTTTTCACGCTGCAAAGAAAACAAAAGCCTGTGCCGAATCACAGCACAGGCTAAAACCATTTTCTTGTCTCTGAAACAATCAGGCTATTGGATCGCCACAAAAATCTTTCCGTTTACATGCCTTGCAGTGCTTTCCTATCCAAACCGCATCGAATTGGTTCATGGCTTGCTCAACCAACTCAGGATTGTCAGTGAGGATGCCGGCCTCGAAGTTGCGCGTACCATCGCCTTTCATGCCGATGCCTGCGCCGGTGAGGTTGGCGCTGCCGATATAAGCCACTTGGCCATCGAAGACCAAGATCTTGAAATGCACCCTCGGACAAAGCGCCCTCTCCAAGCCATCAAACAAGGCTGGGTATTTGTCGAAGTCCTCACGAAACGCGGGACCCGGCTCCTTGGCATGGATGAGCCGCACTTCCACACCTTTTTTGATGAGCTGTGCCAAAACCGCAAGAAAGGGCTTCGTTTGCGTGCCGACCTTGACATACAGGTCTTTGATGTCGGCGGTGCCAATCCAAAGGCTGCGCTTGACCTTGGGGACCCGAGCGAGTACTTCAGTGTAATGGGCGGAATCGGTGATGAGTTTCAACATGGTTGTTGTTTGTTTAGTAATGCAAAAATAGCATAAGTTCCTTGAATGTGTAGGTCTCGGTTGCTGTTTTCCGCTGCAAAGAAAACAAAAGACTGTGCCAAATCACGGCACAGTCTCAATAATCTTTACATTGTTCTCCAAAATTATTTAAAGCCAATCTTATGGCTTTCTTTCTGCTCCAAACGCTCACCGTCGCAATGCGCCATCAGTTTCTCCAAGGATGACGCTGCATCGCTGTGCAGGATGGTGTCGATGGCATAGTGTCGCGCGATGTTCTCAATCTGGCCTCCGCTGAAGTCGTACTTCTCGGCCAAGGCACGAATGTCTGACTCCTGCAACTCGGGCAGCATCGAATGCCAGATTTGCATCCTGGCCTCCAGCGTAGGCTTGTTGAACTTGATTTTGTAGAGGAAACGACGTTCGAAGGCCTTGTCCATGTTTTGGGCGAGGTTGGTGGTGGCGATGAGGATGCCTTCGAGAGTCTCCATTTCCTGAAGGATGATGTTCTGGATGGAGTTCTCCATCTTCTCCACGGCACGCTCCGCTCCCTCCTGACGCTTGCCGATGATGGCGTCGGCCTCGTTGAAGAGCAGGATAGGAGTGATGGACTGCTGAGCAACCTTCTCGCGATACTGGTCGAACACCGCCTTGATGTTCTTCTCACTCTCCCCAACCCACATGCTCTTGATTTCCGAAACATCAACCTGCATAATGTCTCGTCCCGTTTGACGAGCCAACTGCAAAACGGTTTCGGTCTTGCCCGTTCCTGGTGCGCCATAGAAAAGGCAGGTGAAGCCGCTGCGAAAACCTTTGTCTTTCAGTCGGCTACATACGTCTCTGTAGTGGCTTTCTTCCAAGAGTTGGCCCAAATCTTGGATTTGTTCCGCTACACATTGGTCGTAGAAAAGTTGCTTGGATGTAATAGTTTCGTGGTGAATTAGATTATTGCGGTTGTTATCAACACTCAACATACTGACATTGAGTTCTGGAAACAACGACAACTTTGCATTCCATGTCAGACGAAACGACTCTCGGTCAGCAAGGCCATTGTCATTATTGTATTCTATCAATTTTGCAAGTTGCAAGTCGCTGTCATTATTGTTGAGGAGTCTTTTTATAACATTCCACTGCGCTTTGCTGTCGAAAAAGAATTCTAGGTCACTGTATCTAATATCGTCATCATTGTTGTTGACATACAAGTGAGCGAACAAGACCAAAAGGACCTCATCGCATTGACAGAAGCAATAGCTTTTCAGTTTTTGGACAAATACCAAATGACGATTTTTCTCCAACAAATCCTGTATGCGATTCACAGCCAAATTTGTGCTCAACTCGTCGTTGTCGCGCATTTCCATAATTTCAGCAATCAGCCCGAAAAGTTCATCACAACTAAGACCCGAATAGTCTTTGGGTACGTATTTCTCATTACGTTTGAAGGCCTCAATCACTTCCAATGGCACTCGGTAGGTTATCTCACGTTTGGAATGATTGCGACAGACCAGCCCACGGCATACCAATTCATCGACATCTGCCAAGAAACGGATGATTCGGGTAGTGCTACAATCGAGGTGACGAGAGAATTCGCTGACTCTAATATTTGAATTGGTGCTGTTGTCAATAAAAAGAGCCATCATCACGCATTGCTCTTTGGAAAGTTCAAGATTGTCGGCAAGGTGTTTCAATGGGCGAGCTGCCTTTTTGTAAAACTCATCATTGAGACGAGATCCTTTAGAGAGTTCTACAACTTGCTCCACAGCGGATAGCAAATTCATTTTTGGGGTCGTTCTTTTCTTGGTTTCCATGACATTCCTTTTTTTGAGTCTGTTTTCACGCTGCAAAGAAAAAAGAAGCCTGTGCTGAATTGTTGCACAGGCTGAAAACAAATATCTTTTTTTTGTGTAATTACGCTCGTTGGATTCAATCTCAATGATTAAATGATTGACATATAGCGTTTTTGAGTGTTTGTATCGTTTCTGTTATTGTCTTTATGATGGATTCGTCGTCATCAAAATCAAAACTTGCCACAAGATGCCTATTAGGATTGTTGAAATATGGCTGAAATTCAACATTTACTCTTTCCAATAGTCTTTTCAAAATAATAGCAGCGGCGGAGTTGTCCTTGTTTCTGCAAAATACGCTTAAATAATACTTGTTCTCGTGTGATACAGGTGTAAGATCCATCGCAATGTTATTGTTCCCAATTTTTGCGGTTTGTTTCAAACCTCCATCATTTGAGTCCCAACTTGTAGATTGTTCAATTACCAATACTTCATGTTGGTAAATCCAAGAACAAGCCCCTGTTGCCGAAACTACGGGCTTGATTCTATCTTTCAACACTTTAGCCTTTTCAACATATTTTACAGCTTCGTTGCATTGTTCATTTATATAGTCGCAAGGAGGCAGGTCTTTTATCTCAAGACCAATAACACATTTCAAGAATGTAGAAATCTGCAAAAACACTTCTTCAGCTTCATAAGCAGGGTGACGGACTCCATAACACGGAATTCCACATAATGACCCCACATGAATGGAAGAATCTTTGACTTTCTTGATGGGATATTTGCTTGTAAGGTCTTGAAACTTGGATTCTTCCTTCAGATTGTTTAAGTATCCAAACGCATCGCCACCAGCTAAAAACACTATCATTTTTGGCTTGATAATCTCTATGAGTTTAACCGTGTGTGAGATAGTTTGCGGGAGAATGTCATCGCTTAAATCTTTCTTGTTCTTCGTGTTAAGGAAAGTCATGTTTGTCAACACAAACTTCGTTTCATCCATGAGGATATTCCTTTCTCCAATTAGAGAAAAGTATCGCATAAGACCTTTGAAATATGGCCAGTTAATATGCAAATCCCATGAAGAACAATTCATTGATTCTATCCAATTGTGGTTGCCTTTGAGAAGATGCCATGTCGGCATCTTTTCGATTTTGCTGTTGCAATGAGTCCAAGCTTTGTTGGTGAGCATAGTTTTATAATCACCTTCAGAACCAGGATTGATGCCGATAATCATCACTTCAACCTGATTATCAACAAGTTTATCCAAAGGAGACTGTGTATAAAAAGATAGGTTCTTCTCGCTTCCTATCTTATTATAAAGGTCAGATGCTTGCTCTGCCCATTTTTCTAATTCTTCTTTTATCATAAGTCTTTCATTTAATGTTCTATGGACTTAATCTGTTATCCAATCTTCTCACACACCAAGTAAGAACCACTCATTTTAGACTTGTCAAACTTAGTTGAATACTTTGTATTGAAAGCCTGTGCAATGGATTCTTGATATTTGGTCAAACCCAACGGAGGGGCCGTTGAAGATGTCGACATTTCGATGAACATGCCTTTCACAAGATTTTTGTTTGTGCCCCAGTTCCAATTGCCTTTTGCTGAAATTTTCCAAAGTGCCATTTTTTTACGGTTTTAGTTAAACAATCATTGTTGATTTCCTTGATTTGTTTTGTTTTTCGCTGCAAAAATAGCATCTATCTGTGCCGAATCGCAGCACAAGCAATAAAATACTTCAAAATTAAATCAAACCTCAAACCATCCCTGGCCCTTCAATCAATTTGGCATGGGTGTATTTTCCTTCGTTGATGGTTTCCTTAATGGTCGTTCCGTCAAGGACATAGTACTCGTCGTAATCCGCACGGTAGACCAAGTATCTCGCATAGTCAAACAATTCCTTGACCGTTTCTTCGGTAAGTTTAACCCATTGGATTTTGGGGTTTCTGTCGGCATACAAGCCTCCCGCAATGAAGGCGTTCACGATGTCGTCCCATTCGTATTCGGTATGCTCAAAAATGTACCAATTATCGACCTTGCAGGCATGAAAGAATTCGTTGTTTCGAGACATGAGGTTCGGTTTTATCTATTAACGTGCAAAATACTCACGTTATTTTCATTGACAAATAGTGGTGTGTGCAAAATTTGCCCCTACCACTATGAATACGCTTGTTTTTTTAGACTTGTAGGTCATTCCAGTACTTGTGGAATATACTTTTTCGTATTTTTGCGCCAGTGAGAACCGCTATAAAAAACATCATGAGAATCTGTGTGATCGGCGGAGCGAATGCCGACATCATCGCCACGAGTTTCAGCGTCTTTGTGCCTGGCGACTCCAACCCTGGCACGGTGCGCCTGACTGCAGGTGGGGTAGGGCGCAACATCGCCCATAACCTTGCGCTGCTGGGCGACGAGGTCGTCTTTCTGACCTTGTTCGGAGGTGATGACTTCGGTCGTTTCACTGCCGAGAGTTGCCGTAAAGCCCACATCGACATCAGCCTCTGCGACTATGCCGCCCCAGGTGCACGCTCTTGTTTCTTGAGCATCAACAACTGCGACGGCGAGATGGTCGGTGGCGTGGCGGATATGGCTGCTGCCGATGGCATCACTCCTGAATGGCTGGCCCCAAAAATGGAAAAATTGGGCAATGTCGATGCCTTCGTGGCCGATGCCAACATCCCTGTGGAGACTTTGGCCTATCTCATCGACCATACCGACAAGCCCCTTTATATAGATGCCGTTTCGGGTGCCAAGGCCGCCAAAATCAAAGAGGCCATGGTGATGTCGGTCAAAAAGCATTTCTTCACCCTGAAATGCAATCAGATCGAATACGCTATCCTTGCCGACTTGCAAGGTGTCGATAGAAGATTTGTCAGCCTCGGAGCAGATGGGTTGGATGTCGTTGAAGGCGAAGCTAGACAACATTTCGCCGCTCTTCCTTGCCAAGTGGTGAATGCCACTGGCGCCGGCGACGCACTTATGGCTGGCATCATCCATGCTGGTCCCGATGCTACCATTGCTGAAGCCGCGCACATCGGCCTTTTATGTGCAAAGAATAATATTGAAAGTCCTGATACCGTAAACCAACAACAACCATGAACAAATATCTTGACCTCTCGCCCGAAGTGGCTGAAGCATTGCAAAACGGGAAGCCCGTCGTGGCTCTCGAATCGACCATCATATCCCACGGAATGCCTTACCCACAGAATGTGGAGACGGCGTTGCGGGTGGAGCAGACCATCCGCGACGAAGGGGCAGCGCCTGCCACCATTGCCGTCATCGGAGGCCGCCTGAAGGCGGGCTTGACCCCATCGGAGATTGAATATCTGGGCAAAAAAGGCACCGCTGTCACCAAGGCCTCGCGCCGTGACCTGCCCGTGCTTGTGGCACGCGGACAAGATGGAGCCACGACGGTGGCCACGACGATGATCATCGCGGCATTGGCAGGCATCCGCGTATTTGCCACAGGTGGCGTGGGTGGCGTGCACCGTGGTGCAGAGACCACCATGGACATCTCTGCTGACCTGGAGGAGCTGGCTCGCACTCCCGTCATGGTCATCTGTGCCGGAGCCAAGTCGATTCTCGACCTTGGGCTCACCCTTGAGTATCTCGAGACCAAGGGCGTGCCAGTGATCGGCTATGGCACGGAAGAACTGCCCGCTTTCTATACCCGCAAGAGTGGTTTCAAGGTGGATTATCGCCTCGACACTCCCGAGGAGGTGGCCAAGGCCTTCATCGCCAAGCAGGAGATGGGACTCGGCGGTGGCATGTTGGTCACCAACCCCATTCCAGAGGAGTATTCTATGGATGCCGACCGCATCAACGCCGCCATCGACGAGGCCGTGGCAGATGCCAAGAGGTTGGGCATTCACGGCAAGGAGACGACGCCTTATCTGTTGGCGCGCATCAAAGACCTTACGGGTGGCGACAGCCTTGCTTCTAACATCCAGCTGGTGCTGAACAACGCTCGCTTGGCAGCGCGTGTGGCTAAGGAAATGGTTTTTTGACGCATATTATGCGAAAAACGGCATCGTTCATATTGATTTTGCTTTTGGCAGTAGCTTGCGGTCGAGTGCCGTCAGCAGACTGGACAGAAGGCCCAGCAGAGCCCGACGGTCGTGCCTTGCATACACTCGTGCTGCACGATGTGCCCCAAGGCTCGCGCGTATGGTTCCAAGAGCTTTTCGACGGCAAGACCTCTGTGGAGGGACCCACGATGAACCATTATCAAGGAACCTCGTGGTACATCGACATTCCTGAAAGCGGAACGGTGACCTTAGAGTATTATGGTCGCCCATTGCCAAGGCATTCTTGGGCACCCGAGGCCTTCGTCTTGCAGCGGCAGGGGAGAGCCGACTCCCCGATGGAAGTGCGGTATCATTTTCTGGAGCATCCTAAAACTGAAAACGGCGAAGGAAGTTTTGTCAGCAACTATGAACTCCAGCCTGCCGACATCGTTCCGCAAGTCAAGCGGGTCAGCTATGGAACAGAAGCCTTGGAACCGTTAGAAACGCATCCCGCTGGATGGTATCGCATCACTATAGGGACCGACGGCGAACCTACTGTGGAATCCAATGACGAGGAAGGCACTTATTATGCCCAGACCACTTTTGCCAAGTTGCCACGACCTCTGCAGCCTATGACTATCGAGGACTGGCCTGATTTCGCTTACCGTGGCTTTATGCTTGATGTGGTGCGCGACTTCCGTACCGTGGACGAGGTGCTCGAAATCATCGATTTAATGGCATCCATGAAACTCAATACCTTGCATTTCCATATTGCCGATGACGAATCTTGGTGTCTGGAAATCAAGGATTTTCCGGAACTGACCGATTTTGGCGCCCACCATGCGCTGCCTGATTGGAATTTGCAGGAAACTTACGCCTTAAAGCCATCCGCCAATGGAAAAATCGGCAACACCTCTTTTTATACGGCTGAGGAGTACCAACGTATTCTCCGCTATGCTTGGGACCGCCGCATTAGGGTGATTCCCGAGTTTGACACGCCTGGCCATTCCCGGGCTTCCATCAAGGCGATGCAGGCCTATGAGCGGCGCACGGGCGATAGCAGTTTCCGCCTGCAGGACTCTGCCGACACTTCACGTTACTGGTCGGCACAGGACTTTACCGACAATGTGCTGAGCGTATATCTCCCAAGTGTTTACAAGTTCTATGGCATAGTCTTCGACGAAGTTATACGTCTTCACGAAGAAGCAGGTGTCCCGCTTCCCGCCATCCATATTGGCGGCGACGAAGTACCTAATGGTGCTTGGTCGGGTCGTGACCGACACGAGATGAAAGAAACCTTCATCAACGGTATGCTCGACCTTGCCGAAGCACGCGGTGTCCGTCTGGCAGGTTGGGAAGACATCGCCAAAGGGTTGGAACCAGAAACACAAGAGAGGCTCAAAAATTCGCTATATTTCATCAATGTATGGAACACCGAAGGCATCGGAGGCTTCCCCGTGGTGCTTTCTCCAGCGGCCTACACCTATTTGGATTTGGCCTATAGCGATGCTCCCGAAGAAATTGGCCTGTCGTGGGCGGGTTATGTTGACGAGCGCAAGACTTTCGCTCTGAATCCAAATGATTACAAAGGCGAAATCATCGGCGTACAGGCGCAATTGTGGTCATCGCAGTTGAGGAGTTTCGACGATGCCACTTACCAGATGCTTCCCAAAGCACTTGGCGTGGCAGAAAGAGGATGGAGTGCTGAGCCGAATGAACCTTTTGAAACCGCATTCAACCGCTTTTATAGCATCATTGTAGCTCGGGAAATGCCGGAGTGGGAGCAAAAGGGTTATGTCTTTAAGAAAAGATAACCTTGTTATTACTCTTTTAATAACTGATCCTGTAATAATCTAGTATACCTTTGAAGTTGTCCTGCGCCGTGAGGCAAGTGTCACGCAAATAGCCGTTGATGTTCCCCCAATTTTGAATGCCACGGTAATAGAACAGACGCAAGTCATCGGTGATGATGAAGGGTGCGATGCCCAACTGGAGACATTGCCAAAACATCAGTAGGCGACCGACACGTCCGTTGCCGTCTTGGAAAGGATGGATGCGCTCAAACCGCACATGGAAATCCAAAATATCGTCAAACTGGATTTTCTTAATGGCATGGTAAGAGGCCAGCAAGACCTTCATCTTTTTGTGCACTTCTTCGGGCAGGGCGGTCTCTTCTTCGCCTACTGCGTTGGCCAAACGTTTGTAGTCACCTACGGCAAACCATGGCTTTTGGCTGTCGGAAGTGTTGGCTTTCAGTATCAAATGCAGTTGTTTGATATGCGTTTCGGTGATCTTGTCGGTGGCGTGGTCGATGACATAATCAATGCAACGGAAGTGGTTGACGGTCTCCATAATATCGTCGATGCGCGTATTTTCCGAGGTAATGCCCAAGGTGTTGGTTTCGAAGATGTAGCGTGTTTGCTCCTTGGTCAAACGGCTACCTTCGATATGGTTTGAGTTGTAGGTCAGGTCGATTTGTACGCGATGATAGATGCCTCCTTTCATCCGAATTTCCTTTTGTTCACGCAAAGCTGCAAGCAAGGGCGATACTTTCCTTTTGCTTCGTCGGGGCAAGTCGGCATCGGCAGGAATGTTCCATGTTTTTCCTGTCAGAAAAGCGCCTTCTATCTTTTCCGTAGCGCAATAGTTACGAGCAGTACGCTCACTGATGCCATATTTTTCGGCAAGTTTTCTCTCAAATCCGTTGCAAACGGTAGCAATTTTTGCCGATAACGACAAGATTTAAGCGAGAATTACTCAGCTTTTGCCGTTATTTGAATGATTTTTAAATATTACTGCTTCGAAACCAGGTAGTGTTTCAACAAGTGTGTCTGAAGTTTGGAGACATGGAATGTTTGCGAGCCCCACACTATGCCGTGTGGGGTAAATAGGAGGTCGTGTCTTCGACACGGGCTGGTGCTGCTCAATAGAAATGCATTACCCATTCTTCCGAGTTTTCAATTCAGAAAGCTTGAATATCAGCATTTGCAATACGCGAATGAATGATGCGGCTGCCATGTTACGACAGCCCTACAATGCCTAGGCCGTAGGGCTGTCACATCGTGGCAGCCGCAGATTTTTTAGGATTTGTGAGATTTGTTTCCCTGTCAGAAACCAGCGAAATTCCGAAAAAAAGGCAGATTTCAAGAAGGGTTTGGATATTTCTGGCATGGCAATCGAAGCATCTTCTTGGCGTTTCATACCGTAAAAAGTCGATCCCCAAAAATCAGCACGAAAGCTTTTCACGAAAACATGAAAGCGCGAATAGGCGAGGAATAGCTCATTTTTTCTGAACTTTCTTCATCACACTCCTCTTATACCAAGGCCACTTCATCAACTGCCAGAACGCAAACGGCTGAAGGGCGTAAGAAATCATAATTGTGGAGGCCATTCCGATCAAGGTGCTTAGACCAATCGAGCGGATGGCGGGATGGACGGCGAATAGGAGAGAGGACACCACAATGACCAAGATGATTGCTGAGAAGAAGATGGCCACTTTGTGCCAGGTGAGCACGTCGCTGTCGCCTGTTCGCGCTTGCTTGAGCAGACCTTCTGTGATGAAAATGCTGTAGTCGACACCCACACCGAAGATGAAGGTGGAGATGATGATGTTGATGAGGTTGAACTCCAAGCCGATGATGGCCATATAGCCCTGCACCATAAACCAGCTGAGCACCATAGGGATGAACGACAGCAAGGCAGTAATGATGTTTCGGAACGACACCAACAGAATCAACAGCACGAACAGCGAGGAAATCCACACGGCGATGTTGAAGTCGTCGTTGATGACTTCAACCATGCTCTTGCAGTAATAGAACGGTTCAAGTACGAAGGTCTTGGGATTGGTGACCAAAGCGTCGGTCACGATGTCTTTTTCGTCGAATCGCATGGCAACATCGGTGAACACCATATATTGGTTGTCGGCATTGCATTCAATGAAGTTGCCAAGCAAGTTGGCAGGTACCACACCGCTTTCTATCAATGAGGCAGGTTCGTATTCCGCATTCAACAATTCCTTGAAATCATAGAACATCATCGGGTCGAGGCCGAAGTCATGCGCGCCTTTGTCGACCATACGGATGGCTTCACTCTTGCGTTCTTCGGTCCAGTAGGCATTCCATTTGGCGATGCGTAGCTCTTGGTCTTTTTGGGTGATGAAGAGCTTTGGGATGATGTCGGTATAATTATGCACAAATTCTTTTTGCTTCAGGGAGTCCAAAATGGGCATCAAGGATTTATCGGCCTCCAATGCCTCGTCGATGTCGGTGGAAACAGTGGCAAAGTACAGATGGTAGAAACCGTCGTTGTTTTTTTCGTTGAAGAGATTTTCGGCAGCCACTTCATCGGGTGAGTTGTAGTCGAGGTTGCGCAAGTCGCTGTCGAACTTCACTTTAGGAGAGAAAATGATGCCCACGATGACGAAAATCACAATCATAACTAGGAACCAAGGCTTTTTGTCGAAGGGCAGGTTGTTGAGGCGTGAGATGCGGCGGAAGGTCTTGCTGTCGGCATTGGCATGGTGCTTGGGCAGGAAATGCGGCAAAAAGATGAGGGCAAACAAGGTGCTGCCCAACAAAGCGAACGAGGCAAACAGGCCAAAGTCGCGGAGCAGGTCGCTGTCGGTAAAGAGCAAGCTACAGAAGGCACCCACTGTTGTGATGCATCCCAAAAACACAGGCGTCGACTCATCTAAAAGCAGTTTCTCGGGGTCGCCGACAAAGAAATGATGGATGAGCACATGTAGGGTGTAGCTGATGGCGACACCTAACACAATGGCACCCAATCCCAAGGCCATAAGCGACATGCCTCCTTTAATCCAATAGATACATGCTAAGGAGAAAGCAGTGCCGTAAAAGATGGGCAACAGGAGTTTCCAGATGAAAGGAAAACTTCTGAAACACAATCCAATCAATATCAGGATTAAGACGATGGAAATGCCTACCGTCACTACAAGGTCGGTACGGATTCGGCCAGCATTCGACACGCTGCCGATGACGTCACCATGGGCGTGGACTTTCACGTCGGGGTGTGAAGCTTCAAACTCCTTTTGGGCTCTTTTCAACATACGGCTGAAGTCGGTGGATGACTTGGAGTCAAGCGAACGGAAAGCAGGGGCGAGGTAGGCCAATGCCACGGTGCTGTCGCGACAGAAAAGATGTTCGTCAATGAGGTTGAAATTGCCCACTGCACCTTCAATGGCATCACCCAATACGGCACCGCGCAAGTTAAGTGGGTCGTATGCGATGGCTTGCGTGATGTCGCCCGTTTCGTCTTCCATCATCTGCTCATAGTTGACCCACATTTGCTTTTCCACGGTTTCAGGTTCCAGCGCCTTGTCGAAGTCGTTGTATGCAGAGGTGTCGATGAACGAAGGAATGTGCTCCAACACGAAATCCAAGGCATTGAGGGCCAATTCGGGTTCCATCTTGTATAACACATTGGAAATGAAGTGACTTGTAGAGTCTTTCTCGAAGAGTAAGTCGACAAACTCGTCAGTCCTTTCGCACAGTACTTCAGGCGAAAGCTTCTCGTCAGCCGAGGTCACTTGGATGTAAACTTTGTCTTTCAACTCGATGGAACTGAAGGCCAGTTGGCTCTCGACGCTTGAAGAGGGAAGGAGTCTGGAAATGTCTTCTTCGTATTTGAGTTGGAGTCCAAAGAAGAGGAAAACCACTGCAGACAACGCCATAATAAGGTACATCAAGGCCTTGTGTCTATTGAAGTATCGGTAAATCGGTACAAAAATCTTATGCATTAAAAATATGATTTATAATTGATTATGAATCATTCATAGGCATTTATTCCGACGAGGAATCGGCCTAAAAATGAGGGTGCAAAAGTACGGTTTTTTTCCTTCGCTTCGATGAGATAGGAAAAGAAATCAACATAATTGTCAAGCAGGGTCTGATATCCTTTCGGTCAGTGCCTTGAAGAAGTCGGGGAGACGTTTGGAAATGGCCACGGGACGGTTGTTTTCGATGAAACAATGGACGCTGTGTGCGACACATACCACTTTGCCCTCAACACGCATCGTGTAGTCAAACTCAAACTTCATCTCGCTCATCTTGTCGATGTTCACTTCGATTTCGATGATATCCTTGAACGTGGTAGGACGTTTGTACTGGCATGAAATCGAAATGACGGGGGAGAAGACGTTTTCTGCCTCTATCTTCTCGAAGCCAAAGCCCAACTGGTCGAGCCAGTCAACGCGGGCTTCTTCCATAAAGCGGATGTAATTGGAATGATGTGTCACACCCATACGGTCGCATTCGTAATATTTTACTTCGTGTTTGTATGTGTTCATTGTGCGTCTGCCATATTTAATGAAGTGGCAAAAATAAGGAAAAACATGAAATCCATGTCGTGGATTGTTGGATTTTGTATTTTTGCGACCATTATGAAGCAAAACAAGATTGTTCTCATTACCGGTGCCAGCAGTGGCATTGGCTTTGATGCGACCAAGATGCTGGCGCAACAAGGGCACAAAGTCTATGCCGCTGCCCGTAGGGTGGAGCTGATGGAACCCTTGAAAACCCTTGGCGTTCACGTCATTAGGATGGATGTCACTGACGAGGCCTCTATGCAACAAGGCGTGGAGGCAGTCATCCAGGCTGAAGGTCGGATAGACGTATTGATTAACAATGCGGGCTATGGCTTTTTCGGTGCTATCGAAACGGTGCCATTGGAAGAGGCGCGTCGGCAGTTGGAAGTGAATGTGTTCGGTTTGGCGCGGCTTACCCAATTGGTACTTCCCTATATGCGCAAGCAGGGGAGTGGTCGCATCATCAACACGTCGTCGATTGCCGGCAAGATGGTGTTTTATATGGGAGGTTGGTACAACGTGACCAAATATTCCGTTGAGGCCTTCAGCGATGCCCTGCGCATGGAGATGAAGCCCTTTGGCATCGACGTGGTGATGATTGAACCGGGTGCCATCAAAACGGATTGGGGCATCATTGCGGCAAAGCATTTGAAGGAGTCAACCGCAGGAACGGCGTACGAAGTGCCGGGCTCGCAGTGGGCTGACAATATGGACTGGTTTTACAAGACCAACCTTCTATCGAAGCCTTCAATCATCGCCAAGGCCATCAGCCGTGCCGTCAACAGCCGTCGTCCACGCGTACGGTATTGCTATGGCCGCTTTTCTATTATTGGACGAGTCATCCATACCCTAATGCCCGCCCGCTGGTGGGATGCCATTATGCGGCAAGGAGGAAAGATAAATGTAAAAACAAACTAAATAATTGTATATGAAACACAATTCCATTAAAGTGTTGCTGGCTTTAATCATTGGTATTTCGCCAGCTGTAATGAGGGCTCAAATCATTGACAGAGACCTTACTAATCTTGTCATCTTTATGCGTTTCGCCGACGATGATGAGATAACGCATCCGTTCAACCAAATTGATACTATGTTTAATGGGAAGACTCCTGGCTATCTCAGTGTTGCCAATTTCTACAACACAATGACTTACGGCCATATCAATTACAACACGGTCTATACCAATAACATTCAGGACGGACAAATCGTTTCGTATCAGGATCCCCAACCTCGTGGTTATTTCGAACCTTATAGTCCTAGCAATCCTATCGGCTATCAGGGAGAATTGCCTTTTATGGGTATCAGTAGAAGAGAGGCTGAGCTGCTGGCCCGTGCTTTCCATTATGTGGACTCGCTCCATTTGGTTGATGACGATATCGTGCTTGATGGCGACGGTGACGGTTACATCGACAATGTGAGTTTTGTCGTCAAAGGTGGCACTGGAGCATGGGCTTCCATACTTTGGCCTCATATGGAGTATTTCCCTCACGATTCCATCGATTATCCGGTGGAAATCAATGGGATAAAACCCAACACTTTCAATCTTGAGTTTGAAGGCGCACCGACGTATTTTACCGCCAATGTGTTCAGGCATGAGATGGGCCACTCGCTGGATTTACCCGACCTGTACCATTACATCCATTATACCGATGTCTCTCCTGCGGGTTCATGGGATATGATGTGCTACAACTATGGCCCCAATCATACGGCTGCCATCTATAAGAACAAGATCCTTCACGTGGCGGACGACCCCATCCAAATCACGCATGACGGCGACTATACGTTGAAAAGCGTTGGGTCTAGCCAGTCGCAGAACTGCTATTACATCAAGTCGGCCATCGATAGCACTCAGTGGTATGTGCTAGAATACCGTAACAAACAAGACCTCTTTGACGAAAGTATTCCTGGCACCGGACTCATCGTGGCGCGTTGGAACGACACGGTCACGCTCGACTATAACGGAATGTTTGCCAATGCCTTCTTCGACAACGTCACTGTTGCCAACCAGTATTGGATTTTCCGTCCCAATAGTAGCAGCGACATACAGAATGGTAACCTTAACAACGCTCATTTCAGTCATGCAACAGGACGCACCAGATTCGGTCCTAACACTAATCCTCATCCGTATCTGACTGATGGAACACCTGAAGAAAGCTTTGAGATTACCGACATTCACGAGAATGGCAGCGAGTTGACCTTCCACGTCCACTTCTTTGAGGATGGCATAGCAGACCATCCATCGGAGGGCAATCCATCAGAAGGACAGATTGTGGTGCGTCCCAATCCGACTACCGATAGGCTCTTTGTGGAAGGCCAAGACCTGCAGCAGGTGGAGCTTTTCAATGTTATGGGGCAATGTTTGCTGACTCAAATGGCTGATAATACTGCCAACGCTGAAATCTCGCTTGCTGGTATGCCTTCTGGTATCTATCTGCTTCGATTTGTAACTAACAATGGTTCGGTCAGCTTAACGAAGGTGATAAAGCAATAATCAAAGACTTTTAACTTGCAAAAAGTTTGAGTAAATGAAAACTGCCGCTCCATCAGGTGCGGCAGTTTTTTTATCTCTCCCTCCGTTTAATGACCTTCTTCAATTTGTATCGTTCGCCGGTGGACTTGCCGATGGCATCGATGAACTGCTGGTCGTAACCTGGTGTTTCGTAACCCCAGCGTTGGAAATTCCCGTCCTTGTCGACACGTTTCACCACTTGGTCGTTGTACTTCACAATCAGGTATTTCGCCAACTTGTCCCAACGCTGCATCATCTTGTTGGCGTAAGCGATGCTTTTGTTGTTGAGATAGCTACGGCGGTCGGCGGGCATCATCTTCTCGATGGCGACGAGCACGCTGTCTTGGTCGGCGAAGTAATAGTCTTCCAGCTCGTTTTGTGCCTTGCGGAGGTCGCCAATCATCATAGAATAGCGGGGATAGACCATATTGGCCACCCAGTTGTTCATCCAGAAAGCCGATTGATCACTGAACTCGTTGCGTGGGTTGTTCTCAGGACGGAAGCAATCGGGCACTTGGGTGATGCAGCAATAGAGTGGCACGTAAGCCACCATGTTGGCATCGTCGCAGTTGAACCAGGTGACGCCACCCACGTCGTTGGGCAACCATGAACGCATCTGGCAAGTCATGGTGAAACCGCTTTGTTGTGTGGCGATGGGACGTTCACGATAATATGGGATGCTGTCGCTATCCGTGAAGTGCATAGGCAGGGGACGGATGGGCATACCCCAAGGGCCAGCGGTCATGTCGGAGGTCATATCAAGAGGGGTGCCTTCAAAATGGTCGCGCATATCGTTCTGCAAGTCGCGCAATGACAACGGTTTGTCTGGTTTGATCCATAAGGGCAGATGGTCGCAAACATCGAATTCACCGTTGATGTAGGGGAGGTATTTGTCCATCTCCTCGTGGCTGTAGTGGCGGCGGAAGAAACTCCACACGCGGGCGTCGGCATAGCGCACATTTTCAAAGTCGATGGGGCAGTAGGCATCGCGGAAGGAGAAGTCCTCGTCCTTGCCGTTGAAATAGCCCCATTCCTTGGCGAAGCTGATGACATCGGCGGCATAGACGCATTCAATCTCTGGGTTGTTGATTTTCTTGAGGTTCTTGCTGCTGATGCTATTTTTGGAACGCTTCTCCAACGGGAACTGACGGATGCGGCTCAGGTTGGCATGGGCGCAGATGCAGTCGTCGGGGATGCGCAGGGCCACCCAAACGGCTCCTTTGTGGCCTGGGCCCTTGCCGATGATTTCCATGATCCAAGCCTCGTTGGGGTCGCACACGGTGAGGGTCTCGCCGCTGCTGTTGTAGCCGTATTCCTCAACTAATTCGGCTATGCATTTGATAGCTTCGCGGGCCGTAGCCGAGCGTTGCAGAGCAAGGCGCATCAGGCTGAAATAATCCAGCAAACCCTCTTGGTTGACGAGCTCCAGTCGTCCGTCGAAGGTGGTCTCGACGA
>CAMJRR010000013.1 GCA_946408345.1 uncultured Bacteroidales bacterium | reverse complement strand
AGGTGTGAGCGTGGCGACACGTTGAGCCGAGCGGCACTAATGGCCCGAGCGCTTCAGCTCCGCGAGTGCGGTTGCCCTTGTGTCTGTGTTCACCCCATCCGGGAAGGCCGCAGAGAGACAAGTGGCGGCTATGGCGCGGGGGCGCACCTCTTCCCATTCCGAACAGAGAAGTTAAGCCCCGCCGCGACGATGATACTGCGCGAAAGCGTGGGAAAGTAGTTCGCCGCCCACCCACAACGGAGACCCCGACAGCAAACTCGCTGCCGGGGCTTTCTGTTTTTAGTCCATCGCATATTTTATTTGTGCTCTCATATTGCTCTTTTTCCTATCTTTGCTGCCATGAAAGAGTTATTGATTCGTTCAGCTTCCGGACTGTTGTTGGCTGCCATACTCCTCGCTTGCGTATTGATTTCGCCTTGGACCTATGCTGCACTCCTCCTGTTCATTGTCACTGTTGGCACTTTTGAGATGTCAAGATTGCTGCAAATGAACTCTACAACTGGAATAATTATCGGAGAGGCTTTCTCTGTGGGATCTTTTGTTTTGGCCACTATGGTGGCTTTGGAGGTTGTTGGCTCCCGTTGGCTGCTTATGGAAATCGTTTTCCTTATGGTTCCTTTCCTCTATGCCTTGTTTTCCGTCAAGCATGATGCTAAACACGTTTTCACTTATTTATTTGGCTCCTTTACTTTCCTATGTCTACCTTCTTCCTTGATGCTGTTCATGTATCGTGAAGACCTATTCGGTAATCTTGCAGGTCCTGGATTGATAATCTTGGTTTTCTGTCTCTTATGGGCCAATGATATTTTCGCCTATCTGACTGGAAAATTGTTGGGCAAGCATAAACTCTTTCCTCGTATTTCTCCTGGAAAGACTATAGAAGGCAGCCTTGGAGGATTGGTGTTTGCCATTATTGCCATGGTCGTTTTTGCCCATTATGCTGAATGGCTCCCCAAAGCCGATGGTATAGGAATGGCAGCCATCGCAGTCGTGTTTGGCACTTTGGGGGATTTGAGCGAATCGATGCTCAAACGTCAGGCTGGAGTGAAAGATTCTGGCAAACTTATCCCAGGGCATGGTGGAATTTTGGACCGTTTTGACTCTGTCATGTTCAGCGTACCGTTTATTTTCGTTTATTTGCTGCTGCTATGAAGATTCATAAAAGGTTACACGAAGAAGGAACGAAGGCCATATTTGTCACCTTAGCCGTGGTTGCGACGACGGTCATTCTTGTCAATTGGCTATGGCCTTCGCAAACACTTTGGCATTACCTTTTGTATGCTTTTGAACTAGTGGTGCTCATACTGACCATCCGCTTTTTCCGAGTCCCGATTTGGCGCAAAACAACAATTATGAAGGATGCCGTTTTGGCTCCTGCCGATGGTGTGATTGCAGCCAACGAAGAAGTGATGGAGGACGAATATTTCCATGACAAACGTCGCCAGATTTCTATCTTCATGTCGATTTATGACGTGCATATCAACTTTTTCCCTTTCGATGGCGAAGTGACCTATTACAAATACCATCCTGGCAAGTTCCTGTTGGCTTTCCTTCCTAAGTCATCCACTGATAATGAGCATAATACCATAGTTCTGAAAGACAAAAAAGGTCGTGAAGTCCTTGTGCGTCAAATTGCGGGTTTTGTGGCAAGGCGCATCGTTTGTGATTTGCAGGCAGGCGACGAAGCAGTAGCTGGAGAAGAATTAGGCATGATTCGTTTCGGCTCACGTGTGGATGTGTTTCTTCCTTTGGATGCCGAAGTCAATGTGAAGATCAATCATCGAACAGTGGGAAAAGAGACAGTTTTGGCAAGACTGAAATAGTCATAGAATTCCTATCAGCTCCACCAACCTTTTTACTTCAAAAGTTCTTTCCCCTTCAACTTCAATCCCGCTTGGATTAAAGAAAGCTTGGTCTATTCCTGCGGCCCTGGCACCATCGATGTCGACGGCCATTTCATCCCCAATCACCAAACTTTCTTCAGCTGTGGCTTGGGCTTTGCGCAGTGCGTAAAAGAAGATTTCAGCATTGGGTTTTTTCACACCGACTTCTTCCGAAACGGTTAAGGTCTCAAAATAGGGTTCTAATCCAGAACCGCTTAGTTTTGTGTGCTGAACTTCTTGGAATCCATTGGTTATCAGGTGCAAGTGATATTTTGGCTTCAGATAATCCAACAATTCCATCGTTCCTGGAACCAACCTGACAATGCGTGGCGACCAATACACGTAATCCTCACTCAAATGGTCGGCCAGTTCGATATCATGGATGCCGTAATGCTCCAAAGGTTTCAAAAAACGGGTACGGTTTAAGTCGGCCTTGGTGATTTTGTCCTCACGGTATAATTCCCAAAGGCGTTCGTTTAAAGGATGATACACCTCGTGGAACTCGTGTGCGCTAGGAATGCCGAGACTTTTCAGATCATATTTGTCATAAATGCGCTCAAAAGCCACTTCAGCGGCGGCATCGAAGTCCCAAAGCGTGCGGTCGAGGTCGAAGAAAATGTGCTTGTATTTTAATTCAGAATGATGAATGCTGAATGCAGAATGGAGCGATGCGCTGCTTGTTTTCATTCTACATTCTGTATTCATAATTCTACATTCTTTATTCCTCATTTGTCTTTGCCATTCAAACAGTGCTACAGCGGCGGCATGACTGACATTGAGTGAACGTGTTGGACCTGGAACAGGAATATAAACTACCATATCGCATTGCGCCAACATTTCTTCACTCAAGCCATGGCTCTCGCTGCCAACAATGAAGGCCACGTCTTCAGGAAGCTGTGTATCATAAATGCATCTGGCGTTGTCAGCAGTCTCTATCGCAACGATGTTTTTGTTTTTGGAGACGATTTTTCGTAAGTCGTTCTCCTCACTGAAATACCAACGGATATTGTCACGGCTGGATGCAGCGGCACGACGTATTTTGCCAAGGCGGTGCTCTTCTTCCTTGCCCAAAAAACAAACTTCGTTAGCTCCCATGTTGTCAGCCAATCGGATTAAAGCGCCTATATTGTCAGGGGTCAGCAGATGGTCAGCGATGATGATGGGGCGAGGAACCCGTTCATAGAGTGTCTCTGGGTTGAGTTTGTCGAACAAGTCGTTGGATTTCAAATAGGCCATGAGTCAAGTCAGTAAACGATGATTTTTTTTGTAAAAACTTGGGTCTCCGTAGAGATTTGCAGGATATACAAGCCTTGAGGGAGTGTGCGGCAATCTATCACGACGTTTTCTTCAGCTTTACCTTCTCTGATTTGTTGACCAATGTTGTTGAACAGAATGTAGTTGAAAGGTTGTTCGTAGCTGATGTTCAACCAGTTGCGGACGGGGTTGGGGAAAAGACGCATCTTGCTCTCAATGCTATCGACTCCGAGGACGGTGATTTCGACGGTGGCAAAAGCCGGTATGGATTGCTGTCCTTCACTGCTTATAGCTGTGACACTGTAGGAATAAGTGCCAAGATTGAGCAGCTCGGAAAAAGTTGTTTCGTTTTGTGTGGTAATAGGCATCCCGTTACGTCTGATAAGGTAACTGTCGGAGGGATTTTGGTTTTGCCAGGTCAATGTAACCTCATTTTTATTGACTTGTGCATCCAATTCAAGCGGTGGCAAAAGTGTGACTGTATGGGTTGAGGGAAACTGAATATCGTCAATCCAGCAACAATCATTTCCATAGCTGCCATTGCCATTTTTCATGTAAATCCATTTGAATTTGTGTGTTCCAGCCAAGACTGAGAAGGTGGCACGATGCCAGTCAGACAACCCCGACCAAGTCCCCTTGGTATCACTGTCAATATAGAAGGTAAGTTTGTCTTTGTCGGCTTCGGTGCTGGTTTTTATGAAGAAACTGATCTCGCCGTCTTCGATGACATCTACATTGACTTGCAAGGTGGTAACATTTGAGTCGTCGATGGCTCCTGTGCGGGCACTGTATGTTCCTGTGTTAGCCGTGCTGCTGTCGACAAACCAATATGCACTGCCCATTGTCTGCCACGGGAAGGTACTGAAATCCCCTGTTTCAAAAGTCTCTTTAATAGGCCCGATATTAAGTGTCTGGATGCCACTGAATGTGTTTGGCGTAGTTTCTAATTGGTAATATACTTCAAAGATGGAACCATCAGGGATATTGGATGTAGTGCTGAATGAGATTGTCACAGTAGCGATATCTCCTGCTGGAATCTCTCCAAGAGTTAAACTAATCGGGTTGAAAACCAAATCGGTAGAGCTGCTGTAGAATTGAGCTACTACATTATGGGCATCACAAGAACCTGTGTTTTTTATTGTTATCAACAACTCTCCAGCTTCACCTGGGTGGGTCGTATGTATGGGCATGAAATCAGACAAGACGAGAACGGGTGCATGAAGGGACATGTGGAAACGGTTAATCCATGTGTCCACGCCATCAGTGCAAGTAAGGACGAACTCAACTTGACTACCTTCTGTAATCATTTCGTTAACAACGATTTCAAAGCTGTTTGCAATGGTGTATTCTTCCGATGCAGCGATGGCAGGAATAAAAGCCGTGTTGTGTGTGATTTCAACAAAAGATGAATTTGTGCTAAGTGTAACTTGAACATTATTAGCGGTTTCATTTCCGATGTTTTTGATAGTCACATCAAAACCTACGGTCTCTCCATAATCGGCTTGGCCATTGGCATCGTTAATGGAGAAGCTCTCATAAGAGAGGAAAGCCCCGTCGGCTGGGATGATGGGAATATCCCTGACTTCGGTCACTTTGTTGAAACTGGTCACAACGAGTTGAGCCATTCCAGTGATAGTTTGTTCAGGGAAGGAGAGTGTGGCTTCGCCATTGACAATAGGCGTGCAGGTCAGGATTTCTCCATTAAAAGAAAGTGTAGCCAAAGCATAATCTGCGTCTGCACTGATGGTGAGTTCAGTCTGCCCAAGGAAGATGACATCAGGCTGGCATGTGACATTGAGCTCAGTAGGTGTGTCAGTTCTCAGTGTCAGACTTGGGTCGCCAAAAAGGATCCAAGTGTTGTGGGTTTTGCCTTGGTCGGAAGGATGGAGATCGAGGATTTTCATGTTGCCGTTGAGTGAGGCTCCGGCAAGCGTATGATGGAATTGATCGGCTGACCGCCATTCACAAAGGATGTCGACCATCTCGTCCTGACCTGTCATGGGCGGCTGCCAAGGCTGATTGGTCCAGCTGAACATGCCTCCGATGGCACCAGTCGGAGTGCCTGTCGAGTTGTTGGTGGCACGCATCCAAGCTTCAGCGAAACAATTTCCGTCGAATTGGCCGTTGTAGCAAGCTGTTGACCAAATGAAAGGCCATTTATAGTCATTCACCAAAGCATTCACATGGCTATTATTGAAACTGCCTACATACCAACCAGTTTGCGTACCATGGTTGCAATAGTTGCAGATGCCAGCACCCGCATTGAAATTTTGGCTCAGCATGGAGGCATTGGTACCAGCTCCTACACCTTGATAGTGTTGTGAGATTTCGCTGTAGGTGTAGTGCAACAAAGTGTCGCGGATGTAGTCGATATGCTGATAGTCGGATTCACCTCCGTTGTGTCCGCTCCCCGCACCTTCAGTGGAGCCTATGCCAACACCTTTACTTAACCAGTCAGCGTCAGTATTGATATCACGTTCGTAGTAAATCACTTTGGCTACTTGGTTTTCTACGTCAGCTACATTCCCAACGGAAAAGCGACCCACAAAAACTTCTGGATAATAGTCATTGCCTTCCAGTTGGCCAAACCAGATGTCGGAACGCTCTCCGTTCATGGCTTTGGGTGTGATGTCGTTGTAGTCTCCAACGAGAAGCACATAACAAAGGTTTTCATTCGGATTGTTGTAATGGCTGAGAATGAACGACTTGATTTGGTCGGTGTTGTTTCCACCTATATCAGAAAGGCTGACCATAGTGGTCGGGCGGCCTGATTCGTTTTTCCATGAAACAAACGGCTGCATGGCATCCATGTATTGGTCGGGACAAATGACAAGTAGTTCGCCCTCATCGGCGATAAAAGTGTATTTGATAGCCCTATTTCGATAATTGACAAAACGATGCCTATACATGGCATCAGCCTCGGGTGACATTTTCGTTTGACTTGACTTGTGGCTCAGTTTGGGATTGTCGCCTTTTTCGCGTGTTTTGTTCATAGTCAGCGTCAATTGAGTGTAGACTCTGAGGGTTTTCGTGATGGGATTGTAGGCAAAGGGATAAACCAGAATGTTTTGTCCACGGAAGTCTCGGAGAATGTAAGGCTGGTCCAACTGGGCTTGAAAACCAGGGAAGAAGCTGTTTTGTTGGTATGCGTCTCCATAGAGGAAAGGCACATCGTCGGGGTCGATGTCGCGACTAAGATTTCCTTTGGAGGGCGCGATTTCGATGCCTTCAAAGTCTTTGTATTCCACCTCTTTAACTTGCACTTCCATAGCAGCCAAGTCATCGATGAGCACTGGGATGGCATAAAGCGGAAGGTCAGGCGAGCCTTCTTCAAGTATTGAAGCCATCTTGGGCACTGTAATGATGTTTTGCAAGCCCTTTGGCGTGCTGACTTCTTCCTTATAGAAACCTTCTAAAGTAAAACAAAGTTCGGTCGCTTGTTCCGTTTCAGATATCAGTCTGACTTTTGGAGCAGAGGGTGTCTGCTGGGAGACAGCTTTCCATTCTTGCGAGAATAGGTAAGTTGTCGCAAAGCAGAGGAGAAGAAACAACAATCCTTTTTTCATCTCTTTGGGTATTTGGCGCAAAAATAAGACTTTTTATGGTTTTGAAATCATCTGATGCGAATAAAACAACAAACGGACTCCCCAAAGGAAGCCCGTCTGCCTCGTCGGTTTTCAAATAGTCTGTGACGATAGTTTTTGTTTAGTCCACGTTTTTGTGGAGATAAGAGTTCTCTCCGCTGATGCCGTTTTGTGAAGCCGAATACTCCGACAATCCTTCATCGGTATGGCCGATGTCGACATTGCGGCGTAGGTAAGCGGGTTGGTTCTCCAATTCCTCCAAGCCACGAGCCGTTCTAAAGTTCATGCTCAAGGCACGCAAACGCTGTTTCTTCAACAGTTCTTTCGGGTCGGTTTCCTTGGCCTTTTTGGCTTCGAGTACGGCCACTTCTTGTTCGGCTCGGGCTTGAACCTCTTCCTTGGTGATGATGCGCGAGGTGATTTCAAAGCCTTCGTCATCATTGTTGCTTGAACGGAAGGGGTTGTCGAAGACCCTCACTACTGGACGCTCCTCTTCATAATGAACGGTACGAGGCGTTTCCTGAACAGGGGCGGGCGTTGGCTCGATGGTGGGCTCAAAGAGGGGCTCGTCGTCGATGATTTCGGTCGGTTCTTCGGTGGATTCAGGAACCTTAGGTTCAGCTGTGTTGGTTGGCGTTTCGACAGGCTCAACGATTTTGGGTGTTGTTGGCACTTCCACAGCCTTAGGCTCTTCGGGCGTGAACAAGGAATGCACGGTCTTCTCCTCGTGTTTTGGCTCGGGTTGTTCTACCTTGGGATAAACAGATTCAACCTCAGTGGCAGCCACAGAACCTACGGCAAGATGGGCAGGCTGAGCGGGAATGGGTGTCTCATCTCCTTTCACCTTACCACTCAGGTCATATACCTTCTTCGGTTGTGTGGAAGTATCGGTAGTGCCTTGTTTCTCGGCAAGCACAGTGGAGTAGGGCTTTGCATCATGGTTGAACCCCGTGGCAATCAAGGTGACGCTGAGGGCTTCACCGAGGCTCTCGTCGGTGCCATTACCCCAGATGACGTCGGAGTTGTTGCCACAGGCGTTTTGGGCGATTTCGAGGATTTCATCGACTTCGTCCAATGAGACCTCGTTGGTGCCTGAGGTGATATAGAGTAGGATATTCTTCGCGCCTTCAATGTTAGAGTCATTGAGCAGCGGCGAGTGAATGGCATCTTTGATGGCCTTCTCGGCACGGTTTTCGCCTTCGGCGACACCTGAACCCATAATAGCCTTGCCACTATCTTTCATCACGGTCTTTACATCTTCGAAGTCGACGTTGACATAACCGGGCACGGTGATGATTTCGGCGATGCCTCGGGCGGCCGTGGCCAACACGTCGTCGGCCTTTTTGAATGCTTCGGAGAGCTTCATGTTGCCGTACTGGTCGCGCAGTTTGTCGGTGCTGATGAGGATGAGAGTGTCGACGCATTTCTTCAGTTCGTCAATGCCTGACAGAGCTTGCAATTTGCGGCGACGGCCTTCGCGTTCCATAGGCATGGTGACGATACCCACCGTAAGGATTCCTTTGTCCTTGGCCATCTTAGCCACGACTGGTGCGGCACCTGTACCAGTACCACCACCCATACCCGCAGTGACGAATAACATTTTGGTGTTGTCGTCCATAAGGGCTTCAAGCTCGTCACGGCTCATTTCAGCGGCTTCGCGACCAATGTTGGGGTCATTGCCGGCGCCCAACTCGCGCTTGCCTAAATGGACAGTGGTTTTCACTTTGCTTTTCAGCAGGGCCTGATGGTCGGTGTTGCAAAGAACGAAGTCGACACCTTGGATGCCTTCTTCCATCATGTGGTTGACGGCATTGCCACCGCCGCCACCTACACCGATAACCTTGATATAGTTGGGCTTGTCCACATCGACGGGCTTGAACAGTTCGTCTTGGGAATTATTGTTAGTTATGTAATTGTCAGCCATAGTTGTTCGTTTTAAGGTTATTCAAGGTTTTCGTCAGGGGTGAAAAAATCGGTTAGCGAAGACACGATTTTCTTCAAATCAATGCCTTTCTTCTTTTTGCCCTCACTCTTGTCTTGGTCGGGGCCGTTTTCATCTTGCTTAGGGGCCTCAACGACGGGTTCCACTTGAAGTTTGCTGCGTTTCCGCTCTTCTTCAGCGTCTTTCGATGCTTGCAGGAACTCGTCATGCTCCATTCTGGCAATGGTTTCGATGACGATACCGATGCTTGTGGAGTACATGGGGCTCGACAGCTCTTTCATCTCGGTTTGGTTGAGGTGTTCGTTGGGATAACCGATGCGCACTTCCAATCCGGTCTTGAATTCGGCTAATTGTTGGATGTGTTTCATCATGGCACCACCACCCGTCAACACGATGCCTGCAATGAGTTGATTGTCGGTTTTGGCCTTCTGGATTTCATATTTCACCAATTCGAAGATTTCCTCTAAGCGGGCCTGAATGATGTGGGCTAAACTCTTGAAAGAAATCTCTTTAGGATCCCTGCCACGGATGCCAGGTATGGATACCACCTCGTCGTCGCGATTTTCGCTGGCCAAGGCCGAACCGAACTTCACCTTCACTTCTTCAGCATAATGTTTGATGATGGAACAGCCACTGCAAATATCTTCGGTGATGATGTTGCCGCCGAAAGGAATCACTGCGGTGTGCTGTATTTTCTTGTCCTTGAAGATGGCGATGTCAGTGGTGCCGCCACCTATGTCGATGAGGACCACTCCGGCGTCTTTCTCGTCTTCGTCAAGCACGGCTTGTGCCGAAGCGATAGGCTCTAGAATCATGTAATCCATATCCAAGCCTGCGCTTTGGATGCATTTGATGATGTTTTTGGCCGCTGAGGTCTGACCGATGATGACGTGGAAGTTGGCCTCAATCTTGCTGCCCAACATGCCTACCGGGTTGGTGGCCAACTCGCCGTCAACGTAAGTGTCCTGACGGATGACGTCTATGATTTCTTCGCCAGGGGTCATGTTGATTTTAAAGGTGTCGTTGCGCAGGCGTTCCAACTCTGCTTCCGAGATTTCAGTCTCATGGTTGTCGCGCATCAAAACACCGCGATGTTGCAAGCTCTTGATGTGCTGACCCGCGATGCCTACGCTGACGCGGTTAATTTCTACACCTGATTGGTCAGAGGCCTGCTTGACAGCCGTTTTGATGGCTTCGACGGTGTCAAAAATGTTGGTGACCACGCCTCTTCTCACGCCCGTGGAGATGGTTTTGCCGTAACCCAGGATTTCGATCTTCCCGTTTTCGGCTTTCCGCCCCACGATGCAGGCCACCTTAGTTGTGCCGATGTCTAAACCGACGATGATTTTTCCTTCGTTCATAATACTATCGTTTTGTACAGACTATTTGATTTTTATAATTGAGATTGATACTTTTCAAAATTTGGGTCTCAGGACTGTCAATCCGCTGTTTCATAAAGATTTCCAACCTGTTAAGTTTATCTGCTGCAAGGCAGGTGTCGCCCACAATCACTCTCGCTTCAAGACCTTTCACAGTAAGCTCAAATTCGCTACGCTTGTTGCAATACAATTGTCCTACGCAGTTTTTGATGAAAGGATTCCCCTCAATGGCCTTGAACCAATGCAATGCGTTGAGCAAATTGCGGTCGCGATCAAGGGTGTCGCAGAGTTGGAATGCACTTGTGTCGTTGTCCAAGCGGAAATTGCCACTGGCCACCAACACATAGGGTGTGTAGTTTCTACATGCAGGCACCACCATGCCTTCTTGAGTCACATAGGCCGAATGACCATTCTTGTCGAATACCCTGAATGCAGGTTCATATTCCTTGAAGTTGACATTCAATATGCCATTCATGTCAATGTATGAGGCATTGTTCTCAATCCAAGGGTTACTGTTCAAGCGGTTCTGAACGGCAATCATATTGATTGTACCGATGTTCGACTTGCTGCAAATTTGCTTCAGTTCTTCACGTAACTCACTTTTTCTGACAAAGCCAGTGTCGGCGGTTGAAATTAGGTTGACGGACTTGATGGGCGTGTTGAGGTAGTTCTGTCTCGCGAAGATGAACAAGATGACAAGCGCCGCGGCAGTCACAACCCACAATACGATGCTCAATATTTTCTTTACCATGTCTTTATCAGTTTTTCGAGAGGTTCAACAAAACGGTCAATATCGCCTGCGCCCATAGTGACTAACAACTCCGGCTTTTCTTCGTCAATCAGGTTAATAAGCTCTTCTTTTTTGCAGATTCTCTTGTTACGCATCTGCACTTTGTCCAATAAGGCTTGGGAGGTTATGCCTGCAATGGGCAGCTCGCGGGCAGGGTAGATGTCTAAAAGGATGAGCTCATCGGCCAACGCCAAAACTGAAGCGAAATCGTCCATGAAGTCGCGGGTGCGGCTAAAGAGATGAGGCTGGAAGACAAGTGTGATGTGCTTCTCAGGGAAAGAGGTTCTGATAGCAGTCAGGCAAGAACGAATCTCCTCGGGATGATGTGCGTAATCGTCGATATAGCAATGCTTTTCGTTGTTGACATGAATGTCGAAACGGCGTTTGACACCTTTGAATGAAGTCAAAGCCTCAGCAATGGCTTTGGGCTCAATCCCAATTTGTCGTGCAGCAATGAAAGCGGCTGTGGCATTCAGCACATTGTGGTCGCCTGCCATGGGGAGCCTGACTTCAGTCTTTTGACCTTCACCATCAATGATAAAATCAGTGATGCCTTTTTCTGACTTGATGATTTCGACCCGATAGTCGCAGCCATCACCGAATCCGAAACGGATGCCACGGTCGGTTTGGATGGCCAAGCCTTCCTTGACGATGACTTTTTGCTCAGTGAGCTGGGCAAAGTCGTTGAATCCTGCCACCAAGTGCTCCCTGTCGCCATATATATCCAAATGATCGGAGTCAATGGAGTTGATGATACTGACATTGGGGCGGAGATGCAGGAAAGAACGGTCGAATTCATCGGCTTCTGCCACCAAGATGCTGTCTTTGCCTTGGCCCAGCAGCAGGTTACTGTTGAAATTGTTGGCAATGCCGCCGATGAATGCGGTAGTGTTTTTGCCACATTGGTTGAGAATGTGGGCAACCATGGCCGTGGTGGTAGTCTTTCCGTGAGTACCAGCCACGGCAATGGTAAAGTGTTGCTCCGAGATTTGGCCCAAAGCCTCGGAGCGTTTCATAATCTTTATATTGTGTTTTTGAAGGGCTTCAAATTCCTTGAGGTCTTTCGGGACAGCGGGAGTGTATATGACCATGTCAATGAGGGCTGGCAATAGGTTGGGATTATCTTCATAATGGATTGCCATGCCCTCATTTTCCAATTGTTGGGTCAGTGGGGAAGGGGTACGGTCGTAACCAGCTATGGTGTAACCGAAGCTGTGGTAATAGCGGGCAAGGGCGCTCATGCCAATGCCGCCGATGCCTAACAGGTAAATCGTATGTCCTTCTCCGTGTTTCATTTTTTTATCTTTATTGTCGGCATTTCGACGGGTTCAACGACCTTTGCTTTTGTGGTCCCTGAGCTTGTCGAAGGGCCGTAACTATCAACTAATTGTTTTTATAATTACTTCTACAATGTCATCAGCAGCGTTCGGGCGTGCGAACTTGCCGATGTTGGCGCTCATTTTTGCCTGCAACTCGCGGTCGTCTTTCAAACGAAACAGGGTCGGAATGAGTTCCTTCTCTGTGTCGGCATTGCGCACCATGATGGCAGCTTCAGCATCGACGAGTTGCTGGGCGTTCTTGGTCTGATGGTCTTCGGCAGCGGTGGGTAGCGGTACGAAGATGACGGGCTTCTGCACCAGAGCCAATTCCGAAATCGACATGGCGCCAGCTCGCGAAATGACCACATCAGCCAATCCATAGGCTAAGTCCATGCGATCGATGAAGACGGTGGGCTTCACTTGGTTTTCTAACCCCAAGGACTTCACTTCTTGTTGGGCTTGATCTAAGTAGAACTTACCCGTTTGCCAGATGAGTTGCAGGTCGCAGTCCTTGAAAGCGGCGAGTTGGGCACTGATGCCTTTGTTGATGCCCAAGGCACCTTGGCTACCTCCAACAAGTAGTGCGACGGGTTTCGTCGGATCGAGGTGGAAGTATTCAGCAGCTTCTTCACGAGTTCCATTGAGGGTGATATTGGCTCTCAAAGGGTTGCCAGTGAAATGTATCTTTTCGGCAGGGAACCATTGGTCGAGGTGGTCGTAAGCCACGCAAATGGCTTTGGCTTTTTTGCCCACATTACGGTTGGTCTTGCCAGGGTAGGAGTTCTGCTCTTGAATGACGGTAGGGATGCGTAGATAGTTGGCACCCATCAGGGTAGGACCACTTGCGAATCCTCCGACACCGATAACCACATCGGGCTTGAATCGTTTCAAGATGGCTATGGCGTGGTTGATGCTGCTTGTGAGCTTCAGAGGCAGCAAAAGCGATTTAATATCCTTAGTCATGCCACTAATCCACAGGCCTTCAATCGGGTAACCAGCCTTAGGCACACGTTCCATCTCCATGCGGCCTTTGGCACCGATAAAGAGGATATCAGCCTTGGGAAATCTTCGTTTCAAGGCGTCTGCAATGGCAATGGCGGGAAAGATGTGGCCGCCTGTGCCGCCACCACTAATCACGACTTTCAGGTTCTCTTTCATCTTCTGTAGTTTCTGTGAGTGCTTGTATTTCTTGTTCTTTGTTCATGGCTTCGTCTTCGATGCTTCGAGTGACGCTCAAAATCATGCCTATGATGAGTCCCGTAGCCATCAGTGAAGTGCCGCCCATGCTGACGAAAGGCAAAGGCTGTCCTGTGACAGGCAACAACCCGATGGAAACCCCCATGTTGACCATAGCTTGCAGGATGATGAGAAAGCCCAGCCCGAAAGCCATCAGGGATCCAAAAGTGAGCGGTCGCTTGATGACGATGCGCAACACTCTGGTGAAGAGGATAATATAGAGCAACAAGACGATGACACCTCCGATGAGGCCATATTCTTCTATGATAATTGCGTAAATGAAGTCAGAGTAAGGATGGGGCAGGAAATTGCGCTGTTCGCTTTTGCCAGGTCCTTTGCCGAAAATCGAGCTTGATGCCACAGCAATGTCGGCATAAGTGCGTTGCATGTGTTTGTCATCGAAGGGGTCCACCTTTTCTTTGTCTTCACCCATTGATTTGAGACGGTTCGACCAGGTCTGGATACGATTTTGCTTCTCTTTGAAAGTCTCAACCTTTTCCCCAATCACCATTTCATTTTGGGCGGCGCGTCTGTGCTTGTTGTCGATGTTGGTCTTGATGGCATCGTAACCCAAATAGGCTGCCATGCCGACAATGCACAGCCCAACCAATGCAAGAAGATGCAAGAACTTCACGCGACCGATGAACAACAGCACCATGCAGACAGTGACTAGAATGACTGCGGTGGAGAGGTTCTCGGAAAAGATTAAGGCTGCGGTCACCAAAATGGGAAGCGCCAACCTAAGGAGGAAATCCTTGAAGTTATACACAGAGCCTTCCATCATGATGAGTTGACGGGCAAGGTAGGTGATGAGGATGATTTTCGCCATCTCACTGGGCTGGAACGAGAATCCGCCGACACTAATGGAACGGCTGGCGTCGTTGATGTTGCGTCCGAACACCAGTGTGTAGAGCAACAAAGCCAAGCAAGGTATCATCAGCAGCAAGGCTATCTTTGCATAGCGCTTGTAGTTGATTCTTGAGCCGATGATCATCATGGCAAAGCCGAAAAGCAACATGCCAAGATGCTTCATCAACACCTTGCCCGTGTCGCCTTCGTATTTTGAGACCGCCAAGGCGCTGGTCGCGCTGTAAACGACAATCAGCGAGATGACGCCCAAAATCAACGCCACAATCCAGATGACCTTGTCACCTCTCATCGTTTTATTGATGACATTCATTTTGCAGGTTTTTTATGGTTTTGGTGAAAAGATTGCCGCGTTCAATGTAAGTCTCGTCTTCTTTGTCTGACATGCACGCGGGCGAAAACAGCACGATGTCGTCCTTTTTGGCCAAAAACGCAGCTGTGTCAACTGCCTCTTCCAAGTTTTCGACTTCATAGAAATCCTTGATGTCTTTTTGGAAGGTCTTTTTCAGGTTGGCGTTGTATTTTCCGATGCAAATCAACACCTTGACCTTCTTTTTGGCGATGCTCTTCAGGTCTTTGAAGTCGGAGTTGCGATCGTTTCCACCTGCAATCCAGATGACAGGCTTGACGATGTTCTGGAAAGTAAACCAGGTGGCATTCACGTTTTCGGCTCTCGAATCGTCGTAATACATCACGCCGTCGACGGTGGCAACATACTCCTGCCGATGGCCTATAGTATTCAGGTCGCTAAGGCTTTGCTTGATGCTTTCCTTCCTGATTTGCAAAATCTTGGATGATATGCCAGCAACCATGCTGCTGGGCTTCTTAAGTCTTGTGTTGGTCAATTCCTCAAAGTAAATCATGGTTTATCAGTTGTTTATGTGGACAGACTTATGTGCCTGCCTATTCAGGTTTATCGTATTTTAAATGTTATCAGTGTGAATGCTGCCAATAATATGGTGATGATCCAAAAACGAATGGTGATTTTCACCTCATGGTGAACGGTGTTGTAGCCTTCACCGTGACCTTTGAAGGTAACGGTACTGTTGGGCCAGGCCTTTTTGAAATCGCTGTAGGATGTCCTGAAGTGGTCGTGTAAGGGACCTTTCTTCCAGATTCTGTGCTTCTTTCCTGTCTTGACAAATCGCTTCACGTCCAAATCGGAAAGGATTTCGAAGAGGAACACGCCACAGAGCAAGGGCAGGAGCAGTTCTTTATGCATAATGATGGCTGACACGGCGATGATGCCTCCGATGGTTAAGCTACCCGTGTCGCCCATGAAGATTTGGGCGGGATAGGAATTGAACCACAGAAAGCCGATGAGCGCACCAACGAATGCAGCCATGAAGACGACGAGCTCTTCGCTGCCAGGGATATACATCAGGTTGAGATGGCTCGCTGTGACTGCGTTACTGGAAATATAGGCTAAGATGACCAAGGTAATGCCGATGATGGCGGAGTTGCCCGAAGCCATGCCATCCATGCCGTCGTTGAGGTTGGAACCGTTCGAAACGGCAGCAACGATGAAAACGGTGAGTAGTACGAGGAAAACCCATGCCAAGTTGTACATCCACTTTGGCCCAGTCCAACGGAACAAATCGGCGTAATTGAGGTCGTGGCTCTTTACGAAGGGGATGGTGGTTCGTGTCGACTTCACGTCAGGACTTTTTATTACTACTTCCTTGTTGTCTTCGATTTTCACTTGGACCGTTTCGTTGATCTGTACGGCAGGGCTAAAACGAAGGGTGAGACCGACGACGAGACCCAACAGGATTTGTCCCGCAAGCTTGTATCTCGGTTTCAGTCCGTCTTTCTGCTTCTTGAAGGTCTTGATGTAGTCGTCGGCAAAACCAATGATGCCAAGCAGCAAAGTGGTGACAATCATCAAAATGGTGTAAACGCTATGAAGTTTGCAGACCAGCAATACCGGAATCAGAATGGAAACGATGATGATGACACCGCCCATGGTAGGCACGCCAATTTTCTGGGTGTTATACGGATCAGTGGCTTCGTCGCGTTGTGTTTCGATGATTCTCTTGCGCTTCAGCAACTTTATGAAATAATTGCCGAACCAGACCGAAACAATCAAAGCAAAGATGATAGCCGCTGCTGCCCGGAAGGTGACGTAGTTGAATACGCCTGCGCCCGGGAAATTGTGTTGGTTTAAGTAATTGAAGAGATAGTATAACATCAGTTGGCCTCCTTAAAAGCTTCCGACAGGACTTCCTTGTCGTCAAAATGGTTCTTTACTCCGTTGATTTCTTGATAGTTCTCATGCCCCTTTCCCGCCAACAGGATGATATCGCCTTTCTTGGCAAGCGCTACTGCGGTACGGATGGCTTCGCGACGGTTGGAGATGCTCAACACTTTGTGTTTGTCTTCTTCAGCGATGCCAGCTTTCATCTGGCGGATGATTTCGTCAGGGTCTTCATTGCGCGGATTGTCACTGGTGAGAATGACTTTGTCGCTCAGCTTCACGGCAACGGCGGCCATTTCGGGTCGTTTTGTGGTGTCGCGATTGCCACCGCAGCCCACTACTGTAATCAGCGTTTCTTTATGGCAGCGCACCTCGTTGATGGTCACGAGCACATTCTCCAAGGCATCGGGTGTATGGGCGTAGTCGACAATGCCGACGATGCCATTTTCAGAATGCAACATATCAAAGCGTCCATTGGCACCACGCAATTTGCTGATTTCGACCAAAAGCTCTTCCTTGTTAAAGCCCAAGGCAGTTGCTGCGCCGTAAATGGCTAACAGATTGCTGGCGTTGAAACCTCCTACGAGTTGGGTGAACACCTCCGTGCCATTCACTTTGAGCAACATGCCGTCGAAATGGCTCTCCATGATAATGCCTTTGAAGTCGGCGTCATGTTTTAGGGCGTAACTCAGTTTCTTGGCCTTGGTGTTTTGCAACATGAAGGCTCCGTTTTTATCATCGAGGTTAGTGATGGCGAAGGCATTCTGCGGTAGATTATCGAAGAATTTTTTCTTGGCGTTGCGGTAGTTGGCCATCGTCTTGTGGTAATCCAAATGGTCGTGAGTTAGGTTGGTGAAGATACCACCAGCGAAATGAAGTCCGGCAATGCGGTCTTGAGCCACACTGTGTGAACTCACTTCCATAAAGGCGTATTCACATCCATTCTCCACCATTTGTTGCAACAAGGTGTTTAGCTCAATGGGATCTGGAGTGGTATGGGTCGAGGGGATTACTTCGCGCTTAATGATGTTCTCGATGGTGGAGAGCAAGCCGCAGTTGTAGCCCGCATCGGTGAAGAGCCTATATAATAAGGTGGCAATGGTGGTTTTGCCATTGGTGCCTGTCACACCAACAAGTCTCAACTTCTCTGAAGGGTTCCCAAAGAAATTGGAAGCACCAACGCCCAAAACATAGGCAGAGTTGTCTACCTTGACATAAGTAACGCTATCAACTTTCTTGCGAGGCATCTTTTCGCCTACGATGACAGTTGCACCTTGCTCGATAGCTTTGTCGATGTAATCGTGGCCATCGACTTGCGTGCCTTTCACGGCAAAAAACAACGTGCCGGGTTTGACTTTGCGGGAATCGAAGGTGATGTCAAGGATGTCCAATTCCTTGTTACCTACAATTTCCAGCAGGTTGCAGTTAACCAATATGTCTTTGAGTTTCATTTCTTTTCCAGTATTAAGTGAATGACAGAGTTGGCTTTGAGAGTGTCGCCAGCGTGCAGTGACTGCTCTTTGACGGTCCCTTGGCCATTAAACAAAGTTTTGATGCCCATGTTTTCAAGGAGGTATACGGCATCAGTGACGTCCATGCCCACTACATTTGGAACGATGTTTTCGGCAAGTCGGGCTTCGCGAATGCTGATTTGTCCGCTCTCGGTGCTTTCAACGGTAACCCAGTCGCCATTGATGGCAAAGTCGTTGAAGTCTTTGGATATGCCGCTGAGGTAGTTGGTTTCTTTTTCATGGCGTGCCAAAACGGGTCCCCATTGTTGATCCTTTTGCATGGTGAGAGAGTCATCTTCTTGTATGCCGATGCGCGTGGCGTATACCTTTTCAGCGATTTCCCTGAATCCGGGTGCTGATACTCCACCAGCAGCCCATTTCGCGCCACGAGCTCGACTCACCATGACAATACAGCTGTAGCGAGGCTTGTCGGTGGGGAAGTAACCCACAAAAGTCGTGTTGTAAAGCTTACGGCCAATACCAGGTTCGTGGTATGCATAACCCTGCACTTTGTCGTAGTATTGTGCAGTACCAGTCTTGCCTGCCACACTGACCACGCAGTCGGTAAACTGACGTTTGGCAGTACCTCTGATGGTTACGCCTTCCAGCATGGTTTGGAGCTTTTCGATGGATTCGGGCGAGGCAATGTGCTCATTGAGGACGATGGGATCGTATTTCTCGATGGTTTGGTTTCCACGACGGATTTCGGTAACGAATTGAGGCTTCATCATGCGGCCACCGTTGGCGATGGCATTATAGAGCGTGAGGAGCTGCATCGGCGTGACGTTCACTTCATAACCAATCGACATCCAAGGCAAGGATACATTGGACCATAACTTTCTACCATCTTTGGTTTTGTCGTTGGGGTGCTTGATGACAGGCTGGGCTTCGCCAGTGATGCCCGTGCCGATTTTTTTATTCAGGCCTAAGGCATAAAGTCCATCGACGTATTTTTCAGGATGGGCGGCAAAGGCTTTGGTGATAAGTACAGCAGTTCCCTTGTTCGACGATTGCTCGATGACTTCCTGTACAGTGCAAATGCCACCTTTGGCAAAGCTATGGTCATCTTTCATTGTGCGGTTCGAGAACTTGATGGGACCTGTGCCGATGTTCACCAAGTCGGTGAGCTTCGTGTTTTCGTGGTGGTTGAGTAAAACGACCATTGAGGCAATCTTGAACACCGATCCGGGCTCATAGCGCTCAGTGAGGGCGACGTTGTACGACTCCTCGTATTTTCCTGTCTCATGGTTGAGCCTCAGGTTGGCCAAGGCTTTCACATATCCAGTTTCCACATCCATCAAGATGGCACAGCCCTGCTCTGCCTTGTTAGTGGTCAAAGTGTTGTTGAGTGCACTTTCCACGATGTCCTGCAATTTGATGTCGAATGTGGTGATGACATCGTCTCCGTTTTTGGCGTCAGTGTCTTCGACCGAATTGACGGGTATCCAGTCACCGTGGTGGATTCTCCTAACTAATTGCCGACCATTCTCTCCTTTAAGATAGTCGTTATAGGCTCCTTCAATACCGAAATAGTATCCTTTATCTTCATTGGCCATGCCTAACATGAGACTGGCGAGTTCTTTGTAGGGATGCTCGCGGCGGATCTTCTTTTCATAGATGATGCCACCTTTGTAGAGGCCACGGTTGAAGATGACAAAGTCCTGCATCTGCCGAAGCTCGGTCTGTGTGATATTCAGGGCGATTTTATAATGGCGGTTCTTTTTTGCCTTGCCTTCGGCGAAGAAGGCTTTCCATTGAGAAGCGTTCCTCTTTGGGAAAAGGTTGGCCATCTGGCGGCAAAGGGAATCGATGTTTTCTGCTAGATAGACCGAATCGACGGCTTTGTAATCGAAGAAAACGTCATAAAGGGGAATGGAGGTGGCCATTAGCTGCCCGTCGCTTGAGAAGATATTGCCTCGTGAAGCCTCCAACGTTTTGACGCGGTATTCACGTTGTTCGGCACGTTCAAGGAGCTCCGAGTTGTCTCTGGTCTGCATCAAGATGATTTTGACGATGATGGCAATGCCAAAGACAAGGATGAGAAGATACACCAAATAGGTCTTCATTAAGGTGTCGGTTCTTGGATCTATTTTCATGGCTCCTCCCTCTTATTCTTCGTTCACGTTGATGCGCTTGAGTGGCTCTGTGGCTTCTTTCAGGCCAGTGCCAGCCAGTCTCTTGACCAAGACGGATTGCTTCGAGGCATCCATAATGGCCGATTTCAATTGGACGTATTCCACCTGAAGGTCATTCAGGCGTTTCGATGTCTTTGTCAGTTCACGGTTCCGTTCTTCGGCGATATAGGTATTGGTGATGATGGCCATGAGCAGCAAGGTGACATAGACCATAAAGGGGAACTGCTTGCTGAATTTTTCCTTTATGAGGAAACCGCCGCCCAGCACATCCATGGCGTTTTTCTTCCTGCGTTTATTCTTGCTTTTCTCTTTCTGTTCTTCCATCGCTTATTTCCTTTCTGCAATTCTGAGTTTGGCGCTGCGAGCTCTGCTGTTGCTTTCGTTCTCCTCGTCGGAAGGGACGATAGGCTTGCGCGTTATGATATGATAGGGGGTTAGTAGGTTGCCATAAAAATCTTTTTCCTCTTTGCCTTCCGCGTTGCCGGTCTTCATGAAATTCTTCACGAGACGATCTTCGAGCGAGTGGTATGACATCACAACGAGACGGCCTCCTGTTTTCAACACATCGGGACATTGCGAGAGAAATGCGCTGAGGGCTTCGAGTTCTTGGTTAACCTCAATGCGCAAAGCTTGGAAGAGTTGGGCCAACACCTTGTTTTCCTTGCCACGTGGCAGACGACGTTGCACCGCAGCCTTCAATTGATCAGTGGTCTCGATGGGCTCAGCCTCGCGTGCCATGATGATGTCGGAAGCGATGAGTTGGGGCTGTTGCATCTCACCGTAAAGACGCAGGATGCGGGTCAAGGCAGCGTGGTCATAGGTGTTCACTATAGTGGCAGCATCGTTAGGGGTCATCTGGCTCATGCGCATGTCCAAAGGCCCGTCAAAACGGGTGGAGAAACCTTTCTCGGGAGTGTCGAACTGATGGGACGAAACGCCCAAGTCGGCTATCACGCCGTCGATTTTGCCGCCGTGATAGAGTTGGATAAAGTTCTTGAAGTATTTGAAGTTCTGTGGAATAAAGGTGAAGCGCTCGTCTTCGAAGACGTTGGCCTCGGCATCCTCATCTTGGTCGAAGGCATACAGGTGCCCCGTTGTGAGCCTGTCGAGGATGGCACGTGAATGTCCGCCACCGCCAAAAGTGACGTCGGCATATACGCCTTCGGGGTTGATGTTCAGCCCCCCGATACATTCTTTCAACATGACCGGATTGTGATACATGACTAGCCTCCTCAATTATAAGTTTTCAAGAATGTCGAAGTATTCCTCGTCAGAAATTTCGGTGTCAAGTGATTGCTCGTAGAGTTCCTTGTTCCAAATTTCCATTTTTGTCATGACCGAAGTGATGACAATTTCTTTCTCGAGAAGACCTTTCTCGATGAGATCTTTTGGGATCAAAAGACGACCGTTGCTGTCAAGTTTGACAAAACGCGATCCTGAGTCATAGCGGCGCATTACTGCTTCTTGTTTTCTCTTGAACTGCGAAAGTTTGGCACTCAAACGAGCTAGTAAATCTCGCCAATCTCTAACGGTATATAGTTCGAGACATTTCACGTATGGGTCTGGATGAAGGACAAAGCCCTCATTCACCTGATCGCCAAACTGTTCCTTGAACTCGCTGGGGAACGACACACGCCCTTTCGAGTCCAAATTGCAGTAGAAATGTCCTATTGGGTAACTCATTTTCCGTTTCGATGGTTTTTCGGATGCAAAGATACAATTTTTCCCACTTTCCCCCACTTTCTCCCACCTAAAAAATCTTATTTATTTTTCAACAGAAATTGTTGATAACTTTGTTTATTTCCTGTTCACAATTCTGTTAACAATTTGCGGCCCAGCGGAAAGAAAAAGTGTTGATAAGCGTCTTTTTGCTATTTTTTGGTGTTTTTCGACCGAAAATGAACATTCCATTTTTCTTTTTACTATTTTTGCCGATTATAGAGAATGTGTCGATTATGGAAACGGAGCAAAACAACCTGATTGACCTTAGGAAAATCTTCACGGCCAAAGTGCCCAAATTGATGAAATACATGCCCAACTGGCTGTTTCGAAAGATTCAACGGCTGCTGCATGAGGATGACATCAATGAGATTTTGACCAAGTATGCCGATAAGGAAGGCATTGACTTCATCAATGCCGTAGTGGCCGATTTTAACCTTGACGTGGTGCTTGAGGGTGTTGACAACTTGATGGCTAGCGACCGTATCTTGGTGGCTTCCAACCATCCTTTGGGTGGTCTCGACGGCATCGCGCTCATCGGCGCGGTGGGCAACCATAGGGGAGAGACGGTGACCCCCGTCAACGACTTCCTGATGTTCGTGAAGAACTTGCGTCCGATTTTCATCCCCGTCAGCAAAGTAGGCAGTGCCACAGCTAACCGCGAGGAGAGCCTTAAACTTTTCAATGAGACTTTTGCTGGCGATGCGACGATTTGCTATTTTCCTTTTGGTCTCTGCTCGCGTAAGGCTAAGGGCGGAAAAATCATGGACCTTGACTGGAAAAAGACCTTTGTCACCAAGTCGAAAGCTTATCAGCGCGACATTGTTCCCGTACACATTGAAGGTCGCAACTCAAACTTCTTCTACAACCTTGCCAGGCTCCGTAAGCGTTTGGGAATCAAGGTAAATATCGAGATGGCTTTCCTTGTCGATGAGTTCTTTAAACAGCGCAACAAACAACTAACCATCTCTTTCGGCAAGCCCATTCCGTATCAGACATTCGACCGCCGTTTCACCGATGCCCAATGGGCAGAGAAACTTCGTACGTTTTCCTATCAGTTGCCGAAGGATGTCAACCAAATTTTTGATCCTGATAAAGAATACAAGATATGATGAAAGATATTATAGCACCGGTACCAGTTGATGCCATCATGGAAGAACTGACCGAGGAGAAATTTTTCCGGAAAACCAACAATGGGGGAAATGAGATTTATGTGCTGACGGCGCACGAGTCGCCCAATATTATGCGCGAAATCGGTCGTCTGCGCGAGATTAGTTTCCGCGATTCAGGCGGTGGTACAGGTCTTGACTGTGACATCGACGAGTTCGACACCCGCAAAGAGAATTTCTTCTATCAACTCATCGTTTGGAATCCCACCGACCGCGCTATCGTGGGAGGTTACCGTTTCTTGCTATGCGACCACCTTCCTGTCGATGACAATGGTCAAGTGGATACGCCTACCAGTGAGCTGTTTCTTTATTCGGAAAAGTTTGTGAAGGAGTATTTGCCCTATACCATCGAATTGGGCCGTTCGTTTGTGCAGCCTAACTATCAGCCATCCAAGAGTTTGGCGAAGGGTATGTATTCTTTGGACAACCTTTGGGACGGCTTGGGTTCGCTCATTGATATCTATCCCGAAGCAAAGTATTATTTCGGCAAGGTGACCATGTATCCTCAGCTGGAACGCACTTCGCGCGACATGATTCTTTATTTCATGCAGAACCAATTCCCCGACAAGGACCATTTGGTCACGGTAAGACCCGAATTGAACCTGCCTATCCTCACTGACCCTGAATGGCTTGCAAGCATTTTCAATGCCGACAATTATCGCGACAATTATAAGATTTTGGTGAAATTGGTGCGTGAGCGTGGTGCCGCAGTGCCGCCTCTGGTCAATGCCTACATGAATCTTTCGCCTACCTTACGTTCGTTTGGTACTGCCCTCAATCCAGGTTTTGGCAAAGTGGAGGAGACGGGCATTTTGGTGACCATCAACGACATGTTTGAAGAAAAGGTGAAGCGCCACCTGACTTATGATAAAGACGATATTCCATCTCATTTGATTCAAATTAAATAAATTGCCATGGATATCAAGAAAGCCGAGTTTTTGATGAGCAACACTCGTTTCGAGTTTTTGCCTAACGACAATATTCCCGAATATGCCTTCATCGGTCGCTCGAATGTGGGCAAGTCTTCGCTGATTAATTTGCTGGTGCAACGTAAGGGCTTGGCAAAGACTTCCTCTGTTCCAGGCAAGACGGTGGCTATCAACCACTTTATCGTCAACGATGCTTGGTATCTCGTCGACTTGCCGGGTTATGGTTATGCACAACATTCGAAGAAAACGCGTGAACAGTGGAGGGTCATGATCAACAATTACATCACACGCCGTCGCAACTTGGTGACGACTTTCGTGTTGGTCGATGCACGTCTTGAGCCGCAGAACAACGACTTGGGCTTCATGGAATGGCTGGGCGAGAGTCAAGTGCCTTTCTGCATTGTTTTCACCAAGGCCGACAAGGTGTCGAAGGCCGAGCTTGACCGTAATGTGGAAGCGATGAAGACCCGCCTTTTGGAAAACTGGGAGGAATTGCCACCTGTTTTCATCACTTCAGCTGAGAAGAAGCTGGGTAGGGATGAGTTGCTGGATTACATTGAGCAACAAAATAACGAGATCGCAGATCTCCTTAATAAGAAAAAGTAATGATCTTTAACCTAAATACTCACTAAAACTACATCATTATGGGAATGTTAGTATCAATTCTGATCGGCGCTTTAGCAGGTATCATCGCCGGTAAACTCATGAACTACGGCCTTGGTATTATTTGGGCCATCATCGTTGGCGTTGTCGGCGGATTTTTGGGCAGCTGGCTTTTCAGCATCATTGGCCTCCCCGTCAGCGGCAGCTTCTGGGGTCAGCTTCTTGTCGGCATCGTTGGTTCCGTTGTGCTGCTGTGGGCTGTCTCTAAGATTAAGAAGAAATAAAAAGTTTTTTCAACGAAATGAAAAACGGAGGCAGTACAATCCTGTCTCCGTTTTTGTTATCTGAAATACACTCTCGTAATCCCCGTTCCTCCAGTCTCCAACGAGGCATCGCAGAAACGCTCTATCTCTCGGATATGGCTGAGTTTCTCGCGGATAAGCTTGCGCAGAATGCCGTTGCCCTTGCCATGAAGGATGCTCACTTCCTTGATGCTGAGGAGTTTGGCTTCATCCAAATACTTGTCGACAATGTCTAAGGCTTCCTCAGCGCGTTTGCCGCGCACGTCGAGGGTAAGGTCGAAGTGCTCAGCTTTCTCGCTGAGGTCGGCAGCAATGCCTTTTTGCCAGTTGCGCTGTGCCTTTCGTGCTTCGGCACGGCTCACCTTGCGGAGTTTGTCGGGGCTAGTGCGCAGGCGGATGCTGTCGAAAAGGATGGTGGCATCGGTATCGCTGATGGCTAAGATTTCGCCCACAACCTGCATCTCCTCGATGCAGACGGTGTCGCCTACCTTCAGTACGACTTCTGCCTCTTCCTTTTTCTTGGCTTCTGCCACTTCTTTTGCTTTCTGTGCTATTTCTTCCTTGGTCTTTTCGAGGTTTTGCCGGATTTCCTTGGTCTTGGTCTTTTCGGCTTGAGCCTCCTTGATTTCCTTGATGGTGCGCTCTATCTGGCTGTTGGCTTTTTGTATCAATTCCTGAGCCTCAGCAGCGGCTTCGCGAAGGTATTGCTTTTTCTTGCTCTCCAACTCAGAAAGCAGGCCTTTGTATTTCTCTACCACCTCAGTCAGCAGCTGGTCGGCAATGCGCAGGTCTTGTTCCTTCTTGCGGATGGCTTTCTTGTCGACTTCGAGTTGTTGTAGTTGTTTCTCGAATTTGAGGTGCTGGTCGCCGGTGATGTTGGCCGCGTCGTCAAGAATTTGCTTTGGGAAGCCAATTTTTTTGGCGATTTCGAAGGCAAAGGACGAGCCAGGCTTGCCTGTCATCATGATATACATGGGTTGCATGAATCGTGTGTCGAACAGCATGGCACCATTGACAATGCCTTCATGATTGTCAGCCAAAAGTTTCAAGTTGGCATAATGCGTAGTGACCATGCCGAAAGCCTGTTTTTTATTGAGCTCTAATAGGATAGCCTCAGCGATGGCACCGCCCAATTGTGGCTCTGTGCCCGTGCCGAATTCATCGATGAGGAACAAGGTGTGCTCATCGGCCTGCTCCAACAGTGCTTTCATATTAATAAGGTGAGAGCTATATGTCGACAAATCGTCCAAAATTGACTGTTCGTCGCCAATGTCGATGAAGAGGCTGTCAAACAAGCCGCATTGCGAGTCGACGCGCATGGGAGGCATGAGGCCGCATTGCAGCATGTATTGGAGTAGCCCGGTGGTTTTCAGGCAAACTGACTTACCACCCGCGTTAGGACCGCTGATAACTAAAATACGCTCATTCTCATTGAGTTGCAAATCTAAAGGAACGACCTGCTTGCCATGCACTTTTAGTTTCTGCTCTAAAAGTGGATGACGCGCCTGCTGCCAGTTGATATAAGGTGTGTCTTTGATTTCGGGCTTCACGCCGCCGATTTCGTTGGCCAGCAAAGCCTTGGCGCGAATGAAGTCGAGTTCGCCGAGCAGAAGCCAGGCTTTGCGAAGCTCGGAGAGATAAGGCCTCAACAGTCGGGTGAATGCCATTAAGATGCGGTGAATCTCACGACGTTCAGCATATTCCAGTTCCTTGATTTCGTTGGAGGTGTCGAAGATTTCGGCAGGCTCGATGTAGACGGTCTGTCCCGTGGCTGACTCGTCATGGATGAAGCCTCGAATGGCGCGTTTGTCGCCAGCCTTGACGGGAATGACCAAACGTCCATCGCGGACGGTGAGCTCCGCTTTTTGGTCAACCCAACCTGCGGTTTTGGCATCGCCCATGATCTGACGGATGCGTTTCTCGATGCCGCCTTGCTTGCGGCGTATGCTCTGGCGGATCTCCAGCAGTTCAGTAGAGGCGTTGTCGGGAATCTCGCCTTTGTCGTCGACAAGTCGGTTGACTTCAGTGAAGATGCTACGCTCAATGAAAATGTTCTCAATCAGTGACTTGATCCTTGGCGTGGCGTTGGAACTCTCTGAGTGACTGTAACGCAAGATGGCTTCAACGACATTCAGTGAGGGCTTCAATGCAAAGAGGTCTTCTACATTGAGGCAGGTACCGTCGATTTGGATACGGTGGAAAGCCTCGCGCAGGTCGTGGAAATCGCGCATGGGGAAGGGCACACCCGACTGTAAAAGGCCAATGAATTCCTCAGTCTGTTCAAGGCTCTTGAGGATGCTGACTTTGTCGGTTGAAAAGGCCATGACTTCCGCTTGTTCCAAGCCCATTTGACTGATACAATGGTCGGAGAGCATCTGGCGGATGCTGGCAAAGCCGATTTTTTGTTCAAAGTTGTTCGGATAAATCACGGATTGAGTGTTTTGGGGCGCAAAGGTACACAAAAAAGCCCGAATGCATGCATTCGGGCTTGATTTATGAATGATTTAAGATTACAGGTTCAATTCATACATATATCCTTGATATTGCAGTGAACCAGTGATGTCGGGGAAGAAGATGCTGTTGGGGTGTTCTACATTCGTCAGGACGAGGTTCTCCATGGTAACGGTCTTGGTGCCATCAGGGTTGTTGACGACCCTCAAACTGCCGCTCTTGGCAACATAGCCCGTCTGGGGTTGGAAGGTCCAGAAGTCACCGTCGAGGGCTACGTGGACGCAGGGCAAGAAGGGCAGATAAGGTGTGCCTAAATAGCCGAGGTTATACTCGCCTTCAAGAGGTGTGCCACCAGGATAACTGACGATGAAGAAACGCTTGCGGTCGGCCGACATGAAGAGCATTGACTTGACGTCGAGGCCTAAGGAGCTCAAGCCGTTCAAAGCGGTGACGCCTGCCAGTCCGATGGGGCTTTCGATATTTCTGATCCTGAACTTGTTGTCGGCGTTGAAGGTGTAGGGCGGCAGCGTACCGCTGAAGTTCAAGGCCAACTGTACGGTTTGGCCATTGTTGTTGGTGCCCATGCTTTGTGACAGAATGACAGAGTAGGTACCGTTGTTTTCGGTGACGGAGAGCAGACCGTTCATCCAATAATAGGTATCGCCATAAAACAGGGTGTCGGCGCCCATGATGAAGGGCAGCTCACCGAGGTTGAATTCGTGGAAACCGACTACAGTGGGGATGGGGTCTTTCGTGTTGTTGCCCATCGTATAGGTGCCAGGGACGACGTCGCCGTTGTAGATGATGGCGATGCCTTCGTTGTCGGAGGCGGTCATCTCCTTGGAGGCGAGGACTATGGCGCTCTTTTGCCCATACTTGACGACTTTGGCGGTGACAATATTGTCGGTATTGTTGCCGACGGTCAGTGCTCCAGCTTGTACTTCAGGGGTGATGTTGCTGTTGCCATTGTTTCCATTGTTGTTGTCTTTGCAACTGGTGCCAAACAATGCAAGGCTGCAGAGGAGCACCAAACTAAAAAATACTTTCTTCATGATGATTAGGCTTTTTAAATGTTGATTTTGTTACATAACAAATACTACTGCAAAAATTGTGCCTAATGCTACTCATAGGTTCAATCTTAACTGTATCTCTTCCACCTGTTTTTTTAGTTCCTGCACGGTCTGCATTAGTTCTTCTTCGCGGAAACGGTTCTCGCGCTGTTCGGGCATCTCCGCGCTGATGTAATGCACGAATTTCCATACCTCTTTGATATCGGCGGCGGGCAAGTCGTAAGGATGATAAAGTGGATTGAGCGAACTGAGGGTGAGTTTGTTCTCGTGTTCGATTTTGTTTTCCACGATCTTGAAGACGATGCCGTCATCCTGCGTGAGGACGATGTAAGGTTGGCCGCTACGGATGTAGGTCCAGTCGACGACATACTCGCCGGTGACGTAAGAACCGTCGGGGATGGGTAGCATCGAGTCGCCACTGATTTGGAAAGTGCGATACTTGCGGTCGCGCGAGAGGAAAGGCATGGTGAATGTCGGCAGCACCTTGATATATTCGGGGTCGGCAAAACCTGTGGTATAACCTGCTTTGGCCTTCTCGGTCACGAGTTCGATATTTTCGTTATTGTCGTCGTTGACGGTGGTGGCCAGCACGCGTAAGTTGCTACCTTTCAGGTGCACGTCGTAGCCTCGCTCCAATTGGGCGAGTTGGATAGGACTGATGCTGCTCAGGTCAACCTTTACCAAGGTGTCGATGGCGATGCCGAAATACTTGGAGAAGGCGACCAAGGCTTCAAGGTTGGGCTCAGATACTCCGTTTTCATAGCCGCTCAGTGTGGAACGTTTCATTTGTAGGGCGAAAGCCACATCGTCTTGCGTACGGTTACGATGTTTGCGCAAAAATTTAATGTTCGAATTGAAGTACATATTGTTGAAGTGTTGGTTGTTGAATCGTTTAATTGTTGTTTTTAGCTGTAAGCTTGCCCAGACATTGGCGTTGGCTTATTGCTTACGGCTTACAGCCTATTGCTAAAAATTGATTTTCAGTTGCTTATTTATTAATTTCAAAAAATTTCCACTTTTCATATCACTATTTCAGAATAATTGATTAGTTTTATGGCGAAGATTTTGATTAAAAACTCGTCAAAAGTACAACTTTTTTGGAACATGCAAGCATTTTGGGCAAAAAAAGGAGAAAAAATGATGGAAAGGACGATTTTGCATTTAGATTTGGACACGTTTTTCGTGTCAGTGGAACGGTTGGTGAACCCGTCGTTGGAGGGTAAGCCTGTTATTGTGGGCGGCATGTCGGACCGAGGTGTTGTGTCGACGTGCAGCTATGAAGCAAGAAAGTTCGGTGTGCATTCGGCCATGCCGATGCGCATGGCGCGGCAGCTGTGCGCGCAGGCTGTTTTCATCCGTGGCGACATGGAGCTCTACAGCCGCTATTCCCGCTTGGTGACCGACATCATCGCCGACACTGCGCCCGTCTATGAAAAGATGTCCATAGACGAACATTATCTCGACCTGACGGGCATGGACCGTTTTCACGACTGCCAGCTGTGGTCGCACGAACTGCGTCAACGTATCATCAAGGAAACGGGGCTGCCGATTTCGTTTGGTTTGTCGGAGAACAAGACTGTATCGAAGATTGCCACGGGACAAGCTAAGCCTAATGGTGAGTTGCAGGTGCCCACACCTTATATTAATGACTTCCTTGACCCGCTGTCGGTGCAAAAAATACCGATGGTTGGAGAAAAGACCTATGCTTTGCTGCGCTCAATGGGTGTGGAGAAAATTGGCACTTTGCGCCGACTGCCTCCTCTTGCGATGGAACGCGCCATGGGCAAGCATGGCCTTGACATTTGGAAAAAGGCCAATGGGCAAGACGACACGCCCGTGTGCCCTTACCAAGAGCGGAAGTCCATCAGCAAGGAACGAACGTTTGAGCAAGATACCATTGATGTGGCGACCATCAAGCAATGCCTGGCACGGATGGTGGAGAGCCTCGGCTTCGACCTTCGCTCGCAAGGCAAACTGACGGGCTGCGTGACGGTGAAAATCCGCTATTCCAACTTCGACACACACGACATGCAGCAGCGCATCCCTTACACCGCCTTCGACCATGTGTTGCGTGAAACGGTGAACGGCATCTTCGACCGCCTCTACAACCGTAGGATGATGATCCGGCTCATCGGCGTGCGCTTCAGCGAACTGGTCAGCGGGGCACCGCAACTGGCCTTGTTTGACGATAACGCCGAGCTGACAAACCTCTATTCCGCCATGGACAAAATCAAAATGCGGTTTGGGGAACAAATCATACATCGGGCGGCGGGGTGATATTTTTTGTTTTATTAAATAGAAATTTATAAATTTGCAGCGTTTTTTAAGTTTGAATTTAATAAAATCACCATGGCTATAGCAAGAAACATTCTAAAACAAGTGCTTCTCGATAATCAAAAAGACATAGAGAAATATAATGTCTTTCCTCGCAATTACGACCTCGACAGCTTCCCATTGCAGGTGTTTGTGGGGGTAAGACGCTCAGGCAAGTCGTTTCTCCTATTTCAGAAGATAAGGCAGATGCTCAATGAAGGGCATCATTGGGACGAGATGCTCTATCTTGACTTTGAGGATAGTCGTCTTGAAGGTTTTGCGGCAGAGGATTTCAATCTCATCCTCGAATGTCATCAGGAGATGTATGGCAAGCGACCCATGCTGTTTCTTGATGAAATACAAAACATTGAAGGATGGCAAAAGTTCGCCCGCAATCTTGCCGATAAGAAATACAGCGTATTCATTACTGGTAGCAATGCCAAAATGTTGTCCAAGGAAATCATGGCCGAGCTTGGAGGGCGTTATCTACCAGTGGAGGTCTATCCATTCAGCTTTGCGGAATATCTTTCTTTCATACAAGTGCCATTCGATACGCTAGCATTGACGGCCACGGAGTCGAGAGCTAGATTCATGAAGGCATATAATGATTACTTCGTTTGGGGCGGACTTCCCGAGTCAATCCCTTTGCCCGTAAAAAGGCACTACCTTTCCAGTGTGTTCCAAAAGATATATCTCGGCGACATTGCACAACGCAACGGCATCTCCAATCCCCGACTGCTTCAGTTGATGGTCAAGAAAATGGCTGAAAGTGTCAAGCAGCCAGTGTCTTACAATCGCATTGCGAAAATTCTCTCCAGCATATCGGGCAAGATTAGTGTGCCTACCGTGGCGAGTTATATCGGTTATTCCGAAGACGCCTGGCTGTTGCTACGTTTGAGGAACATAGCCTCGGCATTTGCAGAAAAAGAAAGCGTTTGCAAATACTATTTCATCGACAATGGCATCCTTTCGTTGCAACTGATGGATGGCGAAACCGCTTTGTTGGAGAATCTGGTGGCGTTGTCGCTATTCCGGAAATACGGGCACGACCTTGACAATGATCGTATCTATTTTTATCATGCCAATGTTGAAGTTGATTTCTATGTGCCGGAGGACGAACTCGCCGTGCAAGTCGCCTATTCATTGGCCGATCCAGAAACAGCCGAACGAGAGGTTGGTGCCATTACCAAACTCACCCACCTTTATCCTTGTCGCCGACGTATCATCGTAACCTACGACGAGGAAGGCACTCTGACTGACAAATACGGCAATATTGAGGTGATTCCTTGTTGGAAGTGGCTGCTGAAAGACAACAATTAGGCCTTCGGCATATTGTTTTTGTAAAGAAAGGCGGCGAAATTGTTTTGATGCCGGCTTTTATGGGGATGTTTTATTTGGGTTGTGTATGGTGAATGAATTGGAAATGAAGAAAGAAAGATGTTCTCAAAACGCGAGCATATTGGAATAATGTTTATTTTTGCGCTAAACATACGATAATTACGGTAGTAAACGAAAAAATCTCAAAAATCCAATAAGTTATGAATTCACAATTACAATTATCAAGCATCAGGGAAATCTTGTTGAATAAGGGCGAGATATATGCAAAAGGTCGAGTAAAATCAGAGTCGATGCAAGAGGAGATGTCTTTAATAGGCTTTGTGCCTTATCTTGAAGGGGCAGACTTGCCACTTGATTTATACTCAACATTGCTACAATGTGATTTAAACGCTCATCTAATAGTAACTCCATTTTTTATTCGATATAGTGATGATAAAAACATATATCCTGTTTTTAAATCAATTTCACTAACTAATGGCAATAAGTACAAAGTTAACAAGAACTTGATAATTGAAACAATTTATGGTTCCTGGGTCAAAGGAGCGTCACGCCCCCTTTATGGAGATTATATTATTTCGAAAAGAAACTGGAAAGGTTTTCCTTCCGATAGGTTTGAAACAGACGAAAACAAAGATACGTATTATTTGTCAAAAGAGCAGGAGTTCGTTTTGACCAACTCTTTAGGAGATATTGTTTGTATCTCAGATTATTTCCTTTGCCTGTGTTCGTTCATAAAATCCAGTAACTGGTATGCCAAGTTATACTGTTTTTATGCCTGATGATCTAATAAAAGTTCTTCCTAAAGAATAAATCATGAGTGATTTTTATTATTTTGAAACCATCTTTTCAACAATTAATTTTGGAAAATATAAAGGCAAACCGCTTTTCAATATCCTACAGGAAGATTCGTCTTACATTTATTGGTGTATAAATAATATTCCTGAATTCACTATTAGTGAAGAAACTTTGAGGCAGATTCGAGGGTTGCTACCGTCTTTTATTATTACAGAGAACTTCGAATCACATATAGGAGAACCATATAGAGAAAGCAAATATTACAACGAAAAAGATCATGATGGATATTATTACGAAAGAGATGATGACCAACCAACTTATGAAAGGTACAATGGATCTTACGCACAAGACGAAATGGGATATAGTGACGATGACATTGATACAATCTTTGACGGAGACCCTTTAGCATACTGGAATATTGATTAAAAAATGCTATAACAACATGGATGTTAGCATAATCTGACAACAATACAGTTTTATTGATAAAAGAAGAAAAAGGGTAAAAAGTTTTTTTGTGGATTTATGCGAATCGACTAATGGTATCTAGGACTATTTAGTTGCATATCTACATATTGTAAGAAACAAGGTTTATGATAGGATAAATAGCTGTTTTTTTATCCAAACCGAATTCCATTTCCAGAACTTTGATTAAATTTACGGCGAAATTTTTGATTAAAAACTAATCAAAATAGTTTTGATAATCGCCGTCCATTCATATAATAGCCTGTGCTACGGCACGATACCGATTGCGGACTTGGTCACGAAGGCCGCCGCGATGGGCTATACCGTCCTGCCTTTGACCGACATCAACACAACCATGGGTGCCGCCGATTTTGTGGTGGAATGTCAGCGGAAGGGGGTGCGGCCCGTCGTGGGCGTGGAGGTGCGCAACGGCAACGAACTGCTCTATGTGGCCTTGGCCAAAAACAACGCAGGCTTCGCAGAGCTGAACCGCTTCTTGACCCATCATAACCTCACCAAACAACCTTTTCCCGAGATTGCGCCCGACTGGGAGCAGGTTTTTGTGATTTATCCTTTCGGGAAACGGAAGCCGAACTTGTTGAAAGAAAATGAATTTCTTGGTGTTCGTTTTTCGCAACTGACCAAGCTGTACAACTGCGAATCCTTTGAGAAGTTGGTGGCTATGCAGCCCGTCACTTTCGCTGAGGAAAGCGATTTCCGGTTGCATCAATGCATGCGAGCCATTGACGAGAATGTGCTGATTTCGCGCCTTGAACCTGCTGCTTGTGCTGCTCCAGACGAGATTCTCTTGCCAGCTGAAAGGTTGAAAACTACTTTTGCACTTTATCCCCAACTCATTGAGAATGCTGAACGTATCTTGGATGAGTGTGAAATCAATTTGGACAATAGCGTGAAAAACAAACGCTGTTTCACGGACAATGTCTATGACGATTTGGAGCTGTTGCGACAGAAAGCTTTTGAAGGGATGCTTTATCGTTATGGAACGAGGAATAAGAATGCCTATCGCCGGATTGAGAAGGAATTGTATATCATCGAGCGAATGGGCTTTTGCGCGTATTTTCTCATTGCTTCCGACATTGTGCAGTTTGCCATGAATCAGGGACTCTATCATGTTGGACGGGGTAGTGGAGCCAATAGCATTGTGGCTTATTGCTTGAAAATCACAGACGTAGATCCTATAGAACTAGATTTGTACTTCGAACGTTTCCTCAATCCCATGCGGAGCAGCCCGCCCGACTTCGACCTTGACTTTTCATGGCGCGACCGTGATAAAGTCATCGCGTATATTTTTAAGAAATATGGTTGGGAGCATGTGGCGCTGCTTGGCGCAACGGTCACCTTTCAGGAAAACTCGCTTTACCGTGAGTTGGGCAAAGTGTTCGGCCTACCGAAAGGAGAAATCGAACAAATGGAGCGCAATCCCGAAGCCTTCGCTCGACAGACTGAAATAGGGCGGCAGATTTTGGCCATTGCTGAGCGCCTGCGCGACTTTCCACGCCAACGTTCCATCCATGCTGGAGGCGTGCTGATTACCGAGGATCCTATCACAGATTATACCGCTATAGATCTGCCACCAAAAGGCTTCCCAACGACGCAGTACGACATGTATTCTGCTGAAAAAGTCGGCTTGGAAAAGATGGATATCCTTTCCCAACGAGGTATTGCTCACATCCGCGATGCGGTAGAGATGGTGGAACGTAACCATGGCATTCGAATTGATATTCACCAGATTAACGCGTTGAAAGAGGACGAATTAGTGAAACGGCAATTGCTTAAGGCTGAGACCTGCGGTTGTTTCTACATTGAGAGTCCAGGGATGCGTAGTTTGCTGCGCAAGTTGCGTTGCTCTGACTACAAGACCTTGGTGGCAGCCAGTTCCATTATTCGGCCAGGCGTGGCTCATTCTGGCATGATGCGCGAGTATGTCAACCGTTTTCATCATCCTGATTCTGTGGATTATAAGCATCCGTTATTGAAGGAATTGTTGTCTGAAACCTATGGTGTAATGATTTACCAAGAGGATGTGCTCAAGGTGGGACATTATTTTGCAGGCTTGGATTTGGCAGAGGCAGATGTGTTGCGCCGCATGATGGGTCATAAGATGAGAGACAAGTTTGAATTTGAGGTAGTTAAGCAACGTTTTTTTGACAATTGCAAGGTTAAAGGCTATTCTGACGACTTGGTGTGCGAGCTTTGGCAGCAGATAGAATCGTTTTCGGGTTATTCTTTCTCAAAGGCACATTCGGCATCGTATGCAGTAGAGAGTTACCAAAGCCTCTATTTGAAAAGCCATTATCCGCTTGAATTTCAGGTGGCTGTAATCAACAATTTCGGCGGTTTTTACCAAACCTGGTTCTACTTCAACGAGGCGCGGCGCATGGGTGCCAAAGTGCATCTGCCTTGCATTAATCGAAGCAGTTATTCCACTTCTTTGAAAGGTCGAACAATCTTTATGGGATTTATACATCTACAAGGCTTGGAGCAGCATTTTGTGGAGCGTTTTCTTGCGGAACGTGAGGTGAATGGACCTTTCGCCAGCTTGGAGGATTTCATGGCACGAGTTCCATTTACTTTGGAACAGCTTGTTTTGCTCATCCGTGGCGGTGCCTTCAATTTCACGAAGAAGCCCAAGGCCGAATTGCTATGGCAGGCGCATCTGAACAAAAGCGATGGCAAAAAAGAACAGTCTGAAACACTTTTTCAAATTGAAAATCAACATTTTGAGTTTCCTGATTTCAGCGTCAATGCCTTGCAAAATGCCTATGATGAGATAGAACTCTATGGCTTCCCCGTCTCTTTGACTTGGTTCGACCTGTTGAAGACCAAGTTCCGTGGAGAATTGATGGCTTGTCAGATGCTGCATTTCGTTGGACAGCACTATCGGATGTTGGGCAAATTAGTGACAGTAAAGAATTTCCGTACCTGCAAAGGCGACCCTATGGCTCTTGCCACCTTCATCGATGCTACGGGCGAGGCCTTCGACACGGTGCTTTTTCCACAAGTGTTGAAAAGCTATCCTTTCCAAGGTGATGGCGTGTATCTGCTTTTGGGCAAGGTGACGGAAGAGTTCGGGCAGCCGTCGTTGGAGGTGGAGAAGATGGCACGTCTTGGATATAAGCTTTTGCAATAGGATAAAACTACTTTTTTCTACAATTGATTGAAAATCCAACTGGTAAATCCACAATGTTTTGTATCTTTGCCCAAATTTTATCGAAACAAAAATGCATCGAAAACTAGTTTTATCAATAGCTTGCCTTTTAGGGTTGATAGCCAGTGCTTTTGCTCAAGACAAAGGCCACATTTCAGGTGTTGTCCGTGATGAAAGTTCGGGTGAGTCTTTAATAGGTGTCTCCATTTATGAGGAGAAACTGCAATTGGGTACCACGACCGACGAAAAAGGTCGTTATGAATGGGATTTGCCTTTGGGTGAACATACTTTGCGCATTTCGTATATCGGTTATAGCACAATTCATAAAAGGGTTAACGTTACCAAGAAGCCGGTTACGCTTAATTTTAAGTTACATCCAGAGTCGGAGGAGCTGTCGGAGGTGCAGGTGACCAGTGAGCGCAAGGACCACAACGTGACCTCCATGTCGATGAGCGTGCAGACACTCGATATGATAACGATTAAGAAGATTCCCGCACTAATGGGCGAGGTAGATGTCATCAAGTCCATCACTTTGCTGCCAGGTGTGCAGTCGGCTTCGGAGGGCTCGTCAGGTTTCAGTGTGCGTGGTGGAGCTACCGACCAAAACCTTATTCTTTTGGATGGTGCACCTATCTATAACGCATCGCATTTTTTGGGGTTCTTCTCTGTGTTCAATAACGATGTGGTAAAGGATGCTACACTATACAAAGGCGATATTCCTGCCTATTTCGGAGGCCGCCTTTCCTCGGTTCTTGATGTATCTGTGAAGGATGAGATGCCTAAACGCTTGAGTTTGCAAGGGGGCATTGGTATAGTGACGAGCCATATAATGATGGAGTCGCCACTTTTTGACCAAAAGACTTCCGTGATGCTGGCAGGTCGTAGAACGTATGCGGGTCTGGTTTTGCCCTTCCTGGGTGAGGATTTGAATAAATCCAAAATCAATTTCTATGATGTGAATGCCAAGGTGACTCAAAATTTGGGAAAGAATGACCGTCTTTTCCTCTCTTTTTATAATGGCCACGACTTGTTCTCGATGCAACAAATGATAGGCTTGGGCTATGGAAATAGTAGTGCCACATTGCGTTGGAGTCATTTGTTCTCTGACAGATTGGTGTCAAATCTATCTTTGATTGGATCGAGATACCGCTATAGTATTGACATGAATTATAGCCCATACGATTTCTCCATTAAGGCGGGAACAGATGCGCTCAGTCTCAATTATGATTTTTCCATGCATTGGAACGACAAGCATGTCTCCAGATTCGGTTTGACGACGGGTATTCAATCCTATTTGCAAGGTGAAATCGACGATAGAGGGGGTGCTTTGTCACAATACCTTCAGGTGGACCAATCGAAGGCGATAGCTAGAAAAGGGTTGGAGCATGCCTTGTATTTCACCCATGATTATAAGCCTACCCCTCGTTTTTCATTCCGGGCAGGTGTGAGACTGTCATGCTTTCAAAACATAGGTGAGGAAGACTTTTATGTTTTTGAAGATGTCATTCATATTGTTTTGGATACATTGCATTATGGCAAGGGAGAGGTGTTCAATACGGTCATTAATCCCGAACCTCGTTTGGCGGCCATGTACCAATTGAATGAGCACTCATCGGTCAAGGCGTCGTATTCACGCACGGTACAATATGCCCAGGTTGCATCATCGGCAACGGGTGGCCTTCCGTTTGATGTTTGGTTTCCGACCAGTCCTAATGTGAAGCCGCAGAAGTGTGATCAATTTGCCCTTGGCTATTTTCACAATTTCAACAATGACGCCATCGAGACCTCAGTAGAGGTGTATTATAAAAACATGCAGAATGTCATTGACTTTAAGGATAACGCCATTACTTATGGTTATCTTTTGGTTGATGGCGAATTGCGAACAGGCAAAGGCCGCTCCTATGGTGCAGAGTTCCTTGTTAGGAAAAATGTGGGCAAGTTTACGGGATGGGTTTCATATACCTATTCGCGTACATTCCGTACTATAAAAGGTATCAGTCATGGGAGGGAATATTTTTCTCCATACGATCGTCCGCACAATATCGTCATTGTTGGCAGCTATGATCTTAATCCACGTATCACTTTGGCAGCCAATTGGATTTATAATACGGGTCAGCCCGTGACTTTCCCTTATGGCCAATACACTATCAATGGCAATACTTATGCGGTTTATAACGGACGTCGCAACGAAAGTCGTTATCCTGATTACCATCGTTTGGATTTGTCGTTTACTTGCAAATTGGGCAAACTGGAAAACAGAAGGTGGCAACATGAGCTCAATGTCTCCGTTTACAATGCCTATGCTCGTCATAATACTTGGGCCATTACTTTCGACCAAGGTGAAAACGGCAGTATTGTGACCAAAAACATGTATCTGTTTTCTGCTGTGCCTTCCATTTCCTACAATTTCAAATTCTGAATGCTATGAGGAATATGCATAAGCTGTTGGTCTTTGCCGTTTTTTTCGTTCTTGCAGCATGTACTGAGGACATCATCATTGATGTGGAGGAAGGTGAGCCGATGATTGGCGTGGAGGCTTCGTTTACCGATGAATGGAAACAACATGAAGCTATATTGAGCTATTCGGCGAGTTTTTACAACAAAGATGAAATCAAAATGGTGAGCGGAGCCACAGTCTATGTCACTGACGGGACAGATACGGTCTATTATCATGAGGACATGGAACAAGTGGGGCATTATTTTACGGATTTCGCCGCAGGAAAGAAGAATACGGTTTATCGTCTTTGCGTCGAAATACCAGAATCAGATGGAACAAAACATTGCCTGTTCTCTGAAAGCTTGATGCCTGATAATGTGGAAAGCATAGACAGTCTTGTCATCAAATACTATAATGGAGAAAACGATAGTATGCCTTCAACATTTTTCATGGATACTGTCGAATGGGTTTATCCTTATTTCCAAAGTCTTCCCGACCCTAGTATCATCTATATGCCGATGCTTTCTGTCAATGACTCGCTAGTGTCTAATGCGTTTACTCAGCGTATGGTTATACCGGTGGCCGGCTATGCCGGTTATTATATTAATGGTCCTGAGATGCAGGTTGCCAACAAGGAAATTCCGGTTGGGTATTTCCTCAGGTCCGGTTTGAATGATGGTGACACCATTCGTGCTGATCTGTATAGCATCACGTCTGATTATCTCTACTATGTATATAGTCTAATGGCTTCAATGGGCAGCAATCCTATGTTGGGAGCTCCTGCCAATGTGAGTACCAATATTCAACCTGAAGGTGAGGGGGTAGGATGGTTTTTTACAGCTTCTACTGTCTCATCGAGAACTGTTTTTCGAAAATAAGAAGATATGATAGCAAATAAAGAACATGGCTTCGGCCTATTGTTTGGACTGCTTTTGGTGACCGCCTCATGTACTGAAAAGATTACTATGGATATGCCCGAAGGCCGAAAAGTACCGGTGGTGGAAGGAAGCATTACTAATGAATTTAAACGCCACGAGGTCATCCTTAGCTATTCCTCAGAGTTGTACAATACCGAAGGATTTGAGATGATTTCTGGCGCAGAAGTGTATGTGGTGGGTGGCAATGATACAATATGGTATTTTGAACAGGAAGATAATCCGGGGCATTATCTTACAGATTCGGTAGCAGGGGTAAAGAATAGAAGGTATCATTTGGAAGTGAATGTAGAAAACAATACGCTTTTTTCTCATCCTCTCCGTATGTATGCGGACACAAAAATGCCCAATAATGCTTCTGGTATTGATTCCTTAGGTTTACTGCCATTGCGTAACGAACAAGGCATCCCTTTTGTTGATGAATCGGCAGCAGTCTGTTTGTGTCCATATTTTCAGGCACTCTCCAATGAAAACATTGTCTATAGAGTGGAGTTGTTTCTGAATGGCAAACGGTTTAACAACCGTCCTTCTAAATTGTTCAATTTGTTTTCAATGAGAGGTTATGCAGGTTATTATTTTAATGGTCCGGAGATGTTAAAAGGTAATCCGGAGATACCTGTAGGAGTTATGAGTAAAGAGTATTTGCGTGAAGGCAATGTGATCAAGGTGAAGCTTCATAGCATTTCAGAGGATTATATGTATTTCCTTGTTTCTCAGAAGTTGGCTGTTGGGGTCAATCCAGCGATGGGTGCTTTCCCAGCTATGTTTTCCAACCTTTTCTCCAATTGTAATGCTATAGGATGGTTTAATGCCACATCAGTTATTGAAGCTGAGAACGTTTATCATGAGAGCATGTTCCAATAATTTTGAATTGTGATAAAAGTGAAAGGCGGCCCCGTCAAAACGAGGTCGCCTTTCATGTTGATAAAGGGTCGTCTTTTTTACTTCACGACAACCTTTTCCATGTGCACTTGTGTGCCAGAGGTGAGGCGGAGGAAGTAGACTCCCTTGGTCATGCCGTCGACGCTGATTTGTTCAGTGCCTTTGGCAATGCCCTTGGCCATCATCTGACCCATGCCGTTGTACATCTCATAGCTGAACTCGGTGTTGCCACCGTTGATGTAAAGGATGTTGTTGACGGGGTTGGGATAGACGGCAAACTCAGTTTCGTTCTCGTCAACTCCAAGTTCGGATTTGATGACGATGCATTCAGGAGTGCTGAAACCGTCAGCATATTCAGCAACGACACAATAGGTGTAGAAGAACTCGTTGAAGACTTCGTCAACATAGGTGGGTTCTGCGGTTTGAGCAATTTCAATACCGTTGCGGTTGATGATGTAGTTGATTGCACCCTCAGGCTCATCCCATGTTAAGGTGTTGGTTCCAATACCTATTTCAGCAACTAGATTTTCAACAGGATTGAAGTTGCCGAGAGGTTGCCCACCAGCGCAGTTGCAGTCGAACTCATAGAGCAGGCCGCTATGGACAGAGGTGCAATTGTAAATCACATCGCCATCTTCGTAACTAACAACGAAGGAACACTCAGAGTCCCACTGTCCGCTGGACCAGTTGAGGGTGACATGGACGCCGTTGCCAATCTCGATGGTATATGTGGCAGATGCGCCGCTTGTCATAGTGAGGTTCTGTGAAGGTGTGCCATCGTCGAAATTGACGGTCAAATTGGCTCCATTCCAACCGTCACCATAGGTGTCGGACAACGCAAAGACAACATTACAGGTGTTCTTGAGAGTGACAGAACCTTCAGCTGTCAGGTCACCATCGGCTTGCATCGTGAAGTTCACAGGAATCTGTTCGGTCTCTGGGCAAGCAGCGTCGATTTGGATATTAAACACGCAAGTGCTGATACCTTCTGGATCGATAGTACCCATCTCAATGGTGGGATTGAGTATGGTGACGTATTCGCTCTCGCAAGCAATCGAAGCAATGGCGTTGGTGGCCATGTAGTGCCCCACGTTCTTGAAGTTGGCGACAAATGTCACTGTTTCTCCAGGGACAAAGCTGCCGGCCCAATCCGTACCAGCATACTCAAGAATGGCTTGGCCCGCAGTGATGAAGGCCTTACCGTTCCATGTATGTCCTCCATCGACCATTTGCACATCGATTTGGAATCTGGTGCCGTCTTCAACGCCTTCTGCAACGATGAAACTGAAAGCGTCTTGCAGAACGACGGTTCCTTCAGCGACCAGCACATCAAATTGAGCAGTACCACTGAGGATGCTCAAGCGTTCGTCATCACAGGTCAAGGTAACCGTAGTGTTGCCATCAGTCGGGTCAACGCCCACATTCTTGAAGCCCATGGTCAAACTTGTCTCTACATTGACAGGAGCGAAGTTGGGCGTATAGTTGTCTACTGTGACATAGGGTCCTTCAGCAGGAAGGACTTCGATAGGCATAACCTCGGTAACCTTGTTATAACCCATGACGGTAAGGGTAGCAGTGCCAACATTACTCATCGGGGAGAAGCTGAGGGTGCATGTGCCGTTTTCGATGTAACCAGAAGCAACCACTTCGTCGTTCATCATAAGGGTGGCGATTCCGTATGCTGTGTTCTCGGCAGAGATTTCCAACTCGGTCATGCCCAGCATCAGCACTGAGGGTATGCAGCTGATGTTCATGCTAACAGGATTGTCGGTGCGAACCATCAGGCTCGGGTCACCAAAGAGAATCCAAGTATTGTGGGTGTTGCCTTGGTCGCTGGGGTGCATGTCAAGCATGTACATGCTGCCATTGAGGGAGGCACCGCCGAAGGTGTGGCAGAATTGGTCATCATGCTTCCATTCCGTGAGGATGTTGACCATTTCGTCTTGACCCGTCATTGGAGGCACCCAAGGCTGTGAGATCCAGCTGAACATACCGCCGACAGCTCCCGTAGGACGTCCTGTGGATTCATTGGTGGCTCTCAGCCAAGCCTCGCCGAAGCAGTTGCCATTAAACTCACCATTGTTGCAGGCGACCGACCAAATGTAGGGCCATTTGTCGTCGTTCACCAAAGCGTTCACGTGGCTGTTGCTGTAGTTGGCCACAGCCCAGCTGGTCTGCGAACCATGGTTGCAGTAGTTGCAGATGCTCTTGCCAGCATTGAAATCGGCGCTGATGGCGCTGGCACTGGTGCCACCGCCCACGCCGCTGTACTGTTGGGTTACATTTTCATAAGTGTAGTGCATCAAGGTGTCGCGGATGTAGTTGATGTGCACATAGTCGGCTTCACCGCCATTGTGGCCTTGACCAGCACCTTCGTTGGCACCGATGCCAATGCCTTGGTTGAGCCAAGTGAGGCCTTCTGGCATGTCGCGCTCATAATACAACACCTTTTCAACATGGGTCTCCACATCCTTCAAGGTCTGCACCGAGAAACGGCCAGTGAGGACTTCGAGGTAATAGTCGTTGCCTTCCAGTTGGCCGAACCAGTTGTCGGAACGTCCTCCGCCCATAGAGTGAGGCGTAAGGTCGGAATAGTCGCCAACGAGAAGAACGAACTCAAGGTTGCGCTCAGGGTTGGTGTAGATGCCGTTGATGAAGTTCTTGATTTGGTTGTCATTGTTACCGCCAGCTTCGGTCACGCTAACCATCGTGGTAGGACGACCTGATTGGTTCTTCCAATCGACAAATGCTTGCATGGCTTCTAAATACTGGTCGGGGCAAATGACAAGCATCTCGCCGCGGTCTTCAGAGAAGGTGTACTTAGCAGTGCCTTCCTTGAAGTTGATGAAACGATGGTCGTAGGCAGCCTTCATTTCCGACGAGACCTTGGCATTGGCTTTGCGGGCGGTCTTTTGGTTGATGCCATTATCACTTACCTTGCGCATTTCGATGGTCATGTAATGATAGACACGCAACGTCTTCGTCATGGGATTGTAGGCGAAGGGACGCACCATGATGTTTTGGCCACGGAAGTCACGGATGATGTAAGGCGTTTCCAAATAAGCCTGTGCAGCGGGGTAGAAAGCGTCTTGGCTATACATTTGGCCATAAGTGTAAGCTACGCTTTCGGGATCGATTTGACGGCTGAAATTGCCTTTTGAAGGGGCAATTTCAACATTTTCGTAATCAGTAAAAGCGCTGTTGATCACACTGACCTGCATCTCGGCCATGTCGCCAATGATAGCTGGTACAGGGAATTGGGGAAGGTCAGGAGCACCGGCTTCGAGCATGGAGGCCATCTCTGGGACAGACACGATTTGCTGAATGCCATTAGGGGTGCTCACTCTGGTCAGATAGAATCCACCCAACGAGAAGTCGACAACGACTTGTTGCTCGCTGCTGGAAACCAGCTTAACCTCGGGGCCGACAGGCGTATTATAGCTGATGCCGGTCCATTGTTGTGCAAATGTCATTGCTGACAAAGCCACAAACACAAGGGAAAAAAGTGCTTTTTTCATGAGTGATAAATTAAAATTGTTGATTGTCTTTAAAGTTTGCAAAAATACGAATCTTTTTCGGTTGTCTTGAGCTTTTTGATGGAAATATTTTCGAACTCGCTTTTCTATGCAAGGGGTAGAATACGGAAATTTGCGTACTTTTGCCGAATCTTTCCAATATGGATTTGTAATTGGTAATTTTTTAATGCATTCAATAACTATATTTCGACAAGTTCGGTAACTATGGGATTCTTCTTAAGATTGATATTGACAGGCTTGGGTTGGTCGTTTGGAGGACCGCTCGGTGCCATCATCGGTTATGCAATTGGTGGACTTTTTTCAAGTAACCGCCCTAAAGTCATTCGTTCGGAAGTGAATGAGACCTTTGGCAATACGGAGGAAAAGAGAGACTTCAATGTAACCCTTTTGGTGTTGTCAGCTGCGGTGATGAAGGCCGATGGCAACGTCAAACGCTCAGAACTTGATTATGTGAAACGGTTTTTCTTGCAAAATTTCGGTCAGGAACGCGCCGAAAACTACATCAAGATGCTTCGAGAGATATTGGAGAAAGATTACAATCTTTATGAGGTCAGCCAGCAAGTGGGGCGTTACATGGATTATTCCTCGCGTTTGCAGTTGCTGCATTACCTCTTCGGCATTGCTAACTCCGATGGCAGGATTTCAGCCGAGGAATTGGGTGTCATTAATACGATTTCCGATTACATGGGCATCACCAACAGCGATTTCCAGTCGATGAAGGCCATGTTCATCAAAGAAACCGACAGTGCCTATAAGATTCTCGGTGTGGATGCAAATGCTTCGGATGAAGAAGTGAAGAAGGCTTACCGAGAGATGGCCAAAAAGAACCATCCCGATTTGGTAAGTAACCTCGGTGACGAAGTGCGGCAAGCGGCAGAGAAGAAGTTTCAGGAAATCAACGCAGCCTACGAAACCATCAAGAAACAGCGTGGGATTTGAATTTTTCACGCATAATCCGCTGAATACACAGAGACTAAAAGCTGAATAATCCGTTTTCATAAAGTTCAGCGTATTTGCTGCGTTGAATCTTCGGTTTCTGCGTGATACAAAGAAAGGTCGCCCCCAAGGACGACCTTTCTTAAATGCATTTCTGCTAGAGTAGTTATTCCACTACGACCTTTTCAACGCGCACTTGTGTGCCGGTGGTGAGGCGGAGGAAGTAGACTCCCTTCATCATGTCATTGACGTTGATTTGCGTGTTGCCTGTGGCATTGCCGTTGGCAACTTTCTGACCCATGCCATTGTACATTTCATAGCTGTATACGGCATTGCCACCATTGATAAACAAGGTGTTGTTCACAGGGTTAGGATAGATGGCAAACTCGGTCTCAACCTCATCGATGGCATCTAAGAACTCAACGATGACGCATTCCGGAACGGCGAATCCGTCGGCATAGGCGGCCACTACACAGTAGGTGTAGAAACCATCTTTGTTGATGAGTTGATCAGTGTAAGTTGTTTCGGTCGTTTGGCCGATTTCGATACCGTTGCGGCTGATGATATAATTGATGGCGCCTTCAGGGGCTTCCCATGTCAAAGTGACATTGGTGTTTGTAGTCTCAGCTTGCAAATTCTCGACGGGGTCGAATGCGCCAACAGGAACGCTACTACCGCAGTTGCAGTCGAACTCATAAAGCAGACCGCTGTGGACGGATGAGCAGTTGTAAATGACATCGCCATCTTCATAACGGACGACAAATGAGCATTCGCTGTCCCATTGTCCAGCGGACCAGTTGAGGGTGACGTGGACACCATTGCCGATTTCTAAAGTGTATGTAGCTGAGCTTCCGCTACTGATGGTCAGGTTTTGGACTGGTGCGCCATCGCTGAAGCTGACATTCAAGCTGGCACCATTCCAACCATCGCCATAGGAGTCGGTGAGGTCGAAGACGACATTGCAAGCATTCTTGATAACACCAGTACCTTCAGCAACGAGACCGCCGTCAGCATTCAATGTGAAGGCGAGAGGTAACTGTTCGGTCAAGGGGCAACTGGCATCAACAGTAACGTTGAAGACGCAGGTGGCACTGCCCGATGGGTCGATGGTACCAGCCTCGAAGCTGTCGTTCACAAAGGTGACATAGGGGCTTGTCGTGGTGACTTGGGCAATGGCATTGGTGGCCATGTAGTGGCCAGTGTTCTTGAACGAAGCTGCGATGGTGAGAGTTTCACCAGGGACGAAACCACCAGCGCTTGCCATGCCTTCAAATTGCAACACGGCTTCGCCAGCAGTGATGACAGCCTTGCCTTCCCAAGTTTCGCTGCCACAGACAGCAGTAATTTGGATGGTGAATCTGGAGCCATCAGCCACGCCTTCAGCAACTCTGTATGTGAAACCATTCACTTGAACGGTAGCCTCGGGATCCAAGCTTTCGAAAGAACCTGTACCGTTGGTGATAGTCAGGTTGTCATCTTCGCAAGTCAAAGTAATATTGGTTGTGCCGTTAGTGGGTTCGGTGCCCACGTTCTTGAAAGTGACGCTCATAGATGATTCATCACCGACATGTACATTGGCTGGAGTGAAGCTGTCGACAGCAACATACGCACCGTCCAAAGCAGCAGCCGGAATGATGGCTGTGTAAGGAATGAATTGAGGATGTGTCACACAAACCGTGACATCGCCACCGCTGGTGATGGGACTAATCTGAATGTCGGTAGTGCCGCTCTCGTCAATCATGCCAGCACCGTAAAGGACACCATCCTTGCTGATACCCACATAGGAGCCAGGTTCGGCGCTAACGGTGAAGAAGTCTATGCCGATAGGCAGGGTAGGCATGTGGCTGATGGTGTTTTCAGTCGGCTGAATGCGGAAAGGCAAGACGGAACCGTCGCCTAAAGTGTGATAGGCCTGCCAGTCGTAGAGGGTGCTGCAGTGCAGTTCATAGCCGAGGGCTTGGGCAGCATTGCTGGCTAAGTTGCCGATGAACATCATAGAGGTGACGGTGTTGTAGGCATTGTCGGTCCACATGGCATCATAGAAGCCCATGGTGGTCTCCTCGTAGGAAGGCATGGTGCCGTCATGGCGATTGGTAGCACCTACACCGAAGTAGTAGTCGTTCAGCCAATAGGTTGAAGGGCAGGAACCGATATAAGCATAAGCGGCCTTGTTCTCGGCGCGCACCATGGCTTCACCAAAGCAGGTACCGCTAATACCCCAGTCGGCTGCTTCACAGCAGTTACCCATGGCGAGGAAGTACTTGTGTTCGTTGGTCAGGTTGTTAACATCGCTGACGGTGAAACTCGGGCCAGCCCAGCTGGTGTTGGAGCCGTGTGCGGTGTAGTTGGCAAAGCCGACGCCTTCGTTCAGCCAGCTGTAGCAGCCTGAATATTGGCCGTGGCTGTATTCATGGACTTGGTCGTAGCCGTGTTCTTCATTGTAGTAATAGTTGGTGGCGTACCAAATGGTGGGACGACCCACGGTGACACCCCAACCGCTGTCTTCACCAGCGATGAGGAGCACGTTGTTCAGGTAGCTCGGGTCAGGCATGGTATATTGCTCATATTCAAGAGCCTTGTTAATCATGGCCTGCATTTGAGCGACGGTCTCAGCTGGGAAACGACTATGGTACATATCCGGGAATTGGTCACCATCAACGCTCGAATACTGAAGGTCGGTGACGCAGTGGGTCTCGCTACCCGTGGCACTGGCGGCAACTTGGTTCTTGTCGCCCATGATCATCAGGAAGGTGGGAGCATCTTTTGAATACTCGTCTTGGATGAAAGCACGGATGGCAGCGGCGCTGGTGCCGATTTCATCAGTGTAGTTGATGTTCAGATAGAAGCCCTTAGTGGTCTTCCAAGTATACCAAGGCTGCAAGCATTCCTCGAACATACGGTCGGCGATGATCAGCATGTGGACGGGGTTCTGCCAAAGGTCAGGGTGCTCTTCGTAGACGTCGTCACGCCAGTTGAACATTTGGCTGTAAACATTGGCGAAGTAAGGGCTGAAGGTTCTGGCGAACTCGTTATAGGAGACCGACTTGTCGTATTGGCTGTAACGCACCTCAACTTCGATGTCGTTGTAGACACGGATGCTGTTGGTGGCAGCGTCATATTGCACGGGGTTAACGGTCAGGGCTCCGATTTGGATGCCACGCATGGTGCCTTGGATTTTCACCTCGGCGATGGGACGCACTGCGAAACCTTTAGCGTTGTAGGCTTTCTCATTGTAGGCAAAAGGCACATCCTCGGGCTTCTGGTCCTTGCGGAGAGGCATTTGTTGAGGATAAAGCGTCTTGATACCGAAATCGGAAAGAGAATAAACCGTAGTGCTGTAATTCTTCACTTCGACAGAGATATTACTGACACCATAAGGGATGGCAAGCAGTTTGTTGACGACAGGCAGGGTGGGGTCACCTACGTTGCCTGAAGGATAGGTGTTTTCCATGGTGATGTAGGAGAATACACCTTTTTCGGTGGAGACTTCAGTGGCATCGATGCTGCTGAAGGAGAAAGAGGCCGTGAAGCCTTCGTCAGTCACGTTGGCACAGCTTTGTGCCGACTTGGCAGCGCCGAGTTCGATGTGTTGGGCCATCACTTGGGTGCCAAACAGCAGACCTATCATCAGGAATGCTGCGTAGAGTAAACGGAATTTCTTCATTTTTTGAATTTAATTAATTGATATTGAATTGATTAATTGAAATCTGCGAATTGTAGATGTCAAACTGCAAAAATAGTTTTTTTCTGGATTAATTCTGACTTTTCAACAAAAACTATTTCCTTTTCAGTAGATTTTTGTATGCCTTTTCGCTGCCAAGCACTTCCAATGCTTTTTGGACACCAGTATCGGCCGAGGACATCACTTGGTAATATTGCTGTGTCTCCCAAACATTTCTGGCAATCAAGGCTTTGATTTGCAGAAGTAAGAACTTCTCGGAACGGTTGAATTGTTCGTCGTCCCATTCCACCTTGGCTTCCTTGGCAGCGGCTTTCAGCCCGTCGATGAGGTCTTTGCCAACTACGAAATCCTTATTGAAGTTTTCGAAATCACCGTATTGGGTCTTGATTTCGTCGCGGTGTTTCAAACCATAATCAGTTGTAAAGCGGTTCAAGGCACCCTTGCGGACAAGATTGGTGTAGAGTTTACTATTGTAGGCCGTGTCGACGGGAATGAAGATGTCGGGCATGATGCCTCCACCGCCGTAAACGGTGCGCCCACCATCGGTCTTGTATTTCAGCGAGTCGGGGAAGTGGATGCTATCGGCATGGTAGTATTCGCCGTGTTTAAGGCGTTTTTCCATCTCCTTGGCATAATCCTCGGCGCCCTTCTCGTAGGGCCGTTGGATGCAACGTCCCGATGGTGTGTGGTAGCGCGAGGTGGTGAGACGGATTTGTGCGCCGTCGGGCAGGTTGAATGGCCTTTGTACCAAACCTTTGCCGAAGGAACGTCTTCCGATGACGACGCCACGATCATGGTCTTGGATGGCTCCTGAAAGGATCTCACTGGCCGAGGCAGAACCCTCGTCGATGAGGACGACCAACTTTCCTGTAGTGTAAAGTCCATCTTTAGTGCAACGCCATTCTTGGTAGGGCGAGTGGATGCCTTCTGTGAAGACAACGAGCTGGTTTTCAGTGAGAAATTGGTCAACAAGTTCAATGGCAGTGTTGAGATAGCCACCAGTGTTACCACGCAAATCGAAGATGAGCGACTCCATGCCTTGGACTTGCAACTTAGCGAAGGCTTCTTTGAACTCCTGAGTGGATTCTTGGGCAAAACGGTCAAGTTTGATGTATCCGACATGTTTGTCGAGCATGTACGAGGCATTGATGCTGTTCAACGGAATTTTGTCTCGAATAATTTCAAAATCAAGTAATTCTGGGTCATCGCCGCGTTTCACGCTGACGGTGACCTTGGTGCCTTTCTTGCCGCGCAAGCGTTTCTGCACATATTCGTTGTCGATTTTTTTGCCAAAGGCATCTTCACCATCGATTTTGATGAGCTGGTCGCCAGCCATAATGCCCACTTTTTCGGATGGGCCACCAGCCGTTGGACTAATGACTGTAATGGTGTCTCGAATGAGTTGGTAGGTCACGCCGATGCCTTCGAAGCTACCAACGAGGGGCTCGTTGGCTTTCTCCACATCCTTCTTGGAGATGTAGGCCGAGTGCGGGTCGAGTTCCTTCAGTGCGGCGATGATGGCATCTTCTGTCACCTTGTCTATATTGGCCGTGTCGACGTAGAAGTTCTCGATGAGGTAAAGGGTGGTGGCGAGTTTTTGGGAGTTCATTTGCCCTTTGGATTGGGGCTGTTGGGCTGTTGCCGCCATTGCAAGGAAACAGGCAATAGCCAAGAAAAACATTTTCAGTGATTTCATGGGTTAAAATGATGTTTTTAGGGGCGCAAAGGTAACGAAAAAATGGAAATACTATTGCCTCAAAATCTCAAAAGTATTATCCTCGTTGAGCTTGATGATGGTCGAGCTTTTGGGCTTGCAGAAGCTGTCGTGGTAGAGCTGCACCACGTAATCGACCGAGTTTTTGATTTCATCACAGATGTCGCTGAAAATCATCGATGAAGGTTGCCCGGTTAAGTTAGCCGATGTTGATGTGATGGGCTTGCCGAGGCGACGGATGACTTCCTTGCAGAACTCATTGTCAACCACGCGGATGCAGATGCTCTTGTCGTCGGAAACGGCCTTGGCCAAGTTCTTGCTTTCGGGATAGATGATGCTTAGTGGGCTTTTGGCTCCCTTGATGAGGTCGTAAGCGATGGCGGGTACATTAACCACATAATCCTGAAGCCTTTCCACCGAATCAACGAGAATGATGAGGCTCTTGTTGAGCGGCCTCTGCTTGACGGCGTACACGCGCAGGCAGGCCTTGTTATTGGTGGCGTCGCAGCCTACGCCCCAAATGGTGTCGGTAGGGTAGAGGATGGTCTTTCCGGCTTTCAGTGCAGCAACGGTGCGTTCTACTTCTTGTTCAAATGCTTCTTCCATAATGCTTATGTTTTTATTCGGGTATCGCTTCACCCCTTGGTCGTCATTGCGGGCTTGACCCGCAATCTCCCAATCGTAGGGTTTCGTCTTCGCAGTTGGGAGATGGCGGATCCTTGTCCGTCATGACGGTTAAAGGCTCTGTCGTCGTTATACCATTATTGTTTCTCTTTGATTTTCTTGCGTAACAGGTTGTACTTATGTCTATTGGCCTGCATCATCACACGGCAGATGCTGAAGCCCGTCTTGCCGTAGAGGAACCCGCCTTTTATAATATAGGTGCGGATGAAATTGATGATCGGGCTGAAAAGATAGGGTAGGAAGCCTGTCTTCTTGCCGCGTTCGTAGTATGACTGTGCGCCCAGTTCGGCAAAGTGGAACTGCTGCTTGCGAAAGGCCTCGGGGGTGTCCCAAGAATAGTGCAGCAGGTCGCCGCGCAGCAGGGTTTTCTTCGGTGTTGCCTTGTAGTTCAGCCATTCGTGGATGATGCCTTCCCATTCGGCAAAGCCACGTCGCCAGATGCGGATTTTGGTTTCGGGATAAAGACCGCAGCCCTTCACCCACAGACCACAGTAGTTGTTGAGTCGGTTCATGGCAAAGACTTCATTTTCGGTGATTTCTTTGTCTTTCAGTGCTTTGATGGATTGTTTCAGTTCATCTGATAGCGCTTCATCGGCATCGATGCTGAAGATGAGGTCGCAGGTGGCGAGTTCGTCGGCAAGGTTCTTTTGGTCGGAATAGCCGAGCCAGTCTTGGCTGAAGAACTTCACGCCATAGCGGTCGCAGATGGCCTCGGTCGCATCGGTGGAATGCGAGTCAACGACGATGATTTCGTCGGCAATATCTTGAACGGAGTCAAGGCATTGCGCGATTTTCTGCTCCTCGTTGAAGGTGATGATGACGACCGAAAGGGTGTTCATGGATGCAAATTTTCCGCAAAAATAGTCTTTTTCTTTGGAATTGCTTCGAAAGAAAAATAATATTCAATGTAGTTAAAACTGAGAAAAAACCAGTAAAATGTTGTATCTTTGCTTCATAATAATAAAACTAACAAATAAGAACATTATGACTAGGAAAACAACGTTTACTACATTGGTTTTCATTCTCATTTTAGCAGTGATCGCCTCATGTAAAAAAGACAACGATAGCAACCAACCAATTCCTGAAAATCCTGACGCTCCAGTCGTTTTTTATCAAATTCCACCTATCAACGAATACATTCCAGAACGACTATTCCATTTATTTGACTCCCTCAATTTACTGTATTATGGTGATAAGCCACCTACTGTTATGGGTGATTTCATGGCTGATTCAATGAACGTATTCATTGTGAACACTGTCTCTGAAAGCCTGTATTCTGGATTGGTGTCAGGTGTTATCTTTCCAGAACCGCGTTATTTTGAATTTAAAAATCAAGGGATTGACACACTTAGCTTAACTTACAAAAGCCCATATGGTGTTAATACTCCTGAAGTCCCGTTCTATTTTATGGAAAGGTCTGATACGGATAGCACCTATTTCCGTGTCAAGAGCGACGTTGTGCACTTTATCAATGCCCCAGTCACTCCAACTTATTTCAAAAGCGGTAGGTTTACAGTTGAGGATTTCAAACATGCCTATATCATAGGAAATAGCGAGTATTTTACCATCTATTATTATGAGATTCGCTATAACAAGACAAACATGCCTGTTGCCAATTCCCTACCAATGAATGCAATCATAATATCGGGCAAAATGTCCACCGATAGCGAAGGTAACGTTATAATTGAAGATTTTTGGTATGGAATGGAGACTATGATATACTACAGCCAAAGTGTTAATCTTTTATACTCTCCAAACCCTGGAGACGTTATCATAATGAAGAGCCTTAACACTATCATTCAAGGTAGTTGTGATGATTAAACCTTCGTTAAGTCGGTTTAGAAATAACCTCTTCGCTGCTTTCCGAAAATTTCCTATCTTTGCACCTCATTTGAGCAAACAATGCCTATCGGAATCCCCATCTGGATGTTAGCTTTGGCGCTGCTGGCTGGTTTGGCAGCGGCCACATTGTTGTATTTCCGCAACAAGAAACAACACTACAGCAAAGCCTTGAATGTCATTTTGTTTGCACTGCGAACAATGATGGTTGGCTTGGTGGTTTTGCTGCTTTTCAACCCGCTGATAAGGCAGAGGTTCAGTTCAGTGGAAACGCCAACCATTATCCTTGCCCACGATAATTCTTCGTCCGTCGTCCTTTGCAAGGATTCGGCGTTTTACAAAAAGGATTATCTTACCCAGTTTGAGCAGTTTAGGAAAGACTTGAGCGCTGATTTTCAAGTTGATGAATACCTTTTTGGTGAGGAAGTCCGTGATTTCGAGCAACTCGATTTCTCCGACCAACTGACGGACTTGTCGTCGCTTATAAAGACTTTGGACAGAAGATATTACAAACGCAATGTGGGGGCGGTGCTATTATTCTCCGACGGCATCTACAACCGTGGCTTTGAGCCGGAGTTGGTGGCGGAGAACTTCCCGTTCCCCATCCATACCGTCGTTTTGGGCGACACGGTTTCTTATCCCGACCTCGCCATCCGCAATGTGCATTATAATAAGGTGGTGTCGCTCGGCGCGACCTTCCCCATCCGCGTGACGGTCGCTGCCCGCGACTTGGCCGGACGCAAGGCCCAGCTGACCCTCAAGGAAAGTGGTCGCCTTATCGAGAAGCGCGACATCGAGATTCCGTCCAACCGCTTCTCCAAAGAAATTGACTTCATGCTCGATGCCGCCAAGAAAGGCGTGATGGCCATCGACATCGAGGTGAGCGGCATCGCCGAGGAGAAGCAATTGCTGAACAATGTGCGCCATATCTATGTCGAGGTGCTCGACCAGAAATATAAGCTGTTGTGTGTAGCAGCCTCGCCGCATCCCGACTTGGGTGCCTTGCGTAGCGTGCTCAACGACAATTACGAGGTGGACTTCTGCTTTGGCAAGGAGACGCTACCCGAGTTCAGCAACTACGACTTGGTCATCCTGCATCAGGTGCCCTCGGCGCGCACGGATTTCAACACCTTGAAGGCGCAGTTGGACAAGAACGTGAAACTGCCCGTCTTCTTCATCATTGGCAACGATACCGACCGCGATATGCTCAGTAAGTTGCAGAATGTCTTTGCCTTGCATTCTGGCGCAACCAACACCTTGATGGATGTCAAGGCACACCAAAATACGGCCTTCTCGACCTTTACCTTTGACTCGAAGTCGGAGCAACTCCTCGCGAAATACCCGCCTTTGGCCTTGCCGCATCTGGAAATCAACACCTTAAAGTCGCACGATGACTTGTTGCTACAAGAGGTGATGGGCATTAAGTCTGGACTGCCGCTGTTGAGTTTTGCTAACGATGGGCGCAAGATGGCCTTCCTGTTTGGTACCAACATCTGGCGTTGGAGGCTGTATGAGTATTACCAAAACAAGAACCACGATGTGTTTGACGAGATGTTCTCCAAGTCGCTGAAATACTTGTTGTTGTCGGCCAACGACGGCTCGGCCATCTATGCCAAGGAGACCTACTATAGCAACGAGCCTGTCATCATCACCGCTGAGTTGCGTAACCCGAACAACGAACTCGTGACCGACCCCGACCTGACCATTCAAATCGAGAATAAACTGACTGGGGAGACCTACGACTACACTTTCTCGAAGCGCGACCACGACTATGAATTGAACGCTGGCCTTTTGCCCGAGGGCCTGTATACCTATAAGGTGCAAGCGCAGATGGGCGAGCGCAAGATCAATGTGAACGGCACCTTTAGTGTGGTGGCTATCGGCATTGAGGCACAGCAACTTACTGCTGAAATCGACCGTATGCACACCATCGCTCGCCTGACCAACGGAAACTGCTATACGGCTCGCGAGTTGCAACAACTTTTTGCCGACTTGCACAATGATTCGCGCATTACCTCCGTTGAACACCATGAGAGCCGCTTCGAAGACTTGATTCACTCCAAGTGGATCTTCTTCGTGCTTATTGGCTTGGCTGCCGTGGAATGGCTCTTGCGCAAAATGTTTGGCAGTTATTAAATCCGAAACAACAATTAAACAATTCAACAATAAACAATTCAACACTATGAAAATTCAAGATCAATCCGTTGTCACCATGACCTACGTCCTGCGTGAGAACGACGAAAACGGTCCTATCCTTCAGGAGACCACGAAAGAGAACCCCTTTGTGTGCATCTTCGGCATGCACCAGCTGCTGCCCAAGTTCGAAGAGAACCTCATGGGCAAGGAACCTGGCGACAAGTACGCCTTCCACCTGACTCCCGAAGAGGGTTATGGCGAGCGCGACGAGAACTACATCATGGACTTGGACAAGAACATGTTCATGAAAAACAACGTGTTGATGGACATGGTGAAAGTCGGTGCCCAACTGATGATGCAAACCTCTGATGGTCGCCCGATTGCTGGTATCGTACGCGAGATTGGCGACAAGCACGTGAAAATGGACTTCAACCATGACATGGCGGGCAAACACCTCCATTTCTCGGGTGAGATTCTTGATGTGCGCGAGTCGACTGATGAGGACTTTGGTGCAGGTGGCTGCGCCGGTTGTGGCGGTGACTGCGATGGCGGTTGCGAAGGGTGCAAATGATGCAAAAACAAACGGGCTTCACCGACAAAGGATGAAGCCCGATTTGAAACCTTTTATAGTGCAATGCATAGTGACAAAGACTATACCGGCACTTTTCGGCTTGCAAAAGTACAAATAATTGTGGAATTGTTACGAATTATTGATACTTTTTTTGATATTTTTTATAATCCATTCAATTTCAGGACTTTTGTCAATAGCTCTTTTGTAAATCTCAGAAAGACCTGACAACAAGTCGTTTTTGCGATTCTGGGATATTGTTCCTATCATATACAATATGACATTGATGGCAGCGGACAAACTTTGGGCTTCTCCTATTGGGAATCTTCCCGCTGGTCCGTTTTTGATACTTTGGCACAAGGACAAATCAAACAAAGTAGACCCATGAGCGCATTTGTTTCTTATTACACGAATGGTCTCCATATAGTTCTCAAAAACTGCCGTTTGATTGATTCCAAAATGTCTACAAATAATGCGTTTGTCTTCTATGTCTTTTAAATTATTGTACAATTTCAGCACATTGCCTAATGTCATAAATTCAATGGTTTTCCAAGCAGGAGCATATCTATCATTGATGTATTTTCTGTGATGTCGTTGAATTACCGAATTTTTGCGAAAATTATCATTATATATCTCATTATCAAAAGATTGAATAAAACTTTGACTGACAATTTGAGGGCTGATAAACCAAGTGGGTTCGTTCTTGTATTTGTTAGATAACTCATAAATCATATAAGTACGAAAAGTCACCTCGATTCGGATAATGTAGCGTAGCAAAATATTCCGAAGGTCAAAGTCATAATAATAAAGGGTAACGGCATCGCTTAGTTTTGTTTCATCTTTGTATTCATGTTTTCTACCTCTAAGTCTTGGATAACTCTTTTCAAAGGGGAACAAGTAAAAACCTAAGCGATAATAACCGATGTCCATCAGGACTTCTTTCGCTTTCTCTTCATTGGTGATTTGGATGCCGCGTGACCGCAAGAGGGAGATTTGTTCGTCTAATGTGGTGGCTTGTTTCATTTTGATGATGAATTATTAAAGCGCAAAAATAACAAAAATACAGGTAGTACAATCGGATTTTGTATATATTTGCATCGCCGTTTGGCACAACTCCAAGCGGCAGACATATAAACAAAGACGCTGAACTGGCGTTTATTCGCGGCTATCGGAATCTCGCAAATTCTAATTACGACGCGATAACGCAATGGTCATTGTCCCTAATTTTGGTATGTATTGTCCAATTCAATATATCGTACCAAAAGCGTGGGCTGATGCATTGCTTATCTTTCGTAATGGGCAATGCGAGAGCCTCGATAGCGGGATAAGCAAAGGTTGATTCCCGCGCTTCTTTCGTTGTATGGCTTGTCATTTCAAAATATCTGGCGTTCGGGAGTCCGCAAATTAAAAGTTGCGCACGTCACGAATCAGTGTAAATGATTATGTCAAATACTTTAATTGCCAATCCTTTATGGGGATTAAAAGGTGTCCCTGCAAGAATTATTCTAGAGAGGAATTCATTAACTATTAAAAGCGGAATCATAGGAAGCAAATCTATCCCTTATGAAAACATCTCTTTGATTGAGTTTTCGGGTGCGAATTCACTAACACTGGCTGGAACTATTAAGATAATACCTTATAGGGGACAATCAATTCAAGCTGATGGATTCACTCGCTCACAATTCAAAGTGGTAAAACAAGCGGTTGACGACGGTTATTATGAAGATAATGGTGACGGTATTACTGATGAAGCAGATTATAATGAAGACAATGATAGAACCGTAAATCGTGAAAAACAAAGCAGAGAGAAAGAAAATGAACCAATAATCAATTCAGAAGGAGAAAAAATCCTAAATATGGATGTCGATATTACTGATGAAAATGAATTAGTTAAGGCTTTAAATTCGCTTGTCGCAACAATTGAAGCAAAAGGAGAAAGAGATGGGGATGTGGAAAAAGCAGGTAAAACCAAATTTGAAAACTATTTGGCAATTCTTCGTACTTCATTTCCAGATAATAAGTTGATTCCTTATTTTTCATCAAAACCAACTGAATGGAAAAACAAGGAAAAGAAAGAAATTAAAACAATAATAATAGGACTTGTCTGTGCGTTTGGAGGGTTAGGTTTACTAGGATTGATAGCGTACTTTTTTATGTAAAAAAAGAACTTAAAAGATCATTTCTCTCTGGAAGTAAGGGAAGGGGGAGTGTGCCGAAGGGTTTTATGAGAGAAATGAGAATTGGGAAAGAATGTTGACATTGAAAACAAATAGTAGAGACGGTGCGGCACCGTCTCTACCCGTATAAATCATTTCCTCAACCCAGCCAGCTGCTGCTCAATCACAGCAATCTTGGCTTCGGCGTCGGCTTTCTTTTTGCGTTCCTTGTCGACGACGGCGGCAGGAGCACCGCTCACGAAGCGTTCGTTGGATAGCTTCGCCTCAACGCTCTTCAGGAAACCCTGGGCGTATTTCAGTTCCTCTTCCAACTTCTTGATTTCGGCCTCCACATTACTGCTTTGATAATTAACTATAAAAAATTCAGTGGTTCCCGAAACATAACTGTAGGCATTTGTTGGGGCTTCTCTTACATAATTTATATCAATATTGCATAATTTACCAATCGAACTGTCAAAGTCTCTATTGATTTGATTGTCTTTTTCGAGAATGGAAACTGTAAGGTGTGTTCGGATAGGAATGTTCTTTTCCGATCGTACTTTACGATTGTCAATGACATTTGTTTTTTTGGTCTCAAATAAATCTAATAATTGTTTGTCAATAGCCATTTGCTTTGGCTGCTGAGCAATGATGATATCATCTCCCTCCTTGCGCTCGGCGATGGCGTGCCAGATTTCCTCGGTGATGAACGGCATGAAGGGGTGCAGCAAGAGCATCAGGTTCTCGAAGAACTTGATGGTGGCGGCGTAGGTCACGGGGTCGATGCCCTGGCCTTGCGGAGCCTTCACCATCTCGAGGTACCACGAGCAGAAGTCGTCCCAAGTGAGCTTGTAGATGCCCATCAAGGCGTCGCTGAGGCGGTACTTGTCGATGTTGTCGTTGGTCTCGGCCAGCACTTGGTTGAAGCGAGCCTCAAACCACTTCACGGCCATCTTGGCGGCCTCAGGTTGGGCGGCGTTTTCGTCCACATTCCAGCCTTTCACCAGACGCAAGGCATTCCAAATCTTGTTGCAGAAGTTGCGGCCTTGCTCACAGAGGGCCTCGTCGAAGAGGATGTCGTTGCCGGCAGGAGCGCTGAGCATCATGCCCATACGCACGCCGTCGGCACCGAACTTGTCGATAAGCTCGATTGGGTCAGGGGAATTGCCGAGGGACTTCGACATCTTACGGCCTAACTTATCTCTCACGATACCCGTGAAATACACGTTCTTGAACGGCACTTCATTTTGGTATTCCTCACCGGCCATGATCATGCGCGCCACCCAGAAGAAGATGATGTCGGGGGCGGTGATGAGGTCGTTGGTGGGGTAGTAGTACTTGAACTCGGCGTTGTCGGGGTCGAGGATGCCGTTGAAGAGCGACAAAGGCCACAGCCATGAGCTGAACCAAGTGTCCAAAGCATCGTCATCTTGACGCAAGTCTTTGAGGGTCAAATTCTTGTTGCCTGTCTTCTCGATAGCGAGTTTCAAGGCTTCTTCGGGTGTCTCGGCGACCACGAAACCGCCTTCGGGCAGGTAGTAGGCCGGAATCTGATGGCCCCACCACAGCTGACGGCTGATGCACCAGTCCTTGATGTTCTCCAACCAGTGACGGTAGAGGTTGACATACTTGGCGGGATAGAACTTGATGTCGCCATTCAACACGGGTTTCAGCGCGATGTCGGCGAGGTGTTCCATCTTGAGGAACCACTGCATCGAGAGCTTCGGCTCAATCGGCACATTGGTACGCTCGGAGTAGCCCACCTTATTATTATAGTCCTCGATTTTTTCCAACAGCCCGGCTTCTTTCATGTCGATGATGATCTGCTTGCGGCAGTCTTCGCGGCTCATGCCGATGTACATGCCAGCGGCTTCGCTCAAAGTGGCATCGTCGTTGAAGATGTTGATGCTCTGCAGGTTGTGCTTCTCGCCAAGCATGTAGTCGTTCACATCGTGGGCGGGAGTGACCTTCAGGCAGCCCGTACCGAACTCGATGTCGACATAGCCGTCCTCGATGACGGGGATGACGCGGTTGACCAGCGGCACCACGACTTTCTTGCCGCGCAGCCATTGGTTCTTGGGGTCGGCAGGGTTGATGCACATGGCCGTGTCGCCCATGATGGTCTCGGGACGCGTGGTGGCCACCACGGCATAGCGGCGACCTTGCTCATCGGTGTGGATGATCTCGCCTTCAGCGCCCGTGGCGCCTGTGCCGTCGTCCTCGTGGAGGTAATAACGGAGATAGAACAGTTTGCTATGCTCATCCTTGAAGATGACTTCCTCGTCGCTCAAAGCCGTTAAGGCTTTCGGGTCCCAGTTGACCATGCGCACACCACGGTAAATCAGGCCTTTGTTATACAGGTCGACGAAGGCGCGGATGACGCTCTTCGAGCGGATGTCGTCCATGGTGAACGAGGTGCGTTCCCAGTCGCAGGAGCAACCGAGGCGGCGCAACTGCTTGAGGATGATGCCACCATGCTCGTGGGTCCAGTCCCAAGCGTGCTTGAGGAACTCCTCGCGGCCGATGTCAGTCTTCTTGATGCCCTGTTGCGCCAGCTTGTTCACCACCTTGGCTTCGGTGGCGATGGAGGCGTGGTCGGTGCCGGGCACCCAGCAGGCGTTCTTGCCTTGCATGCGGGCGCGGCGGATCAGGATGTCCTGAATCGTGTTGTTCATCATGTGGCCCATGTGAAGCACGCCAGTCACATTCGGCGGCGGGATCACGATGGTATAGGGTTCGCGTTCGTCGGGAGTGGAGTGGAAGTAGTTCTTGTCCATCCAGTGTTCGTACCATTTGCCTTCAACTTCCTGAGGGCTGTATTTGCTGCTGATTTCCATTTATAGGATGTTTAATTGTTGAATTGTTGTTTGATGCGGGACTGAACCAAGGTCCCTGAGCTTGTCGAAGGGCCGACATATAATAGTCAAGCCTTTTATGCGCAAACAATCGGCAAAAGTAGCGATTTTTTGTCTATACGTAAGACTTTTTTCTTCAATTTTGGGATGGCATTGATAATTTTCCTATTTTTGTCCGTTAATTGTAAAACGAGAAATCAATTCAATAATTCAATAATCATTTAAAATCTCAATTATGGGTACATTAGCAAATCTTTGGCAGAACCACAGGATGATGGTGGTTTTCGTCATGATCTTAATCATTGTCATCCCTTTCTTGATCTTTTACTTGAACAAGGCCAAGAAAGAACATCCTAAAGGCCTTATTGCCGCTGCCTTGAGTAACATGGGCGAGCGCTTCGGCTATTACATCATGAATGCCGTGTTGGTGCTATTCATCTGCTCCAAGTTCGGTATCTCCGACGGAACATCGGGTCTTATCTTTGGCGTGTTCTATTTCTTGATTTATGTGCTTGCGCTGCCTGGTGGTATCATCGCCGACCGTACACAGAACTACAAGAAGACCATCATTACGGGTATCGTTGTGATGGCTATCGGTTACGGCCTACTTGCCATTCCTGTTTTCAGCAGTGGTGGTTTTGCCCTTGCTATGATTGCCTTGGTGCTTATTGCATGCGGTAATGGTCTCTTCAAGGGTAACCTGCAAGCCATCGTGGGTCAGTTGTACGACGACTTCGAGGCTGAGGCTGCCAAGCAAGGTCCTGAGGCTCTTGCTTCGGCTAAGGAGAAGCGCGACAGCGGCTTCCAGATTTTCTATGTGTTTATCAATATCGGTGGTGTGATTGCCCCGTTTGTGGCTCCCCTCGTCCGTGAATGGTATTTGAAGACAAAGGGTTTGATTTACAATGCCGACCTCCCGCGTCTGTGCCACAAGTTCATCATGGACACCATGGAAGGCAATGACATGTCAAATCTCACCCAGTTGTCGGGGGGCGCAAATCTTGACACCTTCTGCCAGAACTATCTCCAGGTGTACAACACGGGTGTGCATTACTCCTTCATCTTCTCGGTGTTGGCTATGCTTATCTCCTTGTTCATCTTTGTTGCTGTCAAGAACAAACTCCCGAATCCTGTGAAAAAGGTTAAAGCCGCAACACAAGAGTATACTGAAGCAGAACGCCTGGCCGATGCCAAGGAAATCAAACAGCGTATGGCAGCCCTGTATGCTGTGCTCGGCATCGCCGTGTTCTTCTGGTTCTCGTTCCACCAGAACACCCAGTCGCTGACCATTTTCGCCCGCGACTTCGTGGATACCAGCGCTCTCGCGCCTGAGATATTGCAATTCATCAACCCGTTCTTCGTGATCGTGCTGACGCCTATCATCATGTGGATTTTTGCCTCCCTCATCCGCAAAGGCAAGGAAGTGTCCACTCCTAAGAAAATTGCCTTGGGTATGTTTATCGCTGCATGCGCCTATATCTTCTTGATTATCATCGCCGTGGTTCACAACTATCCGTCTGGCGATGCATTCAAGGCCCTTCCGGAAGCTGACAAGGCTGCTATGAAGACCGGACCGTGGGTGATGATTGTGACCTACTTCTTCCTCACCGTGGCCGAGCTGTTCATCTCGCCTCTCGGACTGTCGTTCGTTTCCAAGATTGCACCACGCCACTTGGTGGGTATGTGTCAAGGTTTGTGGCTGTCAGCAACAGCCGTTGGCAACCTCTTGATCTTCCTCGGTGTCAGAATGCTGAATGCTTTCCCGCAACAGTGGATGACATGGGCTGTCTTCGCTTTGATATGCCTCGCTTCCATGGCGATTATGCTCGGCATGCTGAAATGGCTTGAGAGAGTCGCTAAATAATCATTGAATTTTCAATGCGAAAAAAGCCGGCAGCGATGTCGGCTTTTTTTCATGCCATTTTTGACAATGCGCAGGGATAAAGTTTTTTGTGTTCTTACCAAACATTTTTATACATTTGCAGCAAAATAAATGCAAATGGAAAATAACGATTTGGAACAGCCACGCATCGTCAGTTCGCACGACATTCACATCGATACGGACTATGCCGATTGGATCGCGGAAGTGAAGCACCGCTACCGCTCGGCGCAAGTGAAGGCTGCCGTAAGGGTGAATGCGGAGAAACTGCTTTTCAACTGGCAACTTGGCCGCGACCTTGTGCAGAAAAAAGCTGAGGAACGTTGGGGTGCGGGCGTTGTGGAGCAAGTGAGTCTGGATTTGCAGAGTGAGTTTCCGGATATAGATGGATTCTCTACCTCAAATCTATGGTTTATGAAAAGATGGTATCTGTTTTATACCAATGAAACGGATGCGGAAATTCTCCAACAAGCCATTCGAGAATTACAACATACTATAAATCAATTGTCTAAAAAACTTTACCAAGTTGGTAAAGAAATAGAAGACAAAAAACTTTACCAAGTTGGTAAAGAAATACAAGATATTGATAATCAAAATACTATAAAATTGTATCAAACTGGTGCAGAATTGGAGGATGAAAAACTCCACCAACTTGGTGGAGAATTTCCGCTGCTTTTTGCTCTTGTACCGTGGCGGCACCATGTGGAGATAATAACAAAATGCAAATCCATAGAAGAAGCTGTTTTCTATTTAGGACAGACCATAGAAAAGGGATTAAGCCGTTCAGCACTAATAAACTGTATCAAGGCTAATTTATTTGAACATCAAGGCAAAATCATCAACAACTTTTCGGAGCATCTGCCTGCTTTGCGGAGTAAGCTCGTTCAGGAAGTGTTGAAGGAAAACTATGACTTCGGCTTTGCAACGGTCAGCCACGAAATATACGATGAGGCGGAATTGGAAGAGGCACTTTCCAAAAACATCACTGCCTTGCTTTTGGAAATGGGTACAGGCTTTGCATTCATCGGTAAACAGAAGGAAATCATTGTCGGTGGTCGCACAAGGAAGATAGACCTTTTGTTCTATCATATCCGATTGAGATGTTATATCGCTTGCGAGTTGAAAGCCAAGCCTTTTGAACCTGAGTATGCGGGCAAGTTGAACTATTATGTGAATGCTGTGGACGAACTGCTGAAAGCCGACGATGACAATCCGACCAACGGTTTGCTGATTTGCTCGGATATGAACAGCACCGATGTGCAATGGTCGTTCAGGGGCATCAGTACACCGATGGGCGTGGCCACTTATAATAATATCCGAATTAAAGACGCTTTGCCTTCGCAAGAGCAGTTGAAAGAGCGGATGGAACTACTGCAAAGGGAACTCCGCGAAACCAAACGCTTAATGAATCATCAACAAAACGAATAATAAAACCTCATAATTATGTTCAAAGGTCATCCTAAAGGGCTTTATGCCCTCGCATTGGCCAACACGGGCGAGCGCTTTGGCTACTACACGATGTTGGCGATTTTCGTGCTTTTCCTGCAAGCCAAGTTCGGCTACAACGAAGCACAAGCGGGTAATATCTACGGCATCTTCCTCGGATGCGTCTACTTTATGCCGCTCATCGGTGGCATGCTCGCCGACCGTTTCGGTTACGGCAAGATGGTGAAGTCGGGTATCGTGGTCATGTTCCTTGGTTACCTCCTGCTGGCGGTACCTATGGCGACGACTACGGCAAAGATTACCATGTTCTCTGCCTTGGCACTCATCGCCATTGGTACAGGTTTGTTCAAAGGTAACCTCCAGGTGATGGTGGGCAACCTCTACGATGAGGCCAAATACAGTGCCTTCCGCGATAACGGCTTCAGCCTGTTTTACATGGCTATCAACATTGGCTCTATGTTTGCTCCCATGGCCGCCACCAAAGTGACAGACTTGTTCCTCGGCAAGGCAGGCTTTAGCTATGTGCCACAGATTCCTTCATTGGCTCACCAATACCTTGATGGCACCATCACGCCCGAGGCACTTTCCACTTTCGAGGCTTTGGCCGTACAGCAAGGTGGCAATGTCAACGACTTGGCTGGCTTCGCCAACAACTATATTGATGCCTTGTCGGGTGCCTACAATTATGGCTTTGGTGTAGCTTGCATTTCATTGATTCTCTCGATGGCTATCTATCTGAGCTGTCGTAAGTGGTTCAAGCATGCCGATGTCAACACCAAGCAGGCTAAGGCCATGGAAAGCACCACCGTGAATGTGACGGAACTCTCGAAGGAACAGACACGCGAGCGTATCACTGCCCTGGTGATGGTTTTCGCTGTAGTGATTTTCTTCTGGATGTCATTCCAACAAGCTGGCCTTTGCCTGACTTACTTCGCCCGCGACTACACGCAAAGCACGGCAAGTGGTTTCACTCGGTTTGGCTTCAATATCTGGTCACTGACGATGGTCGCCATCTCGATTTATACGATGTTTGGGGCTGCTCAGGCCACCAAGCCTTTGAATCGTGGCATCTTATGCGGCATAACGGCGTTTTTGTGGATTATGGCGTGGACGTTCTATCACGTTATGCCCGACACGATTAACATCCTGCCGCAGCAATTCCAACAGTTCAATCCATTCTTTGTTGTCGCCTTGACACCTGTCTCGATGGCGGTCTTCGGTGCTTTGGCAAAGAAAGGCAAGGAGCCTTCTTCGCCGCGTAAGATTGGCATGGGCATGATTGTGGCCGCGTTGGGCTTCCTTATCTTGGTCATTTGCTCATTCCCCTTGGCCAGTCCTGCTGAACTGAAGGCCCAAGGTGGTGTGAGTAGCACATTAGTCTCGCCCAACTGGTTGATTAGCACTTATTTCGTTCTGACATTTGCTGAACTATTGTTGAGCCCCATCGGCATCTCATTTGTCACAAAGGTGGCACCACCCAAGTACAAGGGCATGATGATGGGCTTGTGGTTCTGCGTGACCGCCATCGGTAACTACCTCACCAGTGTCATTGCCCGCATCTGGGGTACGGGTATGCCGCTTTGGATGGTGTGGGGTGTGCTCGTTGTGCTTTGTCTGCTCTCCGCCGTGTTCATCTTCTCGATTATGAAGAGACTAGAGCGGGCCACGTCGGGGTGTTAAATATGGTATATCCTTCGGATAGAAATCTGTTTAAAAATTAAATCAAAATCCTAGATAATCCGTGTCTATGGGTCAAATGACTGGAAGACACGGATTTTCTTTTGTTTTTTTGAATGATTTTTGATGGATTTCTGACCTTCAGGGCATTCCGTCAACTAACATTTACTAATTTTGCAGCCAAAATATAAACCCATGTCAAGAAACGAACAAGAGTTGAAAGGTGTCACGCTGTTGGGCAACCAAAATACCCAATACAATTATGACTATACACCCGAGGTACTGGAGGTGTTTGAAAATAAACATCCTGAGAACGAATACCTTGTGACTTTGGATTGTCCCGAGTTTACCTCGCTGTGCCCCAAGACAGGCCAGCCCGACTTTGGACACCTTATAATAAATTATATTCCGCGTACACTGATGGTGGAGAGCAAGAGCCTCAAACTCTACCTCTTCAGCTTCCGCAACCACGGCGACTTCCATGAAGACTGCGTCAATATCATCATGAAGGACTTGGTCAAGCTGATGGACCCCAAGTATCTGGAGGTCATCGGCTTATTCAATCCCCGTGGCGGCATCTCCATCAAGCCCTTTGCCAACTATGGTGATGCCGAGCATCAAGACATGGTGAAGCAACGTTTAATGTCAGCATTCCACAACTCATGAAAGACGCGGTTATAATCATATCGGGAGGCATGGACTCGACCACTATGCTATACGAATACAAGGACGAAATCGCCCTCGCCATCACCTTCGACTATGGCTCCACCCAGAACGGTCGTGAACGAGTGTGCGCAGTGACGCATTGCCAACGCTTGGGCATCAAGCATATTATTGTTCCTCTGGAATTTATGCACCGCTACTTCAAGAGTGCCTTGTTAATGACAGCGGCAGACATCCCTGAAGGCAACTACGACGACGAGAACATGAAATCGACGGTGGTGCCTTTCCGCAACGGTATTATGTTGGCTATTGCCGCGGGTATTGCCGAGAGCAACGGCTTGAAACGCGTGATGATAGCCAACCATGCCGGCGACCACTCCATCTATCCCGACTGCCGCCCAGGCTTTGTCAATGCCATGTCAGAGGCCATGTCGGCGGGAACTTATGAGAATATCACGGTTTTTGCGCCTTATACCTATTTGAGCAAGAAAGAAATCGCTGAGCACGGCAAGGCCTTGGGTTTGGACTATACCGAGACCTATTCCTGCTATAAAGGTGGCGAGAAGCATTGCGGTAAATGCGGCACTTGCCGAGAGCGCCGCCAAGCTCTGAAAGATGCTGGAATCGAGGACCATACCGAATATGAATCATATTGCTAAGGTCCCTGAGCCCGTCGAAGGGCCGACAGAAATCAAGACGGTGCTTCGACAGGCTCAGCAACCTGCTTCAACTGAATAACTGAATAACTGAAAACTGCCAACTGAATATGTATTACGTCAGAAAAACCCTAGAAATATCCGCCTGCCATCAGCTTTACCTCGACTATGAGAGCAAATGCGAGAACCTGCATGGCCACAACTGGAAAATCAATGTGTATTGCCGTGCTGAAAAGCTCGACAGCAATGGCATGGTGTGCGACTTCACCGAAATCAAGCGCTTGATACACGGAAAGATCGACCATACCAATATCAACGAAGTCCTGGACTTCAATCCTACAGCCGAGAACTTGGCTAAGTGGATTGTGGATACCGTTCCAAATTGTTACCGCGCTGATGTGTGGGAGTCACGCGACAATAAAGCCTCCTACATCAAGGATGATGCCCCGCAGAATTTTGATTGATATTGAAAGCTATTAGCTATCAGCTTGGTTGGATTTGAGCTGAGAGCTGATTGTCAAACAATTAAACAGTTAAACAATCAACGATTCAACATTGTATAAGATTAACGAAATATTCTACTCCCTTCAAGGTGAAGGCTACCATAGCGGTACGCCTGCTGTCTTCGTGCGCTTCAGCGGATGCAACCTGCGTTGCGCCTTTTGCGACACACAACATCAGGAAGGGCAGATGATGTCGTTGCAAGAGATTGTAGAGGAAGTCAATAAGTATCCTGTTGCACCATTGGTCGTGTTGACGGGTGGAGAGCCATCTTTGTTCATCGATGAGGCTTTTGTGACAGAGCTGAAACAAAAGACAGGCAAGACCATCGCCATTGAGACCAACGGGACGCGACCTTTGCCCACCAATCTTGATTGGGTAACGCTTTCGCCTAAAACCGCTTTCGAAGGTGGCAACTTGGAACCTTGTGTGTTAAAGCATTGTGATGAGTTGAAGGTGGTCTATCTTGGTCAGGATTTGGTGCAATATGATGAAATTCAGGCGAAACATCGTTTTTTGCAGCCGTGTTTTTGTGAAGACGAAACACAACGAAAAGCCAACATGAAAGCCTGCGTTGAGGCGGTAATGCAGAACCCTGGCTGGCGGCTATCCTTGCAAGTCCATAGGATATTGAATATCAGATAGTTTACTTCCTTCTTTGGAAGTTCCTCCTCGGCTCGCTGTAAACCAGAAACACAGCGGGCTTTTTGTTAAGGTCGCCTTTGTAGTCTTTCCATTCCCCGATGCTTTGGCTGATGATGAGTTCGTCGTCGCAGGTGAGGTTGCAAGCCACGCAAACTCTTGTAGCAGGGTAGAGGTTCTTGCACAAATCTTGCAGCATGGCGTTGTTGCGAAAAGGCGTTTCAATGAACAGCTCCGTCTCGTTGTTGGCCATCGAACGGCGTTCCAAATCCTTGATAGCATTTTGCCTCTCAGGGCTCTTGATAGGCAAGTAGCCATGGAAAGCAAAAGACTGTCCGTTGAAGCCAGAAGCCATTAAAGCAAGAATCATGGCATTGGGTCCGACCAATGGAATCACTTGTATGCCAGCGGAATGAGCTAAGTCTACGACCAGCGCGCCCGGGTCGGCGACGCAGGGCGTGCCGGCTTCCGACATCAGGCCCATATCCTCGCCTTGCAGGCAGGCGCCGAGGTGCTCCATCAGGTCGAGGTTGCGGGCGTTGTGCTTGTCGAGCTCGATGAACTCGATGTCATCAATGGCGCAGTCCATCCCAATGCGGCTCAACACGCGCCGTGAGGTGCGGGTGTTTTCCACAACAAAATGTTTCAGCCGTTTTACAATTTGGAGCGTTCCTGTAGGAATTACTTGTTCAGGTTTCGTTGCACCAAGCAGGTTGGGCACGAGATAGAGTTTTCCAAAGTTGTTAGTCATAAAATGATGGGTTATGACAAGGCGATTTTCTTCTCGATGTCGGCAAACATCACTTTGAACTGCTTGTCGGTTTCAAGGCGGTCGGCGATGGTCTTGCAAGCATGGTGCACCGTGGCGTGGTCTTTCTTGCCACACTGCTGACCGATGGAGACCAGGCTGGCGTTGGAGTATTTCTTCGAGAGGTACATGGCAATCTGACGGGCCTGCACTACTTGGTGCTTGCGGGTGTTGAGCGCCATCTGCTCGGGCGTGATTTTGAAATACTCGCACACAATATTAATAATGTATTCAACAGAGACCTCCTTGACGGTGTTGCGTACGAATCGGTCAATGATCTGTTGCGCCATGTCGATGGTGACGGACTTCTTGTTGAGCAGCGACTGTGCCATGAGCGAGTTCATAACGCCTTCCAACTCGCGGATGTTGTTGCGCACATTGCTGGCGATGTATTGCACCACTTCCTCAGGGAAGGTGATGCCGTTGTCATGCAGTTTCTCACGGATGATGGAGGTGCGCGTGGAGAGGTCGGGCGATTGCAGATCGGCAGTCAGGCCCCATTTGAAGCGCGACAACAAACGGTCTTCCATGCCTTGCAGCTCCGAAGGGAATTTGTCGCTGGTGATGACAATCTGCTTGTTGTTTTGTTGCAAGTGGTTGAAGATGTGGAAGAACACATCCTGTGTACCCGCCTTGCCAGCAAGAAACTGGATGTCGTCGATGATGAGCACGTCGATCATCTGGTAGAAGTTGATGAAATCGGGACGGTTGTTGTTCTTGTTGGCGGTCACATATTGGGTGGAGAGTTGTTCGGCCTGTACGTAGAGAACTGTTTTCTCGGGATGCAGACGCTTGGTCTCCAGTCCTATGGCATGACAAAGATGGGTCTTGCCTAGTCCTGTTCCGCTATAGATGACCAAGGGGTTGAAAGCCGACTTGCCCGGGTCTTTGGCGACGCGGAGGCCGGCCGAACGGGCCAAACGGTTGCATTCGCCTTCGATGAAGTTGTCGAAGGTGTAGTTCTCGTTGAGCTGCGAGTCGATTTGCAGTTTCTTGAGCCCGGGGATGACAAACGGATTGATGGGGCCTTGTGACAAGCGCTCGGGTGCGGGAGGTTGACCGATGGGATTTTTCGGATAGTTGCGGTTGGAACTGGGCAGGGTGATGGAACCAAAGGTATTGGCACTATCCACAGGTATCCTATATTCCAATTTCCCTTTTGCACCGACGAAGCGCTTGATGACGGTCTTGAGCAGGTCAATATAATGCACCTCAAGGTATTCATAGAAGAACTGGGTGGGCACCTGCAGGGTCAGCACGTTGTCGGTCAGCGAGAGCGGCACGATGGGTTCGAACCAGGTCTTATATCCCTGCTCCGTGACGTTGTCTTTAATCACAGACAAACAGCTATTCCATATTTCCACATGGTCCTTTGTCATCGTAAAAATGCTCTATTTTATTGTCTTTCAAACTACTTGAAAAGTAGAATGAATGTAGTGTTTTATCGTGCTTTTTGGGCTCGTTTTGACATGGCAAAAATATAGGATTAATTGTTTATAAAAAAATTAAAAATCTATTGATTTTTGATTTTCTTTTTTCTAAAATACGAGATTTTCGATTTTGTGGAAAATAAAATATTTGTAAATATATGATTTACATTGTTTTGATATGTGTTATTTTTACCCCAAATAAATTGCTGAATTTTTCGAAAATTTTTGAAGCGGAATTTTTTCTTGTTGAAAACTCCAAATAGCAGTCTAATTCAAAGCGTGGATTTTGCTGCTCCAAATTTTCCTCTTTCATGATGCGCATCACCTCGTTCATCAAGGGGTACTCGAATTCCAAACTGTAAATTTCATTTATGGTTTTCTCCACAATCTGCGCGTTGTCAAGGGCTTCGCGGGCAGCAGTTTTGTATGCATTGATGAGGCCTGAAGTGCCCAATTTGATGCCGCCAAAGTAGCGGGTCACGACGACACATACATTGGTGACGTCTTTGGAAAGGATCTGGTTGAGGATGGGCTTGCCCGCCGTGCCTGAGGGTTCTCCGTCATCGCTTGAACGGAAGGTTTTCTTGTCGGGACCAATCATGTAGGCATAACAATGATGTCTCGCGTCAAAATAGTTTTTCTTGACAGAGGCAACCGCTGCCTTGGCCTCGTCCTCATTCATCACGATGAAGGTCTCGGCGATGAACTTGCTGCCTTTTTCCTTGTAAAGGCCTTCGCCGCGTGTGGCTAACATATAATAGGTGTCGTCGTTCATGGCTTGAGGGTGATGAGGATGACAGC
>CAMJRR010000012.1 GCA_946408345.1 uncultured Bacteroidales bacterium | reverse complement strand
AACATAAAACACACGACAATGGATAGAAGAGAATTCATAAAGCATATAGGCAGCGCGGCAGTAGCCACCTCGGTAGTGCTTTCCGCCTGCAAAAACAACGACGGCGAAACGACGCACATCATCGCCAAAAACGTCATAGACGGCCAAGGCGAGATGACCTACCGCACCAACCCTAACACTGGCGACAAGGTGTCGCTTTTGGGCTACGGTATGATGCGCCTGCCCATCGAAAACGGCGCAGACATGCGAAAAGACCCCAACGCCCGTATCGACCAGGAAATGGTCAACGAGGAGGTGGACTATGCATTGGCACACGGTGTCAACTACTTCGACACCGCCCCCGTTTACACAAGAGGATATTCCGAAACTTCCACCGGCATTGCTTTGTCACGGCACCCACGCAATAGCTATTACATTGCCACCAAACTCTCCAATTTCAGCCCCACGACATGGAGCGCAGAGGCTTCGAAAGCCATGTTTGAGAACTCTCTCAAGCAATTACAGACCGACTACGTTGATTATCTGCTTATGCACAGCATCGGTGGCTCGAACAAAGACCTGACCAGCATGGAGATGTTCAACACCCGTTTCATAGACAATGGCATCCTCGACTGGCTCGTGGAACAGAAAAAGGCAGGCCGCATCCGCAACCTCGGTTTTTCGTTCCACGGTGACCCGAAACTGTTCGACACCATGATGCAATGGCACGACGAAGGCCGCTACCATTGGGACTTCGTGCAAATCCAATTGAACTATGTGGATTGGAGCTTTGGCGAGATAGAAGGCGAAGGCGTCAACTCGTCATACCTTTACGAGGAGTTGCACCGCCGTGGCATCCCTGCAGTGATTATGGAGCCGCTGCTTGGAGGTGGCCTCGCCAAACAACCCGACCACATCGTGAAGCAGATGAAAGAACGCGAGCCCGAGACGCCCGTCGCCCGCTGGGCCTTCCGCTTTGCCGGCACGCCTGAAGGCATCCTCACCGTGCTGAGCGGCATGACCTACATGGAGCATCTGGTGCAAAACGTGGAGACCTATTCTCCCTTGCGACCCATCACGCCCGAAGAGGACGAGTTTTTGATGCAGGTAGCCGAACTGTTCATCAAACTGAAAACCGTGCCATGCACTGCCTGCAACTACTGCATGCCCTGCCCTTACGGATTGAACATTCCGGCCGTGTTTGGCTACTACAACGAGAGCATCATCCATGGCAATATGCCCACAGGCAACCGCGATGCAAAAGCATATTGGGAAGCAAGGAAACGTTTCCTTATCGGCTACGACCGCAACATTCCTGGATTGCGACAAGCCAGCCATTGCATCGGCTGCAACCAATGCACCGAACACTGCCCACAAGAAATCGACATCCCCGCAGAGATGCACCGCATCGATGAATTTGTGGAGCAATTGAAACAGATGTGACAACCTAAGGACAGCGACAAGGCTGTTGACTTGGAATAGGCTCAATATCGCCCAAGAAATGCGGCTGTTTGCCGACCATCAAATCGAGAACCACCTTCACCTTGGCTAAGGCCTCACGGAGGTGGTTCTTCACATAGATTTTCCTGCCTGCCGTATAGTCTTTGGCACAGAAAGCAATGGCATCAAGGTCATAATGTCCCGCAATAAAAACAGCTCGCTCATTATGCCATTGTTGAGAAACCACCGTCACCGAATCTTGAGCAAAAATCTTTTTGGCTCGCACCATAGAATCGAAGGTGCGGAATCCAGCACAGTCGAGGTAGATGACCGAATCGGGCACTCCCCTTTCGATGAGCGACTTACGCATCGACTCGGGCTCATTGTAATGACTCATATGGTTGTCGCCGCTGAGCAAAAGATAGGAGACTTTGTTGGCGAAATACAGCTCTGCAGCGGCATCCATACGATAATTATAATATCGGTTTTGGTAACCGTTCACAATGGGTATTGTCCCCAACACCAATCCAACCTTACGGTAAGGAATCTCGCTTACATCAATATACACCCTACCCTTTGCCTGTTGCTTCACCACCACATTGCAGATGCCAATAAGACCTCCGCAAACCACCAATGCAAAAACAAGGGCTACGATAAAGTATCTGCGCACTTGTTTTTTTGCATCCATATTATTCTTGTTTAAGACTAAGATTGGTCGGCAAAGATAGCAATTATTCTATTGCCGTAATTCTTTCGATTATCCGTTTTTTCAATTCCATTATATTTGCATTCTCAATATTCCTTTTCAGGGCAAACAATGGATAGAGAAAGGGAAATATATAAAGTGACCCTCATCGGAGGAGCAGTAAACATACTCCTACTGGTGTTTAAGTTCGTGGCGGGTGTTTTGGGACACAGCTCTGCTATGGTTTCCGATGCCATTCACTCGCTCTCTGATTTTGTCACGGACATCATCGTGTTGTTATTCGTCAAAATCAGTAGCAAGCCGCAGGACAAATCGCACGACTACGGGCACGGAAAATATGAGACCTTGGCGCTGACCGTCATCGGCATCGCATTGATGGCTGTTGCCATCAGCATTATCGTTAAAGGAGCGATGAAAATTGCTGCATGGGCCAATGGTGAAGTGCTTGAAGCGCCAGGAATGCTAGCCTTCTGGGCCGCCGTTGTATCCATTGTGCTGAAGGAAGCCGTATATCGTTATTCTATCATCAAGGCGAAAAAACTGAATTCCAAAGCATTGGAAGCCAACGCTTGGCATCATCGCAGCGACGCTCTTTCTTCCATCGGCACAGCGGTGGGCATTGGTGGTGCCATCTTTTTGGGACAACGTTGGACCATCCTTGATCCCATTGCCTCCGTGGTTGTGGGAGCCTTCATCGTAAAGGTAGCCTTCGATTTGCTCAAAAACGGCATAGGCGACCTGATGGAGCAGTCGCTTCCCGACAAAGTTGAAGACGAGATTCTGAAACTGGTTGCGGAACTGCCTGGCATATCAGAGCCTCACGAACTGCGCACACGACGCATCGGCAACCATTATGCCATTGAACTTCATATCCTAATGGACGGTGATATCAGCCTGAAGGAAGCCCATGACAAAGCTTCAGAAGTGGAAAACGTGCTTCGCCAACATTACGGCGAAGAGACCCATGTGGCCGTGCATGTGGAACCAAAAGAGCCTACCAAAAGCCATACACAAAAAACAGTTTTAGCGTGGCTATTTCTGCTCCTTTCCTTTGCCCTGCAAGCACAAACGACAGATACGCTATCGACAGGAAGGCCAATCTTTGTCAACGAAGGCGAAACCACCATCTACCATATCAGTCGCGACCCAAAGGCTCGGCAAGGTACAATTTCAGATGCCCTACAGAACTTGCCGGGCGTAAAAGTCGACACCGAAGGCAATATCAGCTTGCGAGGCGTAAGCGAAGTGGAGTTGTTCATCAACAATCGTCCTTCGCGTTTTGACGAAGAGAGCCAAAAGAACTACCTTCAACAGATAAAAGCCCACTCTATTGTACGCATCGAGGTGATGACCAACCCCTCGGCACAATTCACCTCCGCTCCCGACACGGGTGTCATCAATATCATCACGGACTCAGAGGATAATTCTGAGCGACATCTCAGCATCGGATTCCAATCCAACACACGGCCAAATGTGTCGCCATGGGTGTCTTATATCTGGAACAACAAAAAATGGTCTTTCGACGCAAATTTGAAAGGCGGTTATTCTGGAGTCAAGAAGCATTCAAAAGGATATAGCTATTCCTTTGTCGACCATTTTGAGAATGGCATTCCCAATGGCCTCGACACCACCAGTTCCACCCGTTATTACAGAAACGACATCGAATCCAACTATGAGGTTGAGGCCTTTTTCAAAGCAGAATACCGCCCCGATCGGCAAAACGATTTTACGGCGTACTTTGGCATCAGCCCAAGCAAGACCAAAGCATCTTCATCCTCCAACACCTATCGCAAGGAATACATTGACGACATTGGTGAATATGATTATTCCATCCAAAGAGAAGACCTTCAATGCTTTTCATTTGGTGCCACCGGTATAGGTTGGCAGCACCGATTCGCCCAACCCAACCAATCCATAGGCATCTTCCTGAATTCGGAATACGACTTCGGCAAAGGCATTACCAAAGATCTGCGCAATTTCAAGAATCACCCAAACCTGAACCGCGACATTATCAACACCAATGACTTCACAGACATAGGCTGTGATGCCAAAGTGGAATACACCCACCCCTATCGCTTACCAAATGCCGAAGGCAAGACCCAACATCACGGAGAAATCTACCTGAGCCTCACTAACGTCTTGAAGCCTGACAACAACATTGGCCTCTATGACACCTTAAGCACAGACGGTTACGTCACCGACTGGAATCGTTCCGAAAATCGCCGTTTCAGCACCAACAAAGCAACCGGCACGCTAATGGTACTTCATCATATAGGGCACTCCATCACCATCAAGCCTGGCATCAGTTGGGAATACACGTGGATCAAATCACACCACCTTGACACTCCTGAATATGATACCCTTTTACGGTATGCCTATTGGCGACCATCTTTGCACATCAGCTACCGCACGCCATCAATGCACAACTTCAGCTTCAGCTACACCCGCAAGACCTATTATCCTTGGGTGCGCTACTTCACCAAAAAGAAAATGTATGCCGAAGAATCATTTTCGATTGGCAACCCTTCACTGAAGCCCACCTTGATCGACATCTTCGAATTATCATGGGCTAAATATGCCGACCAACTTGGATCGATAAGTGTGAAAGGCTATTTTAATAACTCCATCAATGCCATCAATATGGTGGGCGATGTTGCTTACGACTCCCTTTGGAACCGTGTGGTGCCTTTTTCCATACCTGTCAACCTCAACAAATACTACGAGGCAGGTGGAGAATTCAACCTCACTTACCGACCCAGTCCCACTTTCAACGTCAGATTAGAAACCAACGCCTATAACTCACACATTGAGACCTATTACGACAAGACCCAGGACAGCTTGATTTGCAGCAATATGTGGTCCTGCAATCTGCGCCTTGGAACTTGGGTAAAACTATGGAACAAACTTGAGCTGCATGCTACAGCCTATTACAACTCACCGACGCAAACGCTTTTTGCCACCCACCAAACCGCTTACGGCATCGATTGCGGTCTTCGCGCTGACTTTTTCGACAGCCGCCTCTCCTTCCTTTTTAATGCTTTCGACATCTTCAACTGGAACAAGGAAGATGATTACACCTACAATCCTTATTTCATCTCCTATGAATCCGACAAAGTCAACAGTCGTTACATCAGTTTGGAACTGATCTATAGGATTTGGTGAGTTTATTCTACTAAGTAGACAAACAAAATTAGTTTACATATTCGACACAAGGCTTCGATACACATAGCATTGATCTAGTCCCAGGTCTCGAAATCAAAAGACATAATAGTTTAATTTTGAACTGTCACTTAACACTTTTCCGATTTCAACATCTTTCCTCGAAGATGCTTCAAAGCTGCAGGCAGCACCTCAGGCTCCATCATTTGAAGTGCCGTATTGAGTTCATCCAGCAATTCGGGATAATGGACACTTTGCGCATACGTCAGTTTGATAGCCAAAGACTTCACACCAACAGGTTCGTTGGAAAGCATCGTGTTGAAGCAAAAATCGAGGAAATCGGTGCGAATGCTCTCCTTTTGAAACGTAGTTCTATCCAACAGATTCATAATGAGACGACGTTTTGTGGTGCTTGTGGTGTTCATAGCTTCGTCGATAAGGGTGTTTTGATGCTCAGTCAGCCAAATATCCGCCGTCTTGGGCAAGTGTGTCATCACCCAAGCGGAATTATCGGATGTCCGCTTGTCGGAGTCAAACAGCAGTTGAAAAAGTTCACCCTTATAGTCTAATTTAGCTAAGGCCTTGGCTTCGTCCCCACTTATTCTTCCAGATAATATATCCTTCAGTTCTGACATAATTCCTCTTTATTAGTTCCGTTCGCAAAAAGTGACGTGAACCGTGTCACCAAAACTCTTGCCAATCTTTTTCCGAATATCCTTCCGAACTCCAATGATATGGCAAGGCATTCCCATTTTCACGATTTGTCCATCGTAAGGCACGCTATCGAAGGTGGCATGGACTAACAAACGGTCTTTACCGAAAACCGCCTTGATATCGAAAGGAACCTCCACATAGGCAGCATCCATATCTTCGTTTTGCAGGATGACCGCATCAAACTCCAATAATCCCGATTCCATACTATATTATTGATTCACAAACAATTCACCTTTAGCAACTATCGCTGCTGTACCACCTACATAAACAGTTCCATCTTTTTGAATACGTGTAGCAACCACAGAAGGTCTTCCCATAGCTTCGCCTTGAAGGAAAGTACATTCCGATTCATTGTTGACATAACCACATTGTTGCAAATAATAGGTCAACGCAGCATTAGCCGTGCCAGTGGCTGATTCTTCAGGAACGCCATAAAGAGGGGCAAAATCTCGGACATGGGCTGTATACCCGTCATTGCCAAAAGCAAAGACATGAAAACTGACAGCGTCGTATTTCTTGGTAATAGCAGCAATGGCTTCCATATCAGGTTGTAAGACCTGCAAAGTAGTCAAATCGGGCAAAGGAATCATAAAGTCGGAGAGGCCTGAATAGGCAATTTGGACTGGCATCAAAGAATGCAAACCATTAATACCTAATGCATTACAAACATCCTCCGTCTCTTTGACTGAAGCAACAATGCGAGGTATGGCCATTTGCATCATTACCTTCTCCCCTGCTTCAACAGTCAAGTCACCAGCCAAGGTATGGCAAAGACATGTTCCCGTTGCCAGACCTTCGTGATGCAGCAGAAAAAACGAAGCGATGGTGGCGTGACCACACAGTTCCACCTCGGCTTTTGGAGTGAAGTATCTGATGCTAAACTCCTTACAGGAATGTCGCTTAATGAAAGCTGTTTCCGAGTAACGCAGTTCCGCCGCAATTTGCAGCATAAGTTTCTCTTCAGGGAAACTATCCGTGTCGAGCAATACCACTCCTGCAGGATTACCGCCAAAGGGCCGATTGGTAAAAGCATCTACAATGAAATATCTCATAAGTAACTGTCTAAAACTAAATGCAATATTATATACTTCTTAGCTGTAAACAAACAGCCGTCAACTATATCAGCTCGGTAACGCCATAACTGACTACTGACGGCCAAATCCTCTTGCCTTTTATTAAACTAATTCCGCTCATCTACTTATTATTAAAAGCTTTGCAAGCATTATTGAAGCGTTCTCACTGGGAAAGTAAAGTAGGTGTCTGGGAAAGGCTCGTTTTTCAAGGTGAAGTGCCACCATTCCTCATCTATAGCCTTGAATCCGTGACGTAACATAGCCTCACGCAGAATCATACGGTTGTTGAATTGTTCGGCAGTGATTTTGGCATTGCCATTGTATTCACCTGTCTTGGGATTGCCTCCGTAATCGGGATGGCTTTCAATGCCAAACCAATCGAAAGTGCCACCCATATCCAGTTCTTTCTCCGTAGCCATATCGAAGAGTGTCAAGTCGACCGTAGAGCCGCGTGTGTGGCCGCTCTTCTCTGCGATGTAGCCCAATTTGAAGAGTTGGTCTCGTGGCACCTCTGGATAGAAATAAGGCTTCATAAGAGTGTCATTGACATCGGTGGCCCAACGCGCAAAATGATCGACTGCACATTGAGGACGATAGGCATCAAATATCTTCAGACGATAGCCTTGTTTCAGCAAGTCGTCGCTCACAGCACGAAGGCTGTCAGCTGCTTGACGGGTGAGCAAAGCGACTGGTTCCTCATATCCGTCCACACGAGTGCCAACGAAGTTATATGTACTATAATAGCGAATTTCCAAAATGGCATCGGGGACAACTTCAGCGAGATTCACAAATTGACTGGCATCATTGGTCGAAGGCCAAGTCCCAGTCAACCATTTGAACTCAGCCTGTGCCTTTGCAAGTTGCTCAAGGAATGCCTGACTGGTATGTAGTCGAGCCATACCAATGGATGCGGCAAGACGGCTGGCATCAACGTCGCTCTGCCAGTGTGCGCCGACAATGACACGACTTTCACCATACATAAAACCTCGTGCCATAATGGTATCTGCATTGGCGGGATTGACTTCTGAAAGCAACAATGCCACGGCATAGCCTCGTTGACTGTGTCCTGAAGGATAGGAACCTTCACCAGAAAGATAAGGCTCTTCGTAAATTGTGAGCATATGCTCACGAAAACGTTCAAACGGACGCTTTCGATGATAGAAAGCCTTCGGCTCAACACGCATCTGGTCGATAGTGGAAAGGCTGTTCACTAAGTATCTGTAAATCTCAGGTGTACCCTCTTTCGAGATCATCAAGCCAAAAGGCACGTAGAACTCCGCAAAGAGCGAGTCGAAGTCCCAAGCGGCATCGCGGTAGGCGATAACAGCACGGGCGACATTGCCGCGCTCCGTCTTGCCCCACATATAGCGCATAATATCATAGGCAAAGTCAATCCCAACGGTATCGGGTGGAGGTGGCAAGCACTTGATGAGGTCGGGCATCTCCTCAGTGCTGAAATATAGCATTATACTATCATTCTGCGCCTTGACTTGAAGGCCGCCGCAAAAAAGGACAGCGGCAAGCATAATTTTATAAAATCTTTTCATTTTGTTTCGTTTTTCCTTTTTTTAAAACCGCTAGAGCTTCTCAAACTTGGCTATTGAAAGGTGCCCTTTATTACGGTACAACAACAGATATATGCCTCGCGGGAGCTGACTCACATCAAGACTATGTTCATAACCTACAGTCTCAGTAACGGCGAGCCTGCATTTCCCCGACATATCAATCACAGCAAAAGTCGCTTCGCCTTCTATCGAACATGTTACATACAGCACTTCGGTCACAGGGTTGGGATGCACCGAAACCAAAGACTCAAAATGTTGCGTTGCTCCATTGGGGAGCATATAGAGGTGCGACAAAAGGAAATCGCGAACGATACTGAAGCAACTGTCGAACTTAGGCATATCCAACTGATAGGTATTAGTATAGTAGAAAGCATGTTCCTCTCCTTCGAAAGGATGTAACTCGTAATCGGGATGTTGCAACGCGGCCAGATGTTCAGCAATAATATGTGAGCCATACATAAAAGGCATCAAGTTAGGCATCCATCCCCCAAAGCAATACCCCGAGTCGTAGGGAACCGTATTGTCAGCAGTGCCATGAATGAGGCAAACCGGTGTGGTTTCATCGCTATCAATAACATCAAGATCGGACACGCCACCCCATTGAGGGATGATGCCCGCCACATTAGGTGAATAATGAAGGTATTCTTCATAGCCCGATTCATGGACACCACCCAAATCAGGTGAGATATAGGTTTCTGCAGGGCGTTCATCATCGTCCATAAAGACCTCATGAAGGATGGCTATGGAACCTGCAGAGTTGCCCAGTAGAAAGATAGCGGCCGTATCAATGCGGTATTCCTCACCATGCGCTTTGAAAAACCGCACCGCCGAGCTGACATCCTGCGAAGCCATATAGGCTGTGCGAACCAGTCCCTCTGCAGTCAAAGAAGTGAGAGGCAACAATCGATAATCAATGGAAGCAGCAACATAGCCGTAAGTCGCCAAGCGGTTGCAGTACTCCTTCATATCAACGAAAGCGCGATTTCCTGTGACAAAGGCTCCACCAAACACTGTGATTACCAACGGTCGGCACGACATAGTGTCTCCCTCCGGTTCATAAAAATCAAGGCACAAAGTAGAAGGCGAAGATGCACCCTGAGCCGTAGCACTACTAAAAGGTATGCTCTCCGTACAGACCACTTCGTCGAAAACCGGTTGTTCAAATCGGCCCTGCTGAGCCAGAGCCAAACCTGAAAAAGACAGCAGAAGGCCTGACAACAAAGTGATTTTTTTCACTATAGCATTAATTGATTCCATACATCTTATAAAATCTGTGCAGTGTGGTTTTTCGTGTCAACCTTGCCAATAGCATCTATGATAACGCCATCTTCGTCAATGACGTATGTCGTGCGAAAAGTGCCTTCGGTAACCTTACCGTACATCTTCTTCTCACCCCAAGCTTCATAAGCTTTCAAGATAGTCAGATCGGTGTCAGCAATGAGATGGAAAGGCAGGCTGTATTTGGTGATGAAACGTTGGTGTGATGCAGCACTATCGCGACTGACACCCAGCACATTATAGCCCAATGCAAGAAAACGTTCATAATTGTCGCGAAGGTCACAAGCTTCGGCGGTGCAACCAGGTGTGCTATCTTTGGGATAGAAATAGAGCACCAGTTTCTTTCCAGAGAAATCAGTCAGTTTCACGGTATTACCGTTTTCGTCTTTACCCTCAAAGTAGGGAGCTTTTGTTCCTTTTTGCAGCATAATATATTTATTTTTTTTGTGTATTTGTTTTTTACGATTTCAAAAGAATTGCCAACCAACTCCTTAACCAAAGCATCATCGTTGCATTCCTTGATTTTAATACCCATCCAATGTTTCTTATTCCCATTGAATGGCAGGCCAAGGCTGCTGTGACTTTCAAGCAAATCAGGTATTCTCTCGGACTGACACTTCACAGAAACCACCTCAAAATCCTCGATATCAAAATAGCAGAACATATGGCCGCAGACATAGAACACCAGCACCGTGTCGCCTCCCTTGAATTTCGTGAAAGGCAACTTTTCATCCACTTCACCCAGCGAAAGGCAGTAATCTCTTAATTCTTCGATGTTCATCTCAATGGTTTTGTCTGTATTAGGATGCAAACATACAAAAAAATCCGCCTCAGGACAAACAAAATCCACAAATGAAAGTCACTTGACTTTGAGAGCCCGCATAGCATTCAGCACAGCCAGTACTGTGACACCCACATCAGCGAAAACAGCCATCCACATAGTGGCAATGCCAAAGGCAGCGAAAATGAGCACTGCAACTTTTACACCTATTGCGAACCAGACATTTTGTTTGGCAATGCGCAACGTGCGCCGTGCAATACGGATAGCTAAAGCAACCTTTGAAGGTTTGTCGTCCATCAGCACCACATCGGCGGCTTCGATGGCAGCATCGCTGCCAAGGCCACCCATAGCGATGCCCACATCAGCGCGAGCCAGCACAGGTGCATCGTTGATGCCGTCGCCAACAAAGGCAAGTTGATTGTTAAGAGTTGAGTGCCTTGAGTTAAGCAATTCATCCACAAAAGCAATTTTGTCCGCAGGCAACAACCCTGAATAGCATTCGCTCAAGCCAAGTTCTTGTGCCACATCCTCCCCCACCTCTTTTCGGTCGCCAGTGAGCATAACGGTACGGTTTACACCCAATGACTTCAACGCTTCGATTGCCTCTGCACTGTCATCTTTGATCTTATCGTTGATAACAATATGTCCAGCATATTCTCCATCAATGGCAATATGAATAATGGTGCCCACACACTCACAATCGCGCCATTTAGCACCGACTGCGTCCATCATTTTTGTATTGCCCACACAGACCGTCCAATCTTCCACCTTGGCACGAATCCCTTGGCCAGCAATCTCTTCCACTTCACTCAATTTACAGCCATCGATGGCCTCATCAGGAAAGGCATCACGCAGAGCCGCTCCGATAGGATGCGTGGAATAGTGCTCCACATGGGCGGAAAGATGCAACAGATGACATTCGTCGCACTTCTCTGGATGCACTGCAGTGACTACAAACTGACCGTAGGTCAGTGTCCCCGTCTTATCGAAAACCACTGTGCCAACTTTAGCCAAAACATCCATATAGTTGGCCCCTTTAACAAGGATGCCTTTTCGTGAAGCCCCGCCAATGCCACCAAAAAACGTGAGCGGTACGCTGACGACCAAAGCACAAGGACAAGAAACCACAAGGAACATCAAAGCGCGGTAGAGCCAAGTGGCAAATGTGCCTGCAAAGTCACCAGAAAACAGCGGTGGCAACACTGCCAATACAATGGCGGCAAAGACGACTATCGGGGTATAGACGCGAGCGAATTTTGAGATAAAGGTTTCACTTTTCGACTTGTTTTCAGTGGCATTTTCCACCAAATCAATAATCTTCAAGACCGTACTCTCACCAAAACTCTTAGTAGTACGCACTTTGATGACACCCGAAAGGTTGACACAACCTGAAATCACTTCATCGCCTTCTGCAACGTCACGCGGTAAGCTTTCGCCCGTCAACGCGACGGTATTCAATGAAGTATTGCCTTCAACAACTATTCCATCCAACGGCACTTTCTCTCCAGGTTTGATAATGATAATTTCCCCCACTTCAACTTGCTCGGGATTGACACTTTCCAACTGCCCATTGCGCTCCACATAAGCCACATCAGGGCGAATGCTCATCAGGTGCGCAATGCTGTCGCGACTCTTACCTTCAGCGTATGCCTCAAAAAGCTCGCCAATTTGGAAAAACAACATAACGAAGACCGCTTCGGGAAACTGAGTCTCAGCTCCAGGAAAGAAACCAATACAGAGTGCTCCAATAGTGGCAACAGACATCAGAAAATGCTCGTTGAAAGCATCGCCGTGTACCAAACCTTCAGCGGCTTCCTTGAGCGTGTCGAAGCCAATGAGTAAATAAGGAATCAGAAAGACAAGAAGCATCTGCCATACGGATAGGTTACACTTTTTCTCTATGATGACAGAGGCAACAAGCAGCATCACCGTAGCGACAATCTTGACAATTTGGCCTTTAAGACCGCTCTCGCAGTGATGATGGTGGTGTGCCTGTTCACGACCCTGTTGAATGTCGTGTTCATGATGGTGTTCGTGTGAGCAGCATTCGTGCTCGGAATGATGATTATGTGCCATATTTTGCAGTTTTTATTTATTTCTTTAAATCACGATGCAAAAATGCGGCAAAAGTTTTGCAACTGGGTTGCAAATATCCGTCCAGAAACGATATTTGGTTTCATGACGAAACACAGCACCAACACATCATCATTTGTGTTTTTGATTTGACTAGAAGACGGTTACATTTTAGAAAAAGAATGCGGAACGGAGCCTTTGACTCCATTCCGCATTAAGTAATCTGTATTCCTAAAATTATTCTCCTAGCAAATGCTCAAACAAGAAGTCATCAATCTTGTTGAAGAGGTGCATACGACATTCTCCACTGCCATATTCATATCCACCGTAGATGCCGTGGTTCTTATTGGGATAAATCATCAGGTCGAACTGCTTACCATTGGAAATCATAGCTTTAATGAGTTCCATAGCGTTCTGATAGTGGACATTGTCATCACCACTGCCATGGCAAAGCAAGTAGTTACCTTTAATCATCTCCGTATTGTGAACGGGCGAATTAAGGTCATATCCATCAGGATTCTCTTGAGGAGTACGCATAAAACGCTCGGTATAGACATTGTCATAATAACGCCAGTTGGTCACGGGAGCCACAGAAACAGCCGTGCTGATGACGTCGGCGCCCTTGGTGATACCATTGGCTGCCATAAAGCCGCCGTAACTCCAACCATAGATGCCAATTCTGCTTCCATCCACGTAAGGCTGCTTGGCCATGTACTTGGCAAGAGTAATCATGTCCTCAGTCTCATACTTGCCCAGTTGCAGGTAGGTCATCTTCTTGAAGACCTCACCCTGAGCGCCGCTACCACGGTTGTTAATCGAAACGCTGATGATGCCATGCTGAGCCAGCAGTTGCATCCACCAATAGTCGCTGTTGGCCCAAGAGTTGCTGACCGTCTGATGGCCAGGACCACCGTACACATAGATCAACACGGGGTATTTCTTCGAAGGATCAAAGTCGGGAGGCAGGATTTGCCAAGCGTCAACATCGACTTGGGTACCATCAGGCAAAGTGAAAGCTGGGTCACTGATCTTCATCAGTTTCTTCTCGCCAAGGTTGAAGGTCTTCAGCTTCTCGGCAAACTCATGGTTGTCTTCCAACACACGCACCAACTTGCCCTTATTGGTGTAAAGCTCGAATTGGCGCGGTTGGTTGATGGTGCTGTTTATATTAATAAGGTAGCTGAAGTCATTGCTGAAAGTGGCTTGGTTGGTGCCTTCGCGACCAATCACCTCGCGCATCTTGCCTTTCAGGTTGACAGCATAAATCTGGCGGTCAACAGGCGTATTCTTTGCAGCTTGAAAATACACTTCCTTGCCGTCGAAGCCATAAACGCTGGTCACGTCCCAAGGGCCGTTGGTGAGTTGTTTTGCTTCCGTGCCATCGAGGTTGCAAAGGTAGATGTGGTTGTAGCCACTTCTCTCTGATGTCATAAGGAAACGCTTGCCATCCTCAAGGAAATGCCAATCATCGGTGATGTCGATGTAATATTCGTTGGTCTCATCGTAAAACACGCGACTCTTGCCCGTGCTTGCATCGGCGGCCAGGATTTCAAGATGGTTCTGATGACGGTTGAGGCGTTGGATGGCCAGCACATTGGCATCCTTCGTCCAAGCGATGCGGGGCAGATAAATGTCGGTTTCCTTGCCCGTGTCCATCTTCACCGTCTTGCCGCTTTCGAGGTCGTATACATAAATCTCGACGATGGAGTTGTCCTCGCCAGCCTTAGGATATTTGAAGCTATACCAGTCGGGATAGAGGCCTTCAAACTCCTCCATCTGGAACTCACGCACCTTGCTCTCGTCAAACTTCATGAAAGCGATCTTCTTGCTGTCGGGTGACCAATAGAAACCCTGAGAGAAACTGAATTCCTCCTCATAGACCCAGTCGGGTGCACCGTTGATGATATGGTTGTAGAGGCCATCTTTGGTGAATTGCTTCTCCTCCCCTGTCTTCAGGTCCTTGATGAACAAGTTATTGTCGCGCATGAAAGCAACCTTTGTTGCATCGGGCGAGAACGTGGCGAGGCGCTGCTTGCCGTTCTCTGAAAGCGGTTGCAAGGTCTTCGTGTTGAAATCATAGACATAATAGGTAGCGTGATACGAATGGCGATAGATGCTCTCCATTTCGGTAGCGCATAACATCTTATCTTCATTGGCACTCAACTCATAGTCTTGCATTCCGATAGGCAATGAGTCAGGATGCAGGGTAAGGTCAGCGATGCCGAACAAGGTCTTCTCCAATTTTCCTGTCTTGTAGTTGTAAATGTTGAGTTGACCTTTCTCGAAGGAGGCGTAAGTCTTTCCATCCTTCATCGAATTCATACCTCTGACGCTCTTGGCATAGAACGTCGGACGCATATACAGGTCTTCCAAATCAAAGTTTTTCTTCTCTTGGGCCGTAGCCGAAAGCGTTCCAAAAACAAGGAACAAGCTGACTAATAGGTATTTAAACTTCATAACGAATAGATTTGATTCCACAAAGATATAATTTTTTCAAAAAAAGAAAGAATTTTTCTTGTCGGTTTCCAAAAAAGCCGTATTTTTGCACCTGCAAACCAAGAGGTTCAACGCAGTTAAATGGGACGGTAGCTCAGTTGGTTTAGAGCGCATGCTTGACAGGCATGAGGTCACAAGTTCGATCCTTGTTCGCCCCACTTAAAGACGCTGCAAAGCGTCTTTTGTATCAACGGAGGGACGTTAGCCCAGTTGGTTTAGAGCGCTGCCTTCACACGGCAGAGGTCACTGGTTCGAGTCCAGTACGTCCCACTACAATCTGAAAGTCAGCGATTTACGCTGACTTTCTGAGTTTAAATCGGCGCAAAATCGGCGCAAAATTTGTAACACACTGACTTTCATTCTTTTGAGGTTTCGGCTACAAAAGAAGAAAAAAAAATGTGTCTCGTCAAAACCCAAAACTCTCAACCTCTCATCAGCTACCTTCCGGCATCGCTGAAATACACGGCGCATGGCTGGACCATCGAATACCGCGTGTTCAATCCGGCTTTCAATGCGATGGAAAGACGGGTGATCAAGATGAACCGCATCCGTAAGAAGTATTCGAGAGTCTCCGACTTCAAGGCCTATTGCGCCGATGTCATCACCAGGCTAAACACACAGTTGGCCACGGGCTGGAATCCCTTCGAGGGATGTGCCGGCAATTCGCGTGAGCTGACACCCATCAATGCCGTGCTCGACAAATACCTGGTCGACAAAGCGGGCGACGTGCGCCCCGACACCTTGATCAATTACCGCTCTTTCGTCAAGGTGTTTAAGGAATGGGTGGAAAAGAACTATGGCAAGATTGCCATTTCGGGCTTCAACCGCGTGATGGCCACCAACTTCATGGACTTCATCGTGCAGGAAAAAGGCTTGCATGGTCGAAGCTACAACAACCGTCTGAAGCAAGCACGGGCATTCTTCACCTACGCCATAGAGAAATTCTATTGCAAAGAAAACCCCTTTGCCTCCATCAAGACTAAGCGCGAGGAAGGCAAGAAGCGTATCATGGTGCCTCACGAGGTCAGGAAGGAAATCTACAAGTATTGGTCGGAGCGCAACGAGAATTACATTGTCCTTTGCGAACTGGTATTCTCGGCGTTGATACGCCCGAAGGAGTGTTGGCGGCTGCATGTGTCAGACCTGATGCTGGCCGACCGATATATAGAGGTAAGCGAGGATGACAGCAAGACACACTATCGGCGAAGTCCGTCACTCACTCCGGAACTCGTCACGAGGCTGGAGAAGATGACGCGACACGCCAACAAGAGCGACTACCTCTTTTCCGACGGCTACATGCCAGGGAAGAAACAGATGGCCTACAGCCGATTCCGCAAGGATTGGCAGGACATGCGTGAGGCGTTGGGGTTGCCTGACGAGATGCAGCTGTATTCATTGCGCGACACTGGTATCAACGAGATGCTTAAAGGCGGCATTGACGCGCTGAGCGTCATGCAGCACGCCGACCACCACGACCTGAGCATAACCACGCGCTATGCCAACCACGCGGATCCTCGATTGGTTGATACCATCAGCACGAAGGCACCGGCATTCAGCCGTGAAGGTTGATTGTCTCGATGGACTTCATTACCTCGTCAATCCATTCTTGGCCGTACTGCGCTGCCATCAGTCGACCCAACTGGTTGAACTCTCGCCAGTAAATCCTATTAAACCATCTTTTGGGCAAACGGTAGCCAGGACCCGCTCCGGCATCCACGTAGTAGCCATAATATAAAAAGGTGAAACTGATTTTGATTAGCCCGACGGCCTTGGCCGGGACGCACTAATCATTCCAACCTTCCAAACATGCTGTCATAGTCCACTCTGTCTTTTTCGTCCCAGCCTTCGGCTATGCACTGCCGAATCCACCCTATGCAGCCGAGATAGAAGTCTTGTAATGTCGCCACGTCCTCGAAATCGTAGTAGATTGGATTGCCGTTCCGGTCCTCTCCAAGTTTGTACCTTGCTGGAAGGTTGGCGCCTCCTGACTGGAAAGCCAGGTCGTAGGCTGCCTTGAAGTTGAACTGGTTTTCCGTGGACAGCCAGACAGGCATCCCATTCCAGACGAAGCCTTCCAAAATGCGCTTGTCTGTCATTCCGTTGACGAGGGCTTCGACATCGGCCCTTGCCTCCGATCGCGATGGGAGGTGGTCGTAGTCCTTGCGCCACACGAACACGGCGCCTTCGTTACCTTCGTCCACTCCTTTGCCGTAAAACAGGATGTAGTGGCTTTTCGCTATTCGGATAATCTTGCCGCTTTCGGCTTCCGAATCGTAATACTTGCGGAAATCGTCTATAATCATTTTACTCGTTATTTAGCTTTTACGTCCTTATTCGTTTGACAGCTTTATTCGCCCCCTAAATGCCAGCCGCGTCCCGCAATAACCGATCGCAATCGATGACGAGAATGTCGCGGTTGCGTAGGCGATACCGCCGGTGGCTCCTCCGTTGGCATCAGACCTCACGAGCACTCGATTTGGAACAGGATTGTATGAGTACGTGTCGGCATACCTTGAGGTTGAGGTGCCACCCACGATGGACGGTACAATGTCGCAATGCCGTCCGTGCCTGACTCTCTTGACATAGCTGTTGCTAATGTTTACAGCGACCCCCTTTACATATCGTTCCTCTTCTTCGTCGGGGTCATAGATCCACCACCTCCCGTTGACTTCACCCGCGTTTGCCATCTGGCTCTTGTAGAAGTCGACGTAGCCGGTGACGTTCACCCCCACATTGTCGACGAAATCGGCTATGCAGCCGAACCAGCTTTCGAGGCCAAGGCATTTGTTTGTCTTGCCTGCACTGCTCGAAAATTCAAGATTGGTAGTGCTGCGGTTCCCGATTTCGTCGCGCGTCCCGGTCAAGGAATAGCTTCGGCCTGCACCGCACACGGACTGCGAGTCGAGCGTTCCGGTAAGGCAATAGAACAGGATGGCGACGAACTTCGTCATCTCGTAGTCCTGCAGCTGGTAGCCTTTGCCGCGCCTGCGCGAAAGGTTCTGCAGGTCTTTCATCGAATACTTGAGGTTGGATGGGACGGACGCGTTGGTCGGGTCGCCGTTTTCGTCGTAGGTCCAATTGGGCGAAGTGCTGCCTTCTTGGGTTGTCGTTCCTTTCGTGACGGTCTTGCCTGTCAAGGAACGGATTCGGTTGTTCCCGTCGACGCTGGCGTGGTACAAACCGACCAGGCACTCCTTGTGCTCGACCCAGTCCGGCTCGATCGCTTCGACTTCGTCGCTGTCGACGGCCACGACCAGGCTGCGCGGGTCGCTTGTGTTTGCCGCTCTCGTCGTGAAGACAAAGTGTTTTGCCCCTGTGGGAACGGGCAGGTACAGGTAATCGCATTCGTCTGCCTGGAAATCGAAATCGCCTCCGTTGACGGCCATGTTGTGTTTCGAGATCACCACTCCGTCTGCGTCCAGGAAGCACGCGCCGTAGGTGGCGTCGTTGATTCCCGGCCACCTGACTTGTCTCATCCCCTCGATGTCGATCTTATAGACATTGTACGTCGCGGCAGCGTCGGATGAGTCGATGACACCGTCCGTAGCGATGCCGCTCACTCCCGGTTCGATGTAGCCCACATTGACGCCCGCCGAAAGGCGCACAAGCATTTGTGCCTCGTCCTCGGTTTCAGACAGTTTTTTTATTACGCAGTGGCGTGCGCTCGATTGTGGCGGGATGCCATCCCCGTTCTCTATGCTGCTCCAAATGATGTACTTTTTCTGGTGGATGAAGTCGTTCACGCCCTTATACCAACAGTGCGGCAATAGCATCATCGCGTCTTTGCCGGCGTTGAGAATGTCAGCGTGGTCGTATTCGTTGCCGTCGGCAAGTCTCTTGTAGTCGGAGCCGCTGATTTCCTCGCCTACCCACTCTCCGTTTTGGTTCGTCCCGCCCCACACCGGCTTCATCCTGTTTCGCACGAGCACCGCGTGTCCGGTGGGCACATAGCCCTCGCCGGTCGCGTCGGTTGCCATACTGCCGTTTTCCAGGTTCTTGACGCAGGCGGATGTCAACACACCGTCGTAGGCCAACGTGTCGTCAATCTCATAGACAGAGTATTGGCACTCGGCGATGACAAGCCCGCCTTGTTGGAAATGCGACCTTAGCGCGGCAAGATCTTCGTCTGCGATGACCTTTGAAAGCATCACCGAACCGACCAGGCAAGGGTATTCCACTGGGTTTCCGTTCCTGTCATAGCCTTTCACATTCCGGTTTTTCAGTTCTGTCAACCAAGCGGGGTCCACTTTCCCTGAGACACCTTCAACGCGCACCCTCTGAAGGTTCTGGCAGCGGTCGAGTATGTCCTTCCAGTCGATGTCGGGGCATTCGGCGAAGTTGAAGCCCGTGATGCTGCCGTAGCCTTGTATCGTCAGGCCGCTATGGGTGAGTTGTGGAAGGTAGCGCAGCGTCAGGGTTGTTAGCGTCGGAGGCAGCACAAGTTCCGACAAAGGTGCGCCTTCGGGAAGGTTGACGATGGTGAAGTTGGTGTTTCCGGCGAGAAGCGTTCGCAGCCTGCCTTGCCCCGACACGTTCAGCAAACCGCTGCTGCCAGTGTAGAGGCTCGTCTGCCCAGTCAGGTCGATGTGTTCCAGCGTGTCCATGCCGCCAAGCGTCATGTTCACGTTCAACGCGATGCCGTTGTCGGCCCTTGCAACGAGTTTCGTGAGCATCGTGCAGTTTCCGAGTTGCAATTCGGTGACAAGATGGTTGCCGAGGCCTGTAAGGTAGAGTTCCTTTATCTTGCTGGCACCCATCACCGCGACATAAGACGAGCCCGCGTTGATTGCCTGCGCGAACATCATCTGGTAGGTCTCCCCGTTGTTCACGCGCACGGGTCGCAGCTTCGTCGTGTTGTTTTCCCTCCATCCGTAATAGTAGAGGTCGCCGCTGACAATCGTGAGACTGTCGGGCGCATCGTTTGCGGCACGGTTGATTCTCAACGTCATGATGTCGCCACGGTAGTTTTCTGTATTGTATCGAGCGTCAAGCAGGGCTGCCCTTTCCGTTATGAACTGTGTCCTGTGCAACTCCTTGTTGCCTTGCAGCGTGAACGGGAAGTATTTTGTGCTTTTGAACATCGTGTCGACATACTTCAGTTTTCCGCTCTTGTTGTACTGTCGCTCGCTCCAGTTGCCCATCATCACCTCGTTGAACTCCCTCAGCATCTCCGTGTTGCTCATATATCCTCCTCTCCGCAGGCTGTCGGCAAGCAGTGTCATCTCTTCCTCGTAGTTGGCCAGCACGAGGCACCACAGCCACGAATCGTGCCCCTCGAAAGCGTATTTGCCCCGCTCAGTGTCCCAGAAGTCGCGCGTCACGTCGTACTTGTACACAAGGAAGGCGTCGTTGCGCACGCCCATTGCCGTGTCGCCGTCGTAATAGGTCGGATACCATTTCATCCCGTCCCATGTGCGCCAAAGGATGTTCTTTGCGCGTTGGTCTACGCTGGCCCAATAGTCGGTGATGATGTAATATATCAGCAGGTAGTTCACATCGAAGTATTCCGCTGCATGGTCTTTGAAGTATTGGCTTGCCCATTTTTGTTTGTCGGCAGAAGCCCATTCGCCGTGCCCGCCATATTGGGGTTCGTTCATGTCCACCTCGCTTGCCGCCACGCTGTCGTGGATGAATCCCATAAGCCTCTTGATGGCCGTGCGCTGCTGCGCTGTCGCAAGGTTCTTGTCAGGGTCGTAGTCGTTGCCGAGGCTCGCGATGGCCTTTTGCTCGTTATAGAACACGTCCTCGGGGTAGTTGAACTCAAACGCGTCGTCGAATGAATCCATCATCTGCGCCTCCAGTTCTGGGCTGTCTGCGCTGCCTGCCGCCTGAAACAGCGTGAAGGCGTACTTGTTCTCGAGCGATTCCAAGGCTATGGGGCACGTCGGCACGAAAACGGATTCATCGTTGCCCTCCATCCCGAATATCTTGCCCGACTTCGACTTCTCGTTGTTCAGCACGAACTGGCCGAAATACGACGGCGCCTCGCTCTCGCTCGTAGCCGCAAAGACATCGCAAGGTATGCCGTCAATGGCTTGCCTCACACGGTCGTCGTGCTCCATCGGCGGCGTGCGCAGTCCGAGCGCGACCATCACGTCGTTGAAAAGGTGGGCACCGCCCGTGTTCAGTGCCAGTGACGAGTCCACGAAATCGGTCTTCGCGCAAAGCACCGTTTGCGGGCGTGATTTTTCCGCTCCCCTGATGCAGTAGCCTTGGCAAGTCTTCCCCTGGCTGTCCTTGAGCTTGCCGCTTCCTGGATCGTAAGTGTATAAGGTGCTGCCTATCTTCAGCGAGCAGCCTGCATTCTTGCTGAAAGGTGTGGTGAGATAGACGCGGATGTTCTTGTAAGGATAGTTCACGCTCGACGTGCCTTGTATCCTTATCCTCACGTTGCGCGCCTCGAATCCTTCGCCCACAGGCGTACCGTTTTCGTCTTGTGGCGGCTCCCACCTCACCAAGTCGGCGTGGAAGTTGGTGCTTTTGCCGACGCCGTCTGCAAAGAGTTCCTCTATGCCGGTGGCTCCGCCTCCGTAGTCTGCGCTGCTCTTCACGAAAGTGAGCCTTCCCTTGCGCTTCGCCCCAAGAGATTCGATGCTTATTGCAATGTTTTGGTCTGCGTCGGCTGTCTGGCCGTCGCCCACGGCGTTGCGGTTGTAGGCCGTCACCATGTCGCCTTGCGTGTCAAGGCCAAGGATCCAGTTGTTGAGGGTCTCGTCCGCCTTCAGGAAGCGTGTGTACCAGCGTATCAGCCTCACGTTCACGTTTGCATGGTCGCTGTCGATGGTGATTGCGACAGGAGACTCCTGGGTGATGACCTTGTTTTTTGAGTATCTGTTCACGCGGCTCAAAACCCCGTTAAGGTACAGCATTGCGATGCCGTACTCTCCCTGGCTGGTAATGATGTCTTGTCCTTCGAACATGGCATCGACTTGCGCGGGCGTGTAGACCACGAGCATCAGGTCGACCCACTTGTCCGTGGCTATGTCCATCGTCACGCCATAGGGCTTCTCGATCTTGAGTACGGCCGCCTGGCTTTCGGGGACCCAATTGTCGTTGTCGTCGAGGAAGTCACCTATGTGTACCTCCACCCCGTTGCCGTCAATGTAGGTTTCCATCTCCACCCCGTTATGTATGCCGTTGTAGGTCTTTTTCTCGGTTGTCGATATCTCCTCCTTGCCTCCAAACAGCAGGCCCGCCTCGGCTGCCGTAACCCTGAACCCCGTAGGCCATCCCTCGTTGCCTTGGTTTTCGGAAAGGCAACTGATGACGGTCGCGCCGCGTTGCGTCACATGGCTTACCTTGAACTTCATCTGGAAAGCCATACCTGCCTGTTGCGGGCTGTTTTCGCCGGCGGCAAACGGCTTCATGCCAATCACCGCCCTTGCCCCGTTGGTGAGGAGAAGCGATGTGATGCCTTCAGAATCCGTCACCCAACCGTTGGTGTTCCAGTTCACGCCCTCGAACGTGGTGATGCCGCCCCAGTCTTCCCTGTCCGACTGGCTGTTCGACTTCCCGTCGGCGAGTAGTTCCTCGTAGGGGTTGGCGGCGATGGATATGTCGAGCTCAGAGGCTGCCGTAACGCTGACATCGAACCCGATGCTTGCAGTCCCCATCGCCAACACGAGTCCTTTTTGCGTCGTGTCGTCAAATCGCTGCCTCAAGGTCTGCGCCGTCCTGTCGACATTCAGGTCTTGCGCCAGTGTCGATACGGGCTCTTCGTCTCCTGTTTGCTCACAGACGTAAACCTTAACATTGCTTTCAGGCGACGCGACATTCCATGCCGCGTATAACAGTTGCAAATCGCTGAACCTTTCGACGGTTGCGGGATATGCTGTTTCTCCGTACAGATGATTGAGCGGAAGGCTTTCTAACGCGTCGACATCGCAGGAGTACCTGATGCCGAGATAGTCGCTATCCGAACCGCTGACCAGGAAATCGACTATGAGAAGGTTGCTCAGCAGCGTCCCGTTCCGTGCCACGAATTGCAGGTTGTGCCTGCCTGCGGCCAGCCCGTTTCCGTCGTTGATGTTTCTGTCGCCGAAGAAATAAGTGCTGTTTGTCCCGATGGAAGGATTGTCGAACAACACGCCGTCGAGCCAAACGTATAGCACCGATCCGCTTGGCACGCGGTACGCGCATGCGACGCTTACGTCTCGCGGGGCGATTCCGCCGGCGGAGAGCGAGCGGGCGGGGTTGAAGTCGGTGGAAAGGCGCATCTCCACGATGGTCACCACTTCGCCGCCTATGGCCTCGACAATCTGACCGTCGATGATGACCGTGGCCACCACTGTGATGGTGACCTGTCCCGTCGCGTTGGGGTTGGCGAACCTGACGTTGTAATGCTGGTCCTCCACCACTCCGCCGTTTATCGTGTCGCTATATATCAAGGTGTTACCCGCCTTCACTTCGATGGCGACACTTGACGGTGTCGGCCTTAAGCCTCCCGTCTGCTCCTCGCCGTCAATCTTGTGGATGAAGTCGTAGACCCAGTCGAAGTCTATTGTGTCGCCTTTCTTGATTGTGCCTGGGGTGTTGAGCAAGACGCTGACCCTCGGTATCTTCTCCTCGCCTCCGACCTGCCCGGACACCTCGATTGTGATGGGATGCTCGTGGCCGGGGTCGTCGACCTTGTAGAAATATATGGGTTTCCTGTTTGTCACCGGGTTGAACGGTCCTTCCTCGACATCGCCGATTGCTTCTTCGCCAAGCGTTTCGATGCCTTCATCGTGCTCTTGCAGCTTTTCCTTCACGAAGCGTTCCACCTCGCCACGGTTCATGCCCCATTCCTGCCCGGCAGGCACTTGGGTACCATAAACGTCAATTGCCTCTGAGGTCTCGTTCTTGCCTCCCCAGTCGTCTTCGATGCTGTTCAGCAGGTTCTTACCTGTAATCTTTACTTTCTTTGCCATATTGTTTCGTTATTTTGATTTACCAAGTTTCTTCTGCAAACCATCCGTCATTGCGGAACCACGCGTCGGTGCTCCACTCGCCTTCAACGGCGGGCAACGCTGGCCCGAAGTACACGAAAGAAGTCCGCGTGTCGGCAAACTCCGTCAAGAAGTCGAGTTGCGCGTCCCTTTCGTTCGACTCCTCTACGAAATCGCCTGTGAGGATGTGGATCTCGCCGACTGTGAAAACGCTGGTCTCGATAATGATGTCACTCATAGTCCAATTCTTCGTTCATGAAGCTGGGTGTCACCTCCAGCACTACGGATTCGTTACTGTGTTTCACAAAGCTTGCATCGCGGCTGTAGATTACCATCTCAACGATGATGTTGCCTTTGAGCGTCTTCGACAGCTCGTGCGGGCATTCCCACCTGTAGACGCCAGTCTCCGGGTTGGCGATGTCGCCGTCCTGGTAGCTGAACACCATCGGCCTTTCGCTGCCTTCAGGGCGCAGTCCTATGATGTAGTCGTAGCCTGCCGGAAGGTCTTCGAGCACGCCGTTTGGTTTGTGCATATAGATGATGGGGAACGTGTCCCCCGCAATGATTTGTTTCCTGATCATATCTCTTCAATGTTTTCTTCCGTGTTGTCGTTTTCCCGGATGGACTCGCCTCGGCTGGGGTGGCCCTTGCCGCCGACCTCGATCGTGGTGCTTCCTTTCGTCACTCTTGCCGTCCCTCCTTTCTCGATGTACTCGGGCAGCTTGACCAGGAAAGTCAACAGTGCGGCTGCTCCCGTTATCTCGGCGATAAACGACAGCACACTGCGGTCAATCACCGCCATCGGGGGGGTGAAGAAGGCCGCGATGCCTATCCCGATTGACACTATCATCGCAAGGTGCACGTACCAGTCTACCACTTTCAGGATCTTTGCCATGGCTATATGTTGTTTGTCGGGTAATATCTGAGTTCCAGCGACCGCACCAAGCCCTCGGTCTCGAAGTGTACGCTTGCGCCCTCCTTGATTGTGATCCGCACCGGGCTTTCGTCCACGCCTGGCTTGAATTCTCCTGCCTTAATGCCGTCGGTAAAATAATACACCGACGCATTCGCCCCTTTTTCGCTATCAAACAAGACGTATAGCGCATCGGAATGAATGATTACGGGTTCGGTTGCCCCGTGGACGAACGTCACCGTCACCTTCGTCGTCCTGTCGTTGAGTTCCTCGGCCTGGTCTGCCACTGATTGGTGCAGGCTGCGGTCGGGTCGCTCGGTGTCGGCCACCACATTCTCGGTATCGTTCAGGATATAGCTGAACGGCGAGCCTGCCAACTGGCCGAAGTCGCTCATGGAGAGTTCTGAGCTGTCGACCACGATTTCGAGGTATTCCATGGTCTCGGGGTCGTATTTCTCGGCACCTTGCTTGGCGGTCAGCAATTCGTAGATCCAATTGCGTTGGTGGTTGGGCACCTGACCGATGTGCTGTGTCCACTTACGCATGTCGTTGGTATCGTCCAAGGCGCGGTATTGGCGGCCAAATCGACCGATGTTGTGGGTGATGTCGGGCGCGAGCACGTTCTCACCCTTGCAGATCAGCGTGTCGATGCCGCCCAAGGCATTCACGAAGAGGAAGTATTTCTCTCGTCCGCTGCGTTCCTTGTATATGTAGCGTTGGCGGCAAATCTCGTTGAGGTTGCCGTCGGTAAGGACGATGTCATAATAGCCTTTCAGCTGGTGAGGCAGCCTGTCGACCATCGGTATCAGGCGTGCGTAATTCACGTTGACGCTGAAGCATCCTGAACACGCGTCGTCATTCACGATGCAGTCCACCGCCCCACCCTCTTTTGGATAGAATCGTCCAATCACTATCCTGTCGCCTTTGTCGTCAAGGTCGAGGTAGGTCAGCCATTCCGGCGCCTCGTAGTTGGTGGTCTTTTCCATCGGCTGGTTGGTCAGGAAATTCTGTTGGCTCCATGTCTGGAACGGTGTGGCCGAGTTCAGTTTGGCGTTGAACACCTGCCAGGTGATGGCCGTTCCCACATTGTCGCCGCTGCTGTCGACCACGACGACGCGGAAATAGTACCATATCTTATCTTGCACCAGGCTTGTCTGGCTGGCAGTGGGCATCTTGGTGGAGATGAAGCTGTCGTACACACCATTGAAGTCAACCCAGATTTCGCCGTTGAAGTCGGGCGAATAGCTGCCCCTGAAGGCGATATAGGGTTGCCACTCTTGTGCCTCCTGGTCCTTGAAATAGAGTGTCACGGTGACATTCTCCGTGGCCTCAATCAAGAGCTTCGGCACGGTGTTTTTGGCGTACCAGGTATTGTTGGTCGGTCTGTATGTCGGTGATATTATTGCACTCATGATGTAGTAAAGATATTTTGGTTGTTTTTGAAACGAGTGACATTTTATGCTGGCACGGCCGTGAAGGTGACGGTGACGGTTTGGTTGTTGAAGATTTCGAATTCGTTTGTCCAATGGACTTGACCGCCTTCTATCTCTCTCTCTCTGTAATGAATAGTAATACTCGCTTGCACTGATACAGTTCTGACTTCGTTAAGGTATGACGGCATTCCAGGTGATAAGCTTTCATTCAATGAGAACTCATAACTTACATATTGGGTAGCACCATTGGGCAAGGCGATTTCGTTGGCATATAGCTCGCGGGCGATATCTTCCACGTTGTCGGACGCACTCCACTTTAACCCATTGCCTTGTATAGGCTCAATTTCAGTATCGTAAATGCCGTCAACAAAGGACTTCACCAACAAGAACTCGGTATCGCTCAATCCAAAATGGTCGCCCAAGACTGCCGCTGCCGACACTGGGATTAGCTTTTGCCCGTTGCAGAATTTCGGACGGCTCATGTCGATGCCGAGAAACTCGCCTAAGTCGTAGTCCACCCTCCCTTTCAGCCTCGTTAGGTTGTTCAGCAGTAGATTATTGTAAGCCTGCCAAAAGTACTTGTAAGCCATAAAATTGGTCAACCCTAGGTCGAGGTCCATGCCGTTTGAGCCTGATTGCGCTACAGCGTAAGGGATGTATTTCTGCGTGGTGCCGGTGGTTGGGTTAGCAAAAAGGTTATTGTACACCTTTTGCACGACAATGATGTCCTGTTTGTCGTCTTCTTTCTTGCCTTCGTAGGAGGTGTGGTAATGAAGCCTTTCGCCGATGAAAGGGCAAACCTCTCTCTTGCGCTCTACACCAGCCAACATCAGCGGCATCACATCGTTCTGGCTGAAATCCTCCGTCTCGTCACTGTTTTTCCTGTCGTAGATGAAATGGTTGGTGCCTTTCAGCTCGCGCTTCTGCAAATTCGTTGAGATGTCGTAGTTGAGGGAGTAGAATTGTCCTGTGGTCTTCCGAAGCACAAGGCAGTCGTTGCAGACCGGGTTATTGCCTTCAAGAGAATCATACCCATCCTCATCCACTTCCACAAATCCTCCATACCTGGCCACCAGTTCCTCGAAGCTCTCGGCGGCAGGTTCAGTGCCTTCAATGCTGTTGGTCGGTGTCAGCACTATGCGCTTCGTGGGATTGAGCTGGACGGAGAATTCTCCTTCCACTTTGCCGCTGATATCGATGTCGGTTGATGCGCCAAGCATATCTTCCATCAGTACGATTTTCACCTGTTTGGTCTCGCTGTTCACCACCGGTTGGGCGTGGAACTTGGCCAACAACCATTCAAGGAACTCACTCATTGTGCAACTCGGCGCCATATCCTTATAATATAAGGTGACTGACGGGTTGCAAATGCAGTCGGAGCAGTTGTGCACGATGGTCAGGTTGGAAAAAGGCGTTTCGGCGAAGCAGTTTGAGACCACGGTGTAGCCCATCGCCTCAAACAAACGAGCCATCAAACGGTGCAGCTTTAGGAAGGGCGCAATGCCGTAACCGGCTGGAACACTCATAAGGACATCTCCTTCATGCACGGTGCGTGCCTGATAGACCAAGTTGTGCGAGCCGTCATCCTCGTTGTTGTACTGGTAGTGTTCCGTCTTCGTGCCGTTACTTTCGGTCTCGTATTTTGCGATGGCCACTGGGAAGATTGTGTAGTCGTAGGTATCGTTGCCACCATATATGGCTTGCATCCTAGTCATGGCAGCGGCCAGAGTGCCGAAATCCTCATGGTTGACGGCTTCATAAACGGCATCAGCAAATATCTCTTTCAGCGTCTTCGACTTCGATTTCACGTAGAGGTCGCTGCTGTCGATGGCAAACGAGGCATCTATGCCATCGTGACGGTGCAAGGTGTCGATGACCAACTGTCCTCGCTTTTGTACGGGACCGACCTGAAGAATGGCATCTACCTTATTTATATATCGGTCAGCGCGGTCGATGCGTTCGCGGTGACCGAGAGCTGCCAGGTTCCTTGATGAGGAAGGCAGCGTAGCCGGGACGCTGGCATCGCCTTCGCCCGAAAGGAGCGGGTTGGTGCGTTCCATATTCAGAGAAAAGTCGCGGGGCAGGTCGAGTTTTCCGTTTTCAGTTACGAGTTCCATCTTGAAGTTTGTTTTTTGAAGCGTTGGGTTTGGTTATCGAGTTCAGTGAGGTCTTTGCGGACCAGATAGGCGCGGATGGCACCGTCGGCCATCACGCGGCGGATGGCAGCCTCCACGGCGGCTTCGATGTCGGGCTGTGCGCCTATGGCACCGCCAAGGCCACCGCCGTTGCCGAGGGTGAAGCCACCATCGGCGAAGCCCTGGCTCACTGAGCCGCTGCGACCGTGGCTTCCGTTCTTGCGGTATTGCTCCAAGTTGGCGAACACGGTAGGGTTTTCCCTCACCATCCACGCTGGAGCGACATACTCGTTGGCATGGACCACGCCCACAACCTTGTGGTCGTTGGCCGCACGGTCCGTAAACCCGCCATCTCCGTAGCCGGTCATCTTGCGTTCGCCTGTCGTGGGAGCCGACGAAGAGCCTCCACCGCTGCTGACGCTCGCATTCTTGATAGCGTTGCGTTGCGCGACGATGGTGGCCACCTCGGCGGCAGTGGTGGCGGCGACCAAAGCAGCCAAAACAGGGCCTGCGAACACGCCACCGTCCAAATAAGCCTTCACGGCGGCAGCCGCACCGTTGGCCACGGTCTTGGCGATGTTGATCACCATCTCCGTGTCGGCATACTTCTTTTGCAGGTCGAGCTTCTTCTGCTCGTATTCTGCCTCGATTTGCTCGCGCTTTTCGGCATTGTCGCCCGCTGCCGTGAGTTGCTTCTGATATTCGGCTTCCAGTTGCGCCGATTCGGCTTCTTTCAGGGCGGTGACGAAGTTGGAGGCTTCTGACATAACGCTGTTGGACAGCTCGGCGTAATTCCGTACGTTGGCCAATCTCTCCTTCAGTTCATCTGAGTCATACTGTTTGTTTAGTCTCTTTACGGCTTTCCTAAATTGTTCCTCTGAAAGCAGCTTGGCATCGTGCAGCACTTGCAGCTGCTTCAGTTGCTCTTCCAGTTCCGACTTGCGTGCTGAGGAAGGGTCAAGTCCGGCGATGACCTTCTTCGCGTCTTCCTTCAGCTTCGCCATCTGCTTCATGGCCAGTTCCTCGGCTTCCACCTGGGCTGCCAGGATCTCCTGAAGGATGGCGGTTTCGTCCTGTCCGCCCTGACGGGCAAGCTGGAGACGCTGTTGCAGGTATTTCAGCTTGGTTTCGAGCATCTGGCGGTCGTATTCCTCTTGCGTCACCTTCTGTGACATAAGTCTCTGCTTCAGGGCGCGTTCCTCCTCCTTCTGCCGAGCTTCGATATCCTTCAGCTGTATGCCGCTGCCGTCCTGGTTGTAGCCCAAGGCCAATTCTTGCTGCTCACGCAGGTGTTTCTCCTTGTTTTCGAGCATACGCTTGTCGAACTCCTCCTGTGTAATGGCGTTGGCCGACAGTTGCTGCCTCAGCCCAATCTCTTCCTCCATCCAGCGTTTCTCGCACAGCTTCATCTCTTTGTCGTAGTAGAACTTGTGGCGTGCCACCTCTGCGGCCAGCAGCTGTTCCTCGATGGTGCTGGTGTCTTGGCCGTATCTCTCGGCAAGGGCCTTCTTCTCCTCCAGATACTTCACCTTGATTTCCACCAGTTTCTCCTCGTGTTGCTCTGCTGTAATATCGCGGTTAAAGAACTGGGCGTTGATAAGGTTCTGTTCGGCGCGTTGGTGTTGCTCGATGCTTTTCATGTCGGCTTGGTAGCGTTGGTCGGCGGCCTTGTTGTCGGCCTTCATCAGCTTGTCATATCGCGCTTTGAGGGCTTTGGAGTCCTCATCCGAAAGGGTGGCATATCCGGCATCCACCATCGCTTTCTCTTTCTTGGTGAGTTTGTCGTAACGGCCTTCAAGGAAATCGAACTGGGCTTGGGTGAGGATGGCGTTTTCTTCCGAAACCACTTTCTTGGTTTCATCAGCCGTTTTCTTTAGTTCCGCGATTTTCAGGTCTCGTTCCTCCCGCAGGCGGTTGATTTCCTCGTTGGCGGCCTTGGGGTTGTCGACGCTTTCCTTTCGGATTTGGTCAAACATGGCCTCGTATTCAGCCATGACTTTGTCAATCGGGTCGGTGAATATCTTGCCGATTTTTTCGCTAATCTTTTTCTCCTGCTCATACAAAGGCGCAAGCAGTTTGTCAATGTCAGCTTCGTCTTTTTTGGCTTGTCCATAAGGAGTGAATTTTCCCTTCTTTGCGTTTTTTCCAAGCAGAGGCGCTTTCTTCCACTGTATTTCAGTATGGTCGCCGCCCGATTCCACCAAGGCCTGATGCTGCCTTTCCTGCGCATCTGCTTTTTGGTCTTCAAGCTCGGCAATTTGTTTCTCCAATTCAACGAGTTTTTCCTTGCGGGCTTCTAGCCGGATTTGCTCACGGAGGCTCTTGCAGTACTCGTCGATGGCTTCTTTGTTGGAATTTATAAGTCTGCCTTCTTCGGTCAGGTCGCCGTGGTAACCAGGAACGATGCTTTTCAGTTCCTCAAGGGCTTTCTTGCGCTCGCCGAGAGCGATATTGTTGTTTTCGACAATGGAAGTCAAGGCGCGAACCTTGCCCGCCTGTTCGCCGTATTCCTCGTTGGCGCGTTTCTCGGCTTCAGCCAAGGCATCTGTCTGTTCCGTGGCCTCACGCTGCCTGCCCACCAAGCGGCTGATAGCCACCGACAGCACTCCCACAATGGCCACTACCGCTCCGAAGGGGTTGGCCGCCATAGCCGTGTTCAATGCCGTTTGCGCTGCGGCGGCTTTTATGGTGTTGCCTGTCAGCTTGAAGTAGGCCAGCCGCACCGATTCCACTATCACCACCCTTGCGGCAGCCAGTTTGCTTCCCGCCGCCACCACTGCGTTCTTTGCCTTTTCCAACAAAGTCCACGTTTTGATTGCGGCCACCACAATCACAACCGCCTGCGTCACCTTCACAATGCCGTCGGAGTATTGCGGCAACTTGCGCACAATCTCCGTCAGGGTCTTAATCATCTCCTTCACCGTGCCCGATGAGTTGCGGAAACTCAAGATGAATCCCTCCCATGCGCTTTGCAGTCCTGCAATGGCACCTTCAACCGTGTCGGCACGCACTTCGGCGGTGGCCGCCAACGCGCCGTTCACGTCATCGATGGATGCCCGCAGCTCCTTCGCGCTCTCCGCGCCGCGAAGGAAGGTGCTGAAGGCCGAAACGCTCCTTTGGTCGGTAAGCTCGAAAGCTCCGGCAAGGTCAAGTCCCGAATCGCGCAACTTGATCATCCCGTCCATGATGTCGTCGAATGTCTTCACCGATCCGCCGAGACTCTTCGCCAATTCGCCGTTGGTGTTCACCATCTTCAAAAGGATGTTTCTCGTTGCCGTGGCCGCGCTGCTGGCGTCGAATCCGGCATTGGCCAAGGTGCCCAACAGGGCCACCGTGTCCTTCAAGCCGAGGCCGTAGCTCTTCGCCACTGGCGCAATGGTGCTGAAGGCGTTTTGCAAATATTCAAAGGAAAGCGCCGATTTGTTGCAGGCCACCGCCATCGTGCCCAGCACGTCTTCGGTCTGGTCGCTTTGCATCTCAAACGAGCGCAAGGCCACACCCGCCATTGCCGCCGCACTCGCCAAGTCGGTTCCCACCGCCGTGGCGAAGTTCAGCACCGACGGGCCCATGTCGAGGATTTCCTTCTGTGTGAAACCCAACTTGGCCAACTCGGTTTGCAGGTTGGTCACCTCCGAGGCCGTGTAGCGCGTGGTGCTGCCCAGTTCAAGGGCGGCATCCTCCAAAGCCTTCATCTGGTCGCGGTTTACGCCGAGGATGGTGGAAAGGTTGGCGTTGGCCTGCTCGAAGTTGGAGATGGTCTTGTAGGCATCGGCGAAGCGGCGCGCAAGTGCAATAGCAGTCCTCGCAGCCTGACCGAGGAAAAGGAAGGCACTCGAAACGCCGTTAAGCCTTTGCAGCCATCCCTGCTGTTTTATCACAACACCGCTTTGGACTGCTTCAAGCCGCTTCATTTCGGCAGTCACCTGCTGGTATTTCTTGGCCAATTCGTCCCATTCCTTGGTATTGGGTTTCGTCTTGTCAAGTTCCGATCTCAACTGGCGCTGCATCCTCACAAGGTTCTCCATGCTTTTCCCAGTAAGGTTTTCCATGGCTTTGCCGAACTTCTTGACACCATCGTCAGCCCTCTTGATACTCTCTTGCATCGAATCCATCTCACGCTTCGCCTGGTCGGTCTTGTGCTTGCTGATTTCGAGTTTCTTGGCAAGGTCGTTGTATGCCTTTTCCTGTTCTTTGAGTTTCTTCGAAGTCTTGGCGTATTCCTCGGTGCCTTCCTTCATCCCCTCCAAGGCCTTGGCCGTTTCTTCCATCGCGGCCTTGGCCTTGTTTGTTTTCGCGGCCAGTATCTCGTTCTTTGCCGCAAGGTCGTCGTATTTGTCGGTCAGCTTGGTAAGCTGCTTTGTCATCTCGGCAATGGCATCGTTGGCCTGCTCGTTGTTGACGTAAATCTCGGAAACAAAAGTATCTCTATTGTCTGCCATAAAAATAAGGTTTGACGCAAAACTATGCGCCAAACCTTATTTTGCAGTGACAAAAAAAAGGAAGTCTTTCCTATTCGTCCCAAGAACGACCGTACTTCTTTTCCCAATCAGCCTTGACCTTGTTATAGAATTCGTCTACCTTGGCCGATTCTTCTTCGATATACTTTTGGAACTCTTTGTCGTGGGCATAGTCATGAGGTTTGACGGGCTTATGCTCGCGATAATCTTTTATCGCCCAAACCACAAACAGGATGATGGCTACGATGCCGCCCGCAAATCCTATATCAACGAATGCCCACATTTTTTGTATCTCCTTTCTTGCCGCAAACATACAACTTTTTCCGTCATTGTCAGTCACCGTATTCCCTGTGATTCCAGTGGTCCCAATGACTGCCATCCATCCACGAGCGATAAGAGGGGTCTTTGTCCTCTTTCCTTATTTCACGCCAGATAATGATGACGAATGCTGCTATGACGATGATTTCAATCATTTTTTTTGTCCTTTCTTGCTGCAAATATACAATTTCCGTTCCGTTTGTCGACAGGTTGCAATGTTGCAACCCGAATCTTCCTGCAATTCCGTGATGAACTGCTTGCCTTGGTCGATCATCACCTGAAGGGCTTCGCGCTGCGTTTCGAGGTTAGCCACCCATTCGGCCATGAAGACGGTGACTTCGAGCTTGGTCATCATTCCTCACCTCCTTTCGTCACCTTGAGGCCGGTGCCGTTGATGAGGCGGGCGGCCTTCACTTCGCTGCGGATGTTCTTCAGGTCACTGAGCAGGTTGGCCAACAGGCGGCAACTCTTGTTGAGAGCCACGTATTCAGGCGAAGGCTCGTGGTTGCCGCATGGCGCGTTGTCGTCTTCGAGCAATACAAGTTCGCTTATCCTGTCTTTCAGAGAGCTGATGTAGCCGTTGAGGGCGTTGTCGTTCTCGTTCACTCCCACCTCCGTCCAGCGGGCAAGGGTCGGGATGTCGCTAATCTTCAGTGTGCTCATTGCTCACCTCCTTCCTTATCCAAGTAAATGCAAAAGAACTGGTTTTTCTTGTGGTGCGGGCGAACAAGGCAGTACATTACCTTGCCGTCGTTTTCGCGTCCCCTGTAACCCTCTGCGGCATAGATTGGATTGTCGGGCGTTGACTCAAAGCGAAACCGCCCATGTTCGTAAACCTCTGCTTCATAGTCCTCCACAAACTTCCACGCCGAAGTGCGATGGAATCCGTTTTTGGCCGTGTTCAAGTCCAACGGAGCGTCTATATCGCCTGGCTGGATTTCGCGCATTCTGATTGACAAAAGTTTCATCTCTCACCTCCTTCCCCGACGATGGTGGTTTCCCAGCGCAAGTTGTGTCGTGCCTGCTCGCGTGAGGTTCGGTTCTGCCAGGTGTGTAGGCTGCAAGTTGGGAACATCTCCCAGTCGGGGATGTAGAGGCCCATGAGGTCGCAGTGGCGGTGGGTGCCGCTGCCCGAGGTGACGATGGTCATCAGGCCGCAGTTGTCGCAGGTAGGCTCGCCCTGGTGCTTGCCTTCGGCGACGCGGACTTTCTTGCGCATGGCGCGGGGCATTTGCTGTGTCATGCCGCACCTCCTTTCATGTAACCGCCCAGCCAGGCACCGAGGCCGAACAGGGCCACTGCAATGGCCGTTACGATGAAGCTGCCTTCGATGGTGCAGGCCGCCGCCATCCCGATGATTAAAACAACGCCCCATGCGGGCTTCGTCTTCGCCGTCTCTCCGGCTGTCTTCTGTGAATTTTGCATGTTGTAGACATTTAGGTTTGGGCAACAAGAAAGCGGTCGCCGTTTCGCTGTCTACAACATGACTGTCTACCACGAGGGGACTTTATGTTACGAAAGGCGACCGCAGAGGTCTTACTCGGAGAGGGCAATAAAAAAAGCCCTCGGTATGTCTTGGGCTGTTTCCGCCGCCCCTGCGAGATAGACTAACTATCATGTTGTAGACGCTGCAAATATACAGCTTATTTCAATTGTGCAACAATTTTTGTGGGAAAATTGCGGAAAAAAAAGGAAAAGCTCCCGGTTTGTGGGAACTTTGTCGTTTTCAAGGTTGTAACAAAGCTATTCTTCGGCTGACTGAGTATCGACAGACGCTTTCTTACCTTTCAGGTCGGCATCCATGTGGATTTTGCCCTTGGTGAACAGCACCACAAGCACGGCCATCATACCCACGGTGAGCGGAACGCCGAACCACGGCATTCCCATAAGGGCCATCCCTATTCCTCCAAGCACGACAAGCGCCGCCAGTATGAAGCCAAAGACCTGCCCACGATTGTTCGTTTTCAGTTGCGATTCGATGGCTGCGTCTTCCAGTTTCATGCGGTGCGCTTGCTGCCGCTCTGCCATCTTCATAAAGCGGTCCATGCTGCCCGGCATCAGTTTCTCATACTCAGCCAACAGGCGCGGATGCGGGATGGGACCTGAGAATATTTCCTGCTGGATAACGGCCATGGCCTTGATAGCCTCCTCTTTCTTGTCGTCGGGGACGGCTTTCAGCACGGCCTCAATCGCGGGATCGATTGCCTGCTTCTCTCCGGCAGGCAACTCCTGTTCTTTTTCATTGGGGATAACGCGGGCTTCTTCCATGTCGTTCTCGGTTTTAGAGCGCAAGCAATGCGGAGTACAGGTCGCTTCCGGCAACGGCAAAGTCGGATTCCATAGCCTTTCGGTCGGCCTTGGCCTCGGTGTCGGAAGTGTTGAAGGTGTAGTATTCCGAAAAGATGCCCATAAGGCTACCCATACCCATCGCAAAAGATGACTTGGCAAACAAGAAATCGGTCCTGTAGTTCTGCTTTCTCATGACAACAATCTTTTCGTTTGTAATCTCGTTTGTAGTTTCGTTTGTAATAACGCGGCAAAAATACAAATTATTTTCGTTCCGCATTGCGAAACGAAAATTTTACAAAAGAACTCCCAACTGCCAACTGCCAACTACCAACTACCAACTACCCTAAACCCTAAACTCTAAACTCTAAACCCTAACCCCCGCTGAAATACAACTTCTTCACCTCAATAGTATGTATCATCGAGGCCGCGGCGCGTCCGTATTGCTCGGCAACGAGTTCGCCAAGGCGGTGCCGCTCGTGGGCGAAGATACGGTAGTACCAGGTGCGCCTCTCCCTGCCTCGTCCCGTGCCACGGAACTTCACCAGGTCGCCGCCGTTGCCCCGCGTGTAGCCGCGCCCCACGCCGCGCTCCACATAAATTCCGTACAACGGGAACTTGAAGGTGAACACATCGGGAACGGTGCCCGCCTTCACCTCAGAGGCGTGGCCGCGCCCCACCACTTGGTTCAAGGCGTTGGTGGCGCGGTAGCCGTACTCGATGGAGCGGTAGAGGTTGCCCGTGTCATAGACATCCTTTTCGAGCAGCTTCTTCTGCCATTTCTCTATGACAATCTCGCCGAAGCGGTCCCAGTTGACGCGAAACTCGTCCGCATTGCCCCTTGTGCCGTAATTCTGTGCCATAGCCTACAATTCCCAGCTTTCTTCTTCCACAAAGGGCAGCTTCAGCTTCCAGCCCACATAGTTGGCGGCTCCGCTCACGAAGTCGCGGCGGGCGGTGCGGTTCCAGCCCTTCAGTTCCTCGTCGCCCTCGTATTGCTTTTTGAGCAGCAGGGCGCGGATGCGCTTCACGTCGGCGAAGCATTTCAGTTCCTCGGCGCGGCTGCCTTTCTCGCTTCGCACCATGCGCATCACGTAGATCGATTGCTCGAATCGGGTGTAGGGCACGTCGTTGCGGTCGTCGTCGTCATAGTGGAAGGCTTCCTCGAAGAGGATGGCTATCGGCGGTTCCTTCTTCTGGCAGAGTTGCGTGAGGCCTTCCTGGATGTCGGGCGCGTCAACGAGGATACGGTTCGTGTCAACGGTCTGGCCGTCTGAAAGTACGAAACCGCGCAATGTTTTCTTCAGGTAGTCGATGGTGATCATAGTGTTCTGTTATGTGGAAGCCCCGCCGTGGGGCAGGGCTTCCGTGGTTAGGCTTATTCGAAAATCCAGTCCTTGAAGTACCAGTAGACCTTGTGCTTGTTGCCAAGGTCTTCGTCGTGGAACCAGAAAGCCTTGGCGGCCTTCATAATGTCGGCTTTGGACATGCCGGTTGCGCCAAGGTCGTGGGCGAAGGCGTTGGCGGCAACGTAGGTGTCCCACTTGCACTTGGCCTGCTTTTCGGCGGGCTTGTCGGCAATGAGGGTCATGGCCTCTTCGGGCGTGACGGCCTCGCCTTTCACGGTGCTGCCGTCGGTGGCGGTGTGGTGCATCATCTGCACCATCTTCCGTGCAATCCACTCGTTGAGGTGCTGGCCGTTGAGGGCTTCATACTCCTTCTCCATAAACTTGCGGACCATCTCGGGATGGGTATCCTTCAGCTCGTCGAGCAAGTGGCACACACGGTCGACCGACTCCCACATCTTATCCTCGCCGCCTTGCGAGGATTGAATCAATTCCTTATAGTTCAGCATATTGTTTCGGTTTTAGGTTATTGTACAACTTCGTACTTGGTGAATTCCCCGACAGGCAGGTTCTTACGCAGCAGGTAGCGCAGCTTCTCAAGGTCGCTCTTTTCCAGTTCGATGGTGTTGAAAAGAGAGACGCAGCCCTTCTTGTCGGCCTCTTCAATCAGCGAGTCTACGATTCGCGCGGCGTAGGCCGGAACGTCCTGGTCCTTCACGTTCAACTTTTCGAGGCCCTGACGGACAAAGTTGCCCACCATCATCTCCGAGGCTGGCACGGCGAGGAAGCTGAGGTCGTTGACGATGCTGTAGTTGTTGGGCACGGGGAAGTATTTCTTCACCCATTCGCTTGCGGTGGCCACGGGCTGGAGGTTGCCGAGCCTGTTGGCCACGATTTCGTCCACCATGGGCTTTGCCCAAGTGACGATGACTGCCGTGAGGATTTCCGTGTTGCTGTACATAGTGTGTTGATATTAATGGCGAAGTGCCGCAGCGCGATTGGCGCGGCACTTTGCCGATGATTCAATGATTATTGTCCGCCTCCCTGCTGTTGGGTGGTTTGGGTGGTCGTGCCCGTGGTCGGGACAGGGTCGATGGATGTGATCGGCACCACGAACTTGGTGATGTCGCCCAGTTGCTTCTTCATCATGGCGATGTTCTGCTGCTGGACGGCGTTCCAGGTCTGCTGCATCCCGATTTGCTGCTGCACGCCTGCCATGGCGCGGTCGGTGTACTGCTGTCCTTTCAGCATGGCAATCTCGGTGTCCTTGGCGATGCTCTCGCGGATGAGGCCCATTTCGTAGCGGGTCACGGGGCGGTCGCCTTCAGCAGGTTGCGGGCGGTTGTTGTTGCCGCCACCGAGTCCGAGCAGGTTGCCGCCGCTCATCAAAGTGCCGAGGGTGCCGACGGCGCCGAGCACCAAAGCCAGCGTTCCTTGTCCTTGGGGAGTCACGTTCACTTCCCCGTCTGATGTCTTAATTCTCATAGCTTTAAGAATTTAAATGGTTGATAAATAGGTTATTGGTCCGAAAGCGGTGTTTTCCGCTTTCGGATAGCAAAAGTAGAAAGGCGAATTGTGAAAGGAATGACAAAAATTGCCGCTAAACATGTACCCTAAAACGCTGTTTTGGGTACATATTCTGTCGATAATGTGTAAAAAAGCCGCTTTTCAGGTACAGAAAATGTGAAAAATCGAACATGATGGAGGCGTTATGTTACATTTTCCGCGAAAAAGTAACATAAGGCTTTGCTGGCGACATTGATGTCGGGAGCAAAGTATCATTTTGCTGGCGTCAGCAATATGATATCATCTTCCTGACGTCAGGAAAATGATAAAGAAAAAGCCCATGCCGAAGCACGGGCCAATCTGCGCCGCAAGCCCTGGCGGCGGCTTCTGTCTTAATCAACGGCACACAACGGCCGTGGGCTTATTGGATGGTATCGGCGGCACGGCGAATGCGGTCGGCCAGGTCCACCAACGCCCCTTTCAATTGGAAGCGCTCTTCAGTAGTGAAGTCGGTCGGCTTCTTATTGCCATCCACGCCGTCAAGTTTGTGGTATAGCCACGAGCATGATTTCCCGAAATAGCGAGTCGAGAGTTCGCGCCATGATATGGCCAAAAGTATGTCTTCCATTTGTTTCTTCATCGTTCCCTGTTGGGATTCTTTCAGTGTCATTGTTGCCATGATGATATTGTTTTTGAGAGGGTTCCACCGTGCGGTGGAACCCGTTGGTTTGTCATTCTTCGCCTGCCATCAGTTCCGCAAGGGTTGTCTCGATGAAAAGCTCAATCTGGCGGCTTGAGAAGATGTAACTCTTTCTGTAATTTCTGATGGCTTGGATCAAGTCGTTTTCTTTTTCTGTTAGTTCTACTTTTACTGTTTTCATTGTTGTTGTGTTTGATTGATTAAGACGATGCAAAGATAATACAAATATTCGTACTAACAACAATTTTCCCCATTTTTTTTCAAAAAAAAGTGCATTTTTTTCTTCAGGCACAAAAAAACCTCCGCGATTCGGGCGAACCACGGAGGAAAAACAATATAAAGTATGAAAAAAAAAGCGTTTCTTATTCGATTGCCGCCCATCCATTGAGCGCGGCCAGTTCATCGAGCTGCTTCTCGGCGGCCTCTTCGGTGCAGCTCTGCAGCCGGTAGGGCTTCGGAATGGTCACGTGAATGCTTGCGGCATTCGAAAGCGTGAGGCCCACGATGTCGCCCGTTGGCACTATCAGCACCTCGATGCTGTAGCCATTCAGGGTCTCGCGCACCAGAAACTGGTAGCGGTCGTTCTTAGGGTCTTTGTATCTCTTCATCTCTCATTCGTTTTAGTATGTTCATCCAAACGCCAACAGGCATCACCTGTAGGCGGCCTGGCGTAATCTTTCCGTCGTGTTCCTCGTACTGTAGCACCACTACATCCCTGTCTATTTGCAGCCAACGCATCATTTCTTCAGGAATTGGCGAAACATTATGTATATCAAGGCGGCCACGGCAAAGACAATGCACACTGTTGCCACTGTGCCATTGTCCTGCCGCAGCTCCGACGCTTTTTCAGTATGCTCGTCCGAAGCCTCTGCGGATTTAAAGTCCGCTGTGCTGTCGGTCTGTGCAAACGACGAGTCAGCCGCGATGCGTTCGCTGCCGAACTCGATGCTTTTCACCGAGCCGATTCCGCATCCAGCGTTCGCAGTATTGTACGCAGGTGGAACAGATGCGTTCGGGTCGATGACGGTGCAATTTGTAGGGTCGGTAGGTTTGGTAGCCCCTTGGTCGATTATCGGAGGGTAGAACTCAATCTTGTAATGCAGCCGTTCAGCGAGGGAGTTCCAAAACCTTTGCAGGTCGTGGAACTCCACGCCTATCTCCTCGGTGTGCTGCTGCGTTGCGGTGGTATCCATCTGCCGTTGGCCTCGGCAACCGGGGAGAAAACCAATCAATAATAGCATTATGACGAAAAAAATCTTTCTCATTTCACGGTGATGGTTATGATTCCCTCCTCTTTCCAAGCCTTCCACAGCAGGGGATAGAGCCTGCGGAAGGTGGTCTTCGAATTGATCACCTGGCCTTTCACCTTGTTTTCTCCTACGATGATACAGCCGTCGGTATCCTTGGCCGTGTTGCCGCAATGGATGAGGATACCGTCGAAGCCCTTCACGCCCATCAGCCTGGGCAACATACCCTTGCATACCACCTTATAGAACAAGTCGCTGCCGAACTTGGGCGACAACACGCCAAGCGTGATGTAGTACACCCCTGTCGGGATGGCGGTGATGTGCTTCAGCTTTCGTGCATGTATTTCGGCCTTGGTCATGTCGTCCGACAGGCCGCGGTCGGTGTCTTCCAGCGTGTCGCAGAAGTATTTCCCGTCAACGAGGAGGCGGCCAATGGTGTAGCCGTTGCATTTGTAGCGTCGTTCGAGTGTCAGCTTCATATAATTGGGAATTGGGAATTGATAATTGATAATTACGTGAACAGGTAGATACCGCCGACCACCGCCCAAAACACGGCGATGATGACAAGCGTGATGAGGATGGGGCCGCAGCCCGAGCGTCCGGGGTAGTCCTCGTGCTCTTGTATGATATTCTGGTAGTCGAGGTCTTGCATTATAGGTTGATATTATACATTTCTTTCATCAGTCTGACGGCCCATTCAGGCGGTTGGTCAAGGTCTCGCAACTCTTTCTCTACAGGTCTGAACGCCTCCGCAAATTCGGGGTCGGGCACCTCGCTACCTCGCAAATGGTAGCGGATCTTTATGTATTTGCAGTCGGCGCGGAAGTTGGGCGAAAGCACCAGGGCTTCGTTGTTGCCGAAGTGCATCAGTATCGCCATCAGCCTTGCGCTCGTTGCAAGTGTCAAGGCGGGTAGCCCGGTTTGCAGGCATGCTTCATTCCATTGTTCCCTCAAATTGTCCATCGTTTCAAAGTTGCCCGCTGTACCACCTTTGGACATTGATAAGCTGGCCTTGGCGGGCGGTGAGCTTTCTTGTTAGTAGTAGTCGAGTTTTGGCGAGTCCAGAACGTGGAAGGGTGCCGAGTCGAACGGCGGGCCAAGCTTCCGGTAAGCGTGGTGTGCAGTCCCGAGCACTTTAATCCAAACCTGCACACCATGGGGTACTTATCTCACCTCCCCTTTGGAGGTCTAACCCTTCCGTTTGTCTTCGTAGCTTTTGTGGGACCAGGGCGGCGTTGCCGTCGCCCGTTGCCCGTAGCTGCGAGTGTGGAAAAATCAGAAGACAACGCCATCTATACTCTGCATCTCATTTGTCACAACAAAAAGAAAATCGCGGGGCTCGCACCCGACGGTGTCCTTTTGCACCGGCTTTGATTAAGTGAATAATAATGTGTTGTCTCTTTGCGACAGCCATATCCCTACGGCTGAAGGAACGGTGGGGAAAGCGGGATTCGAACCCGCGTCTCTCAAGCGAACTATTACTCCGTGCTTCTGTTCTGCTACCCTTTACACGGAATGCCCTGCCTCTGGGCGACATCCCCGTTTGTGAGATTCTCACTCACTTGATGTTGCCTGTTTGGTTAGGAGTTTGCCGGGACATCTAAACGCTCTCCTTGTAGCGGGGGACGGATTCGAACCGCCGACCTCTGGGATATGAGCCCAGTGAGCTGGCCGCTGCTCTACCCCGCATCGTCTCCCCTCAGGAATGCGCCAAATTTTCGGGATGTCCATCCTTCGGGGAGTGTTGTTCGCTCCAAAGTATGCTTGCGGTCAGACGTGGTGCAATCCGTTACGACAAGGGCAACGGCGGCACCCACAAGCCTTGGAGCGTGTTTTTGCCGCCTGTGCCATCAACAACTATGGAGATGGCCTTGGGCGGCGCACTAACTCAAAATCTATAAATTATGAAACAGCTTTGTCAAAGAACATCAGTAAGGGCTGGCACTCACCACCACCATCCGGTTCAGCGGCGAGTCGTCGCCGTATTGCGTCGAGATGCCGCCCGTCATCGGCACGAGGCGGTCGATGTCAACGCCCAACTCAATCAGCAGCCAATACACCGCTCGGGCACGGTCGGCGCTCAGTTGCTCGTTGACGGAGGGCGAGCCTTCAGGGCTGGCATAGCCCTCAATGAGGAAGTCGCCATCGGTGCTGTTGATATAGTCGGCCAACTGCCTCACCTTCGCCGCCTCAATGGGCGATATCTCTGCGCTGCCCTTGTTGAAGAAGATCTGCGAAAACGAGTTGGCGGGCACCGGGTTGGACTGTGCGGCCTTGGCCACTTGTTCGTTGCAGTCGTCAAGTCGCTTCTCCAGTCTTGCCATGAGGGCCAACGACCTGTTTTGGATCGACATCAGCGTGTCTATCTCCACCTGTTTCCTCTTCAGTTCGGTCTTTATCAGCTGGTTTTCCTGCTTCAGCTCGCCATAGCCTTCGCGCATATGCCTGTCGATATCGATATCCACGCGGTCGCGCTCGGTGATGCCCAGTCTGGCCTGGTAGCCGAGGCGGGCGAAAAAGGTATTGTCCCAACTGGCGTTGCGTTGCACCAGGTCGCTGCCACCTTCGATGTAAAGTATTGAGTGTTTCCCGAAGTTGACATTCAGCCCGAGACCGGCATCGGCGGCAAGTCCGAGCTTCGCCTTCATCGAGGGGTTGTATATCGCTCCAGCGTCGCCGAAGAGATAAGCCCATTCAACGAAGTCGAGCGAAACGCCAGCCATCGCGGTACCGTAGCGGTCGAAACCTTTAGCCTTCTTCAGCCCGTTGATGGAGGCCTCATAGCGCAAGCGCCAGAAGTCGCCCACGCGCTTCGTTGCCAATGCGCTGATGCCGATGTCCGACACGCCGTGTTGGTTGGCATATTGCCCGGCAATGCCCAATGTCCAGTTCGAGAAAAAGCCGTATTTGTGGCCACTATCGTAATTGTAGCGCCCTTGTGCGCTGGCCCCCACGGCCAGGACGACCAACGCGATGAAGAGGAAGATTCTTTTCATAATTGTGATGTGTTTGTGTTTGTTTTCAGAAAAAACCGCCATCTGGCCTCGCGGATGGACGGCGGTCGTCACGTCTATTGCTTTGCTTTGCGCTGCAAAGGTGGCAATTGCCGCTGACGTTGGAGTGACAGTTTTTCGCGGTCGAAGCCGCACACGGGGCACCGGTAATAATGCAGCCGTGCATCATACTCCTCACCGCACACTGGGCAGGTCACATCTATACAGTGATTACTCATAAATCGAAGTCTTTCTCTACCTTGAAGGTTTTCCCGTCCGCGACTGGTTCGCAGATGGTGGCTTCCACATGTACAAACAATTCAGCCTTTGAGGTGATGCAGGTTTTCATATTCAACTCCATGATTTCGCATTGCTTGTAGCCGTTTAGGTCCATCGCCTTGAACAGGTCGGTCAATGCTTCTTTGATTTTTCCTCGTTTCATTAGTGTTTGTATTTGCTCATTTGTTGTTCAATCTGTTTGTCATACTCAATCTTGTGCTGCAATGCAGCCAACACGTCATGCACGTTGGTTTTCTCGATAGCCTCGTTGTCTTGTGGATGCCCTTCATTGAGCATCAGCATAATGTTCTGGCGGGCCTCAATGGGAGAGGTCGGGCTATTCGCGCCTGGTTCCGCTTTCTGGAAAACGAGCGGATAGGTCTGTTGCAGATAGTCCTTGAAGCACTCGTACCATCGCAGCAAGAGCGTGATGTCGCTCGGCTCCAGCGTTTCGGGCGGGTCGCCAAGGTCTTTCATCGCACCCTTCAGCCGCTCGGGGTTGCCGTCCAAGGCAAAGCCAAGCATTTGCGCGTCGGCATGGAACCAGTCGCCGAAGCTGGTGTCCAGCAGATGGAGGTCCCATTTCCACGGCCACGCCACTTCCATGGGCATTTGTTCGTCGAGAACAAACGACAACCGTCCGCAAAATTCGGCCACCTGCCAGTCTTCAAGTTCAAACTCCTGGCCTTCGCTATCCCTGAAGCGGTTCTTCACGGCCTCTGGGTCAGTCGAAGAGGCAACCAGCATCACAACATTGGCGAACTTGCAAAACAGCACCAGCAGGTACTCCTCGCGGTCCAAGCCCATCAAAGCCAGTTCCACCACCTCGCGAAGTTGCTCCGTGGTCAGTTCTTTCCAGCAGGTGGGTGTCTTCAGGTCGATTCTCATTTTGTTGATTGTTGGTTGTTTAATCGTTTAATTGTTGTTGTCGAACTTCAACAGTTCAATATTATAAAAGGTTCACCATTTTGCCGCCGTCAAGGTTGACGGTCGGCGTGTTGTAGGCACTCGAAGCCTTGAAGGCGGTGAAGCTGTCGGGGTCCGAAAGCATCACCTCGCGGGCTTGCACGGCGGCGTTGCGGGCACGGTTTATGTCGTAGCGCAACGCGGCCACGGCGCAATCCTTCAGGCTCACGATGGCCTTGCGGTGGATTTCCAAAAGGTCGTTGTCGCGATACAGCTCAACGAGGCGGTCAATCTCGGCACGGCTCACGTAGTAGTCGGCCACGCTCCTGAGCTCCCTGCCCATCATCGGGATGGCGGCGTAGTAGTCATCGTAGTTCATCGATGGCTTTTTGTCGAGCTGAAGCCCGTTGCAAAAGGCCGTGTATTCCTCGCACAAGGGCATGAATGCCGCTGTCAGGTAGTTGAACTGGTCGGAGCTTCGCCAATAGCCGTATGCGCCATTTCCTGTGCTGGTTTTCATCAGGAAGCGAACAAGAGCATCAATGTCTTGGGCGATCCGCTCCGGCATCTTGGCCAACAGGCGGTCAACTCGCTGGGCCGATGCAGGGCTGAAATCGTGGTTGTTCTGCACGGCAAAGCCCGCCTCGGTCAGCTGCATGTCCATCTCCGGGATGGCATCGAGCATGGCTTTCTCGGCAATGACGCGCTGGCACAAAGTGCGCAGTTCCTTGTGTAGGTCAACATTCGCGATACTGACGTCAACCTCCAAAACGCCCTCGATGTCGCTGCCCACGATGTGGCTCACCAGCCATTCTTGGGCGCGGATGAAGAAGTCGTCGAAGCGGCTGTTTTCCAGCGTCAGGTTCAGCGACGGCAGAAACTTCTGTGCTTGGGTTATGTTTTTGAGAATCATTGCGTAGGATTGTTTGCGGTTTTCACTTCGCCTGATTTCGACTGGTCGAGGGTCGTGAACAGGCTGTCTTGGATCATGATTTCGAGGTTATTGTTCCAGCCGTTAATCTTCCTCACCACCGGCCACCATTGCAGGGCCAGGTACGCCATCGGCTTGCTGAGGCTCTGCTTCATGATGAAGATCTCTCGGATGTTGCTGCCCGAAAGGCTGTTGGAGTTCTTGCCAGGTGTGGCACCGATTAACGAGGGGTGGACATCCATGGCGTAGCTGATGATGTTGGCTCCCGTCTCGTAGTCGGTCAAGTATTCGCCACCGCTGATATCATTTTTAATGGTATCAACACTCATCATCTTCTCGAACGATGCACTGTTGCCGTTGGGCATGAACTTCATCTTCGACACAACGGCCTTTCCGGCATTCTCCTCCCCTGTCACCTGTTCGCACAGTTGCTTCACCACCTCATCGTAAAGCTCCTTGCGGCTCTTCTTGTCATCCTTGTTAATCTTCAGCAGCTCCTCTTTTTCCGCGAAATACTCATCAGCAATGTAGATGATATGGCGAACGCCGAGGTTGTGCTTCAGGATGGCCTTTTTCAGTGCGGGGATGCTGGTCAGTTGGTCGTACCATCCCGAGCGGAAGATGCTCCACCAGTTGGGATAGCTGTAGTAGGGTCGCCCGGGCGAAGTGATGTAGATGGGGAAGCACATCCTTGTGTCTTTGCCCAGCAGCAGCCTGTTGTTGATGTCGTCAACGGCGTTGTATTCGTCAATCACGTAGGAATCCTGGATTTCCTCCTTCGTCGGGCTGTCGTCCCACTTGGCGCAATACAGGTGCCGGCTGATCAAATCCTTTTTCGTGAGGCCCCAACGGCTGAACATCGCTTCGCGGTGCACGATGCCGCGAATGCCGACACGCTTTTTCCCGTCTTTATCCTTCGGGCCTGCAATCAGGAGCGGGAAAGCGTTGCCGAAATAGGAAAGGTCGGTCATGATTTCCTGCAACAGCAGCGGCACGTTGTTACGCATATACCAATCGTAGGCCTCGCCTTCAATCACTTCCTTGAAGTCCTTCACGCGGTTGGTTTCGGGGTCGCGGATGACCTCCACGAGCTTCGGGCCTAATCCGTAGGCCACCTTCCAGTTGAAGTTGGCGTTGGTGCCAACGATTTCAGCCGCGTCAATCTTGGCCATCACCTGTTGTGGCAGGTCGTTATTCACGCCCCACGGCGCGACGCGATACCCATGCACACTGACAGGTTGCAGGTCTTTTTCATCGAAAAGGGTCAGCGTATCGTTGCCAAGAACGACGCAAGCTGTCTTATAGAGTGCAATCTTGTCACCCACCCAGGAGACCATCTCTTCTTCGGGAATATTCATAGGAATACCTCCTTTCCGTTGAAGGCCGTGACGGTCTTACGGTTCACCTTACGCACCAGCCCTGAGGCGGCAATCAATATGTTCATCGTTTTGCCTGAGCTGTGGAACGAGGTGCAGCGGCATTCGTCCACTGCAATCAGCTCCCCGCTCTTCGACACATAAGTCAGCGAAAACGAAGGATGCGTTTGAACCAATTCAAACAATTTGCTTTCGTGAATCATTGATATGGTTTTTGGTTACGAGCAAAAATATCCACCACGAAAGCAATGCAAGTGACAAAAAAAAGAGCGAAGCCGAAGCCTCGCTCATTTTGGTGAAGTTTGTATCTACGATAGTAGAAATTGCCCACCTGCAACTGTCAGAAATGGTATTTCAATTCCATATGGTTCGATTAAACAGGGGTTGCCCCCGTCGACAATTGCGCTGCAAAGGTACGCATTATTTCCGAATGCGCAACAAATTTTTCGTTACGCTATGCCCAAGAGGGCAAGCAATTCCTCCACCTTCTCGTAAGGCAGGCCGCGTTTGCCTTGCAGGAAGTTGTAAAAATTCTGGTAGTCGAAGCCTATTGCCCTCGCCACCTCGCGCCTGTTCAGGTGTTCCTCCGCTATCCTATCCATCACCTTCTTTCGCAGGTCGGTACGCACGAAGGCGCGGTTCTCAACGAAATTGTAGCCGATTCCGCCACCAAGGGCTGTTCCTGCCGAAACCAGCTTCTCGCCCGGGTTTTCGGCCTCGTTGATTTCGATAATCATTCTTATCTTCTCTTTTACGGTAATCTCTTGCATAGCATTATCGTTTAGCGAATTTACATTTACATATAGTGTAAAGGACATCGAAAAATCCTTCAAGGCACTTGTAAGAGAACCATTTTGTCCTGTAATGCACGTTCTCTTTCTCGTCGTAATACTCACCTTTCACCCTTCCTGTTTCGTAGTCTACCTCCCAGTTTGCCAACTTCGCAAAGCGAGGCAGAAAGAGGCTGTTGCACAATATTATGTGCTTCGTGTTCATCATCTTGAAGGTTTTTGCGTCTTCGTCAGAAAGCAGATAACAACTGCCGTCGAATGTCGCGTGTTCATTCAAGAACGCGATGTTCTTCCCTTCGAAATGATGCCGCTCGACGATGGTTTCCCCTGATTCGGATCTTACGATCATTTAAAAATGCACTGATACGTGTCGTGCGCAACTATTACTTGATTTTATTTACAAAATCTCCAAATGTTCATCTTCAAAATAGATTGTATAAGGCTCTTCATCCACGCTATTACGCACTTTGTAGTAAGTAACGCCGTCAATGTAAGCCTTTTGACCGAACTCCGCGTTCTCTTGAAAGTCTTCAATGCCAGCAATGCAATCAGACACATCCCTAAATTCACGCGTATTGAAGTTGCGTTCTGCTTCATTGAAGGCTTCCTCAACCTCAAAGTCGTGCAATTCCTCTTGTTTCTTGTAATCTTCCTTATTCATTCCCAACACAATCTGAAACAATGTTTCGTCGCACTTGGAGTGTTCAACGAGTTTCGCATACCAAACTCCCTCCTCATAGTCTGCACCCATCACTTCGTATGCGCAATCATCATTTTCAGTGTCCTTGTCGACTTTATTCTGCATATTGACTTCGACCTCGGCGTTGTCGTTTTCATCATATCCGTATGCGTGAACCGTCATATTATCCAAGTCTGTTTCGATTTTCTTATCAACCCTATAAAAATCGTAGACGTAATCAAAAGGATTATTGCCTTGATAACGGATGCAAACATTAGCTCCAGCCCAGGCCGCAATCTGTCTGCATGACAGATTATTGCCAGCTTCATAAATTTCCTGAAGAAGGTCGAAGCGGAAATCCAAGCAATTGTCACTGTCATAAGCGACACTTATTCCACCTTGCTTTTTGATAGCGTCACTTGCTTCCGAAATACGGCTTCCGATTTCTTCTTCACTCCCATCATTGTCTATTTCGATGTCTTTGATGTCGTCATCGTCGATTTCTTCGATTTCTTCAGCAATCTCTTTCAGTCTCGCCTCGAAAGCCTCGTCGCGGGCTTGTTCAAAAGCGGACTCAAAGTCGTCTCTCGTATCGTCGTTGAGGACGAACTTGTGGGCGATAGTGTCAAGGCCTTCGCCTATCTTGCCATCTTCGTCGTCCCAAATTTCTGTCCATACATTAAAATAATCTTCCATCTTGCAATCCTTATACCAAGCAAGTTGCGAAAGATAATCTTTCTTGTCATTGTACCACAAACAAGCGATTGATTCTTCAATCATTGTCTGCATTGTTACTACCAGTTCGTTGAATTGCAGTCCGTTGATGTTCTCGGTGATGATGTCGTTTTTCATTTTTTTACCCTTTCTTTGTTTAATCGAATTATTTGTTGTTTGAATTGAAATACGCTGCAAATATAGTCATATTTGACAACATAGCAAGTAAAAAAAAATGAGATTTTTTCAATTATTTTTCATTATCTTTGTAAATCATTGATATTTGTACACTTACAAAATAGAAAATTTTCCACTTTTCATCAAAAATTCGCCGCCTGCCAGTCCAGCCGGACGCCGCAGGCGGCGAATTTTTTTTATATTATCAGAGTTCACAATTGAAAGTAGTCAAATCTCTATCCATCAACCACCTAACGCGCCGATTTTGCAAAAATCGGCGCGTTTTGCGTCGTCAGACCCCGCGCCGCCCTCTTGGTTTTTTAGAAATCAAGCCCTCTTTTTTGCGAAATATGCGGCGGCGGTGGCGGGGGAACGGCGGGGCGCGGGCAAAAAGAAGGCGCGGGGCAATTGCCTCGCGCCTCGGATGGATGAAGGAGGGACGGCCTCAAGCCATCGCCATCTCCGCAGGCGGCACGGTGATGCAATAATTCATCAGGCGGCCTTCCTGGTTGACTCCCACGGTGAGTTTGGCCGTGCCGAAACCCTCAATCTTGCGCTCAAGGATGATGAGTTTGGTGAAGTGCTTGCCGGCGCCTGAATGCGGCTGCACCTCTTCCTTCTTGACGGCGAAGCGCATGATCTCATTGAAGTGCTTGCAGATGGCCTCGGTGCTTTGGGGGTTCTTGCTGCCCCAGTAGGGCAACTCGCGACGGGTCTTCGAACTTACATAGATGTGGCTGCGGAGGCTGTTGTTCCACACTTTAGGCTCGGGGCGGCTTTCGACCCACGCGCCGATGGTCTCTTGGATGGCGTCCCAACGCTGGGAACGCTTCGATGTTGGATAGAACATAATACGAATAGTTTGAACATTGAACAAAATAGGCTCCGATAGGGGTGTTCAGGTCTATTCGCAAACCTTACGGGCATTACTGCTACCGCGTCCCTCGGAGCCGTTGGCTCTGTTAATCATCGATATGTATAGGCATAAAAAATGCCGCTGTTGGTGCGGCTGTCATCTTACGCCGCGAATAGTTTGAACGCTGCAAATATACGGCTTTTTTGGAATGTGCAACAATTTGGGCGATTTTTTTTGCGATGATTTTAATTTTGACCCCCGAAAATTAAACTGATATTTTACTTTGGCTTAACTGCCAATTTAGTTTTAACCCCTGAAAATTAAACTGATATTTTACTTTGGCTTAACTGCCAATTTAGTTTTGACCCCCGAAAATTAAACTGCAAATTAAGCACGGCGAAACCCGCTTAATCGGCAATCAACGAATAAAGCCCTGTCAATAAACGGACTGCATCAGATTCATAGCGGAATAATGGCATTCGGTGAGGTCGGTGCAACTGGAAAGATAGTCGGTGATGAGTTTCCTTGAATGGCTTCCCTTCAGGTTGTGTGGGGCTTGCTGTAGCATCTCATCAATCTGGTCAAGGAGCTTGCAGGGAAGGATTTGCGCCAAAGGTTGGTAAAGGCAGCCCGTATCGCGGGTGATTTGGATGTAGTTCTCGTCTTCAACGAGTTCTCTGGCTTGGGTATGTTTGACATAGGTCGGTACAAGTTGCTCACGGTTCAAAGCCGTGTCGCCCACATTGAGGCAAATGGCTATCTCGCGGATGAGATGGTCAAAGAACATGCGGTTCTTCCGGCTTCGATTGGCAAGTTTGATTTTACTACCCATAGATGAAATCGTCATCGTAAGGATGGGTAAGGCAGCCGAGGAAGTTGGTGTCCCATGCGTCGGTGCCATCGGTGCGGAGTTCCAAGGGCAGGTTGGTGTCGCTCTCGATGGTCTTTTCACCGGATTTGTCCTTGCGTACCCCTTTGGAACCTATCACCACTTCAGCCAACATCATTGCCTGGATCAGTTCCTCGTTGTTGTCGGCGTTGAACATGGGCATCAGCTTCTTTCGTCCTTCGAAGGCATCGTTGATGATCTTGTGTTTCTTGTCGTGTTCCATCGGGTTTCCGAGGGGCTTATCCTTGACGTACCAACAGTGCTTCTGCAATTCATCGTGGACAATGTCGTAGGCAGCGTGGCCGACTTCGACATAGCCGGTGGCCAAGGCTGTGGAGTCGAAGTAATAGAACACCGTTTTGCAGGGATGGGCTTCGTAATACTCGCAGAAGAGTTGAATCACTTCGCGAAGGCGTTGCTTGTGTTTCGTGTAGAAACTCTTCAAGGTCTTGTGAGTGCCGCCTTGCACCTGGGCGGCCACAAGCCAGTTGATGAGTGCGCCATAGTCGAAGCTGATGGCGATTGGCTTGGTTCTCACGATGTCGGTGTCGAGGAGACAGTCATATTTTTGTTCCTTATAATCATTCAACCGGCTGTTATCCGTTGCATGGTAGATGTGCACTTTCTTTTCGAAGCTCTCATAGAACATACCTTCCACTTTGTCGATACGTTTGCAAAGGATGGATGTTCTGAAGGCAAGGGCAGGCATACTTCGTTCACAGCGTTTCACATAGTCAGGGCCAACCACGGCGATATTGTCGAAAATGGAACGCTCCTGGTAATAGAGTGTCTTTGACCGCAAGAGGTTTGCGGCACGTGTCAGGTAGGCTATGCGTTGCCTGGTGTAGGTGTTCTGAGGCTCCGTCATCAGTCGGCGTTTTTGGAGTTCCATGCCGATGATGGTTTCATACAGTTCAGGGTCACATTCGTTTTCGAACTTGTTGATAAGCCACAAACCTTCCTTGCTGCACGGCATATCGGTCGTGTAGGTTGTGCCCCAGAGGTGAGGATATTTTGCTGGGTCGTTGAAGTAGATGGAGCTACCACCGATGGCGGGGAGTATCTCGTTGGAAAGTTTGTCGTAGTCGAGGCCCTTGGCTTCATCGGCGACGAGCCAGTGGATGGTAAGGGAGTTGGCCGACAGCACTACCTCCTGGCTCACGATCATCATAATCGTGCCGTTGGCAAACCATATCACATCTTTCAGGTCGCTTGGGCAGAAGATGGGTTCCTTGAAGCCTAAACGCGGGTCGGGTCGATGGCCAATCACATAATGGATATCGCGCTTCCATCCGAAGGCATCCATGGCCATGAGAGCCGAAGGCAGGGTGCGGGCATGGGCTTGACGGAAACTGCTGGCCACGAACACACCGAGGCTGCCAGGCATCTCCAGCACGTTGCCCATGATACGCATGGCAATGATGAAGGATTTGCCCCATCGACGGCTGCAGATGTTGACCGAATCGCGTGGATCAACCAGTTTGTAGCGGAGTTGGCCAGGATGGAGATAGAGGTTATTCATTCCTTATCCTCCTCTGGTGGAATGATTTCAGCGTCTTCAATCTCGTATTTGCGGAGCATCTTATTGATTTCCCTTTGCTTTGCTTCGCTGGTCTTGATGCCGAGTGCTGTGGGGTCGATGGTGATGTTCACCACATCGATTTCGAGATACTTCTGCGCATTGATGAGCTCACCTTCATCAATATTGGTGGCAAAGGCTTTGGAGAGCACCTTGGCCAACTTTGTCAGAGCATCAGCACGCCGGTAATCTGTAGCCTCGATGGCTTCGTAGGCTTTCTCAGATAGGAACTCAACTCGTTGTCGTATGAAGTTTTTGTGCGTTGGTTGCACGTTGCCAAGGATGACTGCAGCATACTGGATGACGCGGTATGCCTGAGTCTTAGTCAGCTTGTACTTATTAATGAGATAATCACGTAGAGACGCGCGGCTGATCATTGGTTTTTGGAGTTGTACGTGGTAGCAATCCGTCACCTCTTCAAGCAATTTGCATTGGCTTTCTGTTAAAGGTTTGCGACTCTCTTCAGGGAGGAACATATTGTTCTCGATGAGTTGTAGATTTTCATCACGCATTTTCGTCTACATTTTGTTGTGATAGGTATTCTTTCATCTCTTGGCTGGCTTGTGGATTTCCTGCAGCCGCAAATTTCAGTGTGTCGAAACGAAGTAGAATTTCGGTCTTCATCTTGCCTTTCCAGTAGGCTTTTGCGAGGTCGTTACCTTCATCGTAGTTGATGATACTGCGTAGATTGTCTGGATCCATACCGATATATTGCGCTATTTGCCTTATGGTGAAGAATTGCGCGGCTAACATTTCAACGATTTCTGCGTCAGTCGATACAGAAAGCAGTTCCAAGAATTGCTGAGATGTCTGATTCGATTTGTTTGATTTCTTCGGGTCGGTCTGTTCCATAGTAGCATTCGTTTCTATAATTGTTCGTGGCGTTGGCTGAGGTTATCAGCGCGATGGTTTTGGTTTCGCCTTGACTGAGGTACACCTTGGCGTGGCTGTCGGTGAGGTAGCATTCATCGGCGACGCGCTCGATTTGCAGCAGCTTCTCGCGGTGGCGTATCATCACGGCGCGGTCGAGGACCAGAGTGATGTGCTGCAGCTGGTATTCTTGCCTCAGTTTCATCAGTTGACGAAGCCATCCATCCGTGACTGAATAGGAAAAGATGACGAGCTTGCTGCCGTTGCCCGTCATCTGCACGATTTGCCTGAGCATCTGCATTGAGTTGGTCCGGCTGACGCGCACACCTGGTATGGTCAGTGGTTCATCCAACGTTGATGCCTATGGCTTTGAGTTTTTCCAAGGTCTCCGGTTTCATATCCACCTTGGCTGCAATCATGGCATCCACACGATGCTGGAGTTCTACCAGTTGTTCGGGAGAGAGTTTCTTCTTGCGGAGGGCCTTGCTGATGTAGGCGCGGTAGGTGGAGAGGTCGAAGGCGGGGGCTTCTTTTTTCGTGCTTTCGGGATTACGTTCTTTCGTGCTTTCGAAGCGTTCTATCTCTTCGTCGATTTGCTGCCAGTAGGCATCGTTTTCGGCATCGAGTCGAAGCACTTCATCGCGCCAATGTGCGCGTTCCTCGTTATGTTCCTCGCCTTCGGGCACTGCCCTCATTTTGAGGTGTGCCTGTTGCATTTCGCGGTACACGTCTTGGCGTTTCTGCCAAAGGGTGCGGCACAGGTCGTTGGGCATGTCTTCGAGGCGGGTGTTGGCGTGGGTGCGGACATCCTCCTTGGTAAGGATGATTTCGGTAGGGTCGGTTTCGTCAGAATCGGGTTCGTCATCGTTCGAATTTGGCTTGATTTCGTTCGATTTTGGCGCAATTTCGTTCGATTTTGGCTCGATTTCGTTCGATTTCGGTTTGTTAGAGTTGTCTTCCTCTTTCGGGATTTCGTTCTTTCGTGCTATCGTGCTTTCGACGGTGGACGATTTCGGGATTTCGAAGTTTTTCCGCACAATGTCCTTCACGCGGGGGATGCGAAGTTGTTTGTGGATCTCGCTGTGGAGGTGGCTACGGTTGTGCGTGGCTTTCAGGTGGTTGATCACACCCAATGGGGCTTTCACCAAAACAAGGAAGGCTATACCCTCGTCGAAGGTATAGCCGTCCAAGGAATTGAACTTTCCTAATCCATTCATAATGTCAGTTTTCAACTCATTAATTAGATGGACTAACGGATGGATTCGGCGTAAATACACCAGTTTCACAGTTCAGAGTGCCATCAGACAGTGGCAACGTGCCGCTGTAGGTTGGCAGCGGTGTAACGTCAGGGCATTCGATGTCGATGGTCACGCCCTTTGCGCTTCCAGGTGCGTCGCCGCTGTCGCCGTTAGGCGTTACGGTGGCTCGGTAGTCATCGTTACCGATGACGTAGTACTTGGAATCATGCTTCACCATGAACACGAAGTCGCCATTGGAGGCGAACTTCGCGAAGGCACGGATTTCATCTGTGAGCTTCGGATAGCTCAGTGAAGCCTTGTTGATCACAACCTTACAGTCGGTCTCGCCTTGATACTCCCAACTGATCTTGCCTTTGCCTTGCGTGTTGTAAAGGCGGTGCCAGGCTTTACTGGCAGCAAGTGTGAAATTACCTGAATAGCAGGCGTATTCATTGTTGTCTTCGGCGGTGTCGAAGTCGTTTGCAATTGATGGCCATCCGACGATATCCTGTTTTGGAATGTAGAAAATCTCATCGCTGATGCCAGAAGGGTTCACGCTTCCGATCTTGAAATTGATGTCAGCCAACGTAACGGCGAGTACGATTGCTTGAACTTTAACTTTGTTTTTCATAGCTTTACCTCTCCTATCGGTTAGACTCCCTTACCAGCCAGCGGGATGACGATGCTCACGTTGTCGGTGGCATTGGTCACGCGCAGGGCGGCTGTGAAGCTGCCAGTGGCTCCAGGAGTGAAGGTGATGGTGATTTCCTTGCCAGCGGTGGCGTTGGCGTCGGCGGCGGAGATGCTGTTGGCGCTCAGGCTGAACTTGGCGGCGTTGGTGCCTTCAAGGGTCAGGCTGGTGGCCTCGGTCAGGTTGAAGCCGAAGAACTTCACCTTGGCGGTCTTGGTAGCGTTGGAAGCAGTGTCGGCGAAGGTCACGGAAGACTTGTCGGCATCCATAAATACGCTGTCGTCCTTCACGGTACGGGCACCGACCATGAGGAAGTCCTTGCTGATGTTGGCGAAGTTAACACCGGCATAAATCTTCGCGTGCATCTGGACCACGTTGGGGTTGTCGGGGATGCGCACGTTGAACTTGGTGGACTTGGACAGCACGTCGAAGCCGACCTTCATGTTCTCTTGCACGGTGACGAAGCAGTGGCCCACACCGTCCATGCCGGGCAACGGGACGATTTGCACCTTGTTGGCAGTGCCGTCGAGGTAGGTCTGCTCAGGAGTGCCAGCGAAGTTGCCTGCTCCGAACTGCAGGGCGTACCAGTTCTTGTACATGTCGTACTCGGTGAACGAGCAGATGAGCTTCAGTTTCTTGGTGGCGCCACCACGGAGGGTTTCGGCCATCTTGCGATACATGCGCTTCCAGAGGTCGCCGATGTTGGTGGAGTTCACTTCGCCCAGGTTGGTGAAGTTGCCAGCTTCAAGGCTGATGTTGCCAGCGGCAATCTCCTTGGCGATGATGGTGTCGAAGCCGTCGAAGCCATCGAGGGCTCCAGTGCCATCGGCCACACGCACGCCCTTGAAGATAAGGTCGCACAGGCCACGGCTTGCGTTGTTCATTTCCTCGGTGAGGATGCGGCGAACGATGTCGAGGTTGATCTTCTCGGCATCGACAGGGGTACCGAAGATGGTGGTGTAGAGGTTTTCGGGGTCGAACTCCTCAAGGATTTCGAGCGGGAAGGTCTCGAGCGTGCGGGCGGTGAGGCCGCCAGTGCCGCTAACTACCTTCTCGGAGTGGTAAGGGCGGAACTTGGCCTGAGGCACGATGGTGGCCTCGGTCTCCTTGCCCTTCAGTCCATTGATCACGCGCATGTGGCGGGTGACTTCTTCGACTGCGGCCATCACAATCAGCATGCACTCCTTACGGAATTTATGGTTACTGTGGACCAGGGCATCAGCCAAAGAAACGGTGTTGATAACTTCAGGCATTTTGGTAATGGTTTTTGGTGGTTATGTTTCTGGTTAGATTTCTCCTTTGACGACTTTGCGGGCGTATTCCATTGCTTCCTCGTCGGAGAGTTCCTTGAAGGTATCTTCCTTTGCAGGGTTGCCGAGGTGCATGGCAGGCAACGGGTCTTCGTCGTTGTCGGGGTTCTTATCGAGAGCTGCTTCCAGCTCGGCGATGCGGGCGTCCTTCTTCGCGTTGTCCTCTTTGAGGTTGTCGCGTTCGGTGGTGAGGGTGGCGATTTCGGCATCCTTGGCTTCCACTTGGTCGGCCTTGGTCTTCAGTTCGTCACGTTCGGCAGTGAGGTCGGTGATGGTTTTTGCCTGTTCGGTGATGGTCTTTTTGTCGGTCTCATTCAAGGCCTTTGCAGTAATACCTTCGCCGATGGCTTTGTCAACCTCCAACACCTGTTCTTCGGTGAGGCTCACGCTGCCATCAACAATTTCAAGGTTTTGGCAGCCAGGGAGCGATTGCAGGTTCTGATATTCGTCCATCTTGGTTATTTTAAGGTTTGACAATTCAAGCACTTTAGCCACGGCACTATCGAAGTTGCCGATGGCATCGATAAGTGAGCCGGTCACATCCTTGGCGTTGTAGGTGCGGCCTCTCAATTGGTTTTCGTTCACGTTTGGTCGGTTGGCTCTGATGTCTGCTTTGAAGCGTTCGTTGTGCGGATTGAGCACACGTTCCTTGATGAGGCTGAAATTGCCTTCAAGGGCTTTCTCGTACTCCTCGTTCTTTTCGTCCGCTCCGTCGGCATAGACGCGTAGGTGAATGATGCCGTCGCTGTCCTTGACTTGCTTGGGCCAGTCTCCGAGTTGGATCATCGTGCCGATGCAGCCCACCTTGTTGTCTTCGCGGTTGGCTATGATGTGGCGGCAGTAGCTGCCGACATACATGGCCGCGCTGCACATGTAGCCGTCGACGAAGGCGACCACGGGCTTCTGGCAGGCTTGGATGGCTTCGGCGAGGTCGGGCACGCTGTTGGCGGCGCCACCGCCGGAGTCGATGTAGAGGACATGGCCAATCACTTCCTCCTTGGCGTCGGCTTCACGGATCAAGGCGGCGAGGGTGCGTGTGCCCACCATGCCGCAAAGTCCGTCATCACGGAGCATGGTGCCTTCGAGGTTGACCACGTTGATGCTTCTGCCACGAGGGATGGAAGGGTTCTGCTTATGGCCGATGGCGGCCTGCACCATTTCATCCTCCTGGGTGAACTCCAAGCCCATCAGCAGACCTTGCAGCACCTGTTTCTGTGCGGCGGCGGTCTGCGGCTCGATCATCCACGGCTCGCGGAAGATGTCGTTGAATAATGATAGTTTGGGCATGAAAAAATTTTGGTCTTTGGTTTGTGAGCAAAAGTATTTTCCACGCCGTGGTGTGTGGTGACTAAAAAAGAAGTGCCCACCTTGGGAAAGGCAGGCACTTCAACAACCAAAAAAAATCAAATATGGGAAAAATCAAGATGCTTACATAATGGGCGTGAGGGTTTCGTAACCAACAGTCAAGGCGGTTGCCACCGTGTCCATGCTGTTGCTCTTGGCGGTAACGAGGTATGCCGGATAGGATTTGGTGCCTATCTTGTAATGGTGTCCGTCCACGGTCCAGACGTGGAGCACCAGCGGGCGGCGTTCGTACTTCTTCGCCAGGTCGCGGTCGTACTCGGTACGCACCACAAACTGAACCTCTTGGCGGTACTTGTTGCCTTCCTCGCCTATATCAAGATCCTCAGTCATAGAGGAATTGTCTTGGTCGATGCTACGGAACCCCTTGTATCCGGGAATAACCACATCGACCGGTATTGACCTGTCGGCTGGATGGTCGGGATCGATTTGTTCGACGTCCCATTGGTCATCGACTTCGTTTTGCTCGACGAAGCCAATCTTTTTGAGGGCTACTTTGTTCATGTTTTTCGGTTTTCAGATGTTCTGTTGTGCGTTTTTCGGCTTGATTTTTCCGTGACAGCAAAGTGACCAAAATTTTTCTTTTTCGGTTTGGTTTTCCGTGACGGATAAGTGACCAAAATTTCTCTTTTGTGGCTTGATTTCCAGTGACATTAAAGTGACGGTTTTTCAGTAGACCATTGGCGAAACCCTGTTCTTTTCGTTCTCGTCGACATGACGCCACCAGTCGCGGGTCATGCTGCTGATCATCCTCTCGTCGTACTCGATGTGGTACTGGTTGAGGAAGGCGCAAACGGCGGCTTTCACCTCCAGCCTCTCCTTCTCTCCCATCTTCTCGTGCTGTCCTTCTATATGGCCATCCATAAAGGTGTGGAATGCCTTGCGGAATGTCGTTTCAAAGAACCACTTCACCTTCTTGTGTCCGGCTTTGGAAAGGGTGTTGCGCCAAATGGTGTTGCAATAATACACCTTACCCGTGGATTGACAGTACACTTTTTCGTTGCGTTTCAGGGGAAGCTCTATTTCGATGGTCTCGTCATCGGGCAGGTCCTCAACGTAGTCCTTCGGACGGAGTTCGAGGAACGGTATGATCATCGTCACGAGCACGCTGCCTTTCTTGGGGCGCACCACGGAATCCTGATAGGAGTCTTCCAGCCATTTCTTCAGTTTCTTGCCCACGTGGGCCTTTACAGTGAGTCCTTCCATTTTGTATTGCGTTTTGTTGTTGATAATTCAGTTTTCTTGATGTTCCACCGTTCAACCTTCCAATACCACATTAATTTTGATTTTTTGACATTAATTTTGACACAATTGGTTTTCAGTGTGTTAGCCGTGTCAAAATCATTTTTCGTGCAAAACGGCATTTTGACATGGATTTTGTAACTACTTGATTTTCAAGCGTGTCAATTTTCGCGCTTTCTATGTCAAAAATTTTCGGCGATTTTTGACTTGACAAATTTTTGACATAACTTATTTTATTGATTTCCATTGATTTATTTTCTTCTATGTCAAAATGTCAAAATGTCAAGAGATAGAAAGAGCGGTTGTGACGGTGAAAAATTTCAAAGAGCGAAAAAAAAGAGGAAGCCGGATCAGAAGGGGTCTTCCCATACCGGCGTCTCCTCCTTGGTTTGCGGGTTTTGTTCGATATAGAAGCCGTACACATACCTTCCCGTGTCATCCTTGAAGCGGATTTCGTTGCGGTCGCGTTCGGTCTTGGTCATGTTGGCGCGCATCTCCTCCGGGATATAGACATGGCCGCGCACCTTGCACCAGCCTTGGAGTTTCTTCTTGAACTTGTTGGGAGTCACCCATCCCAGTTCCTTCGAGTTGAGGGTGGCTTTCCAAGCTGAATAGGCCTCGTCCTTATTGATGTTCTTGTTGAACCGGCTTTCACCTGTCAGGTCTTGTTCAAACCATTGGTCTGCCCAGTTGATGAAGTCAAGGCCGATGTTAGCTTTCATCTGGCGCATGGCGATGTCGGGCATGTCAGGCTCGATGAGGCCGAAACGCATGTAGGTGTGCACGTTCTGGAGCATGAAGTTGTAGAAGGTGTTCATGTCCTTCTCGTCGTAGTCGTCAATCAGGTTGCGCCCGAACTCGGTGAGTGGCGAGCGTTTGGCAATGCCAGCCTCGTCGTTGGCCGAATGGTAGTAGTCGCTGAAAGAGACGAACTGGATGCGCCTCTTCAGTGAACCGCCGAAACGCTTGATGGCGTGGTTGGAAGTGAAGCACATTTTGGGCGAATGACTGTAGGGGATGATGAATTCGGCCTTGTTCTTCTGGTTGACAATCATGTCGCCGGTGATGTTGTTCAGGAAAGCGTTCAGGTCGATGCTGCTGGCGAGGTCGTCGATGTTCACCAGGTCGGAGTCGAAATCCACACGCTGGAACAGGAAGTCCCAGCTTTTGTTCTTCATGTCCTGGCCGTCGATATAGACCTCCTTGCGTACCTTGTTGGTGCAGCGCATGTAGAGCGACTTGCCTGTGCCTCCGTTATGCTGCCCTTCGTCATCTTCCATGACGTTGGTTTCCAGACAGTACACGGCGCGGGCATCGCCTTTGCTCTTGTACTTGGTGAGCATGTAGCCGAGTGTGGTCACTTTGTTGAGGAAATTCGTCTCGATGGATTTGCGCTCCGTGGGTTCGAGGTCGCCGCCGTTGGCCTTGGCTTCAGCCTCTTCGCGCCAATACTTGTTGCTCGTGTTGTAGATGTAGCGCACGAAGTCGAAGTCCGACCTCACCTCACACCTATACATTTCATTGTTTTTGGACAATTTGTCAATATTCGCCTCCCATACCTGATAATCGGGGGAAGCGGGGGTAAACGAATCGCGCATATCGACAGCCCAACGTCCGGTCTCGCTGTAGTCGGCTGCATACAATTCCTTGCATAGTTTCAGGTCGTGCTGGATTACCTTGTGCTTCAGCACATAGTAGGGGCAGTCGTCTTGCTTGATGGTCTCAATGCCATCGGCGGTGATGCGCACGATGCAGTTGCGGAAAAAGAAATACTCCGCCTTCGCTGAGAATGCGTCAAGGTCGACCTCAATATTGTCAAGGTTCTTCAGCGACTCAAGATTGATTTGCTTCGAGCGATGGATGGCGTTTTCGAGGATGACGCTGTAGTATTCCGTGTTCTCCATAATGAATGCGATCAGGAACTCCTTGACGCGGGCCACCATGTCTTCTTCCTTGATGACCTCCACCACCTTGCCTTTCACGTACACGAACACCCAACCGCCAGCAGAGTTGGTCACCATCTTGTGAAAACCATTGGCCGAAAGGAATTTGTAGAGGTGTGCGTTGCTGATTTCGTAAGACTTCTTGCCGTTCTTGTCGGTCGACTCGATCCAGAACCGCAAGGGCTTGGCCAACTTAACAAGACGGTACTTGAATTCCTTGTATGGGTCAATGTGGCCCTTCTTGTAGAACATACAAAAGTCTTTGATGTCCTTGCACATCTTGGGCTTGCCGTCCTTGTCGCGCTTGTTGGTGCGCCATTCGCCAAGGTCGGCGGGCAGACTAATGATTTGGATATCGAGGTTGCGTAGTGCCAGGTCGTAGGCATTACGCAAACCTGTAGCATCGGCATCATAGAGCACATAGAGATTGCGGGTCAGGCGTAACAGTTTCTTGATGATGTCCGATGTCAGTGGTTCGCTCTCGCTGTTTGGCCAGCAGACGACATGCCCGGCACGATACACATTGAGTGCATCGGACGGGCCTGAACATATCGTCAAGGCTTCCCATCGCTCGTCCTCTTCCTGTTCGTCCACATAGCCGTCTTCACCAGCCTTGGCTTTCTTGCCGCCGCTGAACTCAGGCACATGGGGATAGCTGCCCTTCAATGCTTTCTGCCATGCTTCCTGGAAGAGGTTGCAGCCAAACAGCCAATGCTCCGGCTTCTTTCCATAGTACATGAATCGGACTTCGCCGAAGGGCTGATAGATCTTTCCCCAATCGCCATAGTCGTAGAACATGATGGGGTAGTCGTCCGTGGCTTCCACCTTCCACGAGACATTGCCGTCCTTGGTCGGGTTGATATAGCCGTCAAGCGGGATAAGGTTGAACTGGTCGCAGGTCTCTTGTGTGATGCAAGGCTCTCCGTTGCGGTCGGTGGCACCTAGGATGGAAAGTTCCTTTTTGGTGAACTTTCCGGATTGCCTACGGATGATCACCCTCTCGTTCATCGGCGCCACCTTGGTCATCTTCGCCCCGGAAAAGGTACGCTTCTCCCCTTCCTGTGCCGACAGGTTGGTCTGGCACACGCGATCGATGAAGGCGACAGCCTCCTTGAATTCGAGGTGTTCGCGCTCCATCACAAAGTCTATCATCGAATAGGCTTTGTTGTTGGCACCGCCCCAATCCTTGATAAGCCATTTGTCGCCACTTCGGAAGATGCTGGCTGAAGGGTGGTCATCGTCGTCGCGCACCTTCACCAGTTTGGAACTCTTTCCCGGATCGAAATCGGGGAAGTAGAACTTGAAGAGGTCGGCGCCGCCGTTGGTGGCTTCATATAGTTTGTCGATGTTGATCATTGCATTGTAGATACTTTTGGTTGGTATTTTTCCTCAAACCAGCGAAGCACTTCTTGGTTGAAGTCTTCGCGGCGTTGTCGGTAGGCTTGCTGTTGCTCGTAGAACAGGACGGATTCTTCGGGAGACATGGCTTAACGGACTGGAGGAGTGGTTTGGTAAGGTTTCTTGTCAGATTCTTTAATCTCTTTCATGATGTTGTCCATATCGGAGTGGTAGCGCACGGCATAGCCTTTCACTTTCTTTTCGTTGCGGCAAGCCAAGGACATTGCTGCGGCCTTGACTCCGATGTGTGAGGCGGCTTCGGTCACGGTGTCGAATGTGGTCCAGGAGTCGTCTGCGGCCTGCACGTCGACTTTTCTGGCGGAGTAGGCCGGGCGTTTGGCCGGTGGAAGTTCCATGCCTGGCGCAGGATCGGGCGCGTGATAGCGCACATGATGTCCGTTGCAGGTCTTATCGTTCAGCAAGGCGTGGTTGAGGTGGTTCACCCTTGCGTCGATGGCCCTGGCGGCTTCGCTCACGCTGTTGAAGGTTTTCCAACCGTAATCATCGAAGAGGACATCAACTTTCTTGGATTCGTTGTCGGGGTTCATTCTTCTGTGAGCTTTTCGGGGTCTCGTGCTTTCGGCGGGGGTTCCTTCCACTTTCATGCTATCGTCCTTACTGGATGACGTGCTTTCGTCGGTGGGTATAACTTCAGGCAGCTTGCCTTGTTCTTCGGCATCCTTGAGGCCTTGCATTATGAGGTCTTGGAAACCTGTGCCTCGTGGGATGATGGCTTCATGGTCTGTCAGGTTGGGATAGGGGTTTGGCAGTGGCATGTCGTCGCCGGTGCTGATGATGCCGCCAGGCTCGAAGGTGGGGGCAGGATCTTCTTCGTGATTGTCGGGTTCTTTCGGGTTTTCGTGCTTACGGGATTTCGTTCTTTCGACGAAGTGGTCCATCAGGTCGATGATTTCATCCGTGCTGATTTCGATTTGGCATTCGGGATAGGTGATTTTCATTTCAGTATGGAGTTTTGAGTTGTTTTTCAATGATTATAATGTTTCGGCTTTGAGTTTCAGGCAGGCGCGGTTCACCCATTTGGTGCATGGATAGCCGTCCTTGGGGCCAAATCCTACTGTTTGCTTGAAGGCGACGCCGTTTTCTGTCTTTATGCGTTCCATTGGGAGTTGGAAGAAGCCCACATGTTTTAGGGCTTTCTTCAGCTTGCGGGGCAGCTTCTGTTTGCCGCTTAAGGCTCTGATGAGTTTTCGCCTTTGGTTGGCCTTCATCTTTGTCTTCAGCGTGAAGGTGCCGGAGAGGGTGAGCGACTTAGGCGGTTCCGGCTCGGTCTCGATTTCGATGTCATCTATTGGCCACGGTTTAGGGGCGATTTCAGTCAATGGTGTGGCTTCAATCATCTGTCCTGTCTCTTTGCTGATCAGGAAGGCTTGGACTTTGCCTGGCTCGTAGTCGATTGGGAATTTTGTGGGCATTGGGTTATTCTCCTTTCGTTAGTATTCAGTTCCGCAGTATTCGCATGTGTGACCATGTAGCGGGGCACCGCATTGGGAGCACACGCTTTTCTTTGGTTTCGACAAGCGTATCTTATCCATCATCCATTTAGGGATAATGGTTTCGTTGGAGCGTACAACTGGTGGTGGTGTTAGCTTTCCCATGGCGTTATTGTTTTGGAAATTTCATGAAGGCCACCCAAAAGGTTTTGCCGCGCTTGTGGCCAAATAGCGGCTTTTCGTTTGTCAAAGCGAGGACGGTTTTCAACTTCAGCTGGGTTTCACACCACTTGAAGATGAGAACGCCGTAAGGTTCCAGAACACGGAAGCATTCCTTGAAGCCCATGGCCAACTCCGTCTTCCAGTCCTTATCGAGCTTGCCGAACCGCTTGTAAAGGTTGGCGGCTTTACCAGCCCATACCAAATGCGGTGGGTCGAACACCACCATCTTGAAGCTGTTGTCAGGATATGGCATATTGGTGAAGTCGCCGATGGTGTTCGGGTGAACTATCACCAGTTGCCCGTCTGACAAATAGACTTCCTCATCGCGGATGTCCATGAACTCCACGAAGGGATTGTCTTTGTCGAACCAGAACATTCGGCTGCCACAACAAGCGTCTAATATGGGTTTGCCGTCGGTGATCATTGGGTTTCAATTTCGTCTTTGAACAATTCTTCAAGGTATTCTTCGCCGTACATGTCTACAAGATGCTTGTAAGCCTTTTTCTCGGCCTTGTTTCTCGTCATCTTGCCACACACCACATGCACGGCGGTTAGTGTCGTAAAGAATGCGTGTATCTTGTCTTTCTCGCCTGTCATTATTTCTTTACTTTTTTGACTTTTAATTGACCGTGATGACGATACAGGGGGTTGAATTCATAGTCACAAAGAATAGTGTCATATACCTGCTCGTAAGTGTACATGGGAAATTCTTCTGCAATCTGTGGAATGGTCATGTCGGCTTCTATCATCTTGCGGACACGTTCACGATTCAGTTGCACAATCTTGTAGGGTTCGTCTTTGTAGGTTGGCTGTCTGGTGATGCCACGCTGTTTGTTATCGTTCTTTGCCCACTCGGTTTTGTACTTCCACTCCTTTCCGAAGCCCCAACGAGCGACAAGGCGGTTGACGGTGTTACGATCGCAACCGATAATGTCAGCAATCTGTCGTGGCTGCATCTGCCATTCCACCATTTGCTTCACACGGTCTTTCCATTCGCCGTACTTCTGTGCTTCCTCGCTGTTGGTTGCTCCGATTGGTCTGCCAAGCAACACACCCATCTTCATACGAAGACGCAGACCTTCTCGGGTTCGTTGGCGGATCATCTGACGCTCGATTTCAGCGGCGAGGCCAAATGCAAAAGCGAGTACCTTCGATTGTATATTATCATCAAGCGCAAAGTTGTCTTTGACCGTGTAAATCTTGCATTCCATTTTCATGCAGAAGTGCAAGATGTCCATCACCATGTAAAGGTCACGGCCTAGGCGACTTATTTCAGATGCGATAACAATATCATCTTTTTTAAGTTTCTTTAGCAACGGGCCGAGTTTACGCTTATCTGGGTCTTTACCACCACTTATACCTTCATCGGAAATATATTCTTCAATTTTCCACCCACGCAGTTCGGCAAACTTTTCCACACCTTGTTTTTGCGAGTTTACATCTTGATCGTCTGATGAAACTCTTAAATAACCGTATATCATAATATTAAATTTTGATGTTATACATTTCCTTGAATAAGTCAATCGCCCATTGGGGTTTGCCGTCCGAAAACACGGCCTCCTTGCTTTCATTTTTATGCTGTAGGGCGTATTGTTCGAGTTCAGACACATACTCTATCAATAAGTCAACGAAATCACAAGATGGTGTTCCTGCTCCTTCAATATGGAAGCGCTTCTGAATGTATTCCATATCGGCGACAAACTTTTGGTTGAAAGTAAACGCCTCGTTATTGCCATGAACATAAAGCACGGCCATGATCCTTGCGGATGTGTCGGTGCTGATAGAAGGGATTCCAGCCGCCAGGCATGTGTCATTCCATGCCTTTCTCGTTCTGTATATGCTACCAAAATCGTTCATACTCTCACACAATTAGCTAATGTTTCGCAAAGCTGCCTGGCCATGCCGACCTCGACCGCGTTGCCGATGAATTTCTTTTGTTCGCTCTGGGTGCCGATTAACACATAGTCGGTCGGGAAACCCATGATGCGCTTCAGTTCGTCCACCTTCAGCATCCGCATACGGATGTCGACGATGTTATACAAGGCCATGAACTCCTTTATCTTGACGGTCATCGGCGAGTCGTCCTCAAAGATGGCAATGCCGACACCCTCCTTGGTGGTGACGAGATAGGGCGGCATTTTATCCATGCGGGCAATGAGGGTGAAACAAGGCTGGTCGATGCTGCCACCGGCACTGTCGAACTGGGGGTTCATGAGGTACTGCTTGACCGACACCAATTTCTGCTTGGGTGTTGGCATCACGGTGGGATTGGGTTGGTCAAGGCTGGAGAGTTGGCCGCCTGCGCCATACTCGTTTTGGTAGAACTGCGTGGTGACCAAGGCAACACGATCCTGGGCGGGGATGGTCGGCGCCGGCCTGTCAATCGGGGTGCAGTTGTCGCCGTTGCTGTAATAGGCCGTGATGAACGACTGGTTGCACTTGCAAGTGAGTGTTCCGGCAGGCTGGTCTACGCTGGTGTTCTTGCTGGCGGGGTCGCCGCTGAAGTGTTTGCTGAGGAACTGCACCTTGGCGAATCCAAGGCGGTTCTGGACGGCCACGGTTGGGCTTGGCTCGTCAGTGCCAGGCGCGACATATTCGCCCCTTTGGTTCATCGAGTTGTACTTCACGAGGAAATTGTCTTTGCCGTGAGCCACAAACTTGATCAGTCCGGCATAGATGCGTTTGAGGGTCTTTTCGCACAAGGGTTTCTTGCGGGTGAAGATGCTCGTGCCTTCGTCGTCAAGGTCGAGAACTTCGAGCACGGGCTTCCATTTGTGATACATCGTGTCGCCGAAGATTTCCAGTCCCTCGTTGCCGTTTTTTGCGTAGGTGGCCACGGGGAACACCACGGGCAGACCTTTCTTGCCGAAGATGGCAAAGAAGCGTTTGCGGCTGGTGTAGGCGCCATAGTCGGCGGCATTGAGGATGCGGTAGTCGAAGTAATAGCCGTAGTCGCGCACATGGTTGACCCACGCCATGAAGCTGCGGCCACGGTCGCGGCTGATGGGGTGGCCGTGTTCGTCCATGTCGCCCCAGCTCATGAACTCCTCCACGTTTTCGATTTGGATGTAATCGGGGCTGAGGGCTTCGATGTAACGGAAGAGGTGTTCGGCGAGGGTGCGGCTGTCGGCATCACGCGGCAAGCCACCTTTGGCCTTGCTGAAGTTGGTGCATTCGAGCGAAGCCCACAGCACCACCTTTGCACCTGGATAGAGCTTGCGGCACTTGGCCAGGTGAGCGGCTAATGGCGCAATGTCGAGTGTGCGGATGTCCTCGGTGAAGTGGAGCGCGTCGGGGTGGTTGGCGGCATGGCTACGGATGGCGTTGGCGTCGTGGTTGACGCAGGCAATCACCTTTGCGCATTTCTTGCCGCCAATGCGGGCAGCTTCAACGCCCGTGGTGGTGCCACCAGCACCACAAAAGAGGTCGATGTAGAGAAGGCGGATCATTCCTCCCCTCCTTTCAGCAGCCTTTCGGCTTCTCTCTTGGTGATTTCTATGACCTCGGGGAAATTGTCAAAATTGAATTGGTCATCCATGGCCAATACTATCTCTCCACTATCGCATATCTCCATATATGGATAGCTGAACCTGCCAATCACTTGCAATCCGAATATTTCCAGTACCCTATAGAAACACGACCGTTGTAGATTATTCAATTCCTCTTTTATCTTTTTCCCAGCCTTCGTCCTTGTATTGGGAACATAAATATCTGGATACTCTTTGTGCTTTTTCCATGCGTTTGACAGTTTGGACGGGTCTTTGAAGGCAAAACCGTTATACCAAGTAACCCGGTCGATGTTCTGTTGACCACTCCATCCGCAGAAGTGGTCCCAATCGTCGCCAACAATCTCACGGACTCGCTTGGCGTTTTCTTTTTCCATTTTCAGTTCTTCCGTGCGAAGTTCGTGGCACTTTTTGTAGGTTTTGCTCTTTTTGTTGCTAATCTTGTAGTACATCATTTCTCGCCTCCTTTATTGTTTATTCGGACATTCATTCCATCTTCGGGATATTTCCTCGCCCAATTTCTTTGCATCATTGTATGTTGCAGCGAAATCCTTGTATAATCCGCTGTCATACAATTTGATTTCTGCAAAAGGAATGTTCCATCCACAATCTTCTTCTTTGAAGCACAATTCCACGGTACCGTGATTGTCGCTTCCTATGACAAGCATCTTGTTTGTCAGGGTGTCAAAGCTACCTTCTACAAATCTAAATCTCGGTGTGATTTCCATTACTCGTTCTCCTATTCTGCGCTTTGTTTTACAATCATCAGGCTTTCCTTTTCGTTGACGAAAGCGTGGTATTTATTGCCGGTTAATCCAGCCTGCACGACAGGTGTGAACGGCAGCAATGCTTCAACGATTTTGACGAATTGCTCCATATCAATTCCAAACTTCACGTATAAAGCTTCATCGATTTCGTTTTCTCTGCCTTCATCCGCAAGGTCGTCATAGTTGAGACCGAGGATGGCACATGCCAGTTCTTGTGCTTCGTAATACATCATTTCTTACCTCCTTCTGTTTTTACTGATTCAAGGTTTGTAATGTCATAAGCGTCGTTGTCTTTGCCGAACTGACAACGGACACATCTTGAGCCACTGATGAAATAAGGCTTTTCGCTCGTTACCTCACCAACCATGCTGGTGCGGGCGAGACGGATCTTCTTGCCGACGATATTTCCTTCCCATTCCTTACCCAATGCTGGAGAATAGTATATTGTCAGGCGTTTGCCTGTCAATTCGTAATAGACGGCCAACCCGCCGAGTTGCTTTTCTAGATTCTCTACTTTTTCCTGTGCCTCTCCACGGCTCATGATGTAGGAGTAGTTCAGTTTTGCTTGTTCCAAATCTGGAACGTTTTTCTTGATTTCATTGTAAATGTTCATTGTCTTATTGATTTTGAGTTGTTTAATACTTCTTTGATTATGTTTTTGTAAGTGTCAGGGACCCACCTCGTAAAGACACCGCTTTCAAGGTCTGCGATTTCTTTGCGGATCCTCTCTTTTTTCGCCTCGTTTTTCTCGGACACCGTGCCGAAAAGGTCGTCTTGTACGACACCGTTTTCCAGCCTGGTCAGTTGTGAGCGAAGAGAAGTCAAAAGACTCTTCGTCTTTTTTTCTATGTAGTCCTGACCAGCAAGATAGCCTTCGCTATTTTGATCAATTATCAATTCAACTTTACGATGAGGATAATGCACTTTGACCAAGGCGGCAATGTATTCAAAGTACCACCGCCAGCGATATATCATCATGTAAGGGAAGTCATAGCGATAGTAAACTACCTTATCCACTTGGTGTTCTGTATCGCCCTTCCCGTACAGGTTGATTTTGATGATGTAGTTCAGCGGGTTCATTGCTTTGTTTTATTTTTCGATTGTGTATAAGATGCAAGCAGGTTGGTCGACGCGGACGCGGAGATAGCCGCTCTTGGTTCGGCCGCTTTTGTGGGCCAGGCAAACCGACAGGCGGCTTTGGCCTTGCCTGATCGTTTTGCGGTTGGCGCAATGGCGGCAGGTGTTGCCCTGCATGATGCGGCGCACTTCGGGGTCGGTGTATTCCTCTATGTCGAACAAGGTGTTTTCTATGGGTCATTCCTCCGGCTGTTTGGCCAGCCAGTCCTGACAGTCTTCAAGACCGGCTTGGCCGTGGTTCTCGCTTCGGTAGACTGCAATGCTGGTACCGCGCAATACCACGCTGTAGCGGTTTTGCATGTCCATCACGATGCTGTATTTCTGCTGCTTGGTCATCTTTCTTCGCGGGGAATATAGTTGGGGCAATTATGATTTGAGCAAAAGTAGACTACCCTTTTAGGGTTAATGCCAACTAATTCCGATTCGATGTTATGACAGCCTCGGCATTGCTCAGGAATGTAATAAGTCTTTCTTGACATGGTTGTTTCAATTTTAGCTGTTGTATTTGTCGATGAGGTAGCGGACGATGCCGTCGATGGTCTTTTTGTATTTGCTGAGGCCATCAAAGAAATAGTCATACATATTGAAGCAGTTTTTTGGCACGAAGGTCTTGTAGGCTTCTTTGTAGGTCAGCAGTTCGTCTTCTTTGGCGATGAAGGCGCGACCGCTTTCGTACCATCCATAGCGGTATGTCACTCCGTCGATGGTCGTACGGGCGTAGGTGGCAGCTTTGGCGAGGTTGAATTTCATTGTTTTTTTCTCCTTTCATTGTTACTTGGCATATTCATTTTGGTGTTGTAAGGGCAGATGGCGTAATTGGTGCAACCTGTTTTATCGCATTTAAGCATATAGCAGGTGGTATCACAAGACACCCAAATGAAGTGCAACCTATCACAGCCAATCAATTCTCTGTGTTCGTCCATTGGTCACGCATTTTGAAATCAAAAACTTATTTTCCAAATGCCTTGTTTGCCGGGGATGGACTCCAGCGGGTAGTCAAGTTTGACAGGATCCTGCACAGGCCATCTATAGACCTTCACCGGTTGGCCGTCAAAATTCACTACGTCTATCAGAGGCTCGATGGTTTTGCCGAATACGACCGAGCCGATGATCATCGTGTGGAGATTATAGTTGAAGGCCTTTTTCCAGCATTCATCGAAAGCGTCTTTGTTGCCGCAGGCAAACACTTCGTCGTAGGTGGTTTCCAGCGTCTTGGTGGCGTGGATGAATATCCGTTGGCCGACATAACGCTCAGGCAGCTTCCATCCACGGAATTCGTAGGGCTTCTTCCCTTCCACGAGCATCTGCGCGTAGGGCTGGTGGACGCTCAGGACGGGAAACTCCATGCCGTGGACGCAATGGATGACGTTTGGATCATCCTTGATTTCTGGATTTGCGCAATGGGAGCAGATATCCTCCTCGAATGTCGGCCACCAGCAGAAGCCGTATTTGTGGCTGAAGCACGGGTTTTTCATCGTGCAGCCGCATATTTTGCACACGCCTTTCATTGCTGGCCTCCTTTCATAATCTGCTTTGCATGTTCTTCCCATCGCGCTTCCTGTGCGAGGAAAGCTTTGATATTGCCAACCAAGGCGTCGGCATTTTCCCTTGCTTCATCTGCTTTTATGAGAATGGTTTCTTGCCGTGCTGTCATTTCGCCACCATCTTGAATATCTCTCCACTTCTCGTAATTCTTTTGGGCACGGATGGCAATCTTTTCTGCCGCTTTCAAGAGCAACTTGCAATCTGATTCATTCAAGCACAAGACCAATTCACAAGGGCTTTTGTAGGTAGGCCTTGATTCTCCGATATAGCTCATTGCTGGTCTCCTTTCTCTTCGCGTTTTTTCCAGTCGTCGCAGCCGTGAGGCAGGCGGTGGTTCTTTTTGTGGATGATGCAGTGGGCCACGGCCACGGGGTTTTTCTCGTTGCCGCCTAAGAGGCCCGCGTGCTGGCAGTTGTGGCAACCTTGTTTGGCCTCTTTGGATAGCAATGTTGCCACGGTCATGATGGCTGTTGCGAATGGTGGGTTCTTGTGGCAGGCTGTCATCAGCATGAGCACCATATCATTATAATCGGTTTGCACCGAGGCGCAGAGCTTGTGGTCTTTGTTGACCGCAATGGCAACGAAGCTGTCGCAGTCGTCTTGTCTGACTTCCTTGAGCCAGTCTTCCAAGGGTTTGAATTTGTATTCGTCCATAGTGTTGTTGATTTTGAGTTAGAGTGTGGGTTGGAGCGGAATCGAACCGCCAGACTAGGTTAATATGGTATAGAAAGTTCCTGTCTGCTCCATTACCAACCCTTTTGCCACACATGCCGAGGGGCAATGCGAAGACTCTCGGTAGAGGTGTGGCGGTTTATGGTTTTGCCGAACCTCATTCGTTTTTGTACCAGCATCCGTTGAAATCGACGGCATAGGTGTCGGCAGCGCCTTCGCCCCATGCGTCGATGGCGGCATAGTCATCCCAATCGAGGTTGTAGTTACGGCTCATTGGTTGCCTCCTTCCTCGATGATTTGCCGCAACTCCCAGCAGCTCATCTTCGACAATTCATTGGAAAATTCCGTTTTGGCGTGTATTATCCTCGACTCCAACTCGGATTGAGCGAGGGCGACCGCTAACTCAACGGCATACGACTGGTCGCCGCCGCACTCTGTTATGCTTTGGACAAAAGCCTCAATATTCTTGTTCATTCCGCACCTCCTTCCTCGATGATTTCGACTTGGAAGTTTTCTTTGAGGTACTCTGCCAAGGCATCACGATAAAGGCCTTGCGGCTTGCGATACTCAAGCATCCACGCCCTTACGGTTTGAATTGAGTTGTGGCATTTGTCAGCCACTTCAAGAAGAATTTTGTTCCTGGTTGCCACTTGCTGTGACTCCCAAAATGCTCTTAGTTTCACTTTTTTCATCGCTTTAAGATTTTTATTTGTATTTTCGTCTGTATTTTCGTCTGCAAAAGTAAGATAAATCTTTGGAAACAAAGATAAATCTTTGGAAATTTTTTCAACAAAATTTTTATCTATATGAATTACAATGAATTAAAATCAATTATTCAAAGAAACAAAAAGAAGGTAAAAGATGCTGCAAAAATTGCCGGTTATGCAGAAAACAGTTGGAAAATAGCTTATGAAGATGGAACTATGAGTTTTTCTAAAGTTCCCCTTCTTTGTGAGTTCATTGGTATTTCCCCAAATGAGTTTTATGGTTGGGAAGAAGAAACTTCATCTTTTGGAAATGGCAACTATGCCTCTCACATTAGCGGTGGAAACACACAAAACTCTAACGAGGCTATTAAGGCTTTGAGGGAACAACTGAAGGAAAAAGACAAGCAGATTGATAGACTCTTGAAAATCATCGAACAGAATAAACTGAAATGAATAACACCATGAGCAAAAAAGATTTGGAAAAAGAAATCAATCAAGGTTTGCAAAACGCAAAGATAGACCTGGATTCACAACAATTGCTTGATGGAATAGACAGTCTTCCTAATTACATCGAGGACAAGGGAGAATACACTTACATGCCCTTCGTGATTCGTACCGACCACGAAATATCCTTTCCTGATTCATACATAGCCATATATGGTCGTAGGATAGAAAATGGCTTGTCAACCAAAAATTATCTATTCCTTGTCGCTTCTGATTCGCCCAAAAAAACCTTGGGAAAGTTTCTACTTGCCTATAGAGAGTTAGTAAAACGGAAACTTATAAAAGATAATCAATGGGTCTGCCCATACAAAGGGCTAAAACTGATGATACACGAGAAAGACATTGAACATTCCAAAATGGTAAGGGATTTATAAAAACACAAAATATGGACAATCACTTTTTCAGGCAATGTTTTCCTTATAAAGTGGCTTTTAATGAGAAAACGATAGAAGTCTATAATCGTCAATATGAAAAGATTTTCGAGGGCTATCTGCCAAAGCGGTTTGACAAAGACAAACTGCTTTTATCAATAGCATCTGACAGGCCTGATTGCATTAGGCCGAATGAGTGTTGGCTGTATGATGACCAAACCAACCCCATAGCGAATGAGAAAGGCTTCAGCAAGTCATTGTTCAACGAGTACGAAAAGAGGCTGCTTGCTTTGCTGGACTTCATGCGAGGAATAGACCCTGTTTTCGTAGCATCAAAACCGCCACAAAATTGACACAAACAATCCACCGAAAATAACTGATTAACAGATATATGCGCTATCATTGCGCCCATGAAAAATCGGCGCAAAAACGGCGCAAAACCATGGAAAAACGAAGAAAATAGGAATAACAACAGGCTGAATTTCAGACGGATGGAAGTCGTGGTATTGGTCTCGGTAGTCACTGGTTCGAGTCCAGTACGTCCCACAAAACACCTAGATAACCTACTGAAATTCAGTATGTTACTTTTTTTATTCCTTGATAAAATCCCCTTTTATATGCTAAAACCTTGAAAATGTGTGGGAATGATTTGTCCCACACCTCTTGTTTTTAGAGCGCCTAAATTTCAAAAAAATTCATTTTTTTCTTTCAACTGTTTTTTGGGCATAAAAAAGGTGCCAACAGACACCTTTGTTTCTAATCTTGTAATCTTTTATTCTCAATTCACTATTTCTCCAGCCTATTCTTTAAATTTGAACGACATTTCTTGCTTACTTTCAAGAGGTCAAGAGCATAGTCAGCATCTACGACTTTTTAAATATAGACTAAATGTACTTTATCCTACAAATTAATCGAGATAAAGTACAAAAAGGTCTCACTTTTTTGGCGATGAGTTAATTTTTTAGTTATTTTTGCAGGCAAAAGATATGAGTGATATAAAAAAAACGAAGATAATTGCCCGCGAGGCAGAGATGGCGGAATTGAAACGCTGCTATGAATCGGATCGCTCTGAGTTCGTCATCGTGTATGGTCGTCGTCGTGTAGGGAAAACGTTTCTGGTGGATACTTTCTTTGACAAGAAGTATGACTTCACATACGTGGGAGGACACAAACTGTCCAAAACGAAGCAACTTAGAGGGTTTGCGAAGGCGTTGAAAAAGACAGCCGGGATGCAGCTTCAGCCGAAGTTCTCGTCTTGGGAAGACGCATTTGATGCGCTGGAGGAATATATCGAGTCGCTACCGCAAGAGAAGCGGAAGGTAATCTTCATCGATGAAATGCCTTGGATTGATACACCGCAGTCGGAGTTTGTGGAAGCATTGGAGTCGTTTTGGAACGGCTGGGGAGCAAGAAGGTCTGACATTATGCTGATTGCGAGTGGGTCGGCCTCATCGTGGATGATGGACAAGCTGGTTGACAATCCTGGCGGCTTGCACGCGCGAATCACGAACAATATCTATATCCGTCCGTTCACGCTGAAGGAAACGGAGGAATATCTGCTGAGCCAGGGCATCCCCTGGAGCCGTTACCAGATTCTGCAACTATATATGTTGATGGGTGGCATACCATTCTATCTGAGTCTATTGGATCCAAGCCAGACACTTATCGGCAATATCGACCGTCTTTTCTTCCGCAAGAATGCTGAGCTGAGGACGGAGTTTGACGAGCTGTACAATGCCGTATTCAACAAGGCGGACAAGTATCTGGAGATCGTGAGTCTCCTGAATAGGAACCACGAAGGCTTGACATATACTGAAATCCAAGGCGCAACCTCTCTTGATGGAGAACGTCTGACCACAGTGCTGAAGAACTTGGAGCGTTGTGACTTCATCATATCTTTCCAGCAGTACGGGAACAAGTCGCGGGGGACTTTGTACAGGCTTGTGGATTTTTATACCCTGTTCTATTACAAGTTTGTGGATGCCATCGACAGCAAGGATGAGCAGTGGTGGACTCACAATTACAATTCACACAGCGTCGAGTCGTGGCAGGGACATGCTTTTGAGCTGATTTGCTTCACGCACCTAGCCCAAATCCGGCAGCGTCTTGGAATTTCCGGCATTTCCACGGCGGCATCGTCATGGCGCTATATCCCGTCCAAAAACGAAGAGGGGCAAAAGGCCCAGATTGACCTCGTGATTGAACGGGGCGACCGAAACATCAACCTTTGCGAAATGAAGTTCAGTGTGGGGCCTTTTGCCATCAAGAAATCATACGCCGATGATGTTCGCAGAAGGATTCAACTGTTCAAGGAGAAGGAGAAGGTTTCTTACGGATTGATTAGCACTTTCATCACCACTTTCGGAGTCGCCGATGGGGCAAACAAAGAAGTTGTAGATTCAGAAGTGACGGCGGAAGACCTGTTTGTTTGAAGAAATGAGATACCAACGCACCAATCGACCAGGATTTTTGCTCGGATGCATCGACTTCTGCACCTTTGGGTTATTCTTTCTCTTCTATATGCCTTTTGGTGGGTTACAGGATGAGTTAGATGAAATCCTTGGACTCAAAACGCAACGATATTGGGTGGCTTATCTCTTGGGCATTCCTACAGCGTTTATTTACACGCTTGTATGGATGTCACGTATCGCAGAGGGGCTGAAAACCAAAGCGATTGAGCTGAAGATAGAAGGTCCATACACTTCTTGGTGGCACATGTTTGGATGGAACACCTTTGGCTTGTTGCTATTCGGTCCCGCTGTGGCTACCTATCGGTTCTTCGACACGCTAAACAAGATAGAGCGCAAATTGAACGAAAGTGGTTCTGAATAAAACAAATGGACAAGAGAATGAAGAAGATATTGTTCCTTCACGGTTTCTTTGCCAGCGGCCAGTGCATACCAGCCTTGGCTTTACGAGAGGCATTTGATGGTCTTGCAGAGGTGCTGACTCCCGACCTGCCGAGACATCCGAAAGCAGCTATCGGGTTCATACGGGAGCTAATTGACCGCGAGCAACCTAACCTTTTGCTTGGCAACAGCTGTGGATCGTTCTATGCTCAGATGATTGCTCCCACGGTAGGCATTCCTGCCTTGCTTGGGAATCCTCACTTTCAGATGACTGAATTCTTGAAAAAGCGCATTGGCAAGCACGAATACAAATCTCCACGTAAGGATGGCATCCAAGAGTTCGTCATTGATGAAGCCCTGATTGAGGAGTTCGCTGAGTTGGAGGCCATACAGTTCAACAGTTGCAATCCCGACTACAAGGACCGTATCTGGGGTTTGTTTGGTGAAGGCGACACATTGGCTCACTTTGATCCGCTCTTTTTGGAGCATTATAACAGGGCGTTCTATTTTCCCGGCAATCACACACCGACCGCCGATGAAGTCCGCAGCTGGTATGTTCCATTGGCCAAACAAATGCTGATAGAATACACCTTGTCAGAAAAGTAAATATATACCCGTCGGATAGCAATCAAAAAAATATCGTTTTTCTTTATTGTCTGTTTTTTATTATTTTTGCAGTGTTTTATAAGTTTTATAAAATACTACTAAATTATGTGTAACACTTTGGTAATAGCGAACATAAGTTATTCCTTGGATGCGATTGAGGCCTAATCTCTGAAGGGGATTACCTTGGATATGTCACCTTGACTTTGGCTTTACAAGTGTTGCAGGATTTGGGATTATGCACCCTAATTGCAGATGGCAACCAGGAGAGACGGCTGCATTTTGAGTTGAAAGGAAAAGCATTGTGGGATAAAGCCTTGCCATTGTTGAAATCGCCATTGAAGAAGAGCTTTTATTGCGATAGTGTAAAGAACGAAGCAACTTATCCACAAGGCGGTATCAATGCCTTGGCGCATTATTCCATATTAGTACCCGAAGCGATAAAGACGCTTATTGCGTCGAGCGGACGGATGCCGTAAAGGAGGACAATTATGAAAGAATCAATTCTTGGGACGGTGCTTTCAGAATCGAGATCTGGAAATACCCGCCCATAAACATAGAGCAAGGTTTTGCAGATTGGCTTTCGTTGGCATTGACGCTGATGAACAACGAAGACCCGCGAGTACACAAGGAAGTTGAACGAATAATCGAAGAAACATAGTTGAAGGAGAGGCAACAATGAAAATCCAATACGCATCTGATCTACATTTGGAGTTCCACGAAAACGGATCGTGGTTGAAATCCCATCCATTGCAGGTGACGGGAGATGTGCTGGTTCTCGCTGGCGACATCGGTTATCTTGGTGACGACAACTATTCAAGCCACCCATTCTGGGACTGGGCATCAGAGAATTATCAGCAAGTCATCATCGTTCCCGGAAACCATGAGTTCTACAAGTATTACGACATCGACACCATGACCGATGGCTGGGATTTGGAGATAAGAAAGAATGTACATTGCCGCTATAATGCTGTAGTACCATTGTCCGACGAAATTGACTTGATTGCCACGACCCTATGGTCAAAGATACCGATTCAAGATGCTTACATGACAGAACGCTCTGTTTCTGACTTCTACCGCATCATGGCAAGTGGAAAACGGCTGGATTTTACCCGATTCAATGAGGAGCATAAGCGCTGTTTCAATTTCCTAAAGAAAGCAGTCTGTGAAAGCAAGGCGAAGCACATCATCGTGGCCACCCATCACGTCCCTTCATACCTGTTGACCGACCCGATGTTCAAGGGAAGCACTATCAACGGAGCTTTTACGGT
>CAMJRR010000011.1 GCA_946408345.1 uncultured Bacteroidales bacterium | reverse complement strand
ATGAGCGTCCCGTTGGCGGTCTTGGCATCTATCTCTGCAAACAAATGATGGACAATATCGAGTATCACTATAAAGACGGAAATAACATCCTCACAATGAAAAAATTAGTTAGCCCTGAAAGGGCGTAACAATACGTCCCGATATGAAGCGTCTGGACAAACAGCAAAACGAAGAATATGGATATTACAATAAACAAAATAGAGCAAAAAACCTGTGTTGTGCTTGACGGGCGTGTCGACAGCACCAATGCCGACCAATTCCAGAGAGACATTGCCCCATTGATGGAAGGCGACAACCTCGACATCGACTTCGATTGCACCAACATGACCTATACCTCGTCGCAAGGGCTGCGAGTGTTTCTCTTGTTGCAGAAAAGCCTTATGTCGCGCAATGGCAAAATGGTGTTGCGCAACATGAGCCCCCGCGTGAAGGAGGTTTTCGACATCACTGGATTCTCAAATATCATCACCATCGTATAAATCAGCCTACCATGAAGCTTGACATGCTCAGTGAGATGATTCTCGACGAATACCGCGAGAAACTACCCGTTTATGAGAAGTTGAAAACCGTCATTCTTCGTTTGTTGCACACCTGCCTTGAAGAGAATCACATCCTCGTTTCAGGACTTGAAGCACGGGTCAAGACAGAGCAAAGCCTTGAAGGTAAATTGGAACTGAAAGGCTATAAATACCACTCTTTGGATGACATCACCGATGTTGTCGGTGCCCGTATCATCACTTTCTATAGCGATGAAGTCGATATCATCTCCGCTTTGGCCGAGAAATTGTTTGAAATCGACTGGGACAACTCCGTCGACAAGCGTAAGATGCTCGAAATCGACCGTTTCGGTTATTTGTCGCTCCATTATGTCTGTCGCATCCCCGAGGCTTTGTATAAAGACCCTGAGACGCCTCAACTCAACAAGATACGTTTTGAGTTGCAGATGCGGAGCACGTTGCAGCATGTGTGGGCCAACATGTACCATGACATTGGGTACAAGAGTGATGTGGAAATCCCCGTTGAATACCAGCGCAATATGACTCGCCTCGCTGGAATGTTGGAACTGGCCGACGAGCAGTTCAGCCATATTCGCAAAGAAATCAATGGCTACCGTCGAACGGTTCAGTCGATGGTGGCCAACGGCAATTTCGACGAAGTGCCGCTCAATGGCGACACTTTCCGTAGCTTCCTCAAGTTGAGGCCTTTCAAGAAACTTGCCGACAAAATTGCAGCCATCAACCAAGGCGAGGTTTATGAGGACAACCTCATGCCTTATTACAAGATACTGCTGCACATGAACATGAAGACCATCGGCGACATTGTCAGAATGTGCAACGAATATAGCGAGAGTGCCTATCAGTTGGCGCTGCTGCAGTTGGCAGGCACGGGTTTGGACATCGTGACTTATTCGGTGGCTGTCCTGAATCTCTGTATTGTTCTCATCCTCAAGAAAGGCTTTGGTGAGGCTGGTTTGGTACGCCTCTTTGACGCGCTCTATGGCGTAAACGACTACCACCAACAACGTGCACATCGCGTTTATGAACAAGCTAAAAAAATCAATATGATATAAGAACCATGAATAACCCATTGGAAACCACATTCTTCGACAAGGCTGTGAAATTTGCCGTCGAAGCCCATCAAGGTACCGAGCGTCGTGGAAAAGGCTACCCTTACATCGTTCATCCTATGGAAGCTGCCGCTATCGTGGCCACCATTTCCAATGACCAGGAATTGTTGGCTGCGGCCATCCTGCACGACACTGTTGAGGACACTGACGTGACTATCGAGCAAATCCGAGAGCAATTTGGCGATAGGGTGGCTGAACTTGTACAGCATGAAACCGCGCCTTTGGACGAGAATATGACATGGCGTGAAAAAAAGACAGTTCAGGTCGATCAATTAGTGTCAGCTCCATACGACAGCAAGGTGGTGGCTCTTGGCGACAAACTCTCCAACATGTATGGTATTGCTATAGATTATCGAAGGGTCGGCGACGAGGTTTGGAAATTGTTTCACGCCCCGAATGGCAAAAGCGATGTGGAGTGGTACTATCGCTCGTTAGGCAAAGCCTTGTCGGAATTGTCGGACACGCTTGCTTATCAAAAGTTTGTCGCTTTGCTTGAAGAAGTTTTCGGCTAATCAATACATCAAATACTTCGACCGAACTGCCTTGAAAGCCTCAAGGTTGTCTTTCCATGAAGCGCGGATTTCATCCGCGGCTTTTCTATTTTCAATATCGCGTTGCAGTTGCTTGTCGCCTGAAAGCAGACGGAAGTAATCCTTAAAGAAGCCTTTGTCTTTCAGTTGCTGGTAGGCTTCGATAATCCACTCCAAATGGAGTTGGTTTTCGTTGTGGGCATAATCATGTGCAAATTCCACGAGGTTCTCGCCACGGCAACGTTGGCCTTCCAATAAAGGCTTGGAGGCGCCACTGGTGCTTTTGGGCGTGAAGGTGAAGCTGCCTCGCATATCGGGATGACCATAAACCTGGAAGGGCATTTCCGTGCCGCGGCCGACGCTGACTATGCTGCCTTCGAAAAAACAAAGGGTAGGATAGAGGTAGACCGACTCCCAATTGGGCAAATTAGGCGAAGGCTTTACAGGAAGTTCGTATATGGCATTGCGGTTGTAATCCTTGATGGAAATAACGGTGAGGTCGCAGGTGACGCCATTTTTCAGCCAACCTTCACCATTCACCATCTTGGCATATTCGCCGATGGTCATGCCGTAGACTACAGGCACTTGATGCATTCCTACAAACGATTGGTTTTCAGACTTCAAAACGGGACCATCTACGTAAAAACCATTTGGGTTGGGACGGTCGAGGACGATGACGGGTATGTTGTTCTCGGCGGCGGCTTCCATCACGTAAGTCATTGTGGAGATATAAGTGTAGAAACGCACGCCAACGTCTTGCAAATCAAAAAGGATGACTTCGATGCCTTGGAGCATTTCGGACGTGGGTTTCTTGTTTTTGCCGTAAAGTGAAACGATGGGTAGGCCTGTCTTCTCGTCTTTGCTACTGTTCACCTTTGCACCAGCGTCGGCGGTACCACGGAAACCATGTTCTGGCGTATAGATTTTCCGCACGTTAATGCCTAATGAAAGCAAGGTGTCCACCAAATGCGTTTCGCCGATGATGCTCGTCTGGTTGCCAACGATGCCCACGCGTTTGCCTTCGATGAGCGGTAGGTAGTCGTCAAGTTGCATGGCGGCACTGACATAATGCGTTTTGTCGATGAAAGTGATTTGAGGCGTTGACAAAGTGGCAGGTTCTTCTGCGTTGGTTCTGTTGTTTGGCTCGTTGTCCATCTTGAAGATTTGGGCATGGCATTGCACCAGAAAGGCGCAAAATAGCAGGACGAAAAAGAATTGTTGTTTCATTTCAGAAGTGTTTTGTTTTGCAAAGGTATTGATTTTATACAAAATTCGCGCCTAATGATTTCACCGAACCTATTTTTCCTTATTTTTGCATCCGAATTGGTTCGCCAGTTCATGACATATTGAAAAAAAAGAAGCGTTATGCTTCCTTTGTACTTGAGAACCTAGGAAATTTTCAAGAGCACATAAATGGGAGGATGTATAACGGATCTACGCTGTATAGCGTGGGCTGTTATTGCATTCCATTTTTGGGTATTCCTAGGACCTTCAAGTACGATGTGATATAACACAGCGCACGCTTCTTTTGCTCGTGTCAGGATAGAGTATGCAACTTAATTATTTTAGTATTAACCCAATTCAAAAGAAAATGAGTATGTGTAAAATGAAAAAGAAGGCTTTGGCGCTTTCATTGGCGATGTCGGTAGCATTGCCCATTGGAGCGTTTGCCCAAGACGGCTTGTTCCAACGTGGCGTGACAAATGGATCGTATTATGGTTACGGTGGAGCAAATGAGAAAACTGAGTTTCTCGGTCATCGAAATGTGCAAACATCAGGTACCATCGACAACCAAATCTTTGGTCAACCTGTGCCGCTTGGCAGTGGAATTGCTCTGCTACTTGTGGCAGGTGCGGGTTATGCGGCCTTAAAAAGAAAGGAGGACGAAAAATGAAAAAGCTTGGCATTATCGCAATGGCATTTGCCTTGTTGTTAGGCATGTCGCAATGCAAGAAAGAAAACACGTCTGCTTCAAACGATGAAGTTGTAAAAGTGCCCATCACGCTCAATGTGAGTGGCAACAGTGGCTCGAGAGTGGCTGTAACACCCGAAACAGGTGTTGTTACTTTCGAGAACGGAGATTTGATTCATGTGGTCAGCAACGGCGTTTATGTCGGAACAATGACCTATAACGGTACTGTCTTCAGTGGTGAAATCACGGAACCGACTGAAGGGCAGAAACTCCAGTTCTACTTCCTTGGGAATAAGGCTCCAGAATTCAATGCAGACAATACTGAATGTAGTGTGGTCATTAGTGACCAGACAGAGTATCTTCCTGTGATTTCCTACGCACCCTCGCGGGAAAACTACCAAATTGGAAAAACGGATTACAATGCTACTTTGCTCAATAAATGTGCTTTGGTAAAGTTTGATGTGACCACGGCTTCTGAAGCTGCCACTTGCATCGTTGGCATGAATAATAAGGTGACGGTGATTTTTGCAACCAATGAATTTGCATACGACATGGATGGCGAAGGCATTATTACTTTGGCGGCGGGTAATGGAGAGAAATGGGGAATTTTGCTGCCACAGGATGAAGTGAATCATACAAATGCCTATTCGAATGATGGAACCTTTTCAGGTTCGTGTGCTACTATTCCAGAAATAGAGGAAAACGATTATCTTATAAATGGAATTGCAATTGCTATTGGTCTTCCTGGTGGTGCTATTGACGGCTTGTTCACCGTGAATGCTAATGGCAATCAAGTGTATTTCTCGCAAGGTAATCTGCAATACCAAGCCAGCACCAATACTTGGCGTTTTGCCGACAACCAATGGGATTTTGTTGGAGGAACGGGAACAGAATTTGGTGCAAATCATATCGGGAATGTAGAAGGAAGTACTAATAATAGCATCTCTCCAACCTACGACGGTTGGATTGATCTCTTCGGATGGGGCTCAAGCGGCTATAACCACGGTGCCGTCTGCTACCAGCCTTGGAGTACAAGCACCAATTCTAGCGACTACTATGCCTACGGTGCCGACAATAATAACCTGTATGACGGCAACGGTCAAGCTGACTGGGGCTACAATGCAATAAGCAACGGCGGCAACCAAGAGAACAGCGGCTGGCGCACCTTGACGCAGACCGAGTGGGAATACGTATTTAACACCCGCAGCACCAGCAGCGGTATCCGATATGCCAAGGCTCAAGTGAACAATGTGAACGGTGTAATCCTGATACCTGATGATTGGAGCAGCTACACCTATAGCTTGAACAACACCAACAATAGTGAGGCCGACTTCAGCAGCAATATATTGACAGCTTTACAGTGGAGCACCTTGGAGCAAGCTGGTGCGGTCTTCCTGCCGGCTGCAGGTGAACGCTATGGGACTTGGTTCTACGGAGATGGTTCCTACGGCGAATACTGGTCGGCCTCCTGTTTCGATGGTTACCAATATTACCGCTACGCATACACCCTGCACTTCAGTAGCGACCTCTTCTCGAACTTCTACTCTCGCTGCAACGGTTTCTCAGTGCGCTTAGTTCGCTCTTGCCAGTAACTATTCCAGTTCTTCCGAATTTGCAATTCGGAAGCCGTGAATATCAGCATTTGCAATGCTGAATTGAATGATATGCAGCTGCCGTGGTACGATAGCCCTACAGCCCAGCCGTTGTAGGGCTGTCGCATTGCGGCAACCGCATTTTGTGTACGTGCCGTTAATGGGAGTCTTTTCGCCCCGATGGGGCTTTGTTTTTGTCGGCAGGTGTGAAATGAAATTCAACTCCTGCAGATGAAAAACCGTGTGAAATGCCAATGAAAACCGTTGTGTGCCCCTCGCCAAAAACAAAAATATGGCAATGTTGGCAAATTTGTTTATTTTTGCAGGCGGAAAACAAGAAGAATATGACAACAGCTGTTTTGGAAAAGGAAACCAATAACTATTGGGAGTTATTGAAGAATTTGAGTGCGGAAGTGAAATTGGCTTTGATTGCAAGGTTGAGCAGTTCCCTCGTGCGCGAAGCTGTGAAGGAAAAGAGTAATACAGATAATCTTATTGACGATATTTTACAAAACGCACCTGCCAATGTGCCCTTGACCGATGAAGATATCCAACAGGAAATCAAGGCCGTCCGCTACGCAGTATGAGAATTATTTTCGATAATAACATTTGGATTTCGTTCCTCATCGGCAAACGGCTTGCTGCACTGCGCCCCGTTTTCAGCCGTGCAGATGTGGAAATCTATTATTGCGATGAGTTGGAAAAGGAGTTCCTTGATGTGGCGCATCGCCCTAAAATCCTGAAATATGTTGATGAGCAACAAATTGAGCGTGTCCATCAATTGATGATAAACGTTTGCCACTTTGGGAAGGTGTCAAAAGCTAACGAAATTCCCGTCCGTGACCCAAAAGATGTTTATTTGCTGGCACTATCTAATGCAGTCAAAGCAGATTATATTGTTTCGGGCGATTCTGACTTACTGGAATTGAAAGAATACGGACGAACAAAAATTGTTGATTTTGAGGCTGCTATTGTAAATGTTTTTGCCAAATGTCCGCCCCAAAATTCATAGCAGACCGAATTTTTTCGCTTTCGAAGGAAAATCTTTCTTCGACGGTAATGCGACTGGCCGTCACAAGTGTGGCTTTGGCCATTATTGTGATGCTTATCGCCTGGGCAGTCGTGGTGGGTTTCAAGAACCAGATTCGAGACAAGGTGATTGGCTTTGTGGCCCCGATTCATGTGCAGTCGCTGGACAAAAACGAATCAGTGGAGGAGACCCCTTTTGTCTTGGATTCGTTGTTAATCAGTCGTTTGAACTCCATTGATGGTGTTGCGCATTATCAGATGGTAGCCAACAAGGCGGGCATAATTAAGACTGATGACGAGATACAAGGTGTGGTGCTGAAAGGCGTGGATGAAAACTACGACTGGACATATTTCGATGCTTGCCTCGTTGAAGGTCGGACACCCCAATACACGGCAGAGGAACGTTCAACAGAGGTGCTGGTTTCGAAGGTGATTGCCAACAAAATGCTGCTCAATGTGGGCGACGATGTGCGCGTGTGGTTCATCGACAAGGACAATCAAGCACGTGGGCGAAAGTTCACGGTGTCAGGCATTTTCGAGACAGGACTATTTGAATTTGACGAGCGATTTGTCTTCGCCGACTTGAACCAAATCCGAAAACTGAACGGATGGGAGGACAACGAGGCAGGATTGCTGGAAATCGCTTTGAATAAAGATGCCGATGTGAACCAAGTCAACGAGAGATTGTATTATGCCTTGCCCTCTGAGTTGGCTTCTTACACTGCCCGCCAAAGCAATCCGCAAATCTTCGACTGGCTCGATTTGCTCGACACCAATGTCTGGCTTATCATGGCCTTAATGCTACTTGTGGCTGGCATTACGGTCATTAGTATGTTGCTGATTATCATTATTGAGCGCACTTCCACCATTGGGCTGTTGAAAGCCATGGGTGCTAGCAACAAGTTTGTCCGCGAGGTGTTTTTGCGCCGCTCGCTGCGTGTTCTGCTTATCGGCATGTTGATTGGCAATGTCATCGGATTGGGATTCTGTTTCATTCAGAAATACACTGGGCTCATCAAACTGGATGCTGCTACGTATTACTTGTCAGCCGTGCCCATCGAGTTGCATCTTGGCACTGTGGTTTTCATCAACTTGGGCACCTTCTTGCTCTGGATTTTGATGTTGCTTATCCCGACTTCGGTCATCAACCGCATCAGCCCTACCAAGTCGATTCGGTTTGAATGAGGAAAATTTCTTGTTTTTTTCCGGCGGTTCCAATAAATTCCCTATTTTAGCGGCTCAATCAACATAACTATGATGAAAGACTTTACCATTGTGCCGTTGAAAGGTTACGGCGAGATACCTTTCGGAATGACGCTTGACGAGGCTGTCAAGGAATTGGGTATGCCCGAGTTTTACGAAGAGTTGAGCGATATGGAGGAGACGGGCAACCGCTCCATCTATTACGAATACGAAGCGCTTGAGACCAACATCTATTTTGAGGGAGTGACCAAATCGGTGGTGGCTTGTTTTGAGACAGAGAATAGGGAGGCTACACTTTATGGAAAGCCAGTGTTCGACCTCACGAAAAAGGAAATCATCGACCTGATGAAAGAACATGGTTTCAAAGAGTTGGAAGAGGAAAATGAGGATGACGAGCTGCGTGTATCGTTTGAAGATGCCTTGATTGACTTTTTCTTTGAAGATGAGATGTTGACAGCCGTAAGTTGGGGTGTTTTGGTTGACGAGCAGGGAGAGATTATTTAGGAACGAAGCATTTCGTTTTGGAACTTTTGTGGGTTTTGTGGAAAAAAAATGAAAACCAAGTTACAACAGAAATACGACGCGTTTGTGGCCTATTTTGAGGAACACATGCCCATAGCCGAGTCGGAGTTGCATTACAAAGACCCGTATCAGTTGTTGGTGGCAGTGATTCTCTCAGCGCAATGCACCGACAAGCGGGTGAATATGACTACTCCAGCCTTGTTCCAACGATTTCCGACAGCCCAAGACATGGCGGCATCATCGGTGGATGAGATTTACACCTATATCAAAAGCATTTCCTATCCCAACAACAAGGCTAAAAACCTGTTGGGCATGGCGCAGACTTTGGTGCGTGACTTCAATGGTGTGGTCCCCAGTAACTTGGAAGACTTGCAAAAACTTCCAGGGGTAGGTCGCAAGACCGCCAACGTGATGATGGCGGTGGCATTCGACCAACCCGCCATGCCAGTGGACACCCACGTTTTCCGCGTCTCCAACCGCATCGGCCTGACCAAAAACTCCAAGAATGTGTTGGAGACTGAAAAGACCTTGGTGGCGCATCTGCCTCAAGTAGTGATCTCGAAGGCGCACCATTGGCTCATCTTGCATGGACGTTATGTCTGTCTGGCCCGCAAGCCGAAATGCGAGGGATGCGGGATAACGACGATTTGTGATTTTTACCAAAAGAAACAAAAACAACAACAATAATCATGGAAGAGTATTCAGAAAAACCCAGGAAAAGAGGAACAGGGAAAAAGATCCTCACCACGTTAAGCATCATTATCGTATTGGCTGCGGCCGTCTTTGTTTTCTTTAAGTTTTTCTACGTCTTTGGCAGCGGCGTAAAGGCGGGCGAACTCAACTTGTTTGTCTACAAAGGCTATGTGTTCAAGACTTACGAGGGCAGGCTCATCCAAGCGGGCTACAACTCGAAAAACTCCAACAATACCATCCAGTCGAACGAGTTCAATTTCTCGGTCACTGACGAGAATGTGGCGAAACAGTTGGAGCGTTGCACGGGTAAGATGGTTGAACTGCATTACAAGGAATACCTTGGCACTTTGCCCTGGCGTGGCATGACCAAGTATGTGGTTGATAGCGTTTATTCTGTGAGTAAAACAAATGAGCCGATAGAACTACCAGTGACGGTGCCGACTGAAGTGCTGTAGACTTAATTGCCTCTTGAAACCTCCAGTTTTCCAATCTCCACCTCGTTATTCTCGGAGATAATCTCAATCCAAGTGTTGTCTTCGCTAAACCACTTGTATTGTGAACCGATGCGGAAGATGTAGGTCTTTTCGTCTGCTGTGGCGGCGATGGGCAACACGAAACCACCATTCTTGCCACCTTCACCGCCGAAGGAAACAATCATCGGGAAGGTCTTCTCGGGATGCGGGTTGCGCACCTTGATGATGATGTAGTTGGAACGACGCACGGCAACGTCAATCTTGTTGAAATCAAAGCGACGAGCCTCGCCTGAGGCAAGCAACAAAGGCTCGCTATTCAACTCATAGAGCTTGTTCTGCTCAATGATTTCGCTGATGCGTGCAATCATCTCGGAGGGATAGGTCTCCAAACCAAGTTCATCCGCTTTCGTGTAGGCCTCGATGGCTTTGTCGAAAGTGTTAGTCCTGAAGTTGGCGTCGCCTTCTTTGATGAATTTGTCGTACTGGCTACGCAAAGCGGCCACACGGTCATTCTCCGCTTTTGTGGCGGCGGCCAGCTGTGTCGTGGCAGCGGTGTCCTCGGGCTTGAGAGCCAATGCACTCTGATATTGCGTGATGGCTTCGGCGAATTTTTCTTCACTCATGGCTTGGTTGCCTGCAGTCATGGCCTTGTTGTAGTTGGCTTCCAACTCAGCCGCCTTTTGGGCGAAGATGCCGTCGATTTCCTGTATCTTGGCAGTGGCAATCGCGTTGCCTGCATCAAAGTTCACGACTTCTTGGTACTTGACCTTTGCGTTGGCGTAATCCTCTTGGTTGAACAAGGCATCGGCAGCATCCAGCATACTCTTAATGGTGGCTTGACGTTCGGCCTCGGCAGCGGCGAGTGCAGCTTGACGGGCAGCCTCTTCTTCGGCTGCGATACGTGCCGCTTCGGCCTCAGCAGCCAGACGGGCAGCTTCTTCCTCCGCGGCGATGCGTGCAGCCTCTTCAGCGGCTAAACGAGCTGCTTCCTGTTCGGCAGCGATTCTTGCAGCCTCTTGTTCAGCCGCTATACGGGCGGCTTCAGCCTCGGCTGCTAACCTTGCTGCTTCTGCTTCTGCTGCCAGCCTTGCTGCTTCTTGCTCTGCAGCGATACGAGCGGCCTCGGCCTCGGCAGCCAAACGTGCAGCCTCCTGTTCGGCGGCAATCCTTGCGGCTTCTTCAGCATCTTGTTCGGCAATGAGCGGGTCGAGACGCGCAATCATGTCGGTGGCATAGGCATCGCCTTTCACCACGGCAAGGGCACTTTGATATTGGGCTTTGGCTTCTTTGTAGGATTTATTCTCATAGAGTTGGTCAGCCACGGCGATGATGCCGTTGTATTGGTCGGCAATACCTTTAGCAGTTTGGTATTCGTTGCGTTTTGCGTTGGCTTCCATGTCGTTGGGGAAGAGTTCCAAGGCTTGGTCGAGTTTGCCGATAGCTGCCTCAAAGTTTTTCCGCAAGCCAAACTGACGGGCTTCTTCCATAAGATTATCAAAACGGGTGACCTTTTCGTTGTAGAGTTGTTTCTTCTGTTTCGCTTCGGCCAGTTTTTCCTTAGGCAGCTTGTCATTAGGGAAGATTTCAATAGCAGTCTCAAACTGCATGATAGCTGCGTCGTAATTGTCTTCGGCCAAAAGGCTTTCACCTTGACTCATGGCAGTGTCGAAAGCGTCTTGTTTGTCTTGGCGTTCTTTCAAAATGGCACGCACCGCAGCAGCCTGACCGCCAACATATTTATCCTCCGGGAAAACCTTCAAAGCCGCCTCGTATTCCGCTAAAGCTTCCTCATATTTTTGTTGATTATAGAACTGGTCGCCGGTGTCGAGGTGGGCATAGAACACCTCTTGACGAGCACCATCTTCTTGGATTTTCTTCACGGTTTCGTCCAGCTTTTTCTTGGCTGTAGGGTCATTGGCCTTTTGTTTCAGAGCCATCTCGTAATAGGTCTTGGCACTGATGTAATCTTTGGCTGAGTACTTGTCGTTACCTTTCTTCATCAACGACTCGTAAGATTCGGCGTTCTGAGCAGTTGCGATATTCGCGCTCAAAACCAATGATGTGCCAAACAATACCGTGAATATGATTTTTTTGTACATACAACTCGATTTTATCTTGTTATAACGAACAATTGATAATTATATTGTGTTTTGTTTTTTAATACGCATAATGGATACCGCCTGCCTGTTTTCTAATCTCCCTTTGGAATTTTAACTAGAACTGAATAACTTCAAACTCTCAATTATCAATTCTCAACTCTCAATTATTAATTCTCAATTTTCAATTAAATCCTCCCGTCCTTAATCGTTATCGTCTTATCCGACATGGCAGCCAAATCGGGGTTGTGGGTAACAATGACGAAAGTCTGGTTCATCTCATCGCGGAGGCGGAAGAAAAGCTTGTGCAGTTCCTGGGCTGATTTTGAGTCAAGGTTGCCCGAAGGCTCGTCGGCCAGCACTACGGATGGCTGGTTGATGAGGGCGCGTGCCACGGCAATACGTTGTTGCTCGCCGCCAGAAAGTTCTGAGGGTTTGTGATTCTTTCTATCGGTAAGATTCAGGTATTCAAGCAATTTTTCTGCTCTTTCAGTGGCCTCTTTCTTGCCCATTCCACCGATGTAGGCAGGGATGCAGATGTTCTCTAAAGCGGTGAACTCGGGTAGAAGGTGGTGGAATTGGAACACAAAACCAATCTTTTGGTTGCGGAAGGTGGCTAGTTGGGTGTCGTTTAGTTTGTTAACCTCGGTACCGTCAATGAGTAGTTGCCCGCGGTCGGCTTTATCCAAGGTGCCGATGATATGGAGTAGGGTAGACTTGCCTGCACCCGAAGCTCCGACAATGCTCACGATTTCGCGCTTGGCGATGCGAAGGTCGATGCCTTTGAGGACCTCAAGGGTGCCGTAGGATTTATGTATGCCTGTCGCTTGTATCATTAACTATCATGTTGTTTATCATACAAATAAAGCCTTAACGATTGGTTAAGGCTTTTTTCGTGATCCGGTTGGGATTCGAACCCAAGACCCACAGCTTAGAAGGCTGTTGCTCTATCCAGCTGAGCTACCAGACCATCCTATTTCGGGTGCAAAGGTACGACTTTTTTTCTAGTTTAGGTCGACTTTTTCAAAAAAAATGCAAAAAATGCCTACATTATTCTTCTGTCTTAGGAATGTAAGGATGATGTTGGCGCTTCGGCTTGGTCGTTTTTTCAGGCTTGACTGTGGGCGTTGTTTGTGGGCGTGACTTCTTCACTTGCAGCTCGTTGCCCATAAAAACGGTCTCGTCTGTCTCAACGATGGCCTTATAAGCTTCGTCATCGTTGGGCATTTCCACAAAACCATAACACTTCGATCGTCCCGTTTCGTGATCCATGATAACTTTGCAAGAATCTACTGTTCCGAATTGCTCATATAAGGCTCTTAAATCATCAGCTGTGGTCTTAAATGCTAGTTTGGCGACAAAAATCTTCATAATGAAAAAATGTTAGTTGAACTGCAAAGATATTAAAAAAATGTTTGTGGAGAAGAAAAATTTAAATTTGTTGGAATTTTCTTCAAATCGTTATGGTTTGAAATAGAAATGGACACGTAGGTTGGGACATAAAAAAAGACCGTTTGAACGGTCTTCAGCTTTTTGTGGGGGAGGGTGGACTCGAACCACCGAACGGATTCCCGGACAGATTTACAGTCTGTTGCAATTGCCACTATGCGACTCCCCCAAAATGTTATAGAACCCTTCTCTTATCTAGAGCGCTGCAAAAGTACATCTTTTTTCCGTATCTGCGGCAAAACTCCACGATTTTTTTCGCAACTTTGCAGCATCAAATTCAAATGTGATGAAATACGATTTCGACAAAATCATCAATCGCGCTGATACCAACTGCGTTAAATACGACCTGCGCCAACAGGTCTTTGGCAATCCCGATGTGCTGCCCATGTGGGTGGCCGACATGGACTTTGAGACTCCCGACTTTGTGCGAGAAGCCGTCATCAAGCGAGCCGAACATCCCGTCTATGGCTATCATTTCAAGGATGAAGCTTATTTTGAGGCCATTAGGAAATGGATTCTTCGACATCATCATTGGAATGTGCATAAGGACTGGATGTCGTTTGTGCCAGGTGTGGTATGTGGTTTCAACATGGCGGTGCTGGCTTTCACCCAACCTGGTGATGAAATCATCATTCAGCCACCCGTGTATCCGCCATTCCATCACGCTGTCAGCAGTCATGGAAGAAAGTTGGTTTACAACACCTTAATTGATAGAGGTGATGGCTATGAGTTCAATTATGACCAATTGGTTGAGCAAGTCAAGACGGCTAAGATGCTGATTCTTTGCAATCCTCATAATCCTGTGGGACGTTGTTGGACGCAAAACGAATTATTGCTTTTGGGAGAGATTTGCATGAAAAACAACGTGTTGGTCATTTCCGACGAAATCCACTGCGATTTGGTGTTGCCTGGTTATCGACATCACCCATTCGCCTCATTGGATAAGGAATTCGCCCAAAACACCATCACTTTCCATGCAGCCTCAAAGACCTTCAATCTCGCAGGCTTAGCCACTTCAACGGCCATCATACCCAACGAAGGACTGCGAAAGACTTATGTCGATTATGTTGAAGCCTTGGAGGCTCATCTGGGCAATATTTTCGGCAAAGTGGCGACACAAACCGCCATGAACCAAGGCGACGAATGGCTGGAACAACTGTTGGAATATGTGCAAGGCAACATCGACTATGTCTCCGATTTCCTGACCTCGAACTTGCCCAAAGTGAAGTTCCACAAACCGCAAGCCACCTACATGATGTGGCTCGACTTTAACGGCTATGGCCTTTCGGAAAAGGAGCTTTGGCAAAAGATGACCCAAGAGGCACAATTGGGTTTCAACCGCGGCAAGGACTTCGGCGAGGAAGCTGGCAGTGGCTTTTTCCGCATCAATTTGGCTTGTCCGAGAGCGACGGTGGAGGAAGCGATGCTGCGATTGAAGGCTGTATTCGGATAATACTAACTCGCCATGTAAAAAAAGCCGTGCTTCGATTCACGAGGCACGGCTTTTCTGTTTGAAATCACGAGATTACTTCAGCTTTTTGTAACCATACACAGCCAAATCGCCCAGCTCTTCCTCGATGCGGAGCAACTGGTTGTACTTAGCCATGCGGTCGGAGCGGCTCAGCGAACCGGTCTTGATTTGGCCGCTGTTGGTGGCCACGGCGATGTCGGCGATGGTGGCATCCTCGGTCTCGCCCGAGCGGTGGCTGGTGACGGTGGTGTAGCCGTGACGGTGGGCCATGTCGATGGCGTCCAAGGTCTCGCTCAACGAGCCGATTTGGTTCACCTTAATTAATATGGAGTTGGCGCAGCCGAGTTGGATGCCCTTCGAGAGGAAGTCGACATTGGTGACGAAGAGGTCGTCGCCGACGAGCTGGCAGCGGTCGCCGATGCGGTCGGTGAGTTTCTTCCAGCCGTCCCAGTCTTCTTCGCCCATGCCGTCCTCGATGGAGTCGATGGGGTACTTGTTGATGAGTTCCTCAAGGAAGTCAACCTGCTCGTCGGAGCTGAAGCGCTTGCCGTTGGGGTCTTTCTTCGTGCCATTCTTAAGCTCACGGTAGTCGTAGAACCACTTGCCGTCGACGTTGTAAGCAAACTCAGAGGCAGCGCAGTCCAAAGCGATTCTCACGTCCTTGCCAGGCTCGTAGCCGGCTTCCTTGATGGCGTCGCAGATGATGGTGAGGGCATCCTCAGTGTCGTTGAGGGCAGGGGCAAAGCCACCTTCATCACCGACGGCGGTGCTGAGGCCACGTTTCTTTAAAAGCTTGGCTAAGGTGTGGAACACCTCGGCACCCATGCGCAAACCTTCCCGGAAGCAAGGAGCACCCACGGGACGGATCATAAACTCTTGGAAAGCAATAGGAGCGTCACTGTGCGAACCACCATTGATGATGTTCATCATCGGGACGGGCAGCGTGTAGGTGTTGGTTCCACCGATATAGCGGTAGAGCGGGATGTCAAGGTAGTTGGCAGCAGCCTTGGCCACGGCCAAGGAGACACCGAGGATGGCGTTGGCGCCGAGTTTCGACTTGGTCTTGGTGCCGTCCAAAGCGAGCATCTTGTGGTCGATGGCGCGCTGGTCGAGAGCCGACATACCTAAGATTTCAGGAGCGATAATCTTGTTAACATTGTCAACAGCTTTCAGGGTACCCTTACCACCGTAACGTTTCTTGTCGCCGTCACGCAGTTCGAGGGCTTCGTGTTCGCCGGTAGAGGCACCCGAAGGCACCGAGGCGCGACCCATAATGCCACATTCCAAAGTAACATCCACTTCAACCGTGGGGTTTCCGCGAGAATCCAAGATTTCGCGGGCAATGATTTTCTCTATTCTCATTATTTGTAAGTATTTAAGATTTAAAGATTTAAAATTCAAAATTTATGGTTTAAAACCGAAGTGCAAAGGTAGTGTTTTTTATTAAAACAGCAATCCGTTTTCTTCTGTTGTTCGCGAAACGCCTATCATCTCTTCAAATTCAGTCTCTGTAATGATAGGAATGCCCAAAGACTCAGCTTTTTTGCGTTTCTCAGGGCCCATTTTGTCGCCGGCCAACACATAGTCTGTCTTGCCGGAGATACTACCCACATTCTTGCCGCCGTAAGCCTCGATGGTTTCCTTGATACCCTCACGGGAATAGTGTTGGAACACTCCACTCACCACAAAAGATTTTCCAGCTAATACCTGCTGTTTGTCGGAAACGGCTTGCTCGGCCATGGCAAACTGCAAACCAGCTTGTTTCAAGCGGTTGACAATCTCAATATTGCGCCCATCATCAAAGAAATTCCTCACCGAAAGCGCAATCTTTTCGCCGATTTCATTGATTTCAGTCATTTCTTCGACGCTCGCATTGATGATATGGTCTATATCGTGCAAAGCTTTGGCCAGCACTTTGGCCACCGACTCACCGACGAACTTGATGCCTAAAGCAAAAAGCACCCTTTCAAAAGGCACTGACTTTGACTTCTCCAAAGCATCCAAGATGTTTTGCGCTGTCTTTTCTTTGAAGCTGACCTTGTGTGTGGCGACAGGCATCAAACTGAATTCGTCCTCAATGGTGATGACCTTCTCCAAACCAAAGAGTTTATCGTAAGTAAGGTCGTACAGGTCAGCAACATTACGAACTAGGCCTTCTTCATACAACAATTCCACTTTGCCTTCGCCAAGGCTCTCGATGTTCATGGCTTTGCGTCCGATGAAATGCTCGATACGCCCGCGGATCTGTGGCGAACAGCCCGAACTGTTGGGACAATACCAAGCCGCTTCACCTTCATTCTGAACAAGTGGAGTACCACAAATCGGGCAGATTTTGACAAACTCAACGGGTTTTGCACCGACTTGCCGCTTGTCCAAATTCACGCCGATGATTTTCGGGATGATTTCACCGCCTTTCACCACGGTGACCGTATCACCGTAATGCAAGTCGAATTGGCGAATGAAGTCTTCATTGTTCAAGGTGGCGCGTTTCACGGTGGTACCTGCCAACTGCACGGGCGCAAGGTTGGCCACAGGCGTAATGGTGCCATGTCGGCCCACTTGGAAGTCAACACTTTGCAACTCGGTTTCCACTTCTTCCGCCTTGAACTTGTAGGCAATGGCCCATTTCGGCGACTTCGCCGTGAAACCTAAGGCCTGCTGTTGTGCATAACTATTGACCTTCAGCACGATGCCATCGATAGCGAAGGGCAATTCATGGCGTTTTACGTCCCAATAGTCGATGAACTCGAAAATTTCATCTATGGTCTTGCACAGCGCCATGAAGTTGGAGATGTTGAATCCCCATTTACGGGCGGCTTGCAGGCTTTGGTAATGCGTCTGGTAACGGTTTTCAAGGCCGTCCATCATCATATAATAACAATAGTTGTCGAGTTTACGGCGGGCGACTTCCTTGCTGTCTTGTAGTTTCAGTGTTCCAGCGGCAGCGTTGCGTGGGTTGGCAAAGAGGTCATCGCCAGCCTCCGCTCGGGTCTCGTTCAGACGGTTGAAGCTTTCGAAAGGCATCACGATTTCACCACGCATTTCAAAAAAATCAGGATAATCACCGTGAAGTTTCAGTGGTATAGTGCGGATGGTTTTGACATTGGTGGTCACATCGTCGCCTTGGGTACCGTCGCCACGGGTCACGGCACGGACGAGTATACCATTTTCATATTGCAGGCTGATACTCAGCCCGTCAAACTTAAGCTCGCAACAAAACTCTACCTCATCCTCAATGGTTTTCTTGATGCGATTGATGAACTCTGCAATCTCCTCGCGACTATAGGAATTGGCCAAAGAGAGCATGGGATAGCGGTGCTGCACACTCTTAAACTCTTTCGTCACGCCGCCACCGACACGTTGGGTAGGCGAAGCAGGGGAGAGGTATTCAGGAAATTCCTTCTCTAGCCGCGCCAGCTCCTCAAGTTTCATATCGAACTCGTAGTCGCTGATAGTGGGCTTGGCAAGAATGTAGTAATTATAGTTGTGCTGCTCCAATTCATCGCTTAGGGCAGTGATGCGCTGACGGGCTTCTTCTTTGGTCATAACCTAATATAATTCAACGGGTCGACATTAAGAATGATAAGCAACAGCCAAATAAAGGCAATTGAAATAGTCATTCCGATGAAGGTGAGCAAAGCCCCTTTGAAATTTCGTCTCACGCAGAGGATAAGCAGGATGCTTAACACGATGAAAGCGCTCTCGTACCAAAAACAAATGCCCAAACCAAGCATAATACCAGCTATCAGAAACGATGTGCGGTGGACATTTTCGTTGAGGTTGTTTTGGCGCAACACTTCCTGTCTCAGTATCACATTGGAGCCGTAAAGTAGTAAAGGTAGTGCGAGGAACGCACTTGCGTTTTCAATGATGCCGAACGAAGGCATAATGCAACTGATGGCTGGAATGAGAGCCAACAGCCAGGCACTACGCTTGTCTGAAGTCAAATCACAGATGCGGTAAATCATGGAAACCGTGAAAAGCGAGACCATGGCATATAGTGAACGGCTGAGCAGCATCATGCCCTGGGAATCGCTGATGCCGAACCACGATTTCACCTTGTCCAAAAAACCGATGAACAGGGTAGGATGTTGCAATTCACGGTTGGATCCGAAGCCTGGAACAAAAACTACTGCAATGATTCTCACCAAGATAGCAATTAGCATTAGTGAGGTGAAAGGGTGAAGTTCCTTGAAGTGTTTGAGCTTTTGTAGCATATTTTTACAATTGAATCGCAAAAATACAAAAAAAATGTAATTTTGCACCGTTTTTAAATAAACGGAAAAACTCAACATTAAAGTATTATAGAAATGAATAGATTATTAAAAGTGTTCGCAATGGCCGCCATGCTGGTTTTGGGCGGTCAAGCCATGGCACAAACAACCCATGGCACAATGTTCCTTGGTGCATCTTTCCCTATGAATGACTTTGGGGATGGAGACGGTTTTGTTGAAACTGCATTAGGCGGCTATGACGATGATGGAGGTGCTGGTATAGGTTTCAATGCTGGCTTGAAATGGGACTTTGGAGTTGGCGTTCCCGGTTTGAGCGTTTTGCTTTCAATCGATGGATTATACAACGGCCCAAGTGCTGATCTGAAGAATGACTACAAGGCGGTGGAACGTGATTGGGAGACATGGTGCGACAATGTCACCGTGACCTCTCCAAAGTATATTAATGTTCCTGCCATGCTTGGACTGAGATACTGCTACTATCTCAATCCCAGTTTTGGCATCTATTTAGAAGGTGGTGCTGGTGGCAATATGCGTTTCATTACGGATTATACCCAAAAAGGATCCTCAAAAGTGCTGAAGTTGAAGAACAATATAGTATATGACTATGAAAATGCTTTTAGTTTTGCTTGGCAGGCTGGCCTCGGCATCGAAGTAAGCAAGAACCTTGTTATCGGTTGTAGTTTCTATGATTTGGGTAATACCGAAGTGAGGGGGGAGAAGTCAAGTGTTGTGGAAGGTGTCAACGTACCGACTGTTGATTTTGTACAAGGACCACTTCATACTGTGATGATTCTCGGCCGTATTGGATTTAGGTTTTAATCATTATCATCTAAGAAAACATGAGGGCGAAGCGTTGGGTTGACTGGTGCTTCGCTTTTTATGTTATGACAAGCGGCTTTGAGGCCATAACCGACAGATGCTTCGCCTTTTATCCCCATGGCATGGGCATGAATCACCCCAGCAAAGAATGCATCGCCCGAGCCTGTCACGTTGATGGCTTCAGTTTCAATCGCGGAGAAATGTCGGAAACTGTTTTGGGAACAAAACCAAGCGCCTTTCTCGCCCATTGTGAGATAGACTTCTTTGATTCCTTTGGAAATTAGTTTTTTAGCTGAGTTTTCTGCATCCTTTTCACCCGTCATGGCTTGGGCTTCAGCAAGGTTGCACTTTATGGCAAAAACGGATTTCTTCCGTGAGTTTTTTAAGGCTTGAGTTAGAATTAAGGCTCTGTTGGGTGATACGGTATCGATGTAAAGCGGTACCATGCAATGATCGATGAGGAACACAAGAGCCTCGACGCTGAGAAGCGTATCAGCGACAGCCAAGTCGGATCGGTTGATGGCATCGATTTTATCATTAATCCAGTCCAAATTGAGGCGACCATTGAGCTTGACGTCGGAAACGGCAGAGAGCATGTTGCCTACTTTATCATTGAAACTGAGAAATATGGGGCTTTTTGTGCCATCGAATTGTGAGGATAGCGAAATATCCACGCCCAGTTGCTTGCATTCTTCCATCATACTTTGTGCGAAATGGTCATCGCCGAACACAGTAACCAATTGAACATCATGGCCCAATAAGCAGAGATTGTGTGCTATATTCCGAGCCACACCTCCATGATGAAAGGCAATAGACCCTGGTGTGCAACCCTTTGCGATTGGTTCTGAATGAGGCACAACGGCAATGTCGATATTGGATTCTCCGATGACGGTGATATGCATGTTTTTCGTTTTTGAAGCGGACAAAAATAGAAAACTTTTGCGATAATTTGGATTTCTCAATTTGTTTTTGTTATTTCGTGGCTTCAAATCAATGTGTTATGGCACAAAACAAGAAACGGAAACGTCGCAATTACCATTATCACGCGATTACCTTCAAATTGTCGGCTGGGCAATACCGTTCGTTACGCAACTATTGCAAGGCACGTCGAACGACGCCTATCAAGCTGATAAAGAAGAATATAGAGCGATTCATTACCGCTTACGAATACGAGGTGCCGCAGGATTTGTATCTCACGGAAAACCAATTGGACCTGTTTAGTGAGAATTGAATGGGATTCGGTTTTGTATTGACCGACCCAAGGTGACCTCATCAACATATTCCAAAGCGTCGCCCACGGCAATGCCTTTAGAAATCACAGAGATTTTTCCTTCAAAGTCTTTCAGCTGCCTGAAAATGTAGAAATTGGTTGTGTCGCCTTCAATGGTCGCAGGCAAGGCCAAAATGATTTCCTTAATATCTTCTTTTTGTGTACGTTGCACCAATTGCGTTATCTTCAAATCATTGGGCGAGATGCCTTCAATCGGGCTGATGACTCCGCCCAAAACATGATAGAGCCCATTATAGGAGGCGGTGCGTTCAATAGCAAGCACATCGCGCATGTCGGCCACCACGCAAAGTGTGTTTTCGTCACGGCGAGGATTACTACAGATGGAACACACCTTGGTGTCACTGATGTTGTAGCACCGCTCACACAACATAATATTGTGCTTCATCTTTAGCAGCGAGTCGGCAAGTTGCTCGGTTTCAAGATTTTCACTATTGAGCAAGTGCAATGCCAAACGCAAAGCCGTCTTCTTGCCAATGCCCGGCAACTTCGAAAGCGACTCTACCGCATTTTCCAGCAATATGGATGAATATTCGGCCATACAATAATCGCGGCAAAATTAAGTTATTTCCTTAAATTTGCAGTCTCAAAATCGAAGAAATCATGAAAAGATATTGCTTTATCCTTGTTGCTCTGTTGTTTGCAATTTCTGCCGCAGCACAAGACTTCAACAAGACCGATACGAAAGGTCGCCGACAAGGGCATTGGCGCGATTTTTATCCCAACGGGCAGCTGCGTTATGAGGGCGAATTCAAGAACGACAAATGCAAAGGCACTTTCCGATACTACGACGAGCAAGGCAACCTAAAGGCAACTAATGAGTTCGACAAGTCAGGGGAAAAAGCGTTGAACAAAACTTACGCCTCTAATGGCAAGATGATAGCCACGGGCTATTACTTGAATCAGAAGAAAGATGGGGAGTGGAAGTATTATGATGCCCAATCTGGGCTGCTTCGTTTGGTGGAGGACAACAAAGAGGGCAAGGTTCATGGCTGGTCAAGGATATATAACCCGCAGAACGGTGTGCTGGCCGAGGAAACGCAATTTATTGAAGGTCAACCAGAAGGCCAATGCAAGAAATATTCCGACACAGGTATATTAATAATGGAATGTCAATACCACAACGGTCTGCTTGAAGGTCCGACCAAAACCTATTATCCCAGCACCGCCCTGAAGGAAGAAGGACAATATGCAAAAGGTCAGAAGTCAGGCATTTGGAAGACCTACAACGAGGAGGGCGACGTCATCGCTGAAGAAGCTTTTGGTGAACAAGAAGTGCACTAATTGCACCTTTTCAAATAATCCTCCAGATTTGGTCGTCCATATTGGTTGGCTAATTTGTAGTATTCACATGCTTTGTCCTCATCATGAATCATATAATAGGTTCTGCCTAAGTTGAAGTAGGCATCGGCATAGTCTGGCTTTAGTTCTACTGCTTTTAGGAAGTCTTCAATAGCATCCTGGTATTTCATGGCATTGACTTTGGCACAACCACGGTAATAATAGGCCTCGAAGTTGTTTTTGTCGTATTTGATGGCTTTCGTGAGGGTCTCCTCGGCCTTTTTGAAATCGCTGTAGCGCAGCAACTGTTTGGAGCCTTCCTCGGTATAAAGACGTGATTTCGCTGGGTTTTCGCAACCAGTCATAGCAAGAAAGGCAAAAAAAGCAAATATTAGTGTCAGTCTTTTCATCACTTCAATTTTTTGCAAAGATACGCTTTTTTCTTTTATGCAAAGTTGGTAACAATGGCTTTTACCGTGCTGATGAGTTCCTGTAGTTTTTCCTCGCTCTTGGCCTCGCAGAGGAAGCGGAGATAAGGCTCGGTGTTGGACGGCCTTATGTTGAGCCACCAGTCGGAATAGTCGAGACGGTAACCGTCGAAATCAAGGAAACGTTCGGGTTTTTCAATCTGCATAAAGTGATTTTTGACGGCATCCATAGCCTCTTGTTTGCGCTCGATTTTGAAATTGATTTCGCCTGAATTGGAATAAGGAGAGATTTCGTCAATGATTTGGCTCATGGTCTTGCTCTCTTTTTTACGTTCGCTCAACAGGCGCAAAACGATGGAGGCCGCCAATAGAGCGGAATCGGAGTAATAGAAATCACGGAAATAGTAATGGCCTGCCAATTCACCGCCATAGCAACCATCCAACTCTCTGAGTTTCAGGGCGGCGTAAGCACGCCCCACACGCCAGGTTTCCACATTAGCTTTGTATTTGTTCAAGTATTCTTGTATGGCTCTCGAACTGCGGATGTCCTGCAAAACGATGCCTTTTTGATGCTGCTCACCGATGAAAAAGTCGCCTAAGAAGGCGATGATGAGGTCGGGACTGATGAATCGGCCTTTCTCATCGATGAAGGTGATGCGATCGGCGTCACCATCGAAGAGGAGACCTATATCACATTTTTCTTTCTTCACTAGGGCCTTGATTTGCTCCTGAGCATTGGCTTCCAATGGATTGGGCTCATGGTTGGGGAAGTTGCCGTCCAAAGTGTCGTTGATATAGTGTGCCTTGCCAATCAATTCGTGAACAAAGATGGACGACATGCCATTGCTACAGTCCACCGCAATATTGAGGTTGTCATGCGGACCTACAAACTGCTTTTGGAAAGCGAGATAATCGGCATAGACATTCTTTTCCTTGATTTGACCCTTAACGGAACAGGGGACTATGGCCTTGTCGCTTTCCACTAAGGCTTCAAGACGGTTCAACCCAGTGTCATAGCCAACGGGAAGGGCGTCTTTGGCAGAAATTTTCAAACCATTATGGTGTTTTGGATTATGTGAGGCCGTGATTTGGATAGAAGCTCCGTAGCCATATTTCGCCGTCGACCAATAAACCAAGGGCGTGGTGGACAGACCGATGAAATTCACGTTTTTGCCACGGTCGGTGAGGCCTCGAGTGAGGGCATCAAACAAGGCTGGTGACGAAAGGCGCATGTCGCGTCCCACCAAATAAGTGTCGGTGTCAAGCACATCAGGCAGGAAATAGCCGATGCGGTAGGCGATGTTTTCATTGAGGTCGGTGCCCCATTCTCCACGGATGTCGTATGCTTTAAATGCTTTCATTTTATCAGTTGTTTAGTTGTTTGGTTATTCAGTTGAAGCAGGTTGCTGAGCCTATCGAAGCACCGTTATTATCAGTCGGCCCTTCGACGGGCTCAGGGACCTTTGCTCTATTTAATTCCTCTTTGATTCAAAGCTTGTTGGTATTTGGCTGCATTGCGGTTGTGTTCGGCCAAGGTTTTGGCGAAGTTATGATAGCCTGAGAAGTCTTCCTTGGCGCAGAAGTAGAAATAGTGATGGTTTTCTGCATTCAGCACGGCTTTCACAGCTGAAAGGGAAGGAATGCAGATGGGGCCAGGAGGAATTCCAAGGTATTTATAGGTATTGTAGGGCGACTCGATTTCCTTGTGACGGTCAAGTACGCGCTTAATGCTGTAGTCATTCCAAGCAAAGATGAGGGTGGGGTCGGCCTGTAGCAGCCAGTTGTTTTTCAGTCTATTGATATAAACGCCTGCCACACGCGGCATCTCGTCGCTCATATTGGTTTCCTTGTTGACGATGGAGGCCAATGTACTGACTTGAATGGGGGTCAAGCCTTGGGATTGGGCTTGTTGCTTGCGGTCTTCGTTCCAAAACTTGTTGTATTCCTGGAACATTCGCACCACGAAGCCTTCGGCATCAGTGTTCCAATAAAACTCATAGGTGTCAGGCAAGAATAGGGCAGGGATGGTGTAGCTGTTAAAGCCTAACTGATTGATGTATTCTTGGTTGTGAAGCAGATTGGAAATGGAGGCGGAGTCGGCTTCGATTTGTGATGCAATACGGCCTGCCAGCATGTCCACATTTCGAATGTTGTTGAAAGTAACCTTCACAGGGCTTTGCAAGCCACCTCTCAACATGTTGACCAACTGATTGTTGCTCATACCGTCTTTCACGATATAGCGGCCAGGATGTATGTTGTCAGGCAGTTCTTTTTTGTTCGCCACCCAGTTGAAACTCTTTTCATTGATGATGAATTGTGCATCAGCCAAGATGGTTTTCACTTGATTGTAATCCGAGCCAGTTGGGATGAACAATTCAACATCCTTACCGCCAGCGGTTTGAACGTTAGGCGACATGACGCTTCGGTAAAGCCAATACCCGAAGGCCATAGCAAAAATCAAAAGGATGCCCAAAACTATTAGCACCTTTATGCTGGTCCGCTTGCCGTTTTTCTTTTTGCCGTTCCTTTTGCTTTTTTTCTCTTTGGGAAGTTTTGTTTCTATCTTTATCATGTATGAGGCTGTTTTCGGGCTACAAAGTTACGGGTTTTTGTCTGCATATAGGAATTTCTTGCCATAGTTTTTGAAATTGTCGTATATTTGCATTTAAAATCCTATTGTCTAACGGTGATAATTAACAAAATAAAGAGGTTAGTATGGGTTGTGGTGCTCTGTCTCGTTAGTATTGCGGCGCAAGCGCAGTACAACACGCATCAGAGCATCAACGATGTTTTGAGGCAAACTGCCGGCAAGGAGATGAGCCTGTTGTACCAAATACCAGAGGAGGAGACGGTGCCGGCAATCTTTATCTCGGGGAATGTGGCGTATAGGCTGAAAACAATCGTTCACAAGGTAAACGAATCGAAGCAGGATATTTTTGCTGAGAATCTGGATAATATCTATCCTGGTGCCATTGTTTACGCCGACCAAGACTTGGCTAATGGCAACCCCACCTTGGTCGGTGACCATTAGGGTGGATTTCAACACGGGAAGAGGTAACTCTGCGTCCGTCAGCGGCGTGAAGAACAGTGCCGATGCCATCCAAGCGGCCCTTTACAGCATATTGCAATTGTCGGATTACAAGCCTCCGGTGAAATTGAACTATAAGAAGACGTATGTTTCAAGCGTGGCTGAAATGGCGGTGAACCTTGGCGTGAATGTGAGTTTCTTGGAAGCTAAAGCCAACGTGCAGACCTCTATCACCAATAACCAGTCGTCGATTACCGAAGTGGAGGACTATTCGCAGCAGTATTATACGGCTTCCATCACTTGGGAGGTGGACAAATCGAAGTATTTCGGGACTAATGTATCCGGACAGGATGTACTGGAGAAGATGAATCAGGCACCCTTGGCCATTATCACCTCTGTGACATACGGTCGTCGCGCCTAGTGCTTCAAGGATTACGCGTCGTCAGTGTTCACCTTTCTCGATAACGATACATTGAGCATATTCGGACAGACGGCCATTACGGCACAGAGTATTGCGGAAAACTCCAAAGAAAACAAAAAATGGATGTGGGTCAGCGGGAGTGATCCAGTTTCATCGGCCATGATGCTCAACGGTAGTGATATTGATACTGCCATGTCGAAATCGCTCATTATCGATGCCGAAGCCAACCCAGGGACTCCGCTTTACTATACGGTACGTTACTTGGATTCGGGCAAGACGGCCAAGGTGACGACCACGGGTAAGTACACGACGGTGGAGTATATGCCTATGCCGCACATGGTGACCTGCACTTTTCGCAACAATGCAAAACATTTCTTAGGTGCAAAACTCAAGATGCGGATTGATTACAATGCGGAGAAGTTTGAACGGACGGATGGTGAGAACGGTGAATTTGTCCAAGTTGAGGTGCCTAAGGATAGCTGCGCCATGGACGGGTTCCTTCGCTGCATTGAGCATGAGATCAGCTTTAAAGGCTCGAAGACTTTTCCGTTGGACCTCGGTGTGGGTTTATACCTTGCCGGCCCTATACGATTGCAGATTCAGTGCAGGAAATTCTTCTGGGGCAAATGGCACGATGATGTGGTTGGTTTTATTTACCCCGATGACGGTGAGATCGGCATTGATGTCAGCGGTCATGTAGGTCTTAGTGGCAAGACTACCTATATTGACGAGAAGTCGAAAACCCAGTTGTTGACGTATTAGCGGTGGCTCTTATTAGTTGATACTCCAACGCATCAATAAACCCATCTTCTGTCTTAATCCAATCCTTCCTGCGTCCGCAGAGTACAAAGCCTTGTTTTTCAAATAATTTCTGGCTCTCAATGTTTTTTTCGTCAATGACGCAATACACTTGGTGGAGCATCAAGTCGTGGAAGAGATACTCCAAACAAAGCAATAGTGTGCTGGCAGCATGGCCTTGGCACCTGTGGGTCTCATCAATGAGGATGCCGACCTTTGCCCGTTCGTTGAGGGCGTCGTAGTCGTAGATGTCGATACAGCCGATGGATTCTCCGGTTTCATTCAAGTCAATCATTAAACGGAGCTGCTTCTGGCTGAATAAATCGTTGTTACTCAATAAGAATTGATCAATCTGAAACCGAGTAAAGGGCACGTGCGTCCCGCTGACCCGCCAAATGCCTCTATCGTTTTCCCAACGGTAAATCAGTTCGGCATCCTCTGGCTCAGCGCATCGTAATGTTATCGTGTCGTCCTTGATAAACATTGCAGTATTAATTCGTGAAAATCCACACTTTACGGTAAAGTTGGCACATAATTTGATAGCCTACACCCGCTAAATTTTCGACAAAAATACACTTTTCAGTGCAATAAAGGTTGAAAAAAAGCATTAATGACACTATAAAGACTAAAACAAACCATTAAACTGAGATAAGATGAGAAAAGTGAGTATGACTTTGATGCTGGCCGGACTATTGATGGCTGCATCGTGTGCGAATTCATCCCAAAACGCTGAAAATAGCGAGAACAAGAATGAAATGCAGGAACCTGCCACCGAAATAGAGCAGGCTCAGCAATCCAAAATGCAGCGCGTGGCTTTTGTGCCCACCGAAAGCACTCCTGACTTCGTCGATGCTGCCGAGCGCAGCGTTGACGCAGTAGTCCATATTATGACTAAAGTGGTGAGACAAAGCACCACATATAACGACTTCTTTGGAGCCTTGCTCGGACAACTTTACGGCTACCCTGGCCAAACGCGCAACAACACGATGGTGGCTTATGGTTCGGGCGTTGTGCTGACCCCCGACGGCTACATCGTCACCAACAACCACGTCGTGGAAGGTGCCGACGAGGTGGAGGTGACCTTTAATAATAAGGTGAAGAAGACGGCTACCATCATCGGGACCGACCCCACCACCGACTTGGCCCTGATTAAAGTGGATGCCACCGATTTGGAGTATCTTACCTTTGGCGACTCCGACAACGTTCGCATAGGTGAATGGGTGCTTGCCGTGGGTAATCCTTTCAACCTGACTTCTACTGTTACCGCTGGTATTGTAAGTGCTAAAGCCCGTAACCTCAGCATCTTGGGTGAAGGTACCTCGGTAGAGTCATTCATCCAAACCGATGCCGCCGTCAATCCAGGTAATAGTGGTGGTGCTTTGGTGAATACCAAGGGCGAATTGGTAGGTATCAATGCTGCCATTGCATCGCATACAGGCTCTTACGAAGGCTATTCCTTCGCCATCCCTTCCAACATTGTGCGTAAGGTGGTCGATGACCTCCTGCTTTATGGTGAGACCCAGCGCGGCTATTTGGGAATCTATCCAGCCGAACTCACCCAAGAAATAGCGGAGAAGGAAGGCTTGGAAAACATTGAAGGTGTGTATGTTGCTGAGGTTACCGAAGGCGGTGCTGCCAAAGTGGCAGGCGTGCAGAAAGGCGACGTGGTGACTTCTATCAATGGAAAGAAAGTGAATACGGTTACCCAATTGATGGAAACTGTTCGTCAGTATCGTCCTGGCGACAATGTGAATTTGGAAGTGAATCGCAATGGCCGCCACCATAATTATGAACTGACCTTACTCAATGAGGCAGGCAATGTGGATGTGGTCAAGAAAGGCGACAGTTTCTACAATTCCGAGTTTGGACTAATGCTGCAGCCCATCAGCCAGAACGACATGAGCCGACTCAACGTCAAGGCTGGATTGAAGATTGTCGAGATTCGTCAAGGTCGATTCATGAATTCCGGCGTTCCTGTCGACTTCGTCATCACAAAGGTGAATGGTTATACAGTGAACAACAAGACCGACCTTGAGAATGCGCTGAAGAATTCCCGTTCGCGCCGTACCACCATCGAAGGTGTCTATCCCAACGGCATGATGGGTACATTTTACTACTAATTGTAAGGTAACAAAGAATTTTTCTGAGGATCAAAGACTTCGGTACGGTTTTTGATAGTATTTTAACTTGTGATTCAAAGGAGGTTGACAGATTTCGACCTCCTTTGAAGAGCAGATTATGCAAAAAAATAGTGCAGAGAGCTATGGAGAGTAAGAAGTTGAATATGAAACAATTAAACAAATAAAGATTACGGAGAAATGAGACAATTAAAGATTTCAAAACAAATTACCGACCGCAATGCCGGTACTTTGGACAAGTACCTGGCCGACATTGCGAAGGAGAGCCTCTTGACCACTGAAGAGGAGGTCGAACTGGCTCAGCGCATCAAGGCGGGCGATAAAGCCGCTTTGGACAAGCTCGTAAGGGCCAACCTGCGTTTCGTCGTTTCGGTGGCCAAACAGTATCAGAACCAAGGACTTAGCTTGCAAGACCTGATCAACGAAGGTAACCTCGGTTTGGTGAAAGCAGCTCAGCGTTTCGATGAGACCCGCGGCTTTAAGTTCATCTCGTATGCCGTGTGGTGGATCCGTCAAAGCATCTTGCAAGCCGTGGCCGAGCAGGCGCGCATCATCCGTCTTCCCATGAACCAGGTGGGTGCCTTGGCCAAGGTGAAGAAGGCCATATCGCTTTTGGAGCAGAAACTGGAACGTCGTCCCACCCTCAAGGAGATTGCCGATGAACTCAATATGCCTGAGGACAAGGTAGACCAGCTTCTCAACCTCAACTCGCGTGCTGTCTCAACCGATGCGCCTTTGGACGATGAGGACGATGCCAACTTCTTGGATGTCTATGTTGCGGAGGATGAAGTACAGACCGATTCGGTAGTGGAGCAGGAGTCAGCAAGTCGCGCCATCCGCAGATCGCTCGACATGTTGAACGAGAAGGAACGCACCATTCTGAGCATGTATTTTGGATTGGGCACCTCGCGCGAATACTCTTTGGAGGAAATCGCGATGAAGCTCAACATCTCGCGTGAACGCACCCGTCAGATCCGTGACCGCGCCTTGAAACGGCTAAAGTCGGAGCCCAATTCTCCGCTCTTCCAAATGTATATGAATCAATGAAAAAAGTGGGATTCCTGCTTCGGAATCCCACTTTTTTCTATTTTTGCAACCATGAACAACTAATCATAACAATATGAAATACGAACTCATTAAATTGCCCTACGAGGCAAATGCATTAGAGCCTATCATTAGCAAGGAAACATTGGGATTCCATCATGGAAAACACCTGAATGCTTACGTCAACAACCTCAACGGCCTCATCGAAGGCACGAAATATGAGGATATGCCTTTAGAGGAAATCGTGAAGACTGCCGACGGTGGCGTGTTCAACAATGCAGGCCAAATTCTGAACCACAATCTGTATTTCACCCAGTTCCGTGCTCCGAAAGCCGACAACAAACCTACGGGTGTGATTGCCCAATGGATTGACCAACAATTCGGCTCCTTCGATGCTTTCAAAGAAGAGTTTACGAAGAAAGGTGCCACTTTGTTTGGCTCAGGTTGGGTGTGGCTCTCCGTCGACAAGGACGGAAAACTCCAAATCACGCAGGAGACCAATGCAGGTAATCCTGTGCAACGCGGCTTCAAGCCTTTGCTGACCTTCGATGTGTGGGAGCATGCCTATTACATCGACTACCAGAACCGCCGTCCCGACCATCTGAATGCCCTTTGGCAAATCATCGACTGGGACGTGATTAACGAGCGAATTTGACGATTCGGTGGGAGCTCATGCTGTCGCCATAGTCAAGACGCAGCATGTAGATTCCATCACTTAATTTGTTCAAATTGAGGACGATCTGCTTTTCCGAAGCAGATTGGTTCTTTACTAAACGGCCAAAGACATCATAAATCAGGATGTTTTTGACCGTTTTTTCTGTTGTAATGCTCAAAGTCGAATTGAACGGGTTGGGGAAGATTTGACATGAAGCGGAATAATCATCAATTGAAGAAGTGTCGATGATGCTGATTTCCTGAATGTTGCCGCCAATCATGGGGTAGTTGGTCGAAACCACACGAATTTTGTAATGCTGTCCTTCCGGCACATTAGGAATTTGTACTGTGAAGCTGCCACTGGTGTTGGTGGTGACACGACCCAACTCAGTGGGATTGCTGAAATTGCCGTTGGCATCGGAGAGTTGGGCAATGACCTGGTTGGCGGATGCATTAAGATTGTCGGGCGACATTGTTCCTGTCAGGGTGAAAGGGATATTGATGGTTGAGTTGACGGCGTATTCGTTAAAGGCTAACTGTTCAAGTCTGAGTGTCGGATTGTAAACTAACAAAACATCGTCTACGAAAAGATCGTCGTTGGTGCTGCCCGTGCCAGGGGTCTCATTGGTGGTGGCAGCAATAAGGATGTAGCGTACATCGGTGCAAGGACCATTGTTATTGAAAGGTATGCTCAGACGACGCCAGGTGTAGGCTCCGTTAGCAGTCGAGGTGCGGGTGAACGACGAAACCGCTGTTGCCACACGCATATCTGCAGGCTCTTCAGTGCCGTTGGCAATGATTTTGTAATCGGCATTGCCATGGACGACGGCCTTCACTTGAGCCTTGTCTGTGGTGCTTTGGCTGCGGAAACACACCCAAACGGAGAGCGAATCAGGAAGTCGGTTGATGGGGGTGTTGAATGCACTTTCGGAGCGTTGCGTATAGTTGTAGTTGCCTGAGCCAGTGGCCGACATGCTGCCCGCATTGATGCGTCCGTTGGTCAGTGTGCCGTTGGCGGTAATGCCAAGTACACTGTCGGGAAACACTCTGACGCTCTTGCTCCCCGTAGTGCCAGGTCGCGTCTGCGAAGACTGCTCGATTTGGCTTGATAGAAAGCCCGACCATGTTCCAGTAGCCGTGCCTCCAGAATGCCAATGAATGGGTTCGCTGACTGCATTTTCGTTGCGCGTAGTCCATTGTTCAAAGCCACGGTTGTCAAGTTGAGGACCGTATTGTGCAGAAAGGTTAAAACTCAAAAAACTGAAAATAAACAGATTGAAAATGGATAACGATTTGCGATTCATAATGGTGATGCATTTAAATAAGCATGCAAATTTAGGAAAAAGAGCCATCGTTTTTCATTCGCTTTGGTCTTTTCCTTACTTTTGCCCAAATTTTTGAAAATATGAAGAGAATCATTTTTACTTTTGGTCTGCTGTTCATCGCCTTCGCTGCAAAGGCACAGTGGACTTTGCAAACTTACGGGGAGTACGACTACACGCGTACCTCGGGAAGTAGTGCTTCTTTGGCCTTGAAGGCTGATTGTCAATTGGCTGAAAACTTCAACATCGGTTTTGGCTATCAAGGCACGACAATGAACCGTCATGCCATCAACCTGCAATACCAGGTGAATCTGCTCAAGGCCAATTGTGGCACACTTTATTTGGAGAACCGTTATTTGTATCGTTTGTTCCCAAATTACAATTTGCAGGAATTCAATGGCGTGTTTGACTTAGGCTGGCGCAACCGCCATTTCAACTTCCAGTTGGGCTTGACCAACCGTTACACGGCACCTATACCGTTGCGCAAAAATGGCGGTATGGAGACTGTTTTTGAGCCGATGAATGTCACTTTCTGTGTTGAAGGCAACTTGTTTGACCAAGAGCATCCTTGGAATGTGGGTGCCCGCGTTGCCAATTACAGAGACTTTGTTATCGAACGCTTCACACTGTTCTTCTATAGCGTGAACGGCTATTACGACTTCGGCAACGGATTGCGCATGACTGCAGAAGCAGGACTGCATCCCAGCGGCGTACTCAACCTCTCGGCACAATACAATGGCTGGTACGGCAATGTCGGATTGATTTGGAAACCTAAAAACTGAACATCATGAAAAAACACTATATATTTATCATCGCATCAGCCGCGATCTTTGCAACAGGCTGCAACCGTCTTGACATTGCTGGTATGGTCGTCAATCGGAGCGACACCGAAGAGCGCGTGGCCGACTGGCTCGACTACAACGCCCAACACAGCGAACCCGTCATCGAGAATGCCCCTGACGAGTATCACATCTATTCCTGCTCCGACTCGCACTATTCCGAGCGCGACAGCATCGTGCCGCAGGGGGAGAAAGACCGTCTCTACAAGTACATCACCGCCGAGCGCAACGATCCAAAGGCCGTTTTCGCCATCCATGCCGGCGATATGGTCAACGAGAGTGGGGAAGCGGGCTTTAGGATGACCCATGACGCTTTGGTTTACGATTCCGTGAATCAGGCCAAAAACGACCCCTGTTTCTTGGTCATTGGCAACCACGACGTCTACTTCGATTGCGCCCCGTTCTTCAAGCAGTATTTCCATACCTCAACCTATACCGTTACGGTGAATACCGTCAGTGGCTATAAGGATTTGTTCATCTTCTTGGATTCTGGTAACGGCACACATGGTAAGCGTCAGCTGGAATGGCTGGAGGAGAAGCTCTCGCATCGCAAGGACTATCGTCACTGCTTCGTCATCAGTCACAACTGGTTGTTCCGCACCTCGTACAACTACACCACCACGCCTGCCGCCAACCTGCCGCAGGATGAACAATACGCCTTCATGGACCTGATGAGTAACCACAATGTTGAGGCCGTGTTGATGGGTCATTTCCACATGCGCGAGCAACGCCAGTTCGGTGGGGTGCAATACCTCATGACCGACAACCTCAATGACAGCGGTACACCAAGTTATTTGGTGCTGAAGGTCGGAGAGAAGGTCAGATATGAGTATGAAGAGCTGGAGATGGAGTAAAAAGGTCTCTACCATCCACTTTTCAACGCACTGAATTACAAATAGTTGATTTCGGTCTTTCCGCAAATGTCTCTACATGAGGCTTAGGCTTGCGGAAAGCCTGTTTTTTCACTATACTTTTGCATGGTCAAACCTAAAATTGTACCATGCGATGAACACAAGAATCCTATTCCTCACAGCCGCCTTTGTGATGCTCAGCGTGGCGGTCTTTGCCCAAGTCGAAATTCCTGAAGTCAAACCGAAAGCCGACAGCCTGCAGATGGCGGTAGACACTTTGCTGCTTGAAGGCGTCACCATCACGGCGGAAAGACCATTGTTTTCCGTCGAAGGCGAGAAGACACTCTACCAAGTCTCTGATGATCCAACCGTGCAAGGCGGCGTGGCCTCCGATGCCTTGCAGAACGCACCTGGCGTGAGCGTCGATGTGGAAGGCAACATCACCTTGCGCGGGACTTCTTCCGTTGAAATTTGGATCAATGACCAGCCTTCCAACCTCACGGAAGAGAACCTCAAGACCTACATCCAGACCTTGCCCGCCAACACCATCGACCGCATCGAAGTCATCACCAACCCCTCGGCACGCTATGCCACCCAAGCCGATGGTATCATCAACATCGTGATGAACGCCAAAATCAAACGGAACGAGTTCTTTTGCTTTGGCACAAATGCTTCTTCGCAGCCGTATGTGATGCCGTGGGCTTCCTACGTCTGGAAAAACGATAAGTGGACGGTGAATGCCTACGCGAACACCTATTGGTATCATGGTAAAGGCGAAGCGCATTCTGAGAAGGATTTGTATGGTGAAGATGAAGAAGGAAACCAAGTCTTGACCAGCCATTTGAAGAGTAGCATGTCCAACAATTACACTACTTACAGTCCAGGGGTCAACCTGAACTTGACTTACACGCCTGACAAGATGAACACATTCTCTTTGTATGCCATGTTTTGGGATTCATTTGGGCCTTCGGAGGTTAGACAGGAGCGCGAACGCGTTGAATACATTGAACAATCGGGCGAGTACAAATACTCCATCGAGAACAAATCGAATTCAAACTATCTCTTCTTGCCTTACGGGTTGAACTATCAGCACAAATTCGACGAAGAAGGACATAACCTTACTTTACGCATGAATGGAAGTATTACCCGTTCGGCGCTTCCTATTGATTATCACAAGACTTACACCTTGCCGTCTCCGTATGAAAGGGCATTCGTGATGGACTATGTCTCGACCAACATCCCTATCAATGCACGCGTGGATTACAATTTACCTTATTCCAAGAATGGCGAATTTGGCATGGGCATCAATGCCGGTTGGGAAGGAAAAAACGAGTGCAGCCCATTGGACAGTCTGGCCAATGGCGTATATGTGCACGACTCGGTAATGTCGTATCGATTCCGTCAGGTCGATCATCATTTGGGCGGCTATTTCCAGGTGCGGCACCGTTTCGGCAATTTTACTGTGCAGCCTACTTTGAGCTTGAGGTATTATAGGACGGGCATCGTATATCCCGACGCTCCAAATTATGATTCTACAGCTTATTATTTCTATCCTTTGCCATCGCTGCATCTGTCGTATCACACCCAGTCGATGCACAACTTCAAGTTGAGTTATTCTTTGAGAATTCAAAATCCTTACGCAGAGCAATTGAGTCCTTTTATCAAATTCGATGAGGAATCATACGCTACGGGCAATCCTAAGCTGAAACAAGTTTTCACCCACAACATTGAGGCAAGTTGGACGAAGTATTGGGACGATTTTGGTTCTGTAGGTTTGACGGGATATTATAAAGGAAAACAAAATGAAATCAACAAGATAACTGATGCGGCTTACCATGAGCATTATGGCAGGGTGGTCTCTTTCAACTGGCCGGTCAATGTAGGCAGGTCGTATAATGCGGGTGGTGAGTTCAACATGATGTATCGTCCGAACGGGATGTTCAATTTGCGGTTTTATGCCAACCTTTATGAATCTTACATCAAGACCGATGATGCTTTGGAACCGAGTGAGATGCTTTGCTACAGTTTTCGTCTGAACCTTTGGACCAAACTTTGGGACCGTCTGGAAGTGCATGCCTCGGCTTACTACAACTCTCCGACCCAGACGCTGTTTTGGAAGAAGGGCGCCAATTATTCCGTTGACTGCGGTCTGCGTGCCGATTTCCTTGATCATAAGTTTTCGGTGTTTGTCAACGGCTACGATTTGTTTGGTTTGTTGAAGCAAGACACTTACATTGATAGCCCAACGGTAACGGTTTCAGAGACATCGAGATACAATTCATCTTGTGTGTGCGCTGGTTTTACATTGCGTTTCGGAAACATCGAACTGGAGAGTGAGGCCAAGAATGGAGGCGAGGCGGCGGGGCAATAATTGTTGAATTATTGCGTTGTTTAATTGTTTAATTGTTAAGACAATGCTGAATTTGCTATACAAATCAAGAAGTTGGTTGGCCTTTGTGCTGATATGCCTATTGGCGGCTTGCAATGTGAAGTCCGACATGGACAATATGGAACGGACGGTGTTGGAGTTCGAAGGCAAATTCAGCAGGGGAGAAGACATTTCACAGGACACCTCTATCTTTCAGGCGCGGCGTTATTTCAACTTATCTGATGATGCCGAGATGAAGACCTTGTCGGCCCTTTACAGCGGTTGCGTCTATTGGCAGCAAAACAACTTCGACTCGGCCATGGCGGCTTTGAATGAGGCCATTGTCACGGCAAGGTCGAGCGAGGACATCAAACTGATGGAAAAAGTGCAGACGACTATCTCAACCTTGAATGGCGACCTGGACCATAGCGAGAACATGATTAGTGTGTTTCTGCGCCGACGTAAAATGCTTGTCATCATTTCGTTGGTATTGGTTGTGGCGGTCGCGTTGGTGTTTTTCCTCTTGTATCGTGCCACTCAAAAACGAGCTACGATAGCCGAACTGAACCTTGACATTACCCGTTTGCAACAAGAATCTGAGGCATTAGCTGAGACCAATCGCGACAACCTTTTCCGAAAGGCAATGATGATTTACAAAGTCTTCTTGATTGGCGAGAACAAGGACATTGACAAACCATCCTTCCAAAAATTGAAGTCATGCGTATGCGGACAGGCCGAATCTGCGTACGATGTTGTCTATGAGGAATATAGCAAAGTCTATCCCGATGTGGTGCAACGCATTAGAGACAATCAACCGTCCTTGTCTGAAGGCGAGTTCAAGATATGCATTCTCTCCATGATGCCATTCAGCGTGAAAGAAGTGGCCGACATGATGAAGGTGTCGACGGCCATGGTGGGTAAGGCACGTACCAGCATCCGTAAGAAACTTGGCATGACCGAGGCACGGGGAAGTATTGAGGATTATTTGATGAACAATTAGTTTAGAACCTATAAACTAATATCCCTTTTAGCATCCAATCGTGGAAAACGCCTCTGAAACTGAGGTCGTCCACATAATCGGGAAGGTCCATCTGACTGGCATCGAAAGCGTCGCGGCTACGGAAATAGAACCTGTTGTAGGTGAACTGGGTGGAGAAAAAGAAGCGCCACATGGTAAGGCCAACGGCGGCACTGCCAACATAGTTGGGCATGGGGTAACACCAGATTTTCGACACTTTTTCACTTGTATTAGTTTCCTCATCAAAATCAAATTCGTAGGAAATGGTTTTCAAGTAATTGAACAAGGTTATCACTGGCATAGCCGTCAGGTTGATGGTAAGATTGCGTAGGCCTTGGTCGCGAGGTTCGATGGGGTCTTTATGCCAAAGAACGAAATTGACTGAATAACCGCCACCTATTGAGGCTTGCATGGTAGAGAAACAATCCAGCATATTGTATGAATCCCAACAGGCGTCGGGAGAGTTGTATAGGCTGCCTTGCATATAGCGTGCCGTCAGCATCCAGGAGCCTGCCGTATGTCGTTGTATGAGACCAATCTTATAGGCGGCAGGGTATGCGAAGCGCTTGTTGTTGAAAACATAATAGCCGTCAATAGTGAAATTCTTCAAAATGGCAGCCTCTTCGGTGATGATTTCATCGTGGAAATAGCCTTCGTCACCTTCTTGCCCAACGGTCAACGAAGAAATGAAAGGATTGGTGATTTTCGAATAATTGAACTTCGCACCCCATGACTTACCTATGATGCCCAAGCCAAAGGCACTCTTTTTCCATGCGCTTCGAGGCCCTACTTCCAAGCTGTAACCTAAGGCAACATTGCCATAGCCCACTTCAAGGCCTATTTTCTTGCAGAGGTTTTCAGAGAGGCTGTATTGCGACAAGCCTGCCAGCCTTTGATCGTTAGCGAAATCTATCATGAAGTTGACATCCACATCGAAGCCGGCTTTTTGTCCTGTAGTAAACAAGCCTAATGAGAAACAAGGGCTCGGCTGGTAGATACGTGTCGTATCGACCACGGCTGGCTTAGTCAGGAAATGGTTGGCTTTTTGCCAAATGGTGAGTTCTTGGGCTTGGAGGGAAGTCGTGCATAAAACTATTGCTAGGATGAGTAGAAGTTTTTTCATCGGTAATGATTTAACTACATTGATTCTTTGTATTTGTCACAAAGACATATTTCTTTAATTCTCTATTTTTGCTACTGATGACTACTTTCTTTCGGAAAGAAACTTCCTGATTTTTCTGTCATCCATGTGATTGTTCCAAAGCAGAATGATGTCAATTCTTGTTTCTTGAACGGAATAGTATACCCTTGTATGTCGAGAATGAAGCACTCGTAAAGGCTTGCCTTTGAATTTGTATCTTGATTCAGAAGTGCATAATTCGGGAAACTCAGCCAACAAATCAATTTGGGAAATAATGTTGTCGTAAACTTGCAAAGCCACATTCTGTCCTTGATTCTGAAGAACATAATCAACCATGGTAGCCAATTCGTCTTCTGCCTCTTTGAGCCATAGAATCTCTCTCATGACAACATCGCTTTGATACGAGCCTTGACTTCATTATGCGAAACAAATTCGGCAGTGCCATCTTCGATTTTTTGCAAGCGCTCGTTGAGAAGTCTTTCCACTTCTTCCTCGGTATAGCAGCAAGGGGGGGTATCGGTATTCCTTTCCTTTTGCGACACCAATTCCATTGCGAAATTCCTCACTTTTCGAGTTAGTTCTTCAGGCGAGAAATTGCCGTAGGTGGGCAAATTAATATTGATGGATACTCCGTGCATTTTAATCTACTTTTTCTGACTGCAAAAGTAACAACATTTTTGAATATTTTGTTGTTGTCGATTGAATTATTTGAATGGTTTTAAAAAAACTGCCCGTCAGGAACAATCCTGACGGGCAGTTTTAGTTATGAAAGCTGATGTTATTTCACCTCTTTCGGATAACTCAATCCCATGTTATACAGGATGAACGAATAAATATCAGCCTGCTCCTCAAGGACTTTGGAAATCGGCTTGCCGCCGCCGTGACCGGCCTTGGTGTCGATGCGGATGATCTTGGGCTGATCGCCGGTCTGGGCTGCTTGCAAGGCAGCTGCATACTTGAACGAGTGGGCTGGTACCACACGGTCATCGTGGTCGGCAGTGGTGACCATGATGGCAGGATAGTGCACGTCTGCACCGCTCTTGATGGTGTGCAGCGGCGAGTAGGCATACAAAGCCTTGAACATGGCCTCGTCGTCCTCGCTGGTGCCGTAGTCGCTGGCCCAGTTCCAGCCGATGGTGAAGAGATGGTAGCGCAACATGTCCATCACACCGACTTGAGGCACGGCCACGGCGAAGAGGTCGGGACGCTGGTTGACCACAGCACCGACGAGCAAACCGCCATTGGAGCCACCGTTCAGAGCCAAATACTTGGGTGAGGTGTATTTGTTATTAATAAGGTATTCGGCGCAAGCGATGCAGTCATCGAAGACATTCTGCTTCTGCAACTTGGTGCCGGCGATATGCCATTCCTCGCCGTATTCGTTGCCACCACGCAGGTTCATCTGGGCATAGATACCGCCGTTCTCGATGAAGGGCAGACGCGAGGTGCTGAAGCCTGGGTTGAGAGTGATGTTGAACCCGCCGTAGCCATACAGGAAAGTCGGGTTGGTGCCGTCTTTCTGCAATCCTTTCTTGTAGGTCAAGAACATTGGAACCTTGGTGCCGTCCTTCGAGGTGACAAAGACCTGCTCGGTAACGTAGTCGTCCGACTTGAAGTCGATGGCGGGAGCGCGGAACACTGTGGAGGTGTTGTCGTCTATATTGTATTGGTAAATCGTGGTCGGGAAGGCGAAGGAGGTGAAGGCATAGAACACTTCAGGCTCTTCGTATTTGCTGCTGAAACCGACTGCGCCGTAGGTCGGCAGGGCAATCTCATGGAGCTGTTGGCCGTCCATGGTGTAGACGTAAGCGTGGTTGGCGGCGTCCTTGTCGTAGGTGACAATCATCTTGCCCTTGGCGAGGTTGATGCCAGAAATGACATTCTCGCTCTCAGGAATTACATCCACCCAGTTCTCCATCTGTGGGGTCTTGGCCGACACTTTGCAGATACGACCCTTGGGAGCATTGAAGTTGGTGAAGATATACAGCACATCGTCAATCACGTCGATGGGGCTATATTGGTAGTTCATGTCGTCGGCAATCTGCACAAACTTGCCCTTCGGGTCTTGCATGTCACGGATCCACAGCGTGCTGCCTGCGCCTTGACCGCTCTCGAAGAGGAACATGTAATGCTCGTCTTCCGTGAGGTCGACCTGGTGGAAATAGCGCGGCTGTGCGGGGTTGGAGTAGAAGAGTTCGTCCTTTTCCTGCGGCGTGCCGAGTTTGTGGTAGTAGATCTTGTGATTTTCGTTCACGTTACTGAACTCCTTGCCGGCTTCTGGGCGGTCGTAGGCGGCATAGAAGAAGCCGTCCTTGTACCACGAAGCACCCGTGAACTTGGCCCATTCGATGTGGTCGGGAAGGAGTTCGAGGGTGGCCATGTCCTTCACGTAAATCTCAACCCAGTCGGAGCCGCTGCGTTGGATGGTGTAGGCCATGTATTTGCCGTCGTTGGAGAAGCTGATGCCGCCCAACGAGACGGTGCCGTCATCGGAAAGCTTGTTGGGGTCTAATAAGACGGTAGGCTCGCCGTCGAGTGTCTCCTGCATGTAGATGACGCTTTGGTTCTGGAGGCCGTCGTTCTTCGAGTAGATGTAGCGGCCGTGTTCCTTCGAAGGCATGCCGTAGCGTTCGTAGTCCACGAGTTGCGTGAGGCGGTCCTTGAGGGCGCTGCGGAAGGGGATGTGGCTCAGGTAGTCTTGCGTGACTTCATTCTGTTCCTTGACCCATTTGGCGGTCTCGGCGGAGGTGTCGTTTTCGAGCCAACGGTACGGGTCGGCGACCTTCGTGCCGAAGTAGTCGTCAACGACGGTGGTGTCTTTTCTCGTCTCGGGATAGGCCTTGACGGAATAGCGTTCAGGCTGCTGTGGTTGTTGGTTGCAGCCGAATAGGGTGATTGTGCCCATAACTAATAAGGTGAGTTTTTTCATTATTAAGGATTTAAGATTTAAAAATTTAAAATTCAAGATTCAAGATTCAAAGATTCGATGGGCTCGGGACTATCCTTGTCGTCGCTTCGCGTCACTGCGAGGGACGAAGCAGTCCAGTGCGTTATTTGACGGACAAAAGTACGATAATTTGGTGGAATGGGTGAATTATTCTTTTAGAATTCAAAAAAACAAACTATTGTAAACTTCAAACAAGTAATCATCCTCAAAACACTCTGCATAATCATTTCTTCCATAAATGTCTTCTAAAACAATGACATCTAGCAAATCAAGTTTGACACTCCGAATTAGTCCGTTGCTTGGCAATTCAACTCGTTTGTTTACCAAGCCTTTCAATAGCAAAATACGCTTGATTTCGGAATAAGCTAACATCCATAGTTTAGCCTTTTCTTCTTCAAAATCAATAAAATCAAGTTCGTTTTCGTTCTTCATATTATCCTCAATTCAGTCATGCAAAAATAGAGGAAACATGATGAGAAAACAAGTTTATTTCAGGTCGTTATTGGAAAACCGAACAGCTAATCCAATCGCTTTGCCAAGTAAAGGCGGAACGGCATTACCTATTTGTACCAATTGTTTGTTTTTCTTTCCTTCAAAGATAAAATCATCTGGGAAGGATTGTAAGCGAGCCATTTCACGTGCAGTAAGAACTCTCGGTAGTTTGGGATGAATGTTTACTCCACCATGGTTTTCCTTAATTGTGCAAGATGCTTCATTCCAAGGACATTTCTTCCAAGCATCAGAATATCCTTTGTAAAGGCTTTGCCCTTCTTCCAGTTCCATCATACGTTTTGCCATTTCAGGTTTATGCTTCGTGGGGACATGATTAAACGCCTCGTCTTCGGGATGGTTCATTAAATCTGCGATTGCTTGGCCTGTTGTGACATATTCATCAGGGGTTAACATCGGTTTGGGGTGATAGTTTTTCGCTCCGATTCTATTGCCGATGAAAATGACACGTTCTCTTTTTTGCGGTGTATAGTAATCGGCAGCACATAAAGTTGTGACATTCATCTCATAGCCAATGGCTTTGTAATCTTGAATGATTTTCCGTTCCACACCTCCGTTCAACATACTACGAAGACCTTTGACATTTTCACAAATGACAAATTCAGGACGTAGATTATTCACAATGTCAAGCATTTCAAGATACAATGAGTTTCTTGGATCATCAACGATACGATTCCCAGCCATGCTAAAACCTTGGCAAGGAAATCCACCTGCAACTACACTCAATTGTCTTCCACTGAGTTGCTCGTTCACAGTTTTATAGAACAAATCCTTGCTTTCTTGTTGTTTGATATCTGCATCAATAAAGGGATGGTCAAAATTTCGTTGATAGGTCATACCTGCTTCTTTGAACCAGTCTAATCCACAGATGCCTTGCAACCCTGCCATTTCCAAACCTTTACTCAGTCCACCTGCACCACAAAACAGATCCACAAAAGTCATTTTTGATTCAGTCGGATGTTCCCAGACTTTTGAAATGTCTGCCCAATTCACAATATCCACTTTTTTTGTCACAGATGGCTTTACTTTATGCTCTACAATTTCACCAAACAAATCATACTCAATCTTTTCCGATTCTTTCAGAATAATATCTTTGTTTTGCTCAATGTATTCTTTTTCGATTCGATAAGTATTGTTGACTTTGGTTGTGATTATTTTTCCGGAAGCCACTAATTTCCTGACGGCTTTGACCGAAAGATTCAGCATTTCGGCAACTTCATTGATTGAATATGTTTCGTTGCTCATTTGACTTTCTTTTTGTGGTTAGGGTAAAATTTTTCAAGGATGAAATCAGTGGTTTCTTGGCTGATTTTCAATGCGGACTGAATTCGATATTCTACAGGGTCATATTGATAGCAACCAACACATCCTAACTCTTCGGTATATTTTTCATCACCTTCGTAAAAAGAGTATGGATTGCCTTCTATGTTCCTCGCATCCCATCGCAAGTCGGATATTTTGCAATTCTTGCATATTTGACGTTTGATGTCGTTAGCGGCTTTGCAAAGAGGCTGAAAGTCTTCCAGTTGCTGCGTTGAGGGGTCTGAAACTCGCATGTCGTTCTTACGCCCATCTTTGTGGTCAACCTCTATCGTGGTGTTTTCTGACGTTCCGTTTACGCCCAACATGACACATTTACGTTTTCTTATAGCGTCGCATATATCCTTTCGTATAGCTTGGCTAAAATGCTGTTGTTCATTAAAACCGACAAGACGAATTGCGTCTATTCGATTTCCAGGTGTTATACTTCTATCAACCTCAACATTGTATTTCCTTTGTAGAGGAGAGGATGCTCTTCCCCAACTCCATCCATTTCCAAGTTCCAATGATTTGTACTTGCCAGTAAATTCGGTAACATAAACCCATCGACTTACACCATTAGCGTTAGGTTGAGCCAATTCCAGAAATAAATCAATCATTCCCATAATCATTTCTCCTTTCTGAAAACAAAAACATACTCGTGTTTGAATAAGAAATTACCATTGCGCAGAGTGCGATAACGCCATAATGCTTCGCTCCCGATTTTTGCTCTGTTGCCAACCATATCCTTGACAACAATTCCCTTTAGTTTGCAATCGAACTCTTTTTTGATAGCATCCATCAAGTGAAACCCTAATGGGACGACTTCACCATTTCGATAAATATCGCCTATGACTAAAACAAAATGTTTTTTTGCTTTTAGTAAATCAACTCCACTATGCATTGAAGCGATGAATTTCTTTGTAAATTCATCAATATCAGTAATATTCGATAAGTCTTCCGCTTTGTCAGTGAATTTGATAATATCCAAATAAGGAGGATGCGCAATAACAAGGTCTACTTTTTTCTTTTCATACCTTTTCAGATCTTTCTTAATTAAGTCTTGTGCGCCCTGTGTGTCGCAAATGTCGTGATTATGAATTGTGAAATGAATACTGTCGCAATCTATCATGCTATTGCCAACAAAATCTATGATTTCTGTATTGATGTCGAAACCAATGAAATCACGATTCAGGTTTTCACATTCATAAAGTGTAGTGCCACTTCCCATAAATAAATCCAAGACAACATCGTTCTCGTCTGTGAAGCGACGAATCATATTGTTCGGAATTTGCGGAGCAAAATTGCCGTGATAAACATTGGTATGTTTGCCGCCTTTTGCCCTTGGACCAATAATCCAAAGGCTATCAACATTGAGGTCGTTATCCCTCCAGTTTTCCTTATTGAAGTTCATGCCCGCCTCCAATCTGCGTGGGCATCAGATAAGGCATAATTACAACTAGTGTAAGTAATTCGTTATTTACCATACAATGCCATGCTTTGTATAGCGTTAGAAACTTTTTCGAGGGTAGTAGGACGACAAATACTGGAAAACGATGAAGCGTGAATTTCGCTTATCGCATTCCGAGGTATTTGGCTCACCTACAAGTCTCAATAAGTTCCGTCCACGCTTGCGCACGGACGTTTGAACTTATTCTCAAAGACTTGATTCTTCTAATCGCCAAATTTTCGGAATGTCTCGAATAAATCGCAAACGCTATGGTTTATAATATGTTAGTTGCTTTTAGATTCTATGTGTCTTTTATTTCGTTTTAGGGTTTATCCATGCAAAAATAGACAATTATTTTGTATCGGAAAGAATTGCTGAATAGAAAAATCGGAATTTCGATTTTCTAATTCAAATGCTTCCCTATGGTAATAATCACCTAAAAAGCAAGTATTACTGTAATGGAAATTGTTAGTTGTTCGGAAAAACTGAAGAAGTGATGTTTTTATTGAATTTTTTTTGCTATTTTTGCAATGAAATGCATTAACTCCATTTTCGGTCTAATTTGGAGGAATGGGAGGAGGTGGAGATGATGGAGGAAGTGATAGGAAATCAGATGGTATAAAACATATAATCAAAAAAATATGGCTCATAATCCAAAATTAAATGTTTACACGTTACAATTGAATCCACAAGATGATTCGGTTCAAACATTTCGCGATTTGTTCAAATGCAAATATAATGAAGATGCATCTGTTTTAGATAATGAATTATTCAAAAAGTATTTTGAAGACTTTGTAAATGGCATTGGAGACAAGGATTTTAGGAAAGACTCTAAAAACAAAAAAGTAATAGGGAAAGTTAATAGTTCTAATGTTTCTGTTCCTTTACGTCCAACAAATGATGACTGCATTGATGGTGTTATTGAAGGTGGTAAATATGGTATTAGAAGGGAGTTCGCTGACACTAATGATAAAAGTCATAAAAATATTATTAGTGAAAATAATGCTGTTCTAGATCAGTATTATATCTTGGTTTATACACCACTAAATAGTCAATTTGGTTTTCTATTGATTCAATCGTATACGGAGGAAACTGTTCAGGATTCTATAAAGAACTTCATCAGAACATTCTTCTCTTGTGAGAACTATTTCTATAATATTAGAATTGAGCCATATGTTCCTCAAAAAGTTATTGAGAAATATATGAATGCGTCAAAGATTAGTATGTTCGGATTTACTACAAAGACGAGTTTGTCTGAGTCATTAAGAAACGATATACAAATTAAGGGGCAAACTTTTGAAGTAGAAATCAAAATTAAACCGTTAGAATCATCGATAAATCCATATTCAGAAGAAGCGAGTCAAATTTTTGATGCAATAAGTGAAAAAGTATTTGACGGAAGGCAATTAAAAGAAGGACAGGGGAAGGCATATGTCGTTGATGATAAAAAAAGAAGGGCACATTATGACATAGAACGAGACTTGAAAGAAAATGTTAGGCCGACTATATATTTAGAAGATGCAGGTGTTACCTGCGATGAGAATACAGGAATTCCTGATTTTAAAGCTATTCAAAAATATTGCGTTGAGATATTAGAAGAAATAAAACAAGAGTTTAATCAACAAACACAGATTCATGAATTTTAAGAATTTGACTGATTTAGTAAAAGATGCTCATCTTTATCAATATGCTGATATATCAGATACTGAAGAGCAAATAGAAAAGAAAAGGCCAAAGGCTTTTTTTACAAAGGCCCAATGGATTATCATTGTTTGTGCAATACTAATTAATGTCATTATTCAAGATGGTTATAACAAAGATTTTTGTGGTTATGTAATTTCTGGATTGTCGTTATTTGTGGGTATCTTTTTTACTTTTATTATTGCATTATATGACAAATTCAGCAATGTTGATTTCTCCAAATATCATTATAAAAATAGTATAGAGAACTATCCTTTGGGCATTAAACTCAAAAACTATTATAAAAAAACAACCGTTTTGTCATTATATCTTGTTGTATTATCTATTATTTGCATCTTGTTGTTGTCTTGTACATTATTATTCGAGGATCATTTGAACAAAACTATAAATCCCATAAATGTATTTGCTAATATCAGTAACAATCATTATCTTTTTACACTTAAAGCCATTGCGTTATTTGTCTATCGCTCGGTTGTCTTCTATTTTTTGATTGATTTTGTTTTGATTACGATATATTTGACTGCTTCCATATATGATTTTATCATTAGTGAATACAACAAAGTAAAACTAAAATAATGCATTATTTTGACCATACTCATATTTTATCACTTGTAATCCACCAGGTCGGTAATAAGATAAACAATGAATCGTTGGTACTTTCTCAAAATGTTGTTTCTCTATCCGAAACAATACAAGAAAATTTGATAGAGTTTTTTTTGTCACAATTCAAAACCGAAGAGTACTACCAAATTTATCATGACGTGGCATTGTCGTTAAATGAAGTCTTTGTATATGTTTCTCAAATTTTTGACGACCCAGAAATGCAATATGACCAATCCGTAAACCTCGCCAAACACCTTTACGACCAAAGTATCCACCCGAAAATCAAAGGCGGCGAGTTTTACACCGTTTATTTCAAGGATTGCGTTGTTGATGGTGACACAGTGGATGCAGTGGGATTGTTTAAGTCGGAAAACAAAGACACATTTTTGAAAGTACTGCGTGAGGATGGCAATTTCAATCTTGAAAGCGAGCAAGGCATCAATATCAAGAAATTGGACAAAGGCTGCCTGATTTTCAATAAGGAGCGTGAAAACGGCTATGTTGTTGCCGTTGTGGATAACACCAACAAAGGTGTAGAAGCGCAATATTGGATCGATGACTTCTTGCAAATTCGCCAACGCAAAGACGAATATGCTAACACGCAAAATGTGATGGCAATGGCCAAGAACTTCGTTACCAAGGAATTGCCCAAAGAGTTTGAAGTCTCAAAGGCGGATCAAATCGATTTGTTAAACAAGTCGTTGAAATTCTTCAAGGAAAAAGACACGTTTGATATTGAAGATTTCGCCAATGAAGTTATCGAACAACCAGAAGTGATTGAAAGTTTCCATAGTTTCAGACGTAATTACGAATCGGAAAATGATATTACCATAGACGATACCTTTGCCATCTCAAATCATGCTTTCAAGAAACAACAGCGGAGTTACAAGCGCATTATCAATCTTGACAAGAAAATCCAAATCATCATCAACGGCAACCGCCAGAATGTGGAACAAGGCGAGGATGAAAGAGGTAAATTTTACAAGGTGTATTATAGCATGGAAGAATAAGACATGACCAACGAAACCCAATTTATACTATATCAACTTCCTGATGAGGAAGGCGTAATTCAAGTAGTTGTCGAGGACGAAACAATTTGGGCGACACAGAAGGCTATGGCTGCGCTTTTTGGTGTAGACAAATCTGGAATTAGTCGCCACGTTGCTAACATTTTCAAAGACGGAGAATTGAAGCAAGAGACGACGGTTGCAAAAATTGCAACTGTCGTAAATAGAGGTATAAGAGGTGAGATCGAAGAACAAATCGACTTTTATAATCTTGACATGATTATCTCTGTTGGTTACCGCGTCAATTCAGCCAAAGCCACTAAATTCCGCATTTGGGCTACGGGCGTACTCAACGAATACATCCGCAAAGGCTTCGCCCTCGACGACAATCGACTGAAAAACCTCGGAGGCGGTGGTTATTGGAAAGAACTTCTCGAACGCATTCGCGACATCCGTTCTTCGGAGAAGGTGTTTTACAGGCAAGTGCTTGATATTTATGCCACAAGCATCGACTACAACCCCAAAGCCGAAATTTCCATTGAGTTTTTCAAGCGGGTGCAGAACAAGATTCATTATGCCGTGCATGGCCAGACAGCTGCCGAAGTCATTGTCAGTCGCGCCGATGCCGAAAAGGAATTCATGGGACTGACGACTTTTGAAGGTGACAGACCGCATCTGAAAGATGCCGTCGTTGCAAAAAACTATTTGGATGAAAAAGAGTTGCGGGCTATGGGACAGATTGTTTCGGGATATTTGGACTTTGCGGAACGACAAGCGGAACGTCAACAAGTGATGACCATGAAAGACTGGGCTGCACATTTGGACAACATTTTAACCATGAGCGGTGAAAAACTGCTTCAAGGAGCCGGTACGGTGTCGCACCAACAAGCCATCGAACACGCCACCAATGAATACAAGAAATACCAACAGCGCACGTTGAGCCAGGTGGAGAAGGATTTCCTTGAGAATATCAAGACTTTGCCGACGAAATAATACTACATCTTATCCATCTCCGAATCATCCTCAATCCGAAGATTCTCGATGATGAACTTCTGTCGCTCCATGGTTTTTTTGCCCATATAGTATTCCAGCAATGGAAATCCTTCTCAGAAAATATTGCCATCCCAAAGCATTTTGAAAAAATCCGTCACATAGACAAATTCCTGGTCTTCAGACAGTCTTGTGATTGGGTCGAGTGAGACCAATGTACATATTTTGATGTAAAATCAGGATAGTTAAGTCGATTTTTCGATCAAATAATCGCCCACTCAAATCTCTGCGCAAACCTCTCTTGTTCAGACTTCGAGATTTGGCATTGATTTGCCGTGATTCTCCAATTCGTTATTCCTTGCTTTACTTCTCGGATAATGGTTTCAGCTTCTTTTTGGTCAATCATGTAATCTTCGCAAGCATTAAGGAGAATGTCTAAAGAGGACTCGTTTGTATTCGAAGAAATCAACAGGCTTTGGGTCGTCAAATTGGTCGGGTTCAGGTCGTAGGCGGGCGATAATTGCCAACCTTTTTTGCCTAAAAGGAATCCGTGGTTCCTGAAATGGTCGTCATGGTTGCCTATGCAGATGTTGAATGCCACACGGCGGTATAGTTCTTTCATCGTGGCACTTATGTCGGCCACCCCGGTGGGGCCAATGATGACATCCACAATATCTAAATAGCCGTGTCCTGTAGAAGCATTGTCACCGTCTTTGAGGTTGGCCAAAGTCAAGGCAGAGGCGAAATGCCTACGACGGCCATTGTTGTTTCGGTCGAAACGACGTGACAACAACGTGTGATATTTTACGCCGTCAAGTTTCAACAAACGGGTTTCGGCAGCATTGATGCCAACTTTTCTGGCCAACACATGTGCAAAATGCTCCCAAAGAGCAATGTCATAGTCATCGGAGACCGATGGAATCTTGGCGATACACAAATGGCCATTTTCATCCATGACATTGGCTTTGGGTCGAGCACCTCCCAACGATGAACCCTGGTGGAACAGGTTATCAAGCCATTCTTCACGCATGGGCCGTCCTGATTGCTCATTTCTTTCATATTCATGTGCCATGAAAACGAATTCACGGAGACTGGTCAATGGCGGCACGCGCATTTCATTCTCTGATACACCCACGAAAGCATTATCATGCATGAAACGAAAAGCACCCATCCGTGAAAAGTCATCCAATTGGGTCAAGTAATCATAGTCCGTAAAAGCCTTGGGGATGCGTTTTTCTTGTTCGGCTTTGATTCTCTCACGCTTGTCAATCAGCCTTTTGCCCCAACGGTCGGGCATAGCATCACCAAAACAGCCGAAAATCTCGCCTGATTTGTATTGTTCGCCTGAGAAGTTCATCAAGTCACCACTTAAAAGGATAGACCGATTCGAGCGTAGCCATTCCACATCAAAAGAAAAACCGTATGAGGGCGTTCCTCTAAGCATTTCATGACTTAATGTGCCAACCAAAACAGGGACATCAAGCCAGTCGAAATCCGCATATACTTGAAGCCTTTCCATCATTCCGTCTTTTTTGATGCCCTTTGGCGCTGCTTCAAGTCTAAGTCTTGCAGGTTTCGCCCGATTTCATCTTTTTGTGCCAACAAGAGAATGTCTTCGTCCAACTGCAAGGCATACAAAACGCGCAAATAAATCCCTATAGCTACGGTGGGCGCCCCTTTCTCGACGCGCATCACTGAAAGTTGGGAACATGTGGCGCGCTCAGCCACCTGTGCGATGCTCAGGTCACGCCTTAATCGGGCCAACTTGATTTGCTCTCCAACGATGGAGAGGTTCTTGGCGAGTTTCCTTGGAAGCAGAGTGCCTTTTGTCGATTTTGTCATAATAAACTATCATTTGAGACTGCAAAAATAGGAAATTATTGCATTATATGATAGTTTATTCAGAAAATTTACATCTTATCCATCTCCGAGTCATCCTCAATCCGAAGATTGTCGATGATGAACCTTTGGCGCTCCATGGTGTTCTTGCCCATGTAGTATTCTAATAGCTCTTTGATGCCGAAGTCGTATCGCAGGATGACAGGTTCAAGGCGCATGTTGGGACCGATGAAACCACGGAACTCGTCAGGGGAGATTTCGCCTAAGCCTTTGAATCGCGTGATCTCTGCCTGCTTGCCGCATTTCTCCTTGGCAGTGATACGTTCCTCATCGGTGTAGCAATAATAGGTCTCCTTTTTGTTGCGCACACGGAACAGTGGCGTCTGCAAGATATAGACATGGCCGTTGCGCACCAGGTCAGGGTAGAACTGAAGGAAGAAGGTGAGCATCAGCAGGCGGATGTGCATACCGTCGACATCGGCATCGGTGGCGATGACGATGTTGTTGTAGCGCAGGTTTTCTATATCCTCATCGATGTTCAATGCGGCTTGCAACAGGTTGAACTCTTCGTTCTCGTAACACACTTTCTTGGTCATGCCCAAGCAGTTGAGCGGCTTACCGCGCAGGCTGAACACGGCCTGGGTCTGCACGTCGCGGCTCTTGGTGATGCTTCCCGATGCGGAGTCGCCCTCGGTGATGAAGATGGTGCTTTCGAGGCGTTTCTCGTGATTGGTATTGAGATGGATGCGGCAGTCGCGGAGCTTGCGGTTGTTGAGGCTGACCTTCTTGGCACTCTCGCGGGCAGCCTTCTTGATACCAGCTATTTCCTTGCGCTCCTTCTCGTTGGCTTGAATTTTTGCCTGCAGCACGCTGACGGTCTCAGGATTCTTGTGCAGGTAGTTGTCCAAGTGGCGCTTCAGGATGTCGAAGATGTATGTTTTAAGGAAGGGGCTGTCGTTGGTGCCGTCGGGGTTGTTAGGTGCAAGGTGGGTGGAGCCGAGTTTGGTCTTAGTCTGTGCCTCAAACACAGGCTCTTGAATCCTTACACACAAAGCGCAAATCAGGCCTTGGCGGATGTCGGCAGGCTCGTATTCCTTTTGGTAGAACTCACGCACCACGCGGGCATAACCCTCGCGGAAAGCGGACTGGTGTGTACCGCCTTCGGTGGTGTGCTGTCCGTTGACGAAGGAATAGAAGTAGTCGCTCGACTGCCCATTCACATGGGTGAAAGCGGCTTCAAAGTCGCCGTCCTTGATATGGATGATGGGGTAGAGGCCTTCGCCTTCCATGTTGTTCTGCAAGAGGTCAAGAAGGCCATTCTTGGAATAATAGCGTTTGTCGTTGTAGATCAGGCTCAAGCCACGGTTAAGGTAGGCGTAGTTCCAAATGCGCTTTTCGATGTATTCATCCACATAGTGGTAGTTGCCGAACAAAGCGGAATCAGGGATGAACTCGGTTAAAGTTCCAGTATCCAAGGTCCCTGAGCCTGTCGAAGGGCCGACAGTAGTGTTAGGTCCTTGAGCCTGTCGAAGGTCCGCCTCTACTGGAATAATCCCTGAATCATTAATCAACTTTCCCTGAGCAAACTCTACGATCCTTGTCTTGCCCTCGCGGACCGACTGCACCTTGAAATAGGATGAAAGCGCGTTGACGGCCTTGGTACCGACGCCGTTCAAGCCGACCGACTTTTGGAACACCTTGCTGTCATATTTGGCACCAGTATTCAGTTGCGAGACGGCCTCCTTCAGCTTACCCAACGGGATGCCACGGCCATAGTCGCGGATGCTGACTTTCTTTTCTGCTTTGTCAACCCTAACTTCTATCTTCTTACCGAACCCCGAAGTGAACTCATCGATGGAGTTGTCGATCACTTCTTTGATCAGCACATAGATACCGTCATCTTGCGAGGCACCGTCGCCGAGTTTGCCGATATACATACCCGGACGGCGACGGATGTGCTCCATGTCCTCAAGATGGACAATGCTGTCGTCGTTATAGTTTTCTGTAGTTGGTATGGGGTCTTCGTTTTGCGTGAAGATGTCGTCTTCGATGATTTCGCTCATAGAAAATGATTTTGTGCAAAATTACGAAAAAACTCGCAAACACTCTTCTTCCTATTTGCTTTTTATCTTTTAGCACGAATTACCATGAATATGTTACGAATTATCAAGAATTCTTTTTGGAAATTCATGGTTAATTCGTGACCATTCGTGTGAATAATCAAATTTGCTTTTTATCTTTTAACATGAATTGCCATGAATATGTCACGAATTATCAACAATTATTTTTGGAAAATCATGGTTAATTCGTGACCATTCGTGTGAATAATCAATCAAGTTTACTTTTTTACTATTCTATTCCATTCAGCTTTCACCCAGTTCCAATCTCCTTGATTTGGAATCAGTTGGTTTAGCTTGCTTCCTGTTTGTCTGTGAAATACAATCCATTGGTAAACAAATAATGCAGAATAAGTCAATGTTGTGGTAATGGCTGCACCACGGATGCCCAACATGGGAATCAAAATGAAGGCAGAAACGAGGGTCACCGAAAGGCCAATAAGCGAGGCGTAAAGGTTGTATTTCGGCTTGCCGGTGCCGGAGAAATAGTTGGCCAAGATGGTGTGGGCAGAGAAAAACACAATGCCAGGCGCCATCAACAGGATGACGGGACGAATATCCGCAAACTCTTCCGAGAACAATAGCTCGAAGAAAGCCGTCGGGAGCAGACAAATCACCAATAAAGCAGTGAATGTCAGTACAATGGCAATTTTCATGAAACGCAAGGTGAGCTGTGAAGCACGTTGCTTGTTTTCGGTGTTGCTAAGTGCAGAAAACTCCACCAAACCTATGCTATATCCGACAATATTCACCCCTTCCGTTACCTGCGTTCCAGATGCAAATACACCAATGGATTTCTCGTCGCAATGCGTTTTTAAGAGATAGAGACTCAAGCGTTTGTTCAGTGTACTAACCAAAGTGGAAAGTTGCATAAAAGCTCCATAATGCAGCATTTCCTTCATTGTGCCTTTCAAAGGTTCGCGCTCTTCGCGTTTTAGATTTGGAAAGAGCAGTATCCAACCGATAAGAGTAGCCAAACTATAGCCACAAAGTTGAGAGTAGAGTAGGGCTTTCGCCGTCCTCAAGTTCATGGCGAAAACCAATACGGCCATCATTGTGACCTGTGTAAGTATTTGTATGAGAAACAGCCAATTAAAAGTACCAACCTTCTCCTTCCCCAAGAAATGGTTCAAATTGAACTCATGCAGGCTATAGACAAAGGTCATCAGCAGCACAAGCCATGCATAACCTTCAGGAACAATGGTGTGATAGAAGTTGGGAAAGAAATGTAAGATATTGAACAACAGGAGGTAAATCAGCATCACGAAGGCAATCCAACCATAGGATATCTTCATCAGCGTAGCGAGTTTCTTACGTGGCGTGAAATATACCAGTCCACTGCCAGCTATGAGTTCAATGCCTATTAATAAAAAGGTGATGTCGGTTTGGGCAATGAAAGCCTTGCCCCATTCTGCGGCACCTAGACATCTGGTGCCCATGATGAGGGTGGCCAACTGCGTCAACACATTGACTGCTCTTGCTGCTCCCGTTCCCAAAATCTTTTTGAACATACCTTTTTTACCTCAAAGAATTTGCAAAAATACAAAAAAAGGATTTGAGTCAAATCCGAAATAAAAATTGGTTGATGCAATAAGAACAATTATGTTACGTTATCATTCTTATGAGAAAATTTTGGACGCTTTTGTTATGCCTTTTTCCGTTGTTTGCTTCGGCTCAACAGCTGATTGCACACCGCAATTGCATCAAGGATGGTTATGATTTTTGGCTCTATGTTCCAGAAGATTATGATCCAAACGATTATTCGAAACCTTTAGTGATGTTTCTTCATGGTAGGACGTTGTGTGGCAATAATTTGAATCTTGTTCGCAATTATGGGTGCATCAATGCAGTTGAACGGAGTGTCGGAATTGATGCTTTGATTGTGGCCCCTCAAGCACAAGGTGCTTGGAATCCTCAAAAACTACATGAGGTTTACGAATGGGTGAAGTCGCATTACAGCGTAAATGCAAGACGGTTTTATGTGATTGGAATGAGCATGGGCGGCTATGGAACGCTCGATTATACCGCCACCTATCCCGACGAAGTGGCGGCGGCAATGGCCATGTGTGGTGGAGCTACGGTAAAGACGCTTTGTGGCTTGAATGACGTGCCTTTGTGGATCATCCACGGTACGGCTGATAGTGCTGTTTCTGTCAATTGTTCGCAACAGGTGGTTGATGAGATGTGTGCGTGTGGCGATACAAGCCGACTCATTTTCAACAAAATGAAAGGTGTCAATCACACCCGTTTGGCCCGTGTTTTCTACCTTGACCAGACCTATGAATGGCTATTCTCCCATTCCTTGTCCGACTCGGCAAGAGTGGCCAACAAATCCTATACCATGACCAATGCCATCTTGAAAGACGCCTATGCCAATTTGGAAAAAAAGTCTGGTATTAAAATAGTTGACAACAATTCGCATGGTAACGCCAAATATTACACTGTGAAGAAAGGCGACACGCTCAGCAAGATTGCTGTCGAAAACGAAACCACGGTTTCCATCCTTTGCAAACTCAATAAGATGAAGAAAACCGACAATCTAAAAGTTGGCAAAAAAGTGAGGGTGAAATGACCCTTGAAAACACTACAGCCCGTCAAACATGATTTGACGGGCTGTTTTCGCTTAAGGAATGAATGGATTAATCCACAGGGATGTCCTTATTGACGTTCTTCGAACCCACGAGGGCGTAGAAGAGGATGTATGCGGCGCAGAACAACACTACGACATAACTGGTCATGTAGCTGCCTGTCCAGTCAGCGACGAGGCCTTGCAGACCCACCATGATGGCGAAGCCAAATACCATGGTCATGAAGGCACCCGAAGCGATGGCTGTGTATTTGCCCAAGCCTTCCGTAGCGAGGTTGAAGATGGCGCCCCACATCACCGAGGTGCAAAGACCCACAAGGATGAAAGCGAAAATGCCTACAGGAACTTGAGCCCAAATGACTTTCAGGTTAGCCCAGTCGATGCCAGGAACGTTAACCTGCCAGCTTTGAGGTGCGAGCATACCAAATAGGACCAATGCAATAGCTGCGATGGAGACTGTGGTCACCATAGCTTTCGACGAAACCTTGCCGCCAATGGCACCGCCAATGAAACGACCTATGAGCATCATCAGCCAGTAAACGGCTACGATGAGACCTGCAATGGTACCACTCATGCCGAGACCAGGGGTTGCCGCTGTCGGCTCAGAGGTCAGGTATTGAAGGATATAGGTAGGCGTACCGACCTCGATGCCACCATAAAGGAAGATGGCCAAGATACCAAGCTTGAAGTGGCGGAACGAGAAGGCGCTGTATTTGTCCTTGACTTCCGATTTCACCTCCACAGGTTGTTGAGGTTCTTCAATCTTAGTGAATAGAATAACGATAAAGCCGATGACGAAGATGGCCAAGGCAATCAGGAGGGCAGGAGTGGCATCGGAAATCTTGGCCTTGGTGGCTTCACCGATGAGGGCACCCATGAGGATGTAGACCGCCACAGCAGCGGCTGAGTTAAACACGCCTCCGATTTGGATGAGTTGGTTGCCTTTATTGCCACCACCACCGAGGAGGTTCAGCATGGGATTGACAACGGTGTTCAGCATGCACATGCAGAAGCCGGCGATGAAGGCACCGATGAGGTAGACACCGAAGCCCATCTTACCGCTGGCCCATTGCACTAGGATGCCTACGATACCCACGGCAAGGGCTATCAATGCAGTTTTTTTGTAGCCGTACTTTTTAATCAACATACCCGACGGGATACCCATGATCAAGTAGGCAATGAAGTTGCCATAGTTGCCGATTTGCGACAGGAAGTTGCTGGCGCCGAATTGGTTCTTCACAATGACGGCCATTGGTGAGCAGAGGTTGGTCACGAAGGCAATCATGGCGAATAGGGCTATCATCACGATGATGGCGCCCCATTGTTTAGTTTTAGTACTCATTATTACAAATTTAAAGATTTAAGATTAACTACGTTGAATGCTTTGCGTCTCAAGATTTAAAGATTTGAAAACTTGAAGATGATGGTCTCATTATACTCTTCGCCCGAACGCAGGAAGGTGCTGGGGAAGTTAGGTTTGTTGGGCGAGTCGGGGAGGGCCTGGCATTCCAAAGCGACGCCCGAGTAGTCCTCGTAGATGTGGCCGTTCTTGCCTTTCGGACATCCTGAAAGCCAGTTGCCGGTATAGACCTGCACGCCTGGTTGGGTAGTATAGATCTTCACCATACGGCCCACACCTTCATGCGATAACTCGGCAGCCAACGTAATCTTATCCTTTGCCACGCCATCGATGACCCAGCAACTATCATAACCCTTGCCATTGATTAGGTCTGGATAAGGTTCCTTAATGTCGTGACCTATGAGTTTAGCTTGAGTGAAGTCCATGGGTGTATCGGTTACTTGTCGCATCTCGCCTGTAGTAATCAACTCGTTGGTGGCAGGCAAGAAGCGCGAAGCATTTAGCCGTAGCTTGTGGTCGAGGATATCGCCGTTGCCTTCGCCTTTCAGGTTGAAATAGGTGTGGTTGGTGAGGTTGACAATGGTTGTATCCGAGGAATAGGCGCAAAGACGGATGTTCAGCTCGTTCTCATCATTGAGGGTGTAGTAGACCTTCGACACCAACTCGGCAGGATAACCTGCCTCGCCATCGGCACTTAGGTAGGTGAACACCACACTCTCTCCATTGATGCGGCTAGCCCACTTCTGGTTGGCGAAGCCGATGCTGCCGCCGTGGAGATGGTGCTTGCCGTCGCCGGTATTGAGTTCAAGCTGATATTCCTTGTCGTCAATCTTGAAGCGACCATTGGCGATGCGGTTGGCGAAACGGCCAGGGGTCTTGCCCGCACAAGGGCCATCGCCAAAATAATCCCACGGGTGTGGATAGCCGAGGACGATGTCTTCCATGTGGCCGTAGCGGTCGGGCGTGACGATGCTCACGATGCCCGCACCAATATCACTCAGTTGCACCTTAACACCATTGTTGTTAGTCAAAGTGTAGAGTTTGATGTCTTTGCCGTCGGGAGTTTTGCCCCAGGTTTTTACTTCGATGTTCATAATAGATAGGCTATTTTAGCGTGTAGCTTTAACATTGGCTATCAGCCATCAGCAGTCAGCTATCAGCATAGTAGTAGTTAGGCTGAAAGCTGATTGCTGACAGCTGAAAGCCATTATCTCAATATCATTCCCATAAATTGTTCGGATAAACGCCTTTCTCAATCAGCTCTCGAATCTTGCGCATCACCTCGGGCTTGTCTTCCTTGTAGGTCACACCGAACCATGAGGCATTGCTCGACAGCACTTTCAGCTTGGCCGAGCCGTCGTGGATGCTTTGGTTAACCATCAGCGGGATGAAGAACTCTGCCTTGATGTTGGTCTGAGCAGGTCCTTTCAGGAACTCGACGAAGCCTTTCTCGGAATAGGCAAAGAAATCGGGGGTGAAGCCGAAGAAGTTCATGGAAACGAGGGAATCCATGTCCAAAGGATGGCTGCCAGTCTCGTCGGTGTAGGCCGCGCCGCCGTCTTCGGTGTGCCCGATGGCAGTGCGCTCGACGATGGTCTGCAGGTTGCCTTCAGCGTCGGCGGTGCAGATGCCACGGCTCACCGTTCCAAAGTCCGACATGGTGTTGCGGAGTTTGTAGGCGACCATGCTGTATGCGCCTTTCTTACCTTCACATTCCATGAGATACTTGGCCAAAACCTCATAGGCTTCCTTGCCGTAGAAGTCGTCGGCGTTGATGGCGGCAAAGGGTTCGTGGATCACATCCTTAGCCATCAAGACGGCGTGGCAGGTGCCCCAAGGCTTGACGCGCCCTTCGGGGACGCTGAAGCCTTCCGGCAACTTGTCAAGGGATTGGTAGACATATTCAACTGGGATACCAAATTTCTCCGTGTTGTTCACTTTCTTAAAGGCCTCAGCGAAGTCCTCGCGGATGACGAAGACCACCTTGCCGAAACCGGCGCGTTTGGCGTCGTAAATGGAATAATCGAGGATGGCCTCATTGTTGGGGCCGACGCCGTCCATCTGCTTCAGGGCACCGTAACGCGAGCCCATACCTGCAGCTAAAACTAATAATGTTGGTTTCATTTATGTTTGAATTGTTTGTTGTTTTGTAATCTATTCTACTACAGTTACGGGAACTGGCAACATCCCCGCTTTTAAAATGTTTACTATATTTATTGCTCCTTCTGTGGTCAAATTGCCTCCAGAGATAGTTGCTCTACCATTAGGAATCTCACTGGTGACAACAGGATAGAAGTACACATAGCCGTCAAAAACGATAGCAATTTGTCTGCCAATATTGTTGCCAGTGATGCGTTGCCAAGACTTTGCCCCCTCATTATTCATCATGATCAGAATCTCTGGTTCACCATTATAACTTGAATACTCTAGACGAGCATCCGAAATTGCTTCACCATTAAGAGCACATTTGTTGTCAGGTGACAACTTCAGAGCAATAAGGCCAAGAACCTCGCTATCATCAACAATTTCAGGTTCCACTGTCCATGCAAGTTTCAAGTCATGCGGAAACAAGTCTCTTGTTTCTATCAGCATCTGGTTGATGGCTAAAGTGTCTATTGCTTTTGCTTTACCCACACATGCTGTCCGTTCGGCCTCATATTTTCCTGGTGCAATTTGATTGAAACTATGTTTCAGCAAGTCGAAAAGGGGACCCTCATATAAAAACTTGAAATCGGCTTCTAGATTAGGGTTGTCCTTCTCGGCCAACTTGACATTGGCTTTGTAAAAACAATCAGAAAGTTCGTTGAAAGTATATGTCTCATAAAACTGAAGGCAACCTTGCGATTGCAACAAATTCAAAACACGAGCGACTTGATCATGGCCCAATTCCACATTTTTTAAATCAATTCGGATTCTTTTGTTGTCGTTTGTTCTTTTTATGCTGAACTTTGCTTTGTCCAAACCTGGTTCATCTTCGCAGAACAATTGTATGCGCTTTTCCATAACTTCACAACAACGGTCCATGATTTTGTCAAACTCATTTTCAGTTGCCGAAACCTCGACCATTATCGAAGTACCACTATCGTTTTCATGATTGGAAAAACATTGGGTAAGAATAATGACTGATGCCACCACAATTGCCGCTACCATTCCAATCCGTAAGCATTTTTTAATCATCATCATAAACAGATTTGACTAATGACTATAACCTTCTCGCTCCGTCCGAGATCACGACATCATACACCTTTGGTTCATGCCCGAATTTGGCATTGAATTTCTCCATCGCCGTGGCGATGAAGGCATCATAAAGGTCTTCTTTCACGAGGTTGATGGTGCAGCCGCCAAAGCCGCCGCCCATCACGCGGGAACCCGTCACGCCACATTCCTTGGCGATGTCGTTGAGGTAGTCCAGCTCTTCGCAGCTCACCTCATAAAGTTTGCTCATACCAAAGTGGGTGCCGTACATACGATCGCCAACGGTCTCATAGTCACCTTTTTCCAAGGCATTGCAGACATCGAGGACGCGCTGCTTCTCACCGATGACATATTCCGCACGCATGTAGTCCTCGGCTGGAATCTCCACATCAATCTCGTTGAGCATGGCCATCGTGGCATCACTCAAGTATTTCACCTCGGGATGCTTTTTGGCGATATGTGCACAGGCGTTCTCACACGACTCGCGACGACGGTTGTAGGCCGACGAAGCCAACTCGTGCTTCACCAAAGTGTCCAAAAGCACCACCTTGTAACCCTTAGGATTAAAAGGATAATACTCAAACTCCATCGTGGCGCAGTTGAGGCGCATCAGATGACCGGCCTTGCCGAAAAGCGAGGCGAACTGATCCATGATGCCACACTTCACGCCGACATAATTATGCTCAGTGGCCTGACCGATACGAGCAAGTTCAAACTTGTCAATGCCTAGATCGAGTAACTCGTTAAGAGCAAAAGCAAAAGTGCTCTCCAAAGCTGCCGAAGACGACATGCCTGCACCAATCGGAACATTGCCGTAGAACACGGTGTCAAAGCCTTGCAGCTTGTAGCCTCGTTTGATGATTTCGCGGCACACGCCAAAGATGTAATTGGCCCAATGTAAATGAGGATGATCTTCCTCGTTCATGCCAAACTCGCGATAGTCCTCCTTGTCGATGGAGTAGGCGCGAACTTTGTCGGTGCCGTTGAGTCGGATGCAGGCATAGATGCCCGAGTCGATGGCTCCCGGAAAAACGAAGCCACCATTGTAGTCAGTGTGTTCGCCGATGAGGTTGATGCGTCCAGGCGATGTGTAGACAACGCCCTCATTTCCAAAGCGTTGCTTAAAAAGAGATTTTAATTCTTCGATAGTCATAGTGTAAGGTTAAATTTGGGCGCAAATTAGGAAAAAAATTGATTGCGTGACTTAGATTTTTGATTTAGTCACGATTTTTTCTCCGTCAGGTATTGCGATGGTGTTTGCCCATACTTTTTCTTGAACGAGCGCAAGAAAGTGGCGTAGGAATTGAAGCCTGCCATGACCGAAATATCTTCCAAAGAGTGTTGGTTTTCAGTGTTTTGACTATCTAACATGGCTTTGGCATCCTCCAAACGAAAGTCGTTGATGTAGTCGTAGAAGGTCGTATGAAGCTCTTGATTGATATGGTTGCTGAGGTACTGCCGGTTGGTGCCCAGATGTTGGGCCAACTTCTGCAATGTCAGCGTGTTGTCAAGATAATATCGCTTTTCCTTCATAACCATGTCTATGTCGCAACCAATCAGGGATTTGCCAGCATTGGGTTGGGGTGTTGGAGTGGTTGGCTCTTGAGGCTCGTTTTCATATTCATCGGCGGGAGAGAGGGTGAATACCTGCTGATGTATCAGTTTGTGCATGACGTATAAAACAATGCCGATGCAGATGAGGCAATAGAGGGAGTCGAAAAGCAGATTGCGTCCGGCAGAGGGTTCTGAAAACCACGACTGTTGCGATAGGCTTTCAATAGTCCATAACAATTGGAAAGCGAAATAGAGGACAATCAAAATGTTGCTCCATCGTAGGTCAAAAAACTCCAAGTCTCCCACATTGTCGAGCAACAGTCGAGTATGTTTCCTGATAGAAAGAACCAAATACACCAACAAAACTAACGAAACCACCACGGTATAGATTTGCATGACCGTCAAAACCAAGGGGCTTCGGCTGAGGGCAAACAAGAGCATGGCAATTAAATAAGGTATCACCAAAAGCAAGAGTTGACGCGTTTTGTAACGATTGGGGAAAACCAGAGAGACGCCAAACATCATGTAGCCGCCTACAATCACATAGTCGAAGAGAACCAAAAGTGTGTTGAGGAACTCGGAGTAAGGTTGTTCACTGCAAGCTAAAACCACAAAGTTGTTGAAAAAGCCAAAACCATGCAAGATCAAGACAACAGCAAATACCCTTTGAAACTGGTAGTTTCGGTGTTCCAATAGCATATAAATGCCACATAACGTCAATAAACATTGCGTCATGCCAGACACGAAGCTTAGCAGCAATATGTAGAACAAATCGCTGTTCATGTCGGCAAAGGTACGGTTATTTCGTAACAAACTATGCCAATTACTTGCCATTTTACGCGTTGCAAACCGAAATTTTACGCAATGACGAAAGCGACCCATTGTTTTTTACGCATTGCAAACCGTTTTTTGGGCGAATGAAAGACCGATGCAGGGAATTATGGTGACATTTGCTCAATTTAATTTTTCATTCCAAACAATCAACCCCGACGAGCCATAATGGGTAATAACCATGGCACATTAAACTATGAAAAAGAAAAAGGTATTTGCGACCTTATTTTGCGCAGGCATTTTTGCAACCTCGCTCATTCTCGCTTCCTGTGGAGGCGGTGGAGATAGCGAAACAAAAACAAAAAACGAGGTGAAGTTCCAGAAATCCCCAAAGAATGAGATTTTAGGCGACTTGGTGAACATCTCTGGCGAGTACTCCGCCAAGTGGAAGACAAGTGAAGATGAATATGAGGAAGCCCGACAGAAGAACATGGAAAAGTACGCCGACAACAGCGACAAAAGAGAGCAAAACTACGTAAAGATTAGCGCGGATCATAAGGAGAGAGGGAAACAGATTGTAGCAGAGGCAAATGCAGCTTTGGAAAAGGAAATGGCTGGGCTTATTGGCAAGGACATTCCTTTCGAAGTTGAAGACGGCTTGGGATTTGAGGTCGTGGAATGCAAGATTTCAGAAAAAATCACCAAACACGCGTCGAGTTGCAATAGGACGACGCTCACTTTTTATTACAAAGTGAAGCCAGTTGACGCAAAGATAATCGAAAAACTCGATAGCATGAGGTCTGGGCTTTACAAATGTCTTGATGCTAATGGAAATGTCCTGCTTGACTCCAAAGGCAACGAAATAGGAACCAACGTATTGGGCATCTCCTATAATGAAAAGAAGCAACTAAAAAATGGAGAGACTATAGAAAAAGAAGGTTGGTTTGTTTTGGAACCATGCTTTGCCAATTTTGCAAAAATTAAATTTGTGAAACCCTAATTACAAATATCAAACAACAATGAAAAAAGTAAATTTCAATCTGATTTTAGGCGCAGTGTTCGCCATTTCTGTGTGTCTTTTCGGGTCATGCCAAAAGCCTGACACGCCAGACAATCCAACTCCCGATACCCCAACTCCTGACAATCCCACGCCCGACAACCCCAATATTGTTGTGGTAACTGACGGCTTGTTCTGTTACTTCAACTTCGATGGCGACGAAATTGCGGACTGGGGAGGCAATTACACTGCCGTCAACAATGGTGCCGTGGCTTCGACCGATACGCCGAGCGGCGAAGGAAAATCGATGCAATTCAGCGGTGAGTCGTTCATCGAAGTGAACGACAACATCGTTCCTGGAGGCAGGCCATTCTCCATCAACATTTGGTTCAAGACTGGAAGAAACAACCAATATCTGATAGGCAGCAATACCTTCTTCTACGATAATCCCAAGTCTGCATTGGGTTTCGATAACCATAGTAAGATTCATTATGCCTCTGGGCATAACAACAATCTGCTTCATTGGACAACCGCTGGCTCGACAATCGAATATGCCGACAATGGCTGGCATATGCTGACGCTTACCTACGATGAAGCGGTTGCTATGATTTATATCGATGGAGTCTTGTTTGAGACAAAAGAATCTGTGGATTTGAGGTGGGGAACTGATGTGGAGACCGCCTACTTTGGCGTCGCCACGACAAAGAGTGGCAAGTTGGGGTACTACAATGGCAAGCTCGACAACTTCCGGAGCTACAACCGCCCATTGACGGCTTCTGAAATACAAACGCTATACAACGCTAAGCAATAAAAGAACTAGAACGTGACTATTTTTTGGTGGTCTTGGAGATTATTCTGGGGCCACCTTTTTTTGTCATTCGTCAATTGGACATAAACCATGTCTTTCAATTTGCGAGATAAAAATCGACAACCTACATCAACTGAGGGATATTTTTGTATTTTTGCTTTTTCAAACCTTCAGATTACAAACATAATATCTATCAATATGAAAAAGACCATTATCCTTCTATTTGCCATTGCGTTTTCGCTGCTTTCAAAGGCGCAAAACATCAATTTCGGGCAGTATTTCCTTGACGAGGGGTCGTTGCGCATGGATGTTTTCCAATGCGGCACGTCCGACAGCTCGCATTATGTGTTTGAACGTTTCATCATCGAGCCGTATTTCGGTGGCTCAAAAGTCAATTTGATAGACCCCTTCAATTTTGGTACCAACCGAGTAAAAGTGATTGACGTACAAACCAATACCTTGATTTATTCAAGAGGCTATAACACCTTGTTCCAGGAATGGAAAACCACCAGTGAAGCCCGAGTGATGGAACGCTGTTATGAGGAATCCGTGAGTGTCCCGCTACCGCGCAATGAAGCCTATATCATCCTTGAAATCAGGAATTTCGATGGCGAGTTTGAGGAAATATTCTCAAAGCTTTATGAGCCTAACGAAATGTTCAATACCACCGAACAGCGTTATGTGTTTCCTGTTGAGGACATCATGGTCAACGGCTCGCCCGAAAGCAAGGTGGACATCGTGATTTTGCCAGACGGCTACACCGCAGATGAGATGGACAGGTTCCTGCAAGATTGCCAAAATCTGTCCAATGTGTTCGCCCAAGCGGAGCCCTTTGCAAGTCATATCAACGACTTCAATTTCCGCGCAGTGCTGGCTCCTTCCGAGGAAAGCGGTGTCGACATTCCTGCCTCGCATATCTGGAAACGCACCATCCTCAATTCGCATTTCTACACCTTTTATATCGACCGTTATTGCACCACGCGCAATTATTTCTCGGTCAAGGATGTAGCAGCGAACGCACCTTATGACCAGATCTACATTTTGGTGAACAGCAACCAGTATGGCGGAGGCGGTTTCTACAACTTTTACTCGATGAGCACGGCGGGCAACATGTCATCTTCCGATGTCATCGTGCATGAGTTTGGCCATGCTTTCGCAGGTCTTGCTGATGAATACGAGGAGCCTGACAACCCATTGGCCTTGCTCTATAACTTAAATGTGGAGCCTTGGGAACCCAATATCACCACTTTGGTGGACTTTGAATCGAAATGGGCCGACCTTGTCGCCCCAGGCACACCTATTCCTACCCCAAATACGAATCAATATAACAACACTGTAGGTGCTTTTGAAGGCGGAGGCTATTTGGAGGAAGGCATGTATCGGCCCCAACGCAATTGCATGATGCGCAACTATGCGCCTTTCTGTGCCGTTTGCAACAGAGCGATTGAAGCCGTGATCGAGGCACATTCCGATAGCCCAGTTGCAGTGAAATCAGAGCATTTGCAGCCCGAATTGTCGCTTCGTGTGTGTCCCAATCCGGCTACGGATTTCATCGATGTGTTTGTTAATCAAGCGAATGGTCAAGCGGAAATCATTGACATGAACGGTAAGGTCGCGATGACGGTTCAACTCGAAAACGAGGTGAACAGGATTGGCATCAGCGACTTGCCCAAGGGCATGTATGTGCTTCGTACGAATGGTGAGACTCGTAAATTTGTGAAACAATGAATCATAGGCATCTGATATGGGTGTTAATGGGCGGTCTGATGTTGGCTTCTTGTGTCCACCGTCCCAAGCCAAGTGGACCTATTCCAACCGCGCAACAATTGGAATGGCAACAACTTGAAAACTATGCGTTTATACACTTTGGCTTAAACACGTTTAATGACATGGAATGGGGCTTCGGCAATACGCCTTCCTATACCTTTAATCCTACGAACTTGGACTGCGAGCAGTGGGCCAAGACCTTGAAAGCCTGCGGAATGAAGGGCGTGATCCTTACCGCGAAACACCACGACGGTTTCTGCCTTTGGCCGACTGAGACTACCGACTATTGCATCAGGAACACCTATTACAAGAATGGGGAGGGAGATTTAGTGCGCGAGCTTTCGGAGGCATGCAAGAAGTATGGCTTGAAGTTCGGGCTGTATCTCTCGCCTTGGGACCGCAACCAACCCGAGTACGGCTATAAGGGTTATGTTGATATCTATCATCAACAGATTGAGGAACTTGTGAGCAACTATGGACCCTTGTTTGAGTTCTGGTTCGACGGTGCCAATGGCGGTACTGGATGGTATGGAGGCGCCGATGAGATGCGTTCCATCATTGCCGAGCAATACTACGACTATGAGAAGGCGAGGGACATCGTTTGGAAATACAGCCCCGAAGCGAGCATCTTTGGCGGTACTGTCCCGACTTTGCGCTGGATTGGCAACGAGGAAGGCAAGGCCAACGCCACGCAATGGTGTATGTACAAAACTGATTTCGAATCGCTTAACGACACAAAGGCCTTGCAGCAAGGCTATCGCGAAGGCGAGGCGTGGCTACCTGCCGAAGTGGATGTCTCCATTCGTCCGGGATGGTTCTACCATGCCAATGAAGACGGCCTGGTAAAAACCGTAAACCAGTTGATGGATTTATATTACCAAAGTGTGGGCCATAACACCAATCTCTTGCTCAATTTCCCTGTAAATCAAGAGGGTAGGATACCCAGTATCGACTCAGCCAATGCCGTCCAATGGTATAAGAGGTTGCAAAAGGACTTTGCCGACAACCTGCTGAAAGATTGTAAGGTGACTGCCAGCAACACAAGAGGCTGGAGGTTCAAGGCCAAGCATGTGCTGGATGAAGAATATGAAACCTACTGGGCAACGGAAGACAGCATCCATCAAGCTGAACTCATCTTTGAATTCCCGAAAACTACTGCCTTTAACCGCTTGTTATTGCAAGAATATATCCCTTTAGGTCAGAATGTTGATGCATTTTATTTGGACTATTACTTTAATGGCAAATGGTTGCCCATAGAAACCAACGAGCCAACTACTACCATCGGTTACAAGCGACTTCTTCGTTTCCAGACCGTTAAGGCCGATAAGTTAAGAATTAGGTTTAAGGTATTCAAGGGTACTTTGTGCATCAATAAGGTAGGAGCATATCTAGCGGGAACAACTGAACTCATGCCCTAACCGTCATTGCGGGCTTGACCCGCAATCTCAAGTGCGAGAAGGATTTCGTCTTCGCGCTTGGGAGATGGCGGATCCTTGTCCGCCATGACGGTAAAAGGGAAAAAATGTCATAATTGATCTCATTTAGTATTAAAAGAATCGCTAATAGCATGATTGAATACCACCCATTAAAGCCTTTCCTTCCTGAAAACGCAAGAGTCTTATTCTTAGGCAGTTTCCCGCCGCCAAAGAAGCGTTGGTGCATGGACTTTTTCTACCCTAACTTCATCAATGACCATTGGCGCATTGAAGGCCAAATCTGGTTCGGCGACAAGAACCATTTTGTGGACACCGAACACAAGTGCTTCAAAATGAATGAAATCATTGCGTTTCTAAACGAGAAAGGCATAGCTTTCTTCGATACTGCCACGGCAGTCAACAGGCTGAAAGACAACGCCTCAGATGCTTTCTTAGAGATTGTGGAACATACCGATATTGAAGCCCTTCTGAAACAGATGCCGCAATGCCATGCCATCGCCACGACAGGTGAGAAAGCCACCCAAGAAGTCTGTGCGTATTACAAGTCGGATGCGATTCCTTCACCCAATGAACAAATCACGCTTAGGGAAGGTCTTTCACTTTATAGATTACCCTCATCTTCAAGAGCCTATCCTTTATCATTTGACAAAAAGGTTGAAGCCTATCGCAGGATGTTCGAGGCAGTGTTTGGTGGTTTTTGAAGGCATAGATACACTCGCTCCGCAGCCCATGTCATACCGACCGACGAAGGAGGGAGCGTATCTATGGGCTGCTCCGTTCGGTATGACATGCCTTCAAAAACCTGGATAATACACCTACTATTTCATCAAGGCGTCAATTGCTGGCAGGATCTCGCCGGATTTGCCTTCAAGGTAGATATCCGTGATATAGTTCGTGTAGGTCGAAGGCTCCATGTTGATTTCGATGATCTTTGCACCGTTGCGTTTGGCGATGCCAGGGATCATGTTGGCCGGGCTGACTTGTCCCGAAGTGCCGATGATGACAAAGGCGTCGCTGTTTTCCGCAGCGCGCACCGATCCATAATAGGCGTCCTCGGGGATGCCTTCGCCGAAGAAGATGAAGTCGGGCTTCATCAGTCCGCCGCATTGGGCGCAACGGGGCGGTTCCTCGGTGAGTGTCAGGCTCTTGGCGTCGACCTTATGGCCGCATTTGGTGCACACGAAGCGCGACATGTTGCCGTGAAACTCATACACTACGCTGTTGCCCGCCACGGTGTGCAGGTCATCGATGTTTTGGGTGATGACACTGCTTAATCGGCCTTCCTTCTCCCATTTGGCAAGGACGAGATGCCCGGGATTGGGCTTGATGTCCTTGTTGCTGAAAAAGTTATAGAACACCTCGCGTATGATCTTCCACGACTCCTTGGTGTGGCGATAGTAGAAGTCGATGTCGAGTGAGTTAGGGTCGTACTGGTTCCAGATGCCGCCCTCGCCACGGAAAGGCGGGATGCCGCTCTCGGCGGAAGTGCCTGCGCCGGTGAAGCCCACGATGTTCTTCGCCTTGGAGAGGATTTCGGCGGCTTGCTTGATTTTCTCTTCGTTATTCATGGAATTCAAGATTTAAAATTCAAAATTTAAGATTGTTTTTCAGGTGCAAAGTTATACAAAAAATCTTGCAGGATAAGCTGATATTTTGTATATTTGCAGAGTTAATGAAAAATCCAAAATAATATGACGCAAAAGCAAGCTATACAACTGTTTGAACAGAAAAAAGTTCGTACTGTTTGGGATACGGATAAGGAGAAGTGGTATTTCTCGGTGGTGGATGTGGTTGGTGTGCTGACCGAGAGCACCAATCCACAAACCTATTGGAGGGTATTGAAAAACCGCTTAAAGAAAGAGGGAAATGAAACCGTTACAAATTGTAACGCTTTCAAATTACGTGCTCCAGACGGCAAAATGCGCCTTGCGGATATGGCTGATACAGAGCAGCTTTTCCGTCTCATCCAATCCATTCCATCGCCTAAGGCGGAGCCTTTCAAGCTGTGGATGGCGCAGGTGGCGGCCAAACGCATCGACCAGATGCAGGATCCCGAGCTGTCCTTTGAGCAGGCGGTGGCCGACTACCGCAGGTTGGGTTATTCGGAGGCTTGGATTAACCAGCGGATGAGGTCGATAGAGGTGAGGAAGCACCTGACCGACGAGTGGAAGCGTGCCGGATTGGAGGAAGGGCAACAGTTTGCCTCGCTCACCGACATTATCTATCGCCAGTGGAGCGGTCTCTCCGCCAAGGAATACAAGCAGTTGAAGGGCTTGAAGAAAGAGAACCTGCGCGACAACATGACCGATCTTGAGATTGCCATCAACATGCTTGCGGAGGCCACCACGACACAAATCTCAAAGAATGAAAACCCGCAAGGCATGGCCGAAAGTGCTGGCATTGCCCGACGCGGCGGCGCCGTGGCCAACGACGCCCGCAAAGCCGTTGAGAAAGAAACTGGCCAGCCAGTGGTTTCAACGATGAACGCCAAACAGATTGCACTGGGAGAAGGGGAATTGATTTTGGAAAGTGGCGAAGAATGAAAAAGTTGTATATTTGCGGATGAAATCAATACGAAACAAGTATTGAAACAATGGTTAGGGTTAAAACACGTAATTTGCAAAGCCGATGGATAATAGTTTAATACTAAAAATCATTTTTGGCATTATAGGTTTTGTATTGTTTTGGGTTGTATTAATCCTCTTGATTTGTTTTATCGTTTGGATATGGGGTGCAATAAAAGATGTAATAAAAAGGCCTTCTAAAAGAAAAGTTGAAATAATACGACAAAAATATCCGCTTGCATATTATGATTTTATTGAAAAAAATCATATTTCAAGTTACGATGCATCCATTTTCGAATTGAAAAAGATAATACGCTCTTCATCCAATTGGAATGAAACGGAGGAATGGCTCAAAGAGCGGGAAGACACAGAACGTCAGTTTAGAGAGATTAAGAAGTTGTATCCGAAAGGATTGGCAAAATGGTATAGAATCAACCCTTCTTCAACGAAAGAGAAAGTCGTTTCTAATCAGTACAAGATAAAAGATTTGGAGAGTGCAATTAAAAAAGCGGCTTCATATGATGATTGGGAAAAAGATCAAAATGATTTCAAAAATAGGTGTTTGGCAGTTGCAAAAGAAACAATGACTGATTTTGGATGGTACTATTATGATGTGCCATTTACAAAATTGAACGAAGATGGAGAAAATGTAAAAGGGAACTATCAAGTGTGGCAATTCTTTGCCAGTTCATTTTGTTTAGAAAACGATTTGGATTATACTGATTTTGAACACATAAAACGAAACACAAATAATCTTGATCAGTTCAGAAACAGAACCCGATATTGGTCAATTTCCATTTATGAAAGTATTCAACATTTCATCGAGCAGCTTTGCAATGATTATTCGGTTTCAATCTATTTATGTGCTAACAATAAGGATTGGGATGCAAAGAGTTTAAACTATCACTATTGCATGAGAGAAGGATCTCCTTTTTACGACTTCCCTGACGACGTGGAAATATGTGACCCCGCAACTGATGCTTTGATTGATGAAATAGAGATTGATTATGATAACTATCCAAAACTGAAAAACAGACATATTATCATTGTTGAAATGCAGACCGACAATGATCATTTGAAAATGGTCTGTAAAAACATCATTGAAAAGAATAAAGATAACCGCCCACTTATCACTTATATCAGTTTGCTCAAAGGATACGAACGTGAGGAAATGATAGATTTGATAAATAAAGAGAAAAAGAAAAGACAAGAAGAGGAAGAACTTCGAAGGAAAGAAAGAGAGGCGGAAGAAATAAGAAAGGCAGAATTAAAAAGAATTGAGGAGGAACAGGAAGAACGGAATCGTTTGGGAGCCTTGGCAGATTCTAAAAAAATCAATTCACAAGCATATATTGAGGTATTGCAACAACATGGGATATATTGTTTATATCATTTTACTGATGAAAGCAATTTGGAATCTATCAAGGAACATGGTGGTTTATTCTCTTGGTCATATTGCGATGAACATGGAATAACCATACCAATGCCTGGCGGTGGTGGATTAAGCCGGATGCTTGATAAAAGCCGAGGGTTGCAGGATTATGTTAGACTATGCTTTACAAAAAACCATCCAATGATGTATGTAGCAAGGAATGAAGGACGAATTAAGAAACCAGTATTATTAAAAATCGACCTTGAAGTGGTTACCATTGATTCTACAAAGTTTTCAAATAAAAATGCCACAATAAAAAGAGAATCAGTGAATATTGGAAATACATTAGATGACTTGAAACAAATCCATTTCGATACAGTGAAATGCAATACTCATTTTGATTTGGCTGATGATGAAAAATCTTATTTTCAGGCGGAAGTTTTAGTAAAAACTTTTGTTCCAATCAAGTATATTAAAAACATTGATTTTCCGTTATACGTATGATGAACATATATGTTGCAAATAAGAAGAGTAGAATTGAGAACATTAGGAAAAATTATCCTAATGCGTCAATTTTTGATATCACATCAACCTCCGAATATGAAATACTTCGTGTATTGAGTCCATTTTACCCTCATGGTAATATTCCAGTTCCAGGAATGCCTAATATAAAAGCGACATGTGTTGAGGCTGTATGGCAAGGACTGAAAGTGTTTGAAAGTTGTGGGGTGGATTATACGACCTTTCGCAACGACACAATGAGAGATATTAAACGAACTGTGCGCAAGTATGGCAAACCATTGGGCCATCAATATGGAAATCAAATACTGAACTATGCCGATGCACGTTGGTTGATATATCTACCGACCTATTTGTATATGTTGGAGAATGTGCCAGCAGTTCAACACTCTCTTCAAAAAATCAAAGAACGTTTAGAAGAGAAGGACGTGGTTTTTCTTGATTATAACACAAATTGCAATGTGACCGATTATTCAAAACCTTTATCTCACGCTGGACTAGTGAAATTATATCTTGAAGGAAACTACCCAAGGATTGAATATAGGACCACATATGAATCTATAACCAAGGCAAAAGACGCAAGCATTTCCATCGAAGAAATAATCGAGGCCATTAAAAGGCATCCAAAATTCAACGATAAGAAGCATCAGGTTTATATTGAGGAAATAAAAGGTATGGATAAACCATCTATGACTCGTATTATGTCGATGAGCGGAAAAAAGCGCGATGGTTGGAAAACAATAATAAAGGATATTCAAAAGTCAGAGTGTAATACCCAATTATCATTGTTTTGAAGACAATCAATTATTACCAATTCGGGAATTATCCATATTGATTGTTATTCTTATTTTAATCATACAACTCAACAAACTCATAACTGTTCCCCATAGCCTCCAAGAACTTGATAAAGTCCTCCTGGCTGATGATAATCGTCCCCGTGTTGTCATTGGGATGGAAACTCAGGCGTGGGGCATTCAAGAGGTTTTTGTCGATGAAGAGGTGCACCTCGTGGTTCTCGTCGTTGATGAGGCCGAAGGGGGAGACGCTGCCGGGCTTCAGGCCGAGGTATTTCTCCATGCGGGCCTCCGAGGCGAAGGTGAGCTTGCCTTGGTGCAGACGCTGCTCGAGGTCGTGGATGTCCATCTGGTGCATGCACTCGAAGATGACGAGGTAGTGCTTGTTGCCCTTGTGGTTCCTGAAAAACAGGTTCTTGCAGTGCGTGGCCTCGAACTTGCCCCAGTAGGCCAACGACTCCTCGATGGAACCCAACGGCGGATGGAACTTGATGTCGAAGTCAATACCGAGGCCGAGCAGGGTGTCCACTACCTTCTGCTGCCGCTCACTCAAAGGTTGGTTTATCTCTGATGGTTTCATATTGTTGTCAGTTCTTTTCTTCTAATTCGGACTTTTTCTGACTATGGCTTATGGCCGATGACTTAGGCCGTTTTCACGACCGTTGAGGCGGCCATAGTCATAAGCCATTGGCCATAGTACTACAACTTACTTTTCAGTGCTTTACCTGTATATGATGCCTTGCACTTCACCAAGTCCTCGGGCGTGCCTTCAAAGACGATCTCGCCGCCCTTGTTGCCGCTCTCGGGACCCAGGTCGATGACCCAGTCCGCCGACTTGATGACATCCATGTTATGCTCGATGATGATGACGCTGTGGCCGTTGGCAATCAAGGCGTTGAACGACTCCAACAGCTTGTTCACATCGTGGAAATGCAGGCCCGTGGTCGGCTCGTCGAAGATGAAGAGCGTGGGCTTCTCCACCTGTCCCTTGATGAGGAAATAGGCCAACTTCACGCGTTGCGCCTCGCCGCCCGAGAGCGAACTCGACGACTGTCCGAGCTTCAGATAGCCCAAACCGACCTCCTGCAAGGGCTTCAGGCTGTTGACGATGCGCCCGACGATGGGGGTCTGCCGCTCCGACGAGTGCTCGAAGAAGTCGATGGCCTCCTCGATGCTCATGTTGAGGATGTCGGAGATGTGCTTGCCGTCGTATTTGATTTCCAGCACCTCTTCCTTGAAGCGCGTGCCGTGGCAGGCCTCGCAAGGCAGGTAGACATCGGCCATGAACTGCATCTCGATCTTTTGCACGCCCTCGCCCTCACATTCCTCGCAGCGACCACCCGGCACGTTGAACGAGAAGAAGGCGGGCTTGATGCCACGCAGCTTGGCCAGTTTCTGTTCGGAGAAAAGCGTCCGAATCTCGTCGTAGGCTTTCAGGTAAGTGGCTGGGTTGGAGCGCGATGACTTTCCGATGGGGTTCTGGTCGATGAACTCGACGGCCTGGATGAGGCGCAGGTCGCCTTCCAAGGCACCGTAACTGCCACATTTCTCGGCGTTCTCGCCCAACTGCCGTTTCATGGCGGGGTAGAGCACATCCTTCACCAAGGTCGACTTGCCCGAGCCGCTCACGCCCGTGATGACGGTCATCATGTTGAGCGGGAAGCGCACGGTGAGGTTCTTGAGGTTGTTCTGCGTCGCGCCCTTGATGACGATGGCGTTGGCGCTCTTGCGTCGGCGGGTGGGCACGGGGATGCTCATCTTGCCCGTGAGGTATTGCGTGGTGAGGCTCTTCTCGCAGTGGACGAGGTCCTTGATCTCGCCCTCGAACACGACTTCGCCGCCAAAGGCACCCGCCATCGGCCCGATGTCAATGATGTAGTCGGCAGCACGTATAATTTCCTCGTCGTGTTCCACCACGATGACGGTGTTGCCGATGTCGCGCAGGCGTTTCAGCACCTTAATCAGTTGCTCGGTGTCGCGGGAATGCAGGCCGATGCTGGGCTCGTCCAAGATGTATGTGGAGCCGACCAGGCTGCTGCCCAACGAGGTCGCAAGGTTGATGCGTTGCGACTCACCGCCGGAGAGCGTGTTGGACAAACGGTTCAAGGTCAGATAGCCCAGGCCCACCTCGATGATGAAATCCAGACGGTTGTTGATCTCCACCAGCAGGCGAGAGGCGATTTTGCTGTCGGTCTCATCGAGTTTGAGGTGGTCGAAGAAGGCTTTCAGCTCATCCAAGGGCATCAGCACAAGGTCGGTGATGCTCTTGCCGCCCACCTTCACATATTGCGCTTGTCGGCGCAGGCGCGTGCCGTGGCATTCGGGGCAGACCGTCTTGCCGCGGTAGCGCGACAGCATCACGCGGTATTGTATCTTATACGACTGTGTCTCAACATAGTTGAAGAAGTCCACGATGCCTTCGAAGTACTGGTTGCCGGTCCAGAGGAGGCTCACCTGTTCGTCGGTGAGTTCGTAGAACGGCTTGAAGATGGGAATGCCCACCTTGTCGGCCACGCGGATGAGGGCGTCTTTCCACTCGCTCATCTTCTCGCCGCGCCAGCAGGCGATGGCGTTCTCGTAGATCGACAGGCTCTTGTTGGGCACCACCAGGTCGGGGTCGATGCCGATGACGCTGCCGAAGCCTTGACAGGTGGGGCAGGCGCCGTAGGGGTTGTTGAAGGCGAACATATTGGCCGTAGGCGGCTCGAAGGTGATGCCGTCGGCCTCGAAACGCGACGAGAAGTCGGCTTCCTTGCGCTCGCCGTCGAGTTCGCTGATCACCTGGCAGGTCTCCTTGCCCTCGTAGAAGGCGGTCTGCACCGAGTCGGAGATGCGCCCGATGGCGTCGTCCATGCTCTCGTTGACCTTGATGCGGTCGATGAGCAGCTTCACCTTCTTCTCGCTGACCTTTTTCTTCTGGTCGAGGAAATCCTCGATTTTGATGATCTCGCCGTTATATAATATACGGTAGAAGCCCTGTTGCATGAGGATGTTGAGGTGCTCTTCGAGGCTGCGGCCTTCAGGCAGGTGAAGCGGCGCGACGATGTAGGCCGTGCTGCCCGTCGGCAGGCCGAGGATATGGTTCACCACATCCATCACCTGATGCTTCTTGACCAGTTTGCCCGAGGCAGGGGAGTAGGTCTTGCCGATGCGGGCGTAGAGGAGTTTCAGGTATTCGTAGATCTCGGTGCTGGTGCCCACGGTGGAGCGCGGGTTGTGCGAGTTCACCTTCTGCTCGATGGCGATGGCGGGCGAGAGGCCCGTGATGCTCTCCACGTCGGGCTTGTTGAGTCGGCCCATGAATTGCCGCGCATATGAACTCAGGCTCTCCACATAACGGCGCTGGCCTTCAGCATACAAGGTGTCGAACGCCAACGAAGACTTACCCGATCCCGATAGGCCGGTGATGACCACCAGCTTGTTCTTCGGAATCTGCAAACTGATGCTCTTCAGGTTGTTGACCTTCGCGTTGCGGATGGTGATATAGGAAGTTGTTTGCTCTTTCAAGGTTCGGAAAAATTGAATTTGCAAAGGTACGGAAAAGCGTGGAAATAGGAGAGGGGGGGAGAAGAAAATAATAAGATTTGCGTATTTTTGGAGAAATCGGCTAAAAACATTTCGGTATTTTTGGATAAAACATAATAAAAAATTTCGGTATTTTTCCATAAATCGTGTAAAAACATTTCGGTATTTTTCTATAAATCGAATAAAAAAATTTGCGTAAATGAATTAAAAACTCTATTTTTGCACTCCAAATCAATTACATCAGAAGATGAAACGGATATTCAAACGAAAACTATATGACCAGCTTCTCAAATGGAAACGTGTCCAGAACGGAAAGACCGCAATTTTGATTGAAGGTGCACGACGGGTCGGCAAGTCAACACTTGTTGAGCAATTTGCAAAAAAAGAGTATGAATCATACATACTTATTGATTTCAACGAGGCATCCGAAGAGGTGACGGCTTTGTTCAACAACCTGATGAACATGGACTATATCTTTCTGCAACTACAATCCATTTATAATGTGGTCCTAAAAAAGCGAAAATCTGTCATCATTTTCGATGAGGTGCAGAATTGTTCTCGCGCTCGTCAAGCCATCAAGTATTTGGTTAAAGATGGTCGCTACGACTATATTGAAACCGGCTCGCTCATCAGTATCAAAAAGAATACGAAGAACATCACGATTCCAAGCGAAGAGGAGCGTGTCACGCTTTATCCGATGGATTACGAGGAGTTCCGATGGGCGATGGGCGACGAAGCCACTATGCCATTGCTGCGTACTTTCTACGACAACAAACTACCTCTTACCCAGGCTCACCGTGAAGCCATGCGCAACTTTCGTCTCTATTTGTTGGTGGGCGGTATGCCTCAAGCTGTTGAGGCTTATCTGGAAACCAACAATTTCAGTATGGTAGACCTTGCCAAGCGAGGCGTAATCAGAATCTATCAGGATGATTTCCAAAAACTTGACCCCTCAGGTCGTTTGGAAACTCTCTTTATGAATATTCCATCACAACTGAGCCAGACCAACAACCGTTTCAAGCCGTATGCCGTCCTTGGCAAGGTGGATGACGACAAACTGATGGAATTTCTAAAAGACCTTGAAGACAGCAAGACGACTCTATTTGCATACCATTCGAACGACCCCAACGTAGGCATGTCATTGACAAAAGACATTTCCAAATACAAGATTTTTTGTGCCGACACGGGATTGTTCGTTACCCTTGCCTTTTGGGACAAGGACTATACTGAGAATGTCATATATCAAAAGCTGTTGAACGATAAACTAAGCACAAATCTTGGCTATGTTTATGAAAACATGATAGCACAAATGCTTGCCACATCGGGCAATAAGCTTTTCTATTATACTTGGCCAAAGGATGAAACTCATAATTATGAGATTGATTTTCTGCTCTCACACGGGACCAAGCTTCAGCCTGTAGAGGTGAAGTCTTCCGGCTACAACACCCACAAGTCGCTTGATGTGTTTTGCGAGAAATACGCTCATATTGTCGAACGGCGTTATCTGATTTACACAAAGGATTTGAAAACGGATAAGGGTACCATTCTGCTTCCTGTTTACATGACACCTTTCCTTGGCGGATAAAGCGAGGATGAATTGTTTTTTTTGTTGTTTATACACCACAAAACCCATCAAAACACGAATTTTGTTGTCCATAGACAATAAAATGTGCTTAAAGGGGAGAACTGGAGCTACTCATTTTCCCAATAATTATTGTCCCAAAACAAAAAAAAAGTACATTTTTTGCTTGCAAATTCAAAAAATCCGTATCTTTGCAGTGTAAAAATTCACTAACTAATCAATAGGAGAGACGCTATCGAAAGATCTATACCCTTTATTAACAAGCACTTACGTTGAGTGCACAAAGAAAGGGGGACCTGATGTCCAACATAGTGAAAAGCGACAAAGAACTGATTGAACGCTACCAGGACGGTGATGTTCACAGTTTTGAATTATTGATTGGTAGATACCAGAAACAAGTTTATTCCTACATACTCACGCTCGTGAAAGACAAGCAGTTGGCTGACGATGTCTTTCAGGATACCTTCGTGAAGGTCATCCAGACCATCAAGTCGAAGGGCTACAAGGATGACGGACGTTTCGTGCAGTTTGCCATGCGCATCGCCCATAACCTTGTCATTGACCATTTCCGCAAGGAAAACCGCATTCCCACGGTGGAGTCGTCGAGCGAGGACTACAACTACATCGACAACGTGCCGATTACCGACCATTCCGTCGAACAGGGCATGATCGTCGACCAGGTCCACAGCGACTTGCACCGCATGATTGCCTTCCTGCCCGACGAGCAGCGCGAGGTGCTCCGCATGCGCATCTTCGACGACATGAGTTTCAAGGACATCGCCGACATCACCAACGTGAGCATCAACACGGCGCTGGGTCGCATGCGCTACGCCTTGATCAACTTGCGTAAGATGATGGTGGCCAATAATATGACCCTCACGTATTGAGTTGTAATAAACTACAGATTATACAGATATGACAGATTCTCACCAAAGAAATTTTGGGACGCAAGCGTCAAATTATTACAGATTACGCACGTTGTAAAACGATCTGTATCAATAGGATGCTTGCATCCCAATAATTTTGGAAACATTGTTCTGTAGAATCTGTGAAATCTGTAGTTCGAAAAAAATAATTCTCCGTATAAAATAATTCCGTAGTAGCTGCGTTTTAAGGTAAAGTCAAACCTAAAAAACGCCTATGAGAAATAGCTACACCTCTTACCTTTCATCCGTTGACGACGACATATTAGTATCACAAATCAAAAGCGTTTTCGAGAGAGAGAGCGAGAATCAAAGACCTAGCCGCAATGTCATGCAGTTCCTTTTGGGTTATGCCGCTGCTTACGACACGGTGAACACCGGACTGATGGGGCAGGTCGCCTACATGAACAACTAAGTCATACGGATGATGAAGATGAAAAGCCGCTGAGTGATTGGCGGCTTTTTTTGTGCTTCTCAGTAATATTTTCGCCCTTTCTTCGTATTGCTATAAATCATTCAAACATTAACGATATGAAAAAGAGTTTTTACTATGTAGTTTTAGTGCTTATTCTTTGCGTTTCATGTTCACAATCCAATTCCAATTCGATGGAGAAAGCCGCTCCGTGTTTCGAGAATCTGAAAAAGGTTTCCGATGCGGACAACGGCAAGTTGTGGGGCAAAACGCTCTATGGCCCGACAATGTTTGTAGATGTTCAAACACGGAATCTCGTTGCCAATCAGCAAAACAAGGAAAACACTCTCGTCCAAAAAGGAAACCTTTATTTCGGACAACTTCCTGAAGACATCATAATTGCCAATACATCCATAACTTATTGTGGCGAGGATTGGACTTGCGTAATATGGGACGGCAGCCGGGATTTACTGACCAACACGCATCTTCTGATTCATGAGAGTCTGCACCGCATCCAAGACGAAATCGGGTTGCCTTCATGCGGGTCTTCGAACCAACACCTCGACGAAACGGAAGGAGAACTGCTGCTGAAACTCGAATTGGGCATTTTGAAGGACTTGCTGCAAAACGATTCCAAAGACCTAACGGAAGGCCTGCGCGATGCGATGACGGTGCGCAAATATCGTCAAACGTTGTTCCCAAACGGCAACGAAAACCAATTTGAGTGTCACGAAGGAATGGCGGAATATACTGCTTTCAAACTGCTGCCTTTGGACAATGATAATGAAGCAATTAGAAAGGGATTGGTCGCTGCTGCCATTATGAAAGGAATGGACGGCAGCGGCTTCGGCAACTCATTCGCCTATCTCACAGGCCCCGCCTACGGACTCCTGATAGATGAAATGATTCCCGATTGGAGAAACAGCATCCGTTCAGGTAAAACCATCCCCGATGTGATTTCAACGGAGGTTGCCATTCCAGATACGGTTGACAATGCTGAAATAGAAAGAATATCAGCGCGTTATAATCTGACAGAGTATCTCTACAAAGAAAGAAGCCGCCTTGAAGCCCGCGACAAGGAAGATGCCGAATTGAAGGATCGTTTTTCTGAATCCAAATGGTTGGTGATTCCCAACGATAACATCAATTTCGGTTTCAATCCCTCCGAGAGGCTTGTTGCGTACGATACTATCGGCGTAATCTGTAATACGATGCAATTACGAGGCTCTTTCGGCACCCTTGAGGTAGGAAACGGCATCATGCGCACCAATAATTGGTCAAGCTTCATCATCCCTTATTCCGAGGACCATTGCGATGCCAAAATCTCATTGAATCCGGACTATGCCATTGAGCCAGTGGATGAAAAGAGTTTCACGATTGTGAAAAAGTGATTATCCTTTTCGGTGGGTTCCATAACTCACTTTGAAACACAATACTTGAAAAGTCGCTGATTGTATCGGCGGCTTTTTTTTGCCCTGCCTGCTATGTTATTCCAACGCTGGCAAGTGGGGTAGGATGGAATCTATAGTAGGCAGGGCAAAAAACATTGTTTTGATGGCTTTAGAAGGCATAGATTCCTAGCCTTCCCACAGTCCTCCGTTGGAAACCAGAGATTGATTTCATCGAATGCAGAGCATTTCGACGAAGTCAATGACATGCCTTCTAAAACCTGCCTAATAGCTCATGTTAAGGAATGAAATGCTTTTCAAAACCTGCGGGATAAAACCTTGAACCTAATAGGGTTACACACCTCTTTATAAAATAAATATTAATTTGTTTGGAAAGTGCTGGAAATCTCAGTAAATTTGCAGACTTTTATACGAGTTACAAATCTAAAATCTAAAACATAACACATTATGAACAAGCAGATTACATTAGAGCAAGCCGTCGAGAAGGTTCATGACGGCATGACGATCATGTTCGGCGGTTTCCTCGGTGTTGGAAGCGCCACGCAAATCATTGACGCTATTGTTGCAAAAGGCGTTAAAGACCTCACTATCATTGCCAACGACACGGCCTACGATGAAGTGGCCCACGGCAAACTGGTCAGCAACCATCAGGTGAAGAAAGCTATCGTGTCGCATACCGGCACCAACAAGCAGACCGCCATCCAGAAGAACGAAGGCACCCTCATCGTGGAATACGTCCCGCAAGGCACCCTCGCAGAGCGCATCCGCGCCTACGGTGCAGGTCTCGGCGGCGTTTTGACCCCCACGGGTCTTGGCACCATCATGGCCGACGGCAAGCAGATTGTGAATGTCGATGGTAAGGACTACCTCCTTGAGAAGCCTCTGAAGGCCGACATCGCTTTCCTGCGCGCCAACATCGTCGACGAGTTCGGCAACATGGTGTTCCTTGGCACGACCAACAACTTCAACCCGCTGATGGCCACCGCCGCCGATTATGTCGTGGTGGAAGCCGAAAAGCTGGTTCCCGTTGGAGAAATCAAGCCCGAGTGCGTGCATGCCTCTGGCATTTATGTCGATGCTATTTATGTGGAAAAATAATCGGCCTCTGGCTTCTGGCCTCTGGCCTTTGGCAGCTTGAATAAGGAGGGAAGTCCTTACTTCTGTTGAAGCAGCCTGTAGCCAGCAGCCAAGAGCCAGTAGCCAAATAAATAAACGATAAACAATCAACAACAATGGAATACAGAACAAAGATCAGACTGCGCATGAGCGCAAAGGATGCCCACTACGGTGGCAATTTGGTTGACGGCGCCCACATGGTTCACCTCTTCGGTGACGTGGCTACCGAACTCTTGATTATGCGCGACGGCGACGAAGGCCTCTTCTGCGCATACGACATGATTGAATTCAAGGCCCCTGTCTATGCAGGCGACTTCATCGAAGCCGAAGGCTGGATCGACCGCGAAGGCAACACCTCGCGCCACATGATGTTTGAGGCCCGCAAGGTGGCCGTGGCCCGCCCCGACATTTCTCCCTCAGCCGCCGACGAACTGGATGAGCCCATCCTCGTTTGCCGTGCTTCGGGTACCTGCGTGACTCCCAAGGACTGCCAACGTAAAAAGTAAGATGTCTGGATTGCTTCGTTCCTCGCAATGACGCGAAGCGACGACAAGAAAAGTCCCGCGTCTCGAGTCCCGAAGTCCCGCGTCAAAAAATCTTGAAATAACAAATCTTGAAATCTGAAATCAATGGATAAACTGATCATCACTGCCGCCATCTGCGGCGCAGAAGTCACCAAGGAACAGAATCCCAATGTGCCTTATACCGTTGAGGAAATCGTGCGCGAGGCCAAGTCGGCCGTCGACGCCGGTGCCGCCATCGTGCACCTGCACGTCCGCTGGGACGACGGCACGCCCACCCAAGACCGTGGCCGTTTCCAAGAGTGCGAAGAGGCCATCCTGAAGGTGTGCCCCAACGTCATCCTTATCCCTTCGACCGGCGGTGCCGTCGGCATGACTCCCGACGAGCGTCTCCAATCGACCGACACCAATCCGTTGCCCGAGATGGCTACCCTCGACTGCGGTACCTGCAACTTCGGCGACGAGATCTTCGACAACACCATGCCGACCATGCGCGCCTTCGGCAAACGCATGATGGAACGCGGCATCAAGCCCGAATACGAATGCTTCGAGATGGGTCACCTCGACACCATCCTCAACATGGCCAAGAAGGGTCAGGCCCCTGGCGCTCCCATGCAGTTCAACTTCGTGTTGGGCGTGCCCGGCTGCACTCCCGCCACCGTCGCCAACCTCTGCTGGCTCGTGAACGGCATCCCCGCTGGCTCCACTTGGACCGTCACCGGCGTAGGTCGTCATGCCTTCCCGATGGCCGCCGCTGCCATCGCCATGGGCGGTAACGTCCGCGTGGGCTTCGAGGACAACCTCTACCTCTCGAAGGGCGTTCTGGCTCAATCGAATGGTGAACTGGTTGCCAAGGTCGTCCGCATCGCCAACGAACTCGGTCGCCCGATTGCTACTTCGGATGAGGCCCGCGAAATCCTTGGACTCAAACCGCGCAAATAATTAAACCGCGCAAATAATTAATAGGATAAGAAAGCATTTTTCTAATACACAAAATGAAAACAACAAGAAGTTTCACTCTGCTTGCACTACTGATGGTTTTTGTGGTGAGTTGCAATAATCAGAAGACTAAATTCAATGGTCACAATTATGTAGACCTTGGTCTGCCGAGTGGAACTCTTTGGGCTACCTGTAATGTAGGCGCTGAAGAGCCAGAAGATTATGGCGACTATTTCGCTTGGGGCGAAACGAAGACAAAGGACACATACAACTGGAGCAGTTATCAGTATTGTAAAGACGGTGATAGCACTCTTACCAAGTACTGTTGCAATTCAAAGTACGGCAACGACGGCTATACCGACACACTAACTATTCTTCAAGATGGTGATGATCCTGCTACTGCTTTGGGAGTTGAATGGTGTACGCCTTCTATGACCCAATGGGAAGAATTGATACAATATACCACCAACAAATGGACGATACAAAACGGCGTAAAGGGAAGGCTATTTACAGCCGATAACGGCAACAGCCTTTTTCTTCCCGCTGCTGGCGGCTACTCGAATAGTGGGCTTGTTGATACTGATTCCGACGGCATCTACTGGTCGAGGTCACTCTGTACTGACTTTTCCAACTGTGCGTGGGGTATGGATTTCTATTCGGGAAGCTACGCCATACACTACTTCTTTCGCAAAGGTGGCTTTTCTGTTCGCCCTGTGTGTTCGAAAAATTGAAATACGACTCTACAAACAAAACAACAATTAAACAGTTAAACAATAAACAATTAAACAACAACAAAGATGCAAAAACATGGTAACAAATACGGTACTCACCGTGTAATCGAACCCGTCGGCGTGCTGCCGCAACCCGCTAACAAACTGAACAACAACATGGACGAGATTTGGGACAACGAGATCCTCATCGACGTGCAGACCCTGAATATCGACTCCGCTTCGTTCACCGACATCCACAACTACGCCAAGCAACAGGCTGGCCCTGGCGCAAGCGAAGAGAAGATCATGGAAGAGGTGAAGAAGGAGATGTTCCTCAACGTGGAACTGCAAGGCAAGCACCGCAACCGTCGTACCGGCTCTGGCGGTATGCTCCTCGGCAAGGTCGAGAAGATCGGTGACGCCCTGAAAGGCAAGATCGACCTGAAGGAAGGCGACCGCATTGCCACTTTGGTCTCCCTGTCACTGACCCCGCTCCGCATCGACGAGATCCTCGCCATCCGTCCCGATGTTGACCAAGTCGACATCAAGGGTAAGGCCATCCTGTTCGAAAGCGGCATCTATGCCAAGATTCCGGATGATATGCCTGAGAAACTCGCCCTGAGCGCCCTCGACGTGGCTGGTGCTCCTGCCCAGACCGCCAAGTTGTGCCAATACGGCCAAACCGTCGTCATCCTCGGCGCTGGTGGTAAGAGCGGTATGCTCTGCTGCTACGAAGCCAAGAAGCGCGTCGGCGTCACGGGTAAGGTGATCGGTATCGCCAACAGCCCCAAGTCGACCCAGCGTATCAAGGACCTCGGCTTCTGCGACATCGTGGAAAGCGCTGCCGGCATGACTCCCGTGCAGGTTTACGAAATGGTTGAGAGACTGACCAACGGCAAGATGGCCGATGTGACCATCAACTGCGTCAACGTGCCGGATCAGGAAATGACCGCTGTGCTCTGCACGAAGGACGACGGTATCGTCTATTTCTTCAGTATGGCCACCAGCTTCACCAAGGCTTCTCTCGGCGCCGAAGGTATCGGTAGCGACGTGAACATGATTATGGGTAACGGCTACACCAAGGGCCACGCCGAATTCACCCTGCAGGAACTCCGCGAAAGCCCCGAGCTCCGCAAGATCTTTGAGGAATTGTATGCATAATCAGCTATAAGCTGTAAGCTGTAAGCAATAAGCCCACTGGCACGTTGCTTACAGCTTATGGCTTACGGCTTAAAGCTGAAAAAAATGGCAGAATCAAGAAGAAAACAATTGTTCCCGGAAGTCACCGACGAGCAGTGGAACGACTGGAAATGGCAGGTGAAGAACCGCATCGAGACCCTTGAGGACTTGAAGAAATATGTGAAGCTGACCGCCGAAGAGGAAGAAGGCGTGAGAAAGACCCTCTCGACCCTCCGCATGGCCATCACTCCTTATTATTTGAGCCTCATCGACCCGAACGACCCGCATGACCCCGTCCGCCGTCAGTGCATCCCTACCGCTTTGGAGACCCATCAGGCAGCCGCCGACTTGCTCGACCCGCTGCACGAGGATGAAGACTCGCCGACACCCGGCTTGACCCACCGTTATCCGGACCGTGTGCTGTTCCTCATCACCGACATGTGCTCCATGTACTGCCGTCACTGCACGCGCCGTCGTTTTGCTGGCCAGACCGACAACGAATGCGGTCCCGACCGTATCGAGAAAGCCCTCGAATACATCGAGAAGACCGAGAGCGTGCGCGACGTGTTGCTCTCGGGTGGCGATGCCTTGATGGTGAGCGACAAGAAACTGGAATACATCATCTCGCGCCTGCGCCAGATCCCGCATGTGGAGATCGTCCGCTTGGGCACCCGCACCCCCGTGGTCTGCCCGCAGCGTATCACGCCCGAACTCTGCGACATGCTGAAGAAGTACCACCCCGTGTGGATCAACACGCACTTCAACCACCCGAACGAGGTGACCGCCGAGTCGCGTCGTGCTTGCGAGATGCTGGCCAACGCCGGTATCCCGTTGGGCAACCAGAGCGTGCTGCTCCGTGGCGTCAACGACTGCGTCCATGTGATGAAGAACCTCGTCCACGAACTCGTCAAGATGCGCGTGCGTCCGTACTACATCTACCAGTGCGACCTCTCGATGGGTCTGGAGCATTTCCGCACGCCCGTCTCGAAGGGTATCGAAATCATCGAAGGCCTTCGTGGCCACACCAGCGGCTTCTGCATCCCGACCTTCGTCGTCGATGCTCCCGGTGGCGGCGGCAAGACCCCGGTCATGCCCCAGTATGTCATCTCGCAAGCCCCTGGCAAGGTGGTGCTGCGCAACTTCGAAGGCGTCATCACGACCTACACCGAGCCGACCGAGTACCACAGCGAGTGCAACTGTCCCGAGTGCCAGGCTGCACGCGCCAAGGAACAGGTCGCTGCCGACAAGGCCGTGGACGGTGTCATCTCGCTGCTCGAAGGCGAGCGCATGAACATCGAGCCGAAGGCGTTGAAACGTCACGAGCGCAACGAGAACAGATAATTAATAAAGGTGAATGGTAGAGACGCAAGATTTTGCGTCTCTACCTAATCGCAGTTTTGTAGCAAAATAGCAGGCCTTATGAACGAAATGGTACCCAACCAGCAGAACCTCATCATCTACAACACCTTGGACGGCAAGGTGAGTGTTACGATGATGGCTCGTGATGGCAATGTCTGGATGAACCAGAAACAGATGGCCGAACTTTTTGCCACCTCGAAGCAAAATGTGGGTCAACACATATCCAATATTCTGAAAGAGAATGAATTAACATTGGATTCAGTTGTAAAGAATTTCTTTATAACTGCCGCCGACGGCAAACAATATGATGTCACTTTCTACTCGTTGGATATGGTGTTGGCAGTTGGCTTCCGAGTGAAGGGGAAGCGCGGCACGCAATTCCGCATTTGGGCCAACCAACACTTGAAGGAGTTCATTGTGAAAGGTTTCGTACTTGACGATGAGCGCCTGAAGAACCCCGATGGTCGCCCCGACTACTTCGATGAGTTGCTTGAACGCATTCGCGACATTCGAGCCTCGGAGAAACGCTTCTACCAAAAACTGCGCGACCTGTTCGCCTTAAGCAGCGACTACGATTCCACTGACAAGGCAACACAGATGTTTTTTGCCGAAACGCAAAACAAGTTGCTTTATGCCGTTACCCACCAAACCGCTGCCGAAATCATCGTCAGCCGTGCTGATGCCTCGCAACCTAACATGGCACTTACATCGTGGAAAGGATCTGTGGTACGCAAACAGGACATCTACATCGCCAAGAATTATCTTCGTGCTGATGAGATAGACCTGCTCAACCGCCTGACGACATTGTTTCTTGAATCGGCAGAAATCCGTGTGAAGGAACGCCTCGACCTGACTCTCAACTATTGGCGGCAGAATGTGGACCATCTGCTGCAATTCCAAAACAAGGATGTGCTACGCAATGCCGGAAGTATCTCCAACAAAGAAATGGAAGACTATGTGTTGGCCGTTTACGAGCAGTTTGACCAACGCCGCAAACAAGCCGATGCACAACTTGCCGACCAAATGGATGACGAGGAACTGAAACAATTGGAACAGCAAATAGTGAACCGAAAATGAACAAAGGTAATACTCAAAATCGATCAGTTATGAAAACAACAATGAAATTATTGCTAATGCTGTTGGTAGTCGCTGGTGCGGTTACCTTGACATCGTGCAAGAAACTTCCTGATCAAGTTACCATCAGTGGCATTGTAACCGACCAAGAGGAGCAACCTGTGGAGGATGTTCGTGTTTGCGTGACCAGCGTTGCTCCATATAGTGGATTTGGTTTCATCGGTGAATGGTTCACTGATGAGAGAGGTTGTTATGAAGTAGAATTCGAACCATACAGATCCTCCACTCCTTATACAATCCATTTCGACATCACAAAGGATGATGGCAAGTATTCTTATAGTTGCGAAGTGGATGTATATCAAGCAGTGCATGAAATCAATGCTGTTTTGTCGAAAATAGAGGAATAAAAAACATGTCCTTCATCAACGAAATATTGAATTACGACAGCCTGTCCATCGTGGGCTTGCAGAAGAACACAGGGAAGACCGTGAGTCTGAACTATGTGCTCGACCGCCTGCCTATCGAGCGGAAGCGTATTGCTGTGACTTCAATTGGCATTGATGGAGAGACCACCGACCAGGTGACCCGGACGCAAAAGCCGGAAATCTACTTGCGCCAAGGGATGTATTTCGGTACCTCCGAGATGCATTACCGCCAAAAGCGCATCGTCTCGGAACTGATTGATGTCAGCGACGAGAACACCTCACTGGGTCGTGTGGTGACGGCCAAAGCCCTGACGGGAGGCAAGATCCTCCTGTCAGGACCTTCGTCGGCCAGCGGACTGAAACGCTGGATGAAAGACATGCACCGTGTGGGCCTCGACCTCGTGATTATCGATGGAGCCTTATCACGCTTGAGTCTGGCTTCGCCCGCTGTGAGCCAGAGCATGATTTTGGCCACGGGTGCGGCCTATTCCACCAACATGACCACCTTGGTGCAGCAGACGGCCTTCATCGTGGAACTAATCAACATTCCGCTCACCGATGAGGAACAACTGAAACTGTTGATGCCCATCGAGAGAGGCGTGTGGCACATCGACGACGAAGGCGCGTTGCACGAGTTGAGCCACATCTCCTCGCTGTCGCAAGACTTCCGCTTCGAGGGCATGGACCGCTGCAAGACCCTTTATGTGGCGGGCGCCTTGGTGGACGGCTTCCTCGAGAAGGTGAGGAAGAACCCGAAACTGAAGACCTGCGAACTGGTGGTGCGCGACTTCACCAAGATCTTCGTCAGTCCGCAGCAGTATCGACTATTCTTGAAGGCAGGCGGCATGATCCGCGTGCTGCAAAAGAGCAAACTCATCGCCGTGACGGTGAACCCGACCTCGCCCTTGGGCGTGACCTTGGACTCCGACACGCTGTGTAACAGACTTTCGGAAGCGATACAACTTCCGGTGTATGATTTAATGAAAAATAGTGCGGACGAGCCGTCCGCAAGCCCAGTATGCAATTGAGAGACCACATAGAATCGCCCTGCGGCCTGCGTTATGTGTTCGAGCAACTCGAACTACAAGCGGGTTATACTCGCCGTTGGATGCTCGACATGCCGATGATGCGGAAAGGGGAGGATATTGCCCAATCGTATGAGGTGCTGCGACAGTTTGTGCGTTTCGTGGAGGATGTCGATACACCTTATATTAATACGCTCCAGTTCCGCCTGCAGGGGCTGAAGGACATCCGCACGACCATCAAGAACCTCGGGCAGCAAGCCGTCTTGGACGACATCGAACTCTTCGAGGTGAAGCATCTGGCCATCTTGGCCGTCGATGTGGCGGAGCGGATGAAGGCCCACGGCTTGGACAAGGCCATTGCCGTGCCCGACCTGAACGAGGTTATCACCATCCTCGACCCCGACGGGCTGAAAATGGCGACCTTCTATGTGTATGACTCCTACTGCCAGGAACTGCGTGACCTTCGTGCGCAGATGCGCCAGAATCCCAGTCAACAAGAGGAACTCTTGGCCGAGTGTGCCGAGATTGAAGAAGGCGTGCGGAGGGATTTGAGCAAGCAGTTGGTTCCTTTTGCGAAGGCTTTGGAGGAAGCCCAAATCGCGATGGCGAAGATTGACATGAACCTCGCCAAAGCCTTGCAGATAAAGCAGTTGGGACTTTGCTTCCCGACGATTTCGAAGGATGACATCAGCCGTTACGAGGCGATGTTCCATCCGCAGGTGAAGGACGCCTTGGCGCAGCGCAAACGCGCGTTCCAGCCAGTGAGCCTCACCTTTGGGCAGAAGCCCACCTTGATCACGGGTGCCAATATGGGTGGCAAGACCGTGGTCTTGAAGACCTTGACGCTGTGCCAGTACCTGTTCCAATACGGGTTCGGCATTCCTGCCCAATCAGCCGACATCGCCGTCAAGGATGAGGTTTTCTTCTGCATCGGCGACGAGCAGTCCATCGAGAAGGGGCTGTCGTCGTTTGCCGCAGAGATGAAGAACATCGATGCCGTCATCAAGGCATCGCGCGAAAACCGAAAGATAGTGGCGTTGATTGATGAGCCGGCGCGCACCACCAATCCCACCGAGGGCACGGCGTTGGTGTCGGCGCTGGTGAAAGTGTTGAGAGAGGAGACGGTGAGCCTCGTCATGACCACGCATTACGATATAGAGCCGACCGACGCCCATTGCCTGCGGGTGAAGGGCTTCGACAACGGCGCAATGAACTACGAACTCGTAGAAGTCCAAGACGGCGAAGTGCCGCACGAGGCGCTGAATATTGCCGAGAGTTTGGGGATTGATTCGGAGTGGATTTCCGAGGCGAGGAGGATTTTAATTATGGCGAATTCGCCACAATTAGAAATTTTAAACCCCTCGAATTCGAGGGGTTTAAAAACCACCAAAGGGGTCGAATTCGACCCCCTTGGAAAGAAAGGAGGAAATGACTAATGGCAAAGATGACTGTACAAGATACGAGTATTACGATTTTGTCGATAGACAACAAGGATTATATCTCCTTGACGGATATTGCAAGATACAAGACGGATGACCCTAACGCAGCCATTGGAAACTGGATGCGTAACCGTAATACTATTGAGTATTTGGGAATTTGGGAAGCATTGTATAATCCCAATTTTAAACCCCTCGAATTCGAGGGGTTTAGACAGCAGGCGGGTCTAAATGCTTTCACCATGTCGCCAAAAAAATGGATTGAAGCCACTGATGCCATTGGATTTATTGTAAAGTCTGGTAGATATTATGGTGGCACCTACGCCCACAAAGACATTGCCTTCAAGTTTGCCAGTTGGATTTCGGTTGAGTTTGAGTTGTATGTCGCCAAGGAATTCCAACGCCTAAAAGAGGAAGAACAAAAGCAACTCGGTTGGTCGGTAAAACGAGAGTTGGCAAAGATTAACTATCATATTCATACTGATGCGATTAAGGAGAATCTTGTGCCAGAAGAACTCGACCATTATCATGCGTCGTTGATTTACGCCAACGAAGCCGATGTGCTGAATGTAGCCTTGTTTGGTGTTACAGCGAAGGAATGGCGCGATGCCAACCCCGACTTGAAGGGCAACATCCGTGATTATG
>CAMJRR010000010.1 GCA_946408345.1 uncultured Bacteroidales bacterium | reverse complement strand
AGCTGAACTTCCCCAATCCGTCGTTTTTCTTCAAGTACTTCAAGAAACACACGGGGTTGACCCCGAACCAATATAGGAATAGTTGATTGGCAATCCGCAATTCGGGCGAAAGCTTGGGTTGCGGAATTTTTCATACTTTTGCAACAAATACATTTCAAAATGCATATCAAAACCTTTCTCATAGCACTATTCACGATCGTAGCACTTGGACTGTCAGCGCAAAGCCATACCGAAGGCGAGACGTTCCCACTCACCAAAAAGGGAGCACATTATGTTTTCACTGCCAGCATCAACGGCACAGCGGAAGCCACGATCCTGATTGAGTCAGGCATCCCTGCCCTACTGGTTGATTCGGCATACGTTTTCAGCAGTGGAATCCTGTCGGACATGGAACTAGCTGTCGCCAGCAAAGCAGAGAAACTGAACCTCGCCGGACGCGTCTATAAGATCACCCACAAGGCAAATGGGACGGTGCGCATTGGCAACAACAGCTCTTATATCGGAGAAGTGTTTGTGATGTCCAATTACGACTATGGTCCATACGAAGTGGCAGTACCCGTGATGTATCTGCACAACGACCTCGACGACGGGAGTCGCATCGTCAGCCTCGACCTCGGCAACCAAAGCCTCCAAATGCTGAGCAGGGCCTCGCTGAATGCCAGCAAGGCAGACTATTTAAAGAGTAACATGAACACAGACACCTACATGGGGATGTTCGCCATCGAGACAAGCATGACACTTGACGACGGGATAAAACCAAGAATGCTCAGCGGCAATTTCTTAATCGATTTCGGCAATCCGGAATTGTTGTTCCTCATCCATCAAACTGAAGGAGTACAAACGTTTCTTGCCGACAATGCCGACATGGAACTGCGGGAGGCCACCACTCCGAGCGGGGAAGTAATGGGGCAATTCATCCTCACAAAACAATGCCAACTCTGCGGCATCACTTTCCCTGACGCGGTGGTTGTCATCACTAAAAAGTTGCCTTTATTTTCAACACCTGGCGATATCGGCTTGAAATTCTTCGAAAGAACCCAAGCCATTTTCGATTTTGACCAGTCCGTTGTTTATATGAAAGGAAAATAGCAGACGGAATGCAACAAAACCTACACAAAGAACAAACACACTCCCACAACACTGATGATGGCTCCCAAAACCTCGCGTAGCGTCACTTTTTGATGGAACAAAAGGGCTGCTGGGGCGATGATGAGGATGGGTGTAAGCGCAAAGAGCGTCTGGGCAATGCCCGCTGAGGTGTATTGTGTGGCCAATAGCGATGCGCTGACGCCGATGAAAGGGCCGAAGATGGTGGATGCCAGCACGCACCACATGGCTTTGCGGTCGTTCAAGGCATGACGCAACTGGGCAAGCCCGTCTTTGTTGAACAGCACTAATGCTAAGAAAAAGCCCACCAGCCCGATGTAAGCACGGATGGTGGTGGCTGCAAACGACATGCTGACACTGACGGGAAGTGGTAACACGGCATTGGCGAAAACCGAATCACCTGAGATGCCAGCGGCGGTAAGGGCTGCATCGTAATGCGTCAAACCCACCTTGCTGAGCACCAAACCGAAGCCTTGGCAGATACCCGCCATCGCCGCGAAGAAAATGCCTTTTGCCGGCAGTTTGAAACGTATGCCGTGATGTTCCGAATTGTCGCTTTTCGACAAAATGGACAGCGCGATACCACTCAAAGTGATGACCATGCCGAGGATGGCTATGGGGCGCATCTGTTCGCCAAGGAGTAGCCGACCGGTGAGAGCTGCCGTGGGTGCCGAAAGGGTCATGAAAAGCTGGCCCAAGCGCGAGCCTATGTGGATATAACCCTGCATTAGACAGTAGTCGCCGATGACATAGCCCACCACGCCCGAAAGCAACAGCCACGTCCATGTGCTACCGTCGGCATAACGAGGGTAGGGTACACCCATCACCAGCCATAACGTGACGATGAGCAACAGCAGCGACATCGTCATACGGATGGTGTTGAACGGCAGCGAGCCCATACGCTTCGAGCCCACCTCCGCAAACAACGCGGTGGCGGTCCAAGAGAGAGCTACCCCCAATGATATCAGTTCACCGATAAACATATCCAGAAAAAGCGCAGCAAAAATAGTAAAAAAAATTGCGGCTTCCGATTTGTGGTATTTTGTACTTTTGCGCCAAAATCAATTCAAAATGAAAAAATTAGTATGCTTGACGAGATCCACCAAAAGACGGGCACAGGCTTCGACCAAGGCGATGCCATCCGTTGGAACTTCGGCAAGTTCCTCGTCTCCAAAGACGGCATGATCATCCTGCGATTCGAGCCGATGGTGACTCCCGATATGTTGGAGGAAGCCATTCAAGAGATGCTGAAATAAGCTTCAAAACTATGGGTATCACTATTGGCTTATTGATTCCCCTGTTCGGCACGATGCTCGGTGCAGCGTTTGTCTTCTTCATGAAGAAAGACATGTCGCCTCGTTTGCAGAAGTCGCTGTTGGGTTTCGCTTCAAGTGTAGATAATAATCGAAAAGTATACCACCATAATAATCGAATGGTCCACCCAAGATATTCGTCTTCCTCGAAGAAGAAATTTCTTGTATCAAAAAAGCGGAATAAGTGATTGCTTTTTTGTATTATTGCCGCAAAACAAAAAACCATGAAGATTCTATTTGTCATCGACACCTACGACACAAGCAACAATGGAACAAGCATCTCGGCCCAGCGTTTTGCTGCAGCGCTTCGCAAGAGGGGACATGAAGTCAAGATCTTGACGGCTGGCGAACCGGATGAATACAAGTTTGCAGTGCCTAATTTCACGATGCCTGTCTTTCAACCCTTGATGGACAAGCACGATTTCGATTTTGCGCAGTTTTTGGGGCCTGAGGCGATGAACGTCATCAAAAGCGCCGTTGAATGGGCCGAAATCATTCATGGCTTCTTGCCTTTTGCCCTTGAGATAACTGCACAGCGCTATGCCGCCAAGATCGGGAAACCCAACACAGGTGCGTTTCACATGCAACCCGAAAACATGACTTCTTCCGTGGGTTTAGGCAAGGTGGACGTCGTCAACGATTGGTTTTACAAGGTGTTTCGCAGGGAGTACTACGACCGTTTTCGCCACGTTCATTGCGTATCCAACTTTATGGCCGACATGATCAGGAGCCATGGCTACAAGGCCAAGCTCCATGTCATTTCAAACGGCATTCAAGAAGATTTCCTTGAGGCCGGCAGACGTTTCCTTGAGGAAGGTCGTCCCGAAAAGACTCCTGAGTTGGAAGGCAAGATGCTCATCACGATGGTGGGACGACTGTCGGGTGAGAAGCGTCAGGATGTGATCATCGATGCGGTGCCCTACTCCAAGTATGCCGACAAGATACAGCTGGTTTTCGCCGGCCGTGGGCCGAAATACGATGAATATGTGAAACTGGGGGAGAAACTACCCAACAAGCCGATGTTCGTTTACCTTGACAAGGAGAAGCTGATTCATTTGCTTGGCATGACCGACCTCTATGTACATGCAAGCGACATGGAGAGCGAGGCCATATCGTGCATCGAGGCCTTTGCCACGGGACTGGTTCCTGTCATTGCCAACTCCGATGTGAGTGCCACGCCGCAGTTCGCCCTTGACGGACGTTCCCTTTTCATGCCCGGACATCCCAAGGATCTCGCACGCGCCATAGACTACTGGCTCGACCATCCCAATGAAAGGAAGTATATTGGTGGATTGTATCACGAGTCGGCCAAGAAATACACGCTTGAGAACTCGGTAAGCCAATTTGAGGAGATGCTGCTGGAAGAAATCGCCGACAATAAGTTGTCATAGCTTTTTCCTTCGTATTGGTTTTTTGATGGCTTTGAGGGCTGCTGCGCTTTTCTCCACCATGCCTTTGAAGATTTCCTCGTAGTTCTTTCCGCCTTCTTTTTGGCGCTTTTTCTTGGGGAAGACAATGGTTTCCTTCGGCAAGACGCGCCGATAGCCGTTCTCTTCCAACGTCTTCACGGTGCTCTCGTATCCCCTGAAAAACAGCTCTTCGATCTTCGACATGTCGTAGGCCGTACACCCGTAGGTGTCCAACTCGATGAACAGATCTGCCTGTTCCGTGTCGGCGGCGATATTCGAGACCATCATCATCAGGAACGAACGGTAAGCCACCGAAACGAGATTGTCTTTATACTTGTCTTCTTCAAGATGGTTGAGGCTGAGTGCGATGACTTTCTCGCACTTATCCCGGATGGCCGACACGGGCAGGTTCTGGAACGCTCCGCCATCCACATAGTGAACGCCGTTGATGCTCATGGGTTGGAAGATAACGGGGATAGAACAGGAAGCAACCACCCTCGGAGCGATCTCGCCTTTGGTGAATACCTTGGGGATGCCATGTTCCAAGTCGGAAGCAACCAAAAGGGTGGGGACGGGGAGCTCTTCGAGGCGGGTGTATGGCAAATGCTTGCGAAGCAATTCCACGAGCGGTCGTGAATCGAACAGGCCGCCCTTGGGCACGGCAGGCGTTACGATGTCTTTAAAGAAGTTCATCCCTTCGAACAACTCTACCATTTGCTTTGGCGTAAAGCCGGAGGAATAAAGCGTTGCCACTAAGGCACCGGCGCTGGTGCCTGAGACGATGTTGGGCTGAATGCCATATTCATGCAAGGCCTGCAAAGCACCGCAGTGAGCCGCAGCCTTGGCACCGCCGCCACTGAAGGCGACACCCAATGGATATTTCTTTGTTGCCATGGACAATTCGGTTTTTTGCAAAGATAAGGATAAATGCGTGAGCAAAACCGCCTAGGTTAACTTATTTCGTTGTTGGATAAAAAATCATCAAAACCGATGCAATTATAAGTTGACCAATATTTAAACGTAGTGCTTATAACTTGTTAATTTCCAGCTACTACCTTTAATTTTCCACGAGGATGAGTATTAATAGGCTGGTAAACAGTTAGAAAAAAGGACTCTTAGGTTACCTAAGGGTCTTTTTTTATGCTCCTGGTTCCATTTATGGACCCATTTGTTATCTTTGCGCCACAAAATGCAGCAAAAGAAATGTGTAGGCTATTATTTACAATTAGTTTCTCTTTGTTTTGTTTTAACTAATTGATTGCCAGCAATAGTTTATGAAACTAGGTCAAATAGTATATAATTGCCAATGAAAAAGCCTATGAAACCAAACCATCAATCTGAACTTGACGCCTTCACGGACTTCTGCCTTGAGCATTGGAACGACCCTTTCAACAGTCTCGAAAGCAATCCCGAGTTGATAGCCAAACTGGAAGAAGGGATACAAAACCTTTTGTTGCCTGCCTGTGAGGAAGGCGATGAAAATGCCATGTTTTGGATGGCTGAGTGTTACGATTTCGGTTGGGGCATAGAACCTGACGGACAGAAGGCTTTCACACTGCGGCGCAAACTGGCGGAGATGGGCCACACTGACCAACAAATAAACATGGGGAACTATTATCGAGAAGGTGACTTGGTCAAGCGGAATCCCAGGGCGGCGTTCTGTTGGTACATGAGGGCGGCCAAGCAAGGCGATTGGTACGGCAGGCTTTTGGTCGCGGATTGCTATTTCGAAGGAGATGGCGTCAAGCGTGACTACAAGGAGGCCGTCAAATGGTATGAATCTGGTGTTGCGCAGTTCGACAACGAACATTCTGACAGGGTGGACGAGGAGATGGGGGAGGATTTGTCCATACTTACCGCAGTCAATAGGCTTGCCCAATGCTACAGGGATGGTCTTGGAGTGAAGAAAGACTTAGAGAAAGTCGCTGAGTGGTATGACAAAGCAGGATGGCACAGTAGGGCGGAACTCATCAGGAAGTATGGCGATGATGCCGACGAACACGACCCTGACCTTCCGTTTTGAACAAAGGACAACCGTCTTTTTTTTGTGACAGGGTGTTTTCGATGCAAAAAGGCAGAAAAAAACACGGCTTGACCTTTTGCGCGTGTGAAAAGGTCGACCAAACGCTTTTTCTGCCAATTTTCGATGCAAAAAGCCAGCGCAGAAAAAAAGTCCGCCTTTTTGCATTGCAAAAAGCTGGAAAAAAACATAAGTCTGCCTTTTTGTATTGCAAAAAGGCAGCGCTGGCGTTTTGTCTTCCCGTGAGCATTCCGAAATCGTACGTGTATTGCATGCCTATTACCCCGATGTTAATAAGCACCAGCTGTGATTTTTTTCATGTCTTTCGGTTTGCAAAAATACAAAATTATTTGTAGAACACAAACTAATGTAAGAAAAAATTCTGTATATGGGCTGCTTCCATATTCTTTTTATTCTCCTTCCACTACTTTGATCTCATCGGGGGTTAGGCCGTAAAGTTCGTACACCATGCGGTCTATTTCTTTGTCGGTGGCGGCGATTTGGGCGGTGAGGGCGTTGCAGTCAGCCTTGTATTGGGTGAAGTAGTCTTCCCATTCGTCCTGTTGGGTGAGGGATAGGCTGATCTTCTGCTTCTTTAGTTCGGCTAACACGGTTTTGAAGTCGGCCTCATCGAAACGCTCCAATGTAGTGGTGATTTTCTGAACGCCCAAGTTCTCCTGCAAACGATGAAGGAAACGCTGGCGCTTCTGCTGAAGCTGGGAATGGAGGGAAAGCATTCGGTCTGCCAATTGGGATAGTCCGGCAGGGTTGCTTCCGGCAGGAAGACCGCTGTTAGGATAGGATCCGGTAGGTAGGTCCTCGGTAGGGTAGGGTTTGGTAGGTAGGCTTCCGGTAGAGTAGGGCTCGGTAGAAAGGCCGCTAGTAGGATGGGGTCCGGTAGGGTCAACGGGGCATGCCCCGTTGTCCGTACCCGGCCCCGTACCCGATTCCGTACCCGACTCCGCGGCCGTAGTTTTGGCTATTCCTGCCGGGATGGGGAAGTTCTCGAAATAGACCTTTCGGATTTCGCGGGTTCCTCCTTGTAGTTCTGGGCAGTTATACCAAATCCACAACTTGCAAAGCTTCGAGTTGAAGATTGCGGTCAAAGCTTTTAAATCAATGCTGTCGTCGGTTGCGGTTATCATAAAGGTTTTGTCGTTCCCATAATAGCCCTTGTCGTCGAAAATGAAGGGGAACAAGGATGTCATGTTCGGGTACATGATTTTGGGCTTGGAGAACTCTTTGTAATAGTCAGCAGCCCAACGCTGCAATGCGTACCATTCATATCTGATTCCAGTTTCAGCCTTGTTTCTAGCGGATAGTTTTTCTTTATAGGTCAAAAGATGGTGATAAATTGCAGGGTAATTATTGGCAAATTCAGATTCAGATTGCTCTGAAACACCTTGAATGCTCAAATCCAAATGGTTTGGAAAATGCCAAGGCACAAAAATCAAGTACTGTTCCACCCAATCTGGTACCCAAGCCTGAATGTCTCTTCCTCGAAGCAGTGGCATGATGAGTTCGGCACTTTTCGGGTCTTCGGCAATGAGACGGTTACGGGTCGCTCCATCAATGAAGAAAGCATCGTTATAGCCAGTCTTGATACCATAATTAATTGTTATCGGCATATCCTTCAATGCTATACCTTGTTGCATCTTCTTCAAGATGTCGAAATGTGCCTTTGGCTGAATGATCCATTCCGCTTCGCCAAAGATGTCGGCTGGATAAGGGGACAATTGTCTTGGCACTTCGCTCATAAAATCGCCGTGGTAGGTCTTTTGGTTCAAGGATAATGCCAGCACTTCGGGGTTCCTTTTAGATGATTTTCGGGTCACGAAGATGCAGACATAGATGGTGGCATCGTCGAAAAACTGGATGTCGCCAAAATTGAGAATCTGCTGCAAATCGGTTTTGGCCATGAATGAGCGTAGTTCTTTTCCGTAAGAGACCAACATCCATTTGTTTGGCATAATGAAGGATTGCAGACCGTTGGGTTTAAGCAGGTTGTAGCCTCGTTCCGTAAACAAGCAATAGAGGTCAGCACTCTTGTTATAGCTTTGGAAACCGCAATGGGCATACACATCGCTCATTTCGCCCATTGTTTGTAGCTGCACATACGGCGGATTTCCAATGACCACATCGAAGCCGCCCGTGTACTCGGGTCGGAAGGCTTCTTCGATGGAGACGCAATGGGGATATTCTACGGGAAGTGGGTCGAGGCCATGGTGTTCGCGGTTGGTCCGGATATATTCGATGGCATTGTAGAGGTGTTCGTCGGAGTTGATATAGGTATTGCCGAATTTTCTTCCCCATAGGGAGCACTGCGTGACGCCTTTTTTCGGAAGCTCGTCGTCCAGTAGGGTAGCGTCCGGTAGGGTCAGCGGGTCATGACCCGCTGTCGCTACCGCGGTCGTACCTACCGGGCTTTCCGTCGTCGCTATCGCGGTCGTACCTATCGGTTTTTCCGTCACTACTGCCGTCGTACCTTTAGGATTTTCCTTTGTAGGTATAGTCCTTCCCATCGCTATATTTACCGCTCGCGCCGTCATCGACTTTATCTTTCCCACTATCTTCGGTACCTCTTCCTCTTCGCACACAAGGAGTAGGTGCATGTGGTCGAAGCAAATGTTGTAAGCCAAGACGTTCAGCTTGTCTTCCTCCACAATCTTCGCCACGGTCTCCGTGATAATAATTTCTTCTTCCGTACTTAATAGCATGGGTTCGGGGTAAGGCCGTGTGCCATGGTCGCGAAGTCGTCTCACGTCGTATTCTATCATTCGTTCTGAAGTACGACTATCATGTACAGCTGTTGTAATATGCCATGGTCGCTTTTGCTTTTCGCGGAAGATTTTCGGGAATTCCTTCTCCCAACAGAAGGCCTTGTCACCGGCAATGGCTGGATCATCGATGAGCGAGTTGCCGCATTTGATGTTGTCGTTGAGCGAGTTCAGTTTGCGGTGGGGCTTGGCTGTGCGGAGCCACAATGACAGCTTGGCAATCTCGACGCTCTCTTCGTTGATGTCCACGCCGTAAAGGTTGTTTTCCAAAATGGAGTTCTCGACGTTAGGGAATACGATGGCTGCACCCTCGACTTTGGCCTGCATCTCGTCGATGAGCTTGTGTTCGTCGATGAGGAAGTTCAAGGCGGCGTTGAGGAAGGCACCACTACCGCAAGCGGGGTCGCAGATGGAAATATGAAGGAGCCAGTCACGGTAGGCATCCAGCTTCTCGATGAGCGCCTTCTTGGTGGCCACTTGGCGTTTCTTGTCGGTGAAGTACTCGCTCTCATCGATGCCGAGTTCCGTTTTCTTTTCGCGACAGAGCTTGCCGACGGTGTTATCCACGATGTACTTGGTGATGTATTGCGGGGTGTAGAAAACGCCGTCCTTCTTTCGTTTGCTTGCTGTTTGCGGCTGTCCCATCGGGGCATGCCCCGATGTCAACAGCCGCTCTGTTACCTCTTCTATTTCCGTTAAAGAGTTCTCGAAGATGTGGCCAAGGATGTTGACATCGACATCGCTCTGGAAGTCGTAGTCGGAAATCTTCTTGCAGTAGCGCATCAATACCTCATCGGAGATGATGAGACTGTCAAGGATTTCATCTGGTTTGAAGAGGCCGCCGTTGTAGGCAAAGACTTCGTAGTTCTTGCCTTGAAAGCCGGTATTCATGTATCCGAAGTATTTCTTCAGACGATTGTAGAACGGCTGGTACTCGTCAAGCTCTTTCAGCTTTTCCCACTGGTTGATGATGAGCATGATGGAGTTGGGCGGCAGCAGGCCGCGGTCTTCGGCGAAGAAGATGAAGAGCAGCCTGTCGAGGAGTTTCTGAGTTTTCTTGAAGAGGAGAAGTTCCCAATTAGTGTCTGTCTGGATTGCTTCGTTCCTCGCAAATGCTCTGCATTCGACGGAGTCAATGACGCTAAGCGCGTCTGTATCGGGTTTGGGATTGTGCTGAAGGATGTCCTCAAACAAATCCCGCTTGAAGTTGGAGTAGTCCTTATAGAGGGCGTTGGTTATCTGATCTTCATTAGTGAGGCTCGCCGCCTTGATTTGCTTGGGGAGGTTCTTGGCGATGTTCTCGTAAGCGAGGCATATCCAAAGGTGGGCGAAGTCGTCGCGGGTGAGGTGGAACAAGTCAAACTCCTCGAAGTCAACGGCGTTGTCGATGTAGAAGCGCAGCTTCTCGAAGTTGGAGATGACAACGTAAACGGCTTCTTTGTGTTGGCTCTTATAGTTGAAGGCCTGTGCCTCAACTTTGCTGAGGTCAGGCGTTTTGTGGTCTTTCAGCTCAATCACACCTACAACCTTGCCATCGACGAGGATGGCACCATCGGCCTTCTTGCTGTTGGTCTCGTTTCTCTTCTCGGTGGTGAGGTTGAAATTGGGGTCGGGATTCAGGGTGTAGCCGAGAATCTTCACAAACAATTCACGAAGGAAACCTTCTTGGAACTGCTCTTCCTTGCTGTTGAGGATGTTGGCCTGCCTTTCAGGATCCAGGAAGAAGCTGGAGAAGGTCTTGTAACGTTCATCAATCAGCGTATTGTCAAGGCCTTCGATGTATTTGTTGAGGATATTGCGTTGGAAGATTTGCATGGCGTATGATGCGTTTTGAGGCGGTAAAGATAGGAAAATAATCATTATAAGTTTTTTGGTCTCCCAAGAAAGTGTGTATCTTTGCCCCATGTTATCTGACCATTATAACCGTTTCCAACTCGCTGCCCAACTCACCCGAGGCCTCTTCTTGACCGACAATAAACGTTCGCCGTTGGGCCGCGTGTGGCAAATCCTTTCAAGGTTCACTTGGGAGCTGCCGCAGACCCTTGTAGGATGGCTCTATTCTGTAGGAAGGGCTTTGGCTGGTCAGGTTGACCGTGTCGATACCCTGGGCGGCATCACCTTCGCGACGAAATTGGGATGTGGCTATGGTATGGGTGTTTCGTTGGGTACTTTCGTCGACCTTTGGGCTGGCTCTTGGATGCGTGGGGAAGGAGAGGCTTATATCCTTGGTAACCAAATCTGTATGCACGAGTTTGGCCATACCGCCGATAGTCAGCTTTTTGGTTGGTTTTATCTGCCTCTCATCGGGCTGCCCAGCTTGCTGAGTGCCTTTGGAAAAGGCGACCATAACTACTTTTGGACCGAGATACGCGCTAACAGCCATGCCAAACGGTATTTCTCGAAGTATTATGCCATCGCTTGGAAGGAGGAAGGATACCCTACCCAATCCAATCTCGCCTAAAACTACCTTCTTCATAACTTGCTTTTCTTTGCTTTTTTCGACTAAGATTGGGGTTTGAATGCGTTTTTCCCTTATCTTTGCCGAAAATACCAAAATTTATGGACGAAGTTAAAGTTATCGAAATCAAGAAAAGTGTCTTTGAAGATAACGACAAAGATGCCGATGCTTTGCGTAAGGAATTGAAAACGAAAGGCGTATTCCTCCTTAACTTGATGTCGGCACCGGGAAGTGGGAAGACGACAACCCTCATACAAACCCTCAATCGCATCAAGGACAAGTTGCGTGTGGCCGTGATGGAAGCCGACATCGACAGCGACGTGGATGCCGTCAAGATTGTGGAAGCCACAGGTGTCCCGTCCATCCAGCTCCATACAGGAGGTATGTGCCACCTCGATGCTGAGATGACACGTCAAGGTCTCGACAACGTGGCCTTGAAAGAGGTGGACCTAGTCGTCCTCGAAAACGTGGGCAATCTTGTATGTCCCGCCGAGTTCGACACGGGTGCCGTGCGCAACGCGATGATTCTCTCCGTCCCGGAAGGCGACGACAAGCCGCTGAAATATCCTTTGATGTTCACGGTGTGCGACCTGGTTCTGATCAATAAGACGGATGTCATGCCGTATTTTGACTTCGACCTCGAACGCTGCAAATCCTACATCCACCAGCGTAACCCCAAAGCACAAGTCATCCCCATCTGCGCCAAGACAGGGGAAGGCGTGGATGCCTTCGTCCAATGGCTCCTCACCGAGGTCGACGCCTGGAAAAACAACTGATAACTCCAAACTCCAAACTGACAACTCCAAACTGATAATATTATGCCCGAAATGTCAACCAAATTTGTCCCCAAACATAAAGGCGACAAAAACCCGAACCCGAAACTGTTGAAATTTGTCCGTCACGTCACGGACCGTATCCCCGGAAAAATCAAGATGGACACCGATGCCCCAGAGTATTGGGGCCTTGCCTGCATCTTCGAGGACGAGATGGACGCTGCAACCCGCGAGGCCTCGTTGGATTTGCTCTTGGATATGCTTCCCGGCAACTTCTTCAAAGTGAGAGAGCATCACAGCTATGCCGAATTGCATGAGTTGAACGCCAAGAAACACTATACCCCCGACGACAAGTCCTTTGATGAACTTCTGGACAAGCTGGCCTATTTCGGCATGTTGGAGTACGACTACGGCGACAAATACACCAAGGAAGGACCAGTGGCCGGCACTTCGTTTGAACGTGACGCCCGCATCTACTGGGTGCCGATGTTTGTCCCAGGTTCAGCAGAATATACCAACATGAACGTGGAGCTGATGGACAAACACCCCGAGCTGGCCATGTTTTTCGAGCGCATGACCTTCCTGCCTTTGGAAAAGGTCACGCCAATGGTACCCATGGGCGGTAGCGGTATCGGCATGCACGTGATTCCTGTCGAAAAAGCCATTTCGATGGAGAACGAAACAGCCGACATCGAGCATATTTCCTATTGGCTCAAGCGCTATGAAGGTCACCTGGCAGTGGGTATCTGCTCTTGCCGTTATGGCCGCAAGAAACTCGACGAGGGCTGCGCCGACGACTACCGCGACTGGTGCATCGGCGTGGGCGACATGGCCGAATACCTTGCCGAGACGGGCCGCGGACACTTCATCACCTATGATGAGGCGATTGCCATCCTGAAGAAGGCCGAAGACCACGGCTTCGTGCATCAAGTCACTAACATTGACGGCGAGGGGAAGATTTTCGCCATTTGTAATTGTAATGTAAAGATATGCAACGCTTTGCGCACATCACAGCTTTTCAACACCCCGAACATGTCGCGTAGTGCATACGTGGCTCATGTCGACCCGAAGAATTGTGTGGCTTGTGGCCGCTGCGTGGAATACTGCCCTGCAGGTGCTGTCCGTTTGGGACAGAAACTCTGCACCAAACACGGCGAGCAGACCTATCCCAAACAGGAACTTCCCGATGCCAAGAAATGGGGACCTCAAAAGTGGACGGAAGACTACCGCGACAAGAACCGCATCAACTGCTATCCGACGGGTACCGCACCCTGTAAGACAGCCTGCCCTGCCCACATCGCCGTGCAAGGCTATCTGAAGAAGGCCGCTGAGGGCAAGTATAAGGAGGCTTTGGAACTCATCAAGCGCGAGAATCCCTTCCCGGCAGTCTGCGGTCGCGTGTGCAACCGCCGCTGCGAGGATGCCTGTACTCGTGGCACCATCGACCAGCCCATCGCTATCGATGCCGTGAAGAAGTTCATTGCCGAGCAAGACCTCAACGCTGAGACACGATTTGTGCCAGAGGTGAATATCTGCTCGAACGTGCAGGAACAATGGGAGGAAAAGATTGCCATCATCGGCGGCGGTCCAGCAGGATTGAGCTGCGCCTATTATCTTGCCACTATGGGCTACAAGCCCACTGTGTTCGAGAAGAGCGAGGAGCCTGGCGGAATGTTACGCTACGGCATTCCCTCCTATAAACTTGACAAAGACGTCATCAAGGCTGAAATCGACATCATGCGCGAGATCGGTGTAGAGATTCGCACGGGCGTGGAGGTCGGCAAGGACATCACCATAGAACAACTCCGCGAACAAGGCTACAAGGGTTTCTATGTGGCCATCGGCTGCCAAGGAGGCAAACTGCCCGGCATTTCGGGTGAAACACTTCCCGGCACCATCACCGCCATCGACTTCCTGCACGACGCCAACTGCGGCAAGGTGAAGGTCTCGGGCAACATAGTAGTCGTTGGCGGCGGCAACGTGGCCATAGATGCTGCCCGTGTGGCCAAACGCAGTGGTGCGACATCGGTAACAATGCTGTCATTGGAGACCGAAGACATCATGCCGGCATCGCTTGAAGAGCGCAAAGAAGCTCGCGAAGACGGCGTGGTCATCAACCCAGGTTGGGGACCGAAGGAAGTGCTTGGCGATGGCAAAGTCAGTGGCATTGTCTTCAAGAAATGCACCTCGGTCTATGATACTGAACATCGTTTCAACCCACAATACGACGAAAATGAACTGATTACGTTGGATGCCGACATGGTTATCTTCGCCATTGGACAGACCGTCATTCTGAAAGATCTGCTCAAGGACACCAAGGTAGAGTTCTTCAGAGGCGTGTATCCCGTTGCCGACAAGCTGACGTATCAAACAGCTGAAGAAGACATCTTCGTAGGCGGCGATGTCTTCACGGGTCCCAAGTTCGCCATTGATGCCATTGCTGCAGGCAAGGAGGCCGCAGAGAGTCTGCACCGCTATGTGCAACACGGCCACATGACTATCGGTCGCAACCGCCGCGACTTCATCGAGTTGGACAAGGACGACATCCTCGTGGAATCATACGACAATAGTTCGCGTCAAGTGGAAGGCCATAAAGCCAACGAGAATCCTTTCAGTGAATATATGGTCACCCTCACCGAGGAGCAGGTGCGAAAAGAGACAGCCCGCTGCCTCTCGTGCGGCGCATCGGTGGTCGATGAGAACCGCTGCATCGGCTGTGGCATCTGTACCACCAAGTGCGGTTTCGACGCCATCCACCTCTTCCGCGACAATCCCGATGCCAGCATCATGCGCACATCAGAGGACAAGTTCGGTGGCATCCTGCCTTACATGCTCAAACGCACCGGAAAAATCATCTTCGGCAAGAAATAATTATCAATTATCAATTCTCAATTATCAATTCTCAACAGTGCACGAACTCGGAGTCGTATTTTATATTATCAAGGACGTCAAAGCAGTGGCGGAGGAGAATCATGTGGAGCATGTCTCCAGCGTGGTGATGGACATCGGCGAGGTGTCGACCGTGGTGCCCCATCTGCTCACCGACTGCTGGCGTTGGGCTGCTGACAAAGAAGAGATGCTTAAAGGATGTGAGTTGAAGATTAACACCATCCCCGCGGTGACTCACTGTGATAACTGCAAGAAAGAATACGAAACGGTCAAGTTCGGCAAGACGTGTCCCTATTGCAATAGCAAAAACACCTGGCTGCTTCGGGGTAATGAAGTGGAAATCAATAGTATCATTGTTTAACTTGAATCGTTGCTTAATTTATAAATCTTTGAATTTTGAATCGTTAAATCTTAAATCTTCGAATCATGTCGTGTTTTATTGTCCCTTTAACGCAAGCCATCGCTACAAGCGCTTACCGCAAAACGCATAAAAACTCCATCGAAAGTCCTGATGCCTCGGCTCTCAAACGCAACCTGCCCGCTTTGGAGAAGATGCTTTGGGGTGGCTCGGTGATGCTCATCGTGGATCATATTATCAATGGAGAGGTCACATGGCGCTATCCTTTCTTCACCGCTCTTGAGGAAGCGGGAGGCCTTCAGGTAATGCTTCGTGAGATGCTTACCGTAGGCCTGCCCATGTCGATTGTTCTGACGGCGGTGTGGGCTGCGTATTCCATTCTGAAAGAAAGGAAAGTGCAAAAAGCCTTGAGTAATTAGATTTTGAATCTTGAATTTTGAATTTTGAATCATTAAATCTTAAATTCAATAACCATGTTTTTCCAAGTTTATGGCGCTAATGCGCTGTCTCAGTGGGGAATGATGCTCGTTGTCCTCGCTGGTCTTATCTTACTGAACGAGTTTGCCCGTCGCACCAAGTTCGGCGGTATCTTTACTTTCTTGGTCGTTCCCGTTGCTTTGACGGCCTACTTCCTCGCCATCTGGCTTGGCGTCCGCAGCGGAGCACAGTGGGCGTTGGAAAACCAGACCCATGTCTATATGCAAGGCTGGTTCCATTATGCCAAGCTTTATGCAGCCACAGCCGGATGTATCGGCTTTATGATGATCAAGTACAAATGGGGCATCGGTGCCAAGCACTGGTTCAAGCCTTTCCCGTTCATCATCGTGGCCATCAACATCTTGATTGCATGCGTCTCCGACTTCGAGAGCGCTGTGATGGGATGGAACAAGTGGTGGCTTACCTCCGAAGGCGTTTGGCAATACGGTGGCTGGCACAATGTCTTTAATGGTGTTGCCGGTTTGTTCAACATCTTCTGTATGACCGCTTGGTGGAATGTGTATGGTTCCAAGGACAAGAAAGACATGATCTGGGCCGACATGACCTGGGTCTACATCGTCATCTACGACATCTGGAACTTTGCCTACACTTACAACTGCCTGCCGACGCACAGCTGGTACTGCGGTATCGCCCTGCTTCTTGCTCCGACCGTTGCAGCTTTGCTGTGGAACCGTGGTGGTTGGATACAGAACCGCGCCAATACCTTGGCCATCTGGTGCATGTTCGCACAGGTGTTCCCGCTCTTCCAGGAGACCTTCAAAGACGGTCGCCAGTGGTTCAGCTGGGCTACGCTTCCTGTCCTCTATCCCGAAGGTGTCACCACCATTGAGAAGCTGTACGTTGCGGGCGGACAAGCTGCCGTTGACGGTGTTGTGGGTACTACAGTAGATCCTTCTGTCGTGGCGGCCAATCCTACCATGATGATGGTGATCAGCGCACTCGCTCTGATAGTGAACATCGTTGCTCTTTGCTACATCATTTCGGTTTCCAAGAAACGTCACATCAATCCTTATAAGGAAGACGTGTTTGTCAATCAGAAATACTATAAGGATGCCATGGCCCGTGCCGATGTAGATTGATGTTGCAATCTTATTCGAACAAAAAAGTCCGCAGTCGCGGACTTTTTTTGTTTTCATATCACCCTCTCGTTAATCACTTTCCACTCGCCAGGCTGTAGGTCACCCAATGGAATGTTGCCAATTTTGACGCGAATGAGCCGTAATGTTGGGAATCCCACGGTGGCGGTCATGTGGCGCACCTGTCGGTTCTTGCCTTCGATGAGGGTGAGACGGACCCAGCTGGTCGGGATGTTGGCGCGATAGCGGATAGGTGGCACACGGTCCCATAGGTTTTCGGGTGCATCGACGATTTCCGCTTGGCAGGGTTTGGTGCGGTAGCCTTTGATGGTCACGCCTCTTTTCAATTGGTTGACAGCCTCTTGCGTGATTTGGCCATCGACTTGGGCCAGATAAGAGCGCGGATGCTCGAACTTCGGGTCCAACAGTTTCTTGATGAGCGGGCCGTTGTCGGTGAGAAGCAAGGCACCCTCGCTGTCGTGGTCGAGGCGGCCTGCGGCATAGACATCGGGAGGGAAACCGAATTCGTCGAGGGCGCGATGTCCAGCCTCGGGAGTGAACTGGCTGAGTACGCCAAAGGGCTTGTTGAAGAGTATCACCATGGTGGCTTGTATGAGAGCAAATCAAGGGCAAAAATACACTTTTCCAGTCTAGTTGAACGGCCAGCGGTTTGTTTTTGTCGTAAAAATAGTATTTCGAATGATAAAATCTTTATCTTTGCCGTTTGAAACCTATACTTTGACAGGCTAATAACCATGCGAAAAGTAGTAACCAATTCGGATCTAAAGAATGCACTTGGCTTGAAGGGCTTCTTCGGCACCTGTGTTGCAGGCTTGGCCTATGGATATCTCCGTTTGGGTAAAATCAACCGTTTGTTCGACGGAGCCGCTGATTATCAAGGATCTGAGTTTGCCGACCATCTGCTCCAAAATATGAACATCACTATAGATGTCAGTCCTGAGCAGTTGGATAACATTCCCAAAGAGGGTGGTTTTGTCGTGGTGAGCAACCATCCTTTTGGCGGCATCGAAGGCGTGATGCTGTTGAGCGTCATCGCCAAGGTGCGTCCTGACTTCAAGGTGATGGCAAATTTTATTCTTTCGCATATCCCTAACCTAAAGGAATGTTTCTTTGCCGTCAACCCGTTCGAGAAAAACCCCGAGTGGAAGAGCAGCGTGGGGGGTATCAAAGGAGCCATTCAGCATATTGCTAACGGTAATGGTTTGGGCGTGTTTCCTGCGGGAGAGGTGTCTCGCTATCATGGACATGACTATCCTGAGGACCTGCCTTGGAGTACTTCCATCGCCCGTATCATCAAGAACGCCAATGTTCCTGTGATTCCCGTGTTTTGGGAAGGCCGTAATTCGAAGTTGTTCTACATGGTTGACAAGATCCATCCTATGTTGGGCACAGCTCGCCTGACTAAAGAATTGATTAATAAACACGACACTTGTTTCAACCTTCAAATTGGCAAACCCATCCTGCCTGCTGAGGTTGCCCTCTACGAAAAACCTGCTGACTTGGCGGCCTATCTGCGTAGCCGTTCCTATGCGCTTGAGGCTAATATTCCAGTCAAATCCGGTGAGAAGAAAGAAGTGAAACAGGCTGAGATTGATGCTCCGACAGATTTGTCATTGATGGTAGCCGAGTTAAATGCCATTCGCGAGAAGTCATTCTTGTATTCGACAGCTAACTATGATTGTTATTTGGCTGATTGTAAGGATATTCCGAATATCATGCATGAGATTGCGCGTTTGCGCGAGGAGACTTTCCGCGCCATCGGAGAAGGCACGGGCAAGAGTCTCGACCAAGATGAATTTGATGGGTATTTCAAGCAGATGTTTCTTTGGGATACGGTCAAGCAGAAGATTGCGGGTTGTTATCGCCTCGGAATCGGCAGCGAGATTATTCCCAAATATGGTATTAAGGGCTTCTATGTAAGCACTTTGGTGAATATTCAAGAGTCTTTTTCCGACAAATTGTTGCATACCATCGAGTTGGGACGTTCTTTCGTCGCTCTTGATTATCAAAAGGAAGTTCTGCCAATGATGCTTTTGTTGCGCGGCCTGTCGGACGTGGTGGTGCGTTACCCCGAAATCAACCATTTCATTGGGCCTGTGAGCATCAGTTCGTGGTATCCTAAGTTCTATCTGAGCTTAATTGCTCGGTTTGTTTCTGAAAACCATGCCGTTGAGGATGAGCTGAAGGGCAAAGTGACACCAAAGACACCTTTTGTTCCCGATTATTTGAAGGTGGATTCAGATGTGCTACTGAAAAACAACATGAATGGCGTCGACAAGTTCGACAAATTCCTATTCCGTCTTAGCAACGGTTTGTATCGACTGCCTACATTATACAAGAAATACCTGAAACTGAACGCGAAGTTCCTCTGTTTCAATGTTGACCCCGACTTCAACGATACCTTGGACTCGCTTCTATTCTTGACCTTTACAGACTTTCCTGAGGACGAAGTGATGCCGCTCTTCCGCGACAGCAGTGATGAGGAAAAGGAAATCGTTAGGAAACGCTTTGGGTATATTAAATAAGGTGTAGGATTATTCCGTTTCGTCTTCTTCAATCGTCTGGGCAAAGAATGTGAAATTCACTTTGCCGTAATGCCTTTGTTCCATGAAATGGGGATGCTCCTCAAAGATTTGGTATTTGTCGTGTTCCAGAACAAACATGCCGCCTTCACGCAATAGGTTGTGTTCGAATATGAGATTGACCAAGGTTTCATAATGCTCACAATCGTATGGAGGATCAGCAAAGATAAGGTCATACTGCATTTGGTGTTTGTCGAGGAATCGGAATACATCAGAGCGGACGACAAGTAACTCTTTCATGTTGAGTTTGTTGGCGGTCTCACGGATAAACTTCACGCAACCGAAGTCTTGGTCTACGGAAACGACTTTCGGACAACCTCTTGAAACGAGTTCGTAAGAGATGTTGCCGGTGCCTGCAAACAGATCCATGGCTTCAGTTTCTTCAAGATCGAAATGGTTCTCGATGATGTTGAACAAGCTTTCCTTGGCCATGTCAGTAGTGGGGCGCACGGGTAGGTTGGTGGGTGCGGTGATTTGTCGCCGCTGGTATCTTCCTCTGATGATTCTCATTTTAGTGCTTGGTAATGTGTGAAATAGTATTGGTATGGCACTTCCTCTAGGGCCTTGCTCACATGTAGTGAGTGTGGGTCTTCCACAAAGCGAATGTCTTTAATATAGCGACCGCAAAGGTCGATGATTTCTGATGCGGGACGAATGAGACCTGAAAAACAAACAGGGGTTTCTTGTCCTGAACAATGATTCTGCTCCATAGCAAACAGCAGGAAATAGGCAAAGTCTTCTTTAGTATTAAATTTAAAGTTGTTGAAAAAGAATAACTTACCATCTTTCTTGATGAGCATGTCGAAGTCGCGGTTGCGCACCTGGATGAAAACGCCTGATTGAATGTCGTTTTTCATCATGCTGTTGATGAAGATGCTACTGGAATGGGAGATTTTTGCACCTTTCCATTTGGTTAAAATCATGTCTTGCAAAGCTTTTTGGAAAGCAAAGACAATGTGGCATTGGGCCGATGCCAATGATTCCGAAACGATGGTGTAGCCTTCAGGGAGTTGAAAACCAAAGTCGAGATACTTGGCTTGATCGGCCTTGTTAAATAAGGGTTCAGGTACAACGGCGCAGAATCGATTATCAATAAGGCAGGTTACCGATTGGAAATCTTTGTTGTTCAGGCTTTTGGATTCCAGTGACCGTTCCAAAGTGCGAAAGAGGTCGTTGCTGTCGGTCAGCAATTCTGTTTGATAAAATTCTAGGCCAACAAGGTTTTGCTTGCTGGCGTCGAGAAGGGCAAAAGAAAGACCACCCAATGCGAATTGGATGGCCATTCTGTATTGCGAAGACTTCTCGGCATCAAATTCCTCACCGAATTGTGAGATATAAGGATTCAACGATGCCGTCATTCATCCTAACGGTTTAGAGTTTCTCCCAGTTGCCGTCGGTAGTGGCTTCTTCCATTGAGCCGACTTTCAAACCGGCATAACGGTTGATGCTTTCCTTTTCAGCCTTGACGTTGTCACGGCGCTGATTCCATTCCTTTTCGCTGAAGTCAGCACCTGGGTTGGCCAAATAGACTTCATAAGGTGTGCGTGCTTCGAAGACGGGAATCTCGATGCCGTTACGTTGAATGGTACCAGCTTCAAGTTCGAAGTTTTGTTGCGGTTGGCTGAAAGGCACCCACTTCAGGTCGCTGATGTTGAAATTGTCGCGGCCAGCCTTAAGGGAGTCCATCACTTTCACGTAACCGATGGTATCGTTGATGGTACGGGTGAAGGTGGTGTCCGTTGGGTCAGGAACGATTTTCACAATCGGAATTTCAGCAGTCTGGCAGAATGCAATCAAGCTGTCGAAATTGTTCGTGTACTTGCTATTGGCATTTTTGTAAAGCACTTCGGCGTTGCGGATGTCGATGAGGCGCTCAACGACTTTGGTTTCACGGGCTTTCTGCTCAGTGTTGAACTTAATGGGAGCCTGAATGCTCTTGACAACTTGCCATGCTAAGAACACAATAACTGCAAACAGCAGGATGTTGATGAGAATTGATAATCCTTTTTTCATTGTTGTATGAATTTTCTAATTATTATTCTGTGTCTGATTGGCGGCAAAGTTAGGATTTTTTCCGTTATGTAGGTCAAAAAATTTCGTTTGAAATTAAAAATGGATTTTGTGGAAGTTTAAATATTTGTCATCCAGATATTTGCGAATTCTATCAGCAAGCACAATGAAAATTTGGAGTTCGTTTTTTTCCAGCCAATCGGTAGCATCGTCGTCTCGGTTGATGGCTTTTGCAAAGGCTAGATTAACTTCAAAATGATTTTTGGCTAGCCATTCTTCCGCTTTGGGCTCCTTGTCGATGACGCTGTCGATAGCGGCCAAGTGGGGGAAACCATGTTCCATTAGCCAGTCTTTGGCCTTCGTGTCGCCTTGGATGGTCTGGCTCAGTGCGCCTAATTCTGGATAGCCGTTGCGCATCAGCCACTCGAAGAATTCGTCGCCCTCAGGCTCAAAAGTGCAGCCGAACGCCATCAGTATTTTTACGGGGTAGTGGGTCATTATTATTCTTTAACAAGTTTTGAGGCTATAATCTTGTCTATTATTACCTTATCTCTATAGGTATGAAAGAAGATGCTCCATTTTTTGTTGTGGGTCATAAGCACTTTTTCTCTTTTGCTTTTGCTGTATTTCTTGGCGATTTTCCATTCTGTGACCTTTATGCTATCTGCAAGAAAAGTCAATGAGAGCATTTCCGCATAAAGTTCAGCCGCGTAACGCTCAGCGTGTTCGCGGCTGTTTTTTTCGACAATGAAATCCTTGATCTGCTCAATGTCTTTCTTTACTACATTACGAATCTGGATTTCATACCTTTTCATAATGCTCCCTTATTTTCTCATTCAACAAGTCTTGAAATTCCTCAAATGAGAAACATCCTTTCAAGGTATTGGGGTAAGCTTTTTTCTTTTGGCGAGAAGAAGTGGTTGAGTTGGTTTGCCTTATAGTTGTCGTTGTGGTTTGCATACGATTGATGTGTTTTGCATTGCAAAAATAGATATTTTTGTTATTGGTCGCAAGTATTTTTCTTTTACAGTCTATTCTTCTCTTCATTTCCCGCCCCAGTGCCTTTGTACTTGCTGCGCGTGGTGTTGAACTTGTAGCGCACGGTGAGGCCTATCGCGCTTAAATTAATCTTCAATCCACGAAATGCTCAGTTGCTCAAACAGATAAGGGATGTGGGCATAGGTGTCATCCTTAAGCCCCAGCCGCACCATAATCAGATTCTTGTAAGGATTCACATAGAGTACCTGTCCGCGGATGCCCATAGCATAATAGCCAGGGAACTCTGGCTCATCGGCTCCGATGCAACTGGTGTTGTACCAACAGAAATGGTAACCCTCATTGTCCTGCGAATATGCTGTCGATTGTTCAATCCACGAATCGCTCACAATTCTCTTCTCGTCATATACGCCACGATTCAAATACAAGCGGCCGATTTTGGCAAGGTCGCGCATCGTCAAGGCAAGCCCGCCGAAAGCGTGTGCCGTGTGGTGCTTTTTGCTGTCATAATTTATGTAGGCCGGCGACTCCATCCTGAGTGGCGTCCAAATCTTTTCGCAAAGGTACTCGGCATAACTCCTCCCAACCGCTCTTTCAATAATGATCCCCAGCACTTCGCTTGTCATGCTGTCGTAGTTATATTCCGTGCCGGGTTCGCATCTGAATTTCAGCTTCCTAATCTGTGCCATGATATTGCGGCCATAGTTCAACTTGGACATTGCGTTCAGGCGCTTGATGTCTTTTGTTTTTAGGCTCAGCGAATAGGTGTCGTCGAAGTCCAGACCGCTCCGCATATCCAGCAGATGGCGGATGGTCAGTTTTTGCCACATCGGGTCTTCCTTCTTCAGTTCGGGAAGGTAATCAGTTACGGCATCGTCAACACTTTTGATATAACCTTCGTCCACTGCAATCCCACAAAGAAGTGAGGTGACCGACTTGGTCACAGAGAAAACGCCTGCAATCTTGTCGGGGGTGATGTCTCCCGTACATTTCTCATAAACGATGCTGTCATTATGGATGATGAGTACGCCCTGCGTCTCCGTCTTGGGTCCGATGGCTTCCCACATCGTACAGTTTGAATACATCCGGCCCTGATTAAAGAAATGCAAGGTGTCAATCCAATCAGCCTGTTTGGTTGCGCGGCAAAAAGTAAATACATCAGAACGATTGACGATGGTATCCTTCAGTTGCTTCTCATAGCTGAAACTCGTCGGTCCATAGGCCCCATCAGCCAAATAGCCCCGTACAATCGAGCAGGATGTAAACAATAGCAACGAGAGAGCCGAACAATGGATTATTGCTGTCTTGTGTTTTTTCATTGCGTCAGAAACTTGATTGTTGAACATGAGTGATACGGATGTGCTTCGAGAAAGTTACAGCTTCGGTTTTATTTTTGCTGCAAAAGAAGAGAATCGCTACGACAGCATCGCTACCCAAATGGGTGAAAGAGTTTGCCAAAGCGAAGAATTACCCATTGGGGTAAGGTTAATTTTGTACTTTTGCATGCAAAACAAAGCAGAGAATGATTCAAAAAGAGGATTTTTTCATCGAGGCAAACCGTGTGGAAGGCATCACCGAGGAAGATTACTTGCGGGCGAAGCCTTATATCGAGACAGCACAGGCCTTCGCACAGACCACGTACCAAAGCATCTACATCATTGATTATTTCAAGAAGAATTTTCTGTATGTATCTGACAATCCGATTTTTCTGTGCGGGCATTCTGCCAAAGAGGTGATGGAGATGGGCTATGGTTTTTATCTGAACCACGTGCCTGAGGCCGAACTTCCGATGTTGACAGAGCTTAATCAGGCAGGATTTTCGGCCTTCAATGCCACGCCACGCGAAGAAAAAAAACATTGCTTGATGTCGTATGATTTCCATATCCTTTCAGGTGGGAAGAAATTGCTTATCAATCATAAAATCACGCCACTTGTGTTGAATGATTTGGGACAAGTTTGGCTGGCACTTTGCACGGTGTCACTTTCCTCACGTAAGGAGGCTGGACACATTGAATTTCGTCATTGGGGAACCAGCCAATACAGCGTGTATACTTTGACCGAGCATCAATGGATAGATCAAGACGAAATCAAGTTGAAGCCCGAAGAGAAGGAAGTTTTGGTGCTTTCGGCTCAAGGTTATACGATGAAGGAAATCGCCGAAAAGGTATGCAAATCCATCGACACGGTAAAGTTTTATCGCAAGCAAGTGTTTGAGAAATTGGAGGTTGAGAATATTACTGAAGCATTGTCGTTTGCTATTAATTATGGGTTGTTATAGTTTTTTTCTTATTTTTGCACAAATAATTGAAAGCAAATGAAAACCAAGCAAGAAATAGTTGAAAACTGGCTGCCGCGCTATACGGGCTTGTCGCTGGATAAGTTCGGTAAGTATATCCTGCTGACAAACTTCCAAAACTATGTGGATCGCTTTGCCGAATGGCAAGGCGTGGAAGTCGTTGGGCGCGACCGTTCCATGCCTTGCGCCACCGATGGCGAAATCACGATCATCAACTTCAGTATGGGCAGTGCCAATGCCGCTACCATCATGGACCTGTTGAGTGCCATTCAACCCAAGGCGGTGTTGTTTCTCGGCAAATGCGGTGGCATCAAGAAAATCAACAAGGTCGGTGACCTGATTCTTCCTATTGCTGCCATCCGTGGTGAAGGTACATCGAACGACTATTTCCCGCCTGAGGTGCCTGCGTTGCCGGCATTTAGTCTCGAAAAAGCCATCTCCACCACCATCCGCGATTATGGCCGCGACTATTGGACGGGAACGGTCTACACCACCAACCGCCGTGTTTGGGAACACGACGACGATTTCAAGGACTATCTCCGCAAGATTCGCTGCATGGCTGTGGATATGGAAACGGCCACCATTTTCACAGTCGGGTTCCACAACGAAATCCCTACGGGTGCATTGCTTCTTGTGTCCGACAACCCCATGGTGCCTGAAGGTGTCAAGACTGAGGAAAGCGACAAGGTGGTCAGCAAGAACTTCGTCGGCGAACATTTGCGCATTGGCATCGACTCGCTGAGACAACTCATCAATAACGGTATCACTGTCAAGCACTTGAAGTTCTGATGACTTACGACCAAATTCTTTCCAACATTCACAAGAAAAATTTTGCGCCCATCTATTTCCTGACGGGTGAGGAGCCCTATTTCATCGACATGATTTCGGACACCATCGAGAACGAGGCCTTGGATGAGGCCGACCGCGCATTTAATCAAATAGTGGTCTATGGCGGTGATGTGGATGTGGAGACTATCGCTAATCACGCCCGCAGCTTCCCAATGATGGGCGAGCGCATGGTGGTCATTGTCAAAGAGGCCCAGGACGTGAAAGACTTGGAGAAATTTGAGGCTTATCTCGAAACTATTCCCGAGACTACGCTTCTTGTTTTCGCTTACAAATACAAGAAGTTCGACAAGCGCAAGACATTAGCCAAGAAAATTGACAAGCTGGGTGTGTGGTTCGAGTCGAAGAAGCTGTACGACAGCAATATCCCTGGTTGGATTCAGAATTATCTGAAAGCCGATGGCTATTCCATCACGCCCAAGGCCACGCAGATGTTGGCCGATTTCCTCGGCACTGACCTCCATAAAATCGCCAACGAATTGAAAAAACTCACCATTGCCTTGCCCAAAAACAAGAGCATCGACGATGCGGATGTGGAGCGCAATATCGGCATCTCGAAGGATTACAATGTCTTCGAATTGCAGAATGCCATAGGCAACCGTGATGTGCTGAAAGCCAACCGCATCGTGAACTATTTCGGCGACAATACGAAAGAGAATCCGCTGTTGGTCACTGCAATAAGCTTGTATGGCTACTTCACGAAGCTGATAAAACTGCACTGCACACAGGACAAGTCACAAGGCAATCTGGCGAGTGTGTTGGGCGTGGCTCCGTTTTTTGTAAGGGATTACCAAACGGCGGCGCGCAACTATCCGCCTCAGGTTTGCATCCGCAATATCTCTATCCTTCGCGAGTTCGACATGAAATCCAAGGGCTACGACAGCGGCAACACGAGCGAGAAGGATTTGTATAGGGAAATGATTTTCAAATTAATGCATTAATCTAAGGGTCCCTGAGCCTGTCGAAGGGCCCGTAACTTTTATCTATATGCGCATTGTTGCACAAAGAGTTACACACGCATCCGTCACGATTGACGGTAAAGTGAAATCTGAAATCGGTTTGGGAATGTTGATTCTGCTTGGCATTGAGGAGGCCGACAACGAAGAGGATGTGGATTGGCTTTGCCAAAAGCTAACGAAACTCCGTATTTTCAGCGATGAAAACGATGCTATGAATTTGGACATCAACCAGGTAGAAGGCTCATTCCTAGTGGTGAGCCAGTTCACGCTCCACGCCTTGACCAAAAAAGGCAACCGCCCGAGTTTCATTCGGGCTGCACGCCCCGAAGTGGCTATTCCTCTTTATGAACATTTCCTGAAACACCTCGCAGAAATCTCAGGTCGCGAAGTACAAAGTGGTGAATTTGGCGCGATGATGGCCGTGGAGCTGCTTAACGATGGGCCTGTGACGATTTTGATGGATTCTAAACGACGGGAGTAATCCTTATTCCACCACAATCTTCTGCGTTTCGTTGCCCATAGTCACAAAATACATTCCTTTTGGCAGTTCCAGCTTTTCTTTTCCCTTGATTTCCTTGGTCAGGATGGTTTGGCCGAGGGCATTCGTGACGGTCATATTGCCTGTGCCTTCAATGATAATATATCCCTTGGCAGGATTAGGATAGACTTTGAAGGTGCTTCTATGGTTCTCGCAAAGATGATCATAGGGCATCGTGCAATATACCGCTTCAGGACTCACTGGCGAGGCATAATGCGATCTTGTTTCCTTCTTGCGTTGAGTGAAAATATAGGAAGTGCTTGGCATTAAGCCTTCAAATACTGGAGATGGTTGCCAATCGCTGCCATTGATGTTATATTCACCATCTTCTATAGCAACAAGAGTTATGCTTGTGTCGGTGTTGCTCTCCATTTGTGGAGCTTCGGGCATGGGCTGTTCCGCTTTTTTGATAGGGCCAAAAAGAGGTGAAGTTATGGCTCCTGTGCAGTTTTCGGCCGTGACTTGCACACAGACTTTCTCGAAAATGTCATCTTCGGTCAAAGTGTAGGTTGAATAGACAGCTCCTTCGATAGCTGTTGTGTCTCTTCGCCATTGGTAATGCAACTCTCCTAAATCAGGAATGGATGGCGTAGAACCCAAATTTGTTTCGGCGGTCAAGGTTTCTCCGAAGAAAGGTTCTCCAGAAATATTGACTTCGCCTGTTAAAGTGGGTATAATGCTGTCATATAAAACACTTTCGATTGCACCGTAGGCATTCAATCGCCTTCCTGAGGCAACCAAACCATCGAGCGAAGGCAAGTGGTCGGCACCGTTAAGAAGGTGATGCCTCACTGAAAGACAGAAATTTGCTGGGTCGTTTTTGCATGCTATCATCATCTCCTCGGGCAAGGCAGCATACATCAGCGCAATGGTTCCAGAGACTTGTGGAGTGGCCATTGAGGTTCCAGTCATATTGCCGTAATTGTTGTTAGGAAGTGTAGAATAGATAGATGTGCCAGGTGCACCAATGTCAATGTTGTTGATGCCGTAACCCGCGCCGGTGTACTTCACGTCGTCCGAGGTGGTGTTGGTGATGCCTATGAGATAATTTCCAGGACAGGCAGATGGGACATCACCCACCACATCAACATTCACATTCATGTTGGGACCGGCGCCGCAACTCAAAATGCCGACATTGCCCATCTCGTCATACATCGAACACCAGATGGGATAATCGTCTGGATTCCCGTAATCGACCCCGAAAGAAGAATTGGTAGCAACGATGAAAGCACCTTCCTCGCCATCAGTTTCATTGTACCGCGCTCGCATCTCCAAAACATAGGAATAGGCTTCTACAACGATAGACTCGTCGCCCGAGCTGCCGCCGATGGGCATGACTTTCACATTCCAATTCACGCCGCAAACGCCTTTTCCATTGTTTCCGACAGCACCGATGATGCCCGAAACATGAGTGCCATGGTTGTTGCTGCCGACATAGCCGTTGTGGTTGTAAGCATTCCAACCGTGAAAGTCATCGATATAGCCGTTACCATCGTCATCGATGCCATTGTTGGGGATTTCATGAGCGTTTTCCCAGCAATTCAGGTCTTCATGGGTCCAATCAGCACCTCCGTCGATGACTGCAACCACGATGGTGTCGCCAGTCGCCGTGACACCGCCTGTGGTAAATTCCTCCCAAGCTTGCGGCAGGTTCATAATGGCAGGTGCCCATTGTTGGCCAAAGAAGGGGTCGTCTGGAATCGCTTCGCGTAATGTGATGTTGGTATGGTTGTTTTGTATGACACGCACATCAGCATTGGCGTTTAAGCGGCGCATTTTGTCTTCTCTAAGCTCTTTGTTGTCGTTGATTTCGAAAAGCCAGATATTCAGCCTTTTGGACAGTTGTCTTTTCGGCATGATTCCAGTATTGGACTTGGCGGCAAAGTCTGCGGCATCCACATCTTGCTCTAGCCAGATGATGAATTCGTTTTCCACATATGTGGTTGATTCTTGGCTTTGCTGTGGTTCCTGCGCGTATGAAAACACGGACAAAGCCATTATGGCCAAGATGAATAGTGGTTTAATGATTGATTTCATGGGAATGTAATTATTTATGTTTCAGTTCGCAAAAATAAACATTTTCAGTTTACTGAATGCTTTTCCGAAAGATTTCAAAAGAAATGCCTATTTTTGCAAACAAAAAAGAAAACTGAATTATGGAGGGTAAGAGACTAGAAAAAGTAAACAAGCTGTTACTAAAAGAATTAGGTGATATTTTCCAGAAGGAGCTGAAACCGAAAGTGCCTTCGCTGATGATTACCGTGACTCGAGTCAATGTCACTTCCGATTTGTCGTATGCGCGTGTGTATCTGAGTGTGTTCGGCGTGGACGAGAAGAAGAAGGTCGTGGAAGAGGTAGGCCAAAATGCTAAGGCAATTCGTGGCTTGCTGGGCAACCGTATCCGTCACCAGATGCGAGTGGTGCCTGAGTTGCGTTTCATCGAGGACGACTCCTTGGATTATATCGAAAACATCGACAACCTGCTGCATCCCGAAAAGTGAGACTGCCGCTGTTCATAGCAAACCGTTATCTGCTGGCCAAAAAGAGCCACAACCTCATTAATATCATCACATGGATTTCCATTTTGGGTATTAGTGTGGGCTCGTTTGCGCTCATCGTGGTGCTGTCGGCATTCAATGGACTGGAGAAGGTGATTTCCTCGATGAACAACCGCCTCACGCCCGACTTGCAGATCGCACCAGTGAAAGGCAAGACCATCGACTTGACCGCTTTTCCTTTGGGTCAACTTAAAGATATTCAAGGTGTTGATTATGTGATTCCAACAATTACCGAAGATGCACTTTTTCGTGCCAACGACAAGCAGCATATTGGGCAGGTGAAAGGTGTTGGCTTGGAGTACCAAAAGATTGCTCGTTTGAAAGAAGTTGTTTTCGGTGGTGGTGATTTGGTTCTTTCAGATGAGGATGAACATTATTTTGCTATTCCCGGCGCAGGTGTGGCATGGTATCTTGGTATCAATGCCTACAACCCCTACGCGATGGTTCGCATCTACGTACCCAAACGCGGCAATGCGTCGCTGATGAGCCTTGAAAATAGTTTCAACTCCGATGTGCTGACTGTGCGTAGCGTCTTCTCCACCGAGCAAGAACAAGATGAAAAACTCGTACTAGTGCCTTTTGATTGGCTCTCCGAACTACTTGAATACGAGAACAAAGCCTCGAATGTGGAGCTTTTCACTGCCCAGAATGCCGATATTAATAAGGTGAAAAAGGAAGTGAAAGCCGTGATAGGGGAGGGCTTTACAGTGAAAAACCAACAAGAGCAGCAAGAAACGCTTTACCGCATTATGCGTTCCGAAAAATGGGCGGTCTATGTCATCCTTACTTTCATTCTGGTTTTGGCGACTTTCAACGTGGTTGGCTCGCTTTCCATGCTGATGATCGACAAGCGCAAGGACACCGAAATCTTGAAATCTATGGGTGCCGACAACCGTCTGATTCAGAAAATCTTCATGAATGAAGGCTTGCTGATTTCCGTGGCAGGCGGTATCATCGGTCTTTTGCTCGGTATCATTCTTGTATTGTTGCAGCAACAGTTCGGTTTTGTGAAGTTCGGAACAGGTGGCAACTATGTCGTGGAGGCTTATCCCGTCCTTTTGAAACTCAAGGATGTGCTTTTGATTTTCGCCACGATTCTGGTGGTAGGTTGTACCTCGGCATTCCTCACTGTGCGTCATGCCATGCGCAAGGCTGACACTCAGAAATCCAGATTGAACGACAGATAATAACGCGGTTTCTTCGAGATTTGCCCATCTTGAATTCCCCATGCCATATCGCCTCTGATGAAGTAACCAAAGATGGTGGTGCGTAGGCCAAAGCCAATGCCGCCCACCAAAGGTTCTTTCATCTCGGTGACGGTGATGTTTAGATTCCCGTCACTAATGTGCGTGTTATAGAGCGAGTTGTTTGGATCGTATGGATTCCAGCCCGTCCAAGCGGTGCCGAGGTCACCAAAGGCCACAATTTGGAAGTCTTTGATGAACTTCATGTTGATGGGTCGGTTAGTGAAATAGCTGAATACGGGAAAACGCAATTCACTATTCAAGACCACGAAATTGTTACCATTACGGATGTTCTGTGGGAAGCCTCGCATGTTGGTGGCAAGGGTCTGATAAGCGTAGTTTTGCGTGTAGTCAACGGGTGCACCTTGGTCGAAAGAGGCAAAGATCCAATTGTCGACACCGCCCATGTAATAGATGAGCTTCTGTTGCCCGAACGAACTGCTGCCGGCAATGCGGTTGGCCCAAATGAAGTTGCGACTGATACGCGTGTAGTTCCTGTAATCGAAACCGACAACAATCATGTTATTGGTGTTGCGTGCGATGCGTTGGTAGTATTCGGCAAACACTTTTCCTCTTGCCCCAACGAGCAGGTTAGTTCCGATTTTCTTCGAGTTGTCGTAAACCAATTCGGCTCGCAAACCACCCCAGTTCTCGTAAACATCTTTATCGGCAAGACTGTAGTCGTCGATAGCTAAGTTGACTCGATGGTCATTGCGATAGATGGCCGTGCCTCGCAGACTCAGGATTTCGCTGAAAGGATAGCTCAAGGTATAAAAGGCCTCGTTGGTAAAGGTGCGGTAGTAGTAGCTTGAGTTGTCGTCGGTGACATAACGATGCAGCGTAATGCTCTTGTCCAAGCGTTTGCTATAGTCGCTGAAACGTAGTAAGTATTCGTTGTTCGTGAGACTGGTGTTGAGCTTCACGCCAAGCTCGATTTTGTAGTCTTCCATCAAATCTTTCATCTTGGTGCCAAGGAAGATGTTGAACCCCGAGTTAAGATAGATGGGCATACCGCCGCCGCTGAAGGGTTGGTAACTGTAGTTCATGCTGGTGAAGTCGATTTGGCTCATCAACTCATCGGCGAAGAGCTCCACATAATAATTGTTCGGGCGTTGAAGGGTGTCTTTTTGCCGTGGTTTGGGAGCAGGACGGCTGTCCTGCACCACTTGCAGGGAGTCAACCCCTAAGGCACCACTGATTTGTCGTTTTCTCCGAGCATAACGGTAGCTGGTTGAAAAACGATGCTTTGAAATGGGCTCTACAACTGTGTCCTTTTCTTTTTTGACCCATTCTTCGATCAACCTTTTTTGGGCATAAGGGCTTATTTGACTGATGTTTTGTTCATGTCCCTGAAGAATAGAGGAAATAAAAAACTTTTCACCGTCTTCGTCGGTCATCAGCAGGGCGGCTTTGTGGTCGCGGGGCTGATAAGTGTAATCGATGATATTGGATGAATAGTCTGTAAGTTGCTCTTTCTTACCGAAATAGCGGTAATGAACGATGGTGTCGATATGGCTGATGGCACTGTCGAAACGAATTTGATAGAGATTATAGTAGCCGCTGGTGTCGTTCAAGTAAAGCAGACTTCCGTCTTTTAGCGATTCGGGCAGGATGCTGTTGGAAAAACGCTGCTGTGTTAGGTTTTGGAGCACCGCACCTTTATTAATATAATTGTAAGCAAACAGGTCAAATTGCTTGTTTTGGAAACCGATTTTGTCATCGACTTTCAGTGTGTCGTTATCGCGGTTGGAGCTGAACACGATTTGTCGGTCGTCAAAGGTGAAGACGGGATTCAGGTCGGTGTGGTAGTCGTTGGTGATTTGTTCCAAAGTGTTGGAAAACAGGTTGTAGACATAAATGTCGGGTTTGCCCATGCGGGTGGCAGCTAACACAATCTTACGACTTTTATGAGCATAGGAGAAAGAACTGACCTTTTGGAAATCGAAAAGATATGTGCTTGCTTTTTTTCCGCTGTTGACATCCAAGTTGTATAGCTGGATTTTGCCTTCTTCCTCAAGGATGAACGACAGGATCTCGCCGTTGGGATGCCAAGCTAGTAGTGGAAATGAAGTATCGATATTTTCATCCGAACGATAGCCTGCTTTAAACAATTGTTGCCGTTTGCCGTTTTGCAGGTCTTCAAGCCAAAGCCGGATTTTGCCCTCGTCGTTGCTGACGTAGGCGATGTATTTTCCGTTGGGACTGATGCTAGGTTGAGTGAATGTGCGGTATTTCTTGTATTTCAGCTTCATCGGACTGGTGGGTAGGTTGGTTATAAGTGATTCATAACGAGTTTTATAGAATTCAAACCATTCCTCAATCAAGGCTTTGTATTCCTTGCCCGTCACGTAAAGTAGTGCCTTCCTGACATTTTGTGAGTTTTCAGCTAAAGTCAGAATGTCGTTAAATGACTTACTGCCATATTTCTCGTCAATGAAGTTCCAAAAAGAATAACCTGCAATCAAAGCATCATCGTCGCGAAGGTGGTTGATTTTCTTATAGTTGCCTGAAATGATGCCACGTTGTAATTGAGCTTCCTTGTGACAGTCCCAGTTGCCGGCAATGAAAGCTATTAGTCCGTCTTGGAACCATTGCGGGATGTCGTAACGATAGGAGCTGCGAATTTGTGAACCGATGCTGGTTCCGTTTATCACTTGGTTGAATAATAATCGAGTGATGCCTTCACGGATTTGTGCCTCAAAATGGGTGTAGTCGCCGTCAAAGTAGAGGATGACTTTCGTGCCAATGATTTTGGTGATGCCGCCCGTGTTGCCATTTTCTTCTTCCTCAAGGTTGATGTTGCTTTGCTTGAAGTCGCCCTTGCTGTTGAACACAATGAACTGTATTTTCTTTCCGAAGCGGCTGTTGAGGCGAGTCTCAAGTTGCGGAATTTGGTTTTTGGCATAGGCTTGTGCATATTGGGCAAGATCATTGCCACCTTGATAGAAATACACGTCGAAGTTATCGTTCATGTAGTACGACCAATGGAAGTCGCCATATTGCACGCGGTTCTTTCCGAAAGACATGTTCATGCCATTGTAGAATTGGGCATGAGTCAGCGGAACCATGGCAAAGAGCAAAAGAAAAAGAATCGTGTATCTTTTTTTCGACAACATGAATACCAAATTAGCGGACAAAGATAGGCAAATTCTTTAGATTATTGTGGAAAAAACCTTATCTTTGCCCTCGCAAAAGAATGTAGGGCTTCGACAGACTCAACAACCTTAGGTTCCTGAGCCTGTCGAAGGACCGTACCAAAAAAGATACTATGCTTAAACTGGAACAATTTGTCTTCAATCCCTTTGCGGAAAACACATACGTCGTTTACGATGACAACACCAAGGAATGTGTCATCATCGACCCGGGCTGCTCCAATGCAGGCGAGGAAAATGAACTCTTCGGTTTCATCGATAGCCATGGCCTCAAGCCGCTGATGGCAATCAATACGCATGGCCATATCGACCATATTGTTGGCAATGCAGCCGTGAAAAAACGTTACGGCATCGAGGTGGCTGCACATCCTAACGTGAAAAACGACTTTCAACGCTCGCGACAGCAAGCAACGTTGTTTGGGATGTCCTTCGCGGGTGACTGCGGCTTGCCCGACCGTGACTTGGAAGACGGCGAAGTCATAAAGGTGGGTGAAAGTACCCTAGAAGTCATCAGCACCCCAGGTCATGCTATGGGCAGTATAAGTCTCTATGCCGAAATCGAGGGTTGGGTGTTCACGGGTGACGCGCTCTTCTGCCGCAGCATCGGCCGCACCGACTTCCCAGGAGGCAACTACGAGCAACTTCGCACGAACATCATCGAGCGGCTGTTCCATTTGCCCGATGATACAGAGGTCTATTCAGGTCACGGCGAAATCACGACCATCTTTGATGAAAGAAGATATAATATGTTCCTTTGATGAAAAGGTTGCTGCTCATATTGTCCTTAGCCATTTGCTCGACGTGGGTTTCCGCTCAAGAGGACACTAGTATTGTAGACAGTTTGCAAAGTGTGTTGGCCATACAAGAAGGTAGCGACAAAGTGAGAACTATGATTGAGTTGACCTGGGAGTTCTACGAAGTTTCCTATGACGACTGTATAGATTGGGGAGAAAAGGCCATCAAAGAGGCTCAGCATTTGGGCTTAACCGATTTGGAAGCCGATGCCACTTATGCCTTGGGGATGCAATATAGTTATCATGCCGACCTTGATTTGGCGCAGGTTTATCTGAAACGGGCTTTTGACTTGCACATGTCTATTGGAAACGAAGACCGTGCTTTTGAAGACCTTTGGAACCAAGCTTTTTTTGAACAGATTTGGGGTAATATGGACTCGGCGATTAGGATTTATGAAAAGGTCTTGCCTTTTGCCGAAAAACGCTGCGACACAATGGCAATAGCTCAAACATGTGGCAACATGGCCGTCATTCAATATCAAAAGCACGACTTTGAACGTTCAGAAGAGAATTTCAAGAAAAGCCTGGCATATTACAAGTCTATAAACAATATAATGGAAGAGGCTAAGGCTACTGCAAACTTGGCTAGTATTTACATGGAGTGGGGGAGGTATGGTGAATCAAGGAAATTGTATCAAATTGCTATCCCTGTGTTTGAACAATCTGATAGTTATGATTATCAGTTGGTTATATACAAAAATTACGGCTTGTTGTTTGAAAAGCAATTTGTGAATTATGATTCTGCCAGTTATTATTTTGACAAGGCAATGAGTTGCATCGAACAAGTGGAATGGTCAGCTGAAAAGATGGTTAACGTGTTGAATGCCAAGTCAGATGTGCTGGTCGAAATGGGAAATGTGGCTATGAACCGTCATAACGAATCGCTTGCATTGAAATATTATAAGGAAGCATTCACTTTGGCGGAGACTAACAAGTACCATTTTGGCTTGATGCAGTCCGCTTTAAGCCTTGGTCAGTTGTACGCCTTGCAAGGAAAAGCTACACTCTCGTTACATTATCTTGATTTTTATGCTGAAGAAGCAAAGAAAACTGGAATTACCATGATGGAGTCGGTTGCAAAGAAACCGCTTATCATGGATTACGCCCGATTGGGGCGTTTCGAGGAGATGGTGGCTGAACTTGATGCATTCGATGAGCAAAAACAAGTCCTACAACGCGAAAACAATGATTTGTATGATCAGATAAGTGCACTCCAAGACGAAACCCAAGACCTCCTCTGTCATTACGAATCCCAAAACGAACAAATCGAAATTCTCAAAGCACAGCGTAATCACTACCGTTTAGCCTTCTTCGGTCTTTTGGCCATAGCGCTTTTCACGGTGGTTTTGTTCATGGCTTACAAAATTGTTTGGAAAAAACAGACCAAAATAGAAAAGGGTTGAAAAAAACATTACCTTTGCACGCAATTTTGAATCTTAAATCTTTAAATCTTAAATAAGTAACACGTTATGATCGAGAAAATCACATCATCACAACAAGCTATGGACCTGGAAGCCAAGTACGGTGCCCATAACTATCACCCGCTGCCGGTCGTCCTCGCCAAGGGTAAGGGCGCCAAAGTGTGGGACGTCGAAGGCAAGGAATATTTCGACTTCCTTTCGGCTTATTCCGCTGTCAACCAAGGTCACTGCCACCCGAAAATCATCAAGGCCATGACTGATCAGGCCGAACGCCTCACCCTCAGCAGCCGTGCTTTCTATAACGACGCACTCGGCGTGTGGGAGAAATATGTGACTGAATATTTCGGCTACGACAAGGTATTGCCCATGAACTCAGGCGCAGAAGCCGACGAGACAGGCTTGAAGTTGGCCCGTCGTTGGGGTGTCGTCAAAAAGGGTATCCCGAACGATAAGGTGAAGATCGTGTGCTGCGAAGGCAACTTCCACGGCCGTACCATCACCATCATCACGATGAGTAACGACCCCGAGTCGTATGCCAACTATGGTCCTATGACCCCCGGTTTCATCCGCATTCCTTACAACGATCCCGATGCTCTGGAGCAAGTGCTGGCCAAGGAAGGCAAGGAAATCGCTGGTTTCCTGCTGGAGCCTATCCAAGGTGAGGCTGGTGTCTATGTGCCCGATGATGGCTACCTGAAGAAGTGCTACGACATCTGCAAGAAGTACAACGTGCTGTTCATGGCCGACGAGGTGCAGTGCGGTATCGCCCGTACGGGTAAGATGCTGGCTTGCGACCACGAAGGCGTGCGCCCCGACATCCTCATCCTGGGTAAGGCCCTCGGTGGTGGTGTGGTGCCCGTCTCTTGCGTGTTGGCCGACGACGACATCATGCTGAACATCAAGCCCGGTGAGCACGGCTCGACCTTCGGTGGCAACCCGATCGCTGCTCGCGTTTCCATCGCCGCCCTTGAAGTTATCAAGGAAGAACACCTGATGGAGAACGCCGAGCGTCTCGGTAAGATCTTCCGCGAGGAAATCGGCAAGATCAAGAGCCCGATGATTGAGAAGGTTCGTGGTAAAGGTCTGTTGAACGCCGTTATCATCAAGCCCAAAGATGGCAAGGAAGCTTGGGACGTGTGCCTTAAGATGCGTGATCTCGGCCTGCTGGCCAAGCCCACTCATCAGCACATCATTCGTTTTGCTCCGCCCTTGGTCATCACCGAGGCCGAACTGCGCGAAGCCATCGAAATCATCAAGAAGGCCATCGCTTCGTTTGAATGATTGATAGATAGCTTTTGAAGTCGTGTCATACCTTTGGGAGTCTATGACTTCATAGCGGTCAATTAAACTAAAAGCCTCTCGTAAGGGAGGCTTTTTCATTTGATGGCTATCTCTTTGAAGATGGTCTCAACAGCATCTTCGTATTCCTTCAATGCATTAATCTTCTTGATTTTCCGCCACACAACTTGCGGTTCCTCGAAGCTGTTCATCAGGTAGGACCATAATTCCTTCATTCTGCCCAATACCTTAGGGCTACCTCCTGCATGGTGCAGACGGTCCTTGTACAGGTCTATAACGTAGTTGTGTAGTCGTTCGGCCTTTTTTGACACACGCTTCGCGTCATTGCGAGGAACGAAACAATCTAGGGAGACGCTTTCCTGGATCGCTTCGTCGTTTTCCGTTTTCACGGAATGAGGCCTCGCAATGACGGAGGCTTTGATATCCTCCGCCAAAAACGGATTCGCCAAAAGCCCCCGTCCTAACATGAACTGCTCAACAGTTTTGCAGGTTCCTGAGCCTGTCGAAGGACCGTCATTCAGAATACCATTAATCCTTATAAAACTTTCCACCGAAACAATATCCCCATTGTACACCAAGGGTGCATTAATCTGAGGTATTAATGCCTTAAATCGTTCCGCATCAGCTTCACCTTTGTAAAGTTGCTTCCCAATGCGTGGGTGGATGATTAATTCGCTCAAAGGAAACTTGTTAAAAATCGGAATAATAGAATCGATTTCATCTGGATTGAAGTACCCCAAACGGCATTTTACGCTGAATTTGATGTCAATCTCTTCAAAAACCCGCTCTAGCATGGCTTCCACCTTGTCGGGATAGGGCAGGAGACCACAGCCTCTTTTTTTGTTGGCCACTCTTGGGAACGGGCAGCCCATGTTGAGATTAATCTCCGTATAACCCAACTGCTTGCACTGCTTGGCAAAGCGCAGAATCTCCTCAGCATCAGTGCTGAGAATTTGAGGAGTCAATGTCTCCACATCATTGTATTTTGGGTCGATTTCCTCGCCTTGAAGGTTCTTGGCGTGGTCCTCTTTATGTATTCCCGTGAAAAATGGCGTATAGAACTTGTCAATACCACCAAAGTGTCGCTTGAACACGTTGCGGAAAGGTGCATCCGTGATGCCTTGGAAAGGTCCTAAAGAAAGCAACGGGCTGCTCATTTCTTTTTGCGCTTGTTGGCTTTCTTGGTAGTTCTCTCACCAGACCGGTTCCATCGGATGAGGCTCATAGCTCCCCATGTGATGAGTAGCACAAAAGTGAGATAAACAGCAATTCGACTGAGGTAGTCACCGTGTTTGGCATAGAAGGTCACTTTCGTGTTGGCTTTCAGTGTAGCGCGAATAGCATCAGGTACCCAATACTGGGTTTGTTGCAGCACATCGCCCCGCTGGTTGAAGAATCCTGAGCGACCTGTGTTGGTTGAACGTGCAACGCAACGGCGATTCTCAATAGCTCTCAACTTGGAGAACTCGAAATGCTGCTTATAGCCTGGTGTATCGCCCCACCAGCCGTCGTTTGTGATGACAAAGAGCAAGTCGGCACCTTTCTTGCAGAACGAACTGACGTATTCGCCAAAGGCTGATTCATAACAGATGGGCACAGCCACTTTATGTCCGCTAAATTCCATCACTTTCGATTCGGGGTCGGTTTTTAGGGTACCACGTGCAATGCCCATGGTAAGGCTATAGTTCTTCAAAAAGCCCATCCATTCGGGGATAGCCTCCACCGCTGGCGTAAGTTGCGATTTATTGCGATGTTGCATGCGGACTGTGTCGATGAGCAGGGCGGAATTGTGGCAATAATAATAGCGATTAAGTCCCGCTTCTCGTGCTGGAAAATCATCTTCCATACCTTTGGGCACCCACTCGTAGGTGGTACCGCCGATGACGAATGCCAACTGCGGAAATCTCTTGACATAGTCGCGCAATGTATTGACAGCCTTTACTTTGTCGACCTCTTGCAGCCAGATGCCTTCTTGAATGGCTGATTCACTACTCACGACAAACCGCGTGTTGGGAGTTACCAATGGCAATGAAAGATTAATGTTGTTTTGGATGACCTGGTCGTAGAATTGGCTGTCGAACTGCTCGTTCCAAGGGTCGCAGTTCTGTTGAACAACGACAACTTCCGTGTCAACGCCTTGGTCTTCGTAATGTTTGTAGATACGCGTGCTGATAAGAATGGGCACGAGGATTATCGCCACCTCGGCACCAATACTAATAAGAAGTGGCTTTGTTTCTTTTGATTTAAAGTATAGGATTATATTGGTAATCAATATATTGACAAGTAGAATCCAAAGTGTTCCACCAGCCACACCTGTGTATTCGTACCATTGAATCCATTCGTGTTGAGTGGAAAAGGCATGACCAAGGTTCAACCATGGCCATTTGATGGACCACCAGTAAGTGAGCAACTCAAAAGCCATCCAATAGGGGATGAGGAAGAAGTTACCCCACGGGTTGTTGCACACTTTCTTTTTCGTGAGGTGAAACACTTGGAATACGATGGTCATGAAAAGCGCGTTCAGTATCCATGCTAATATGGCGGCAGGAGTGGCGTTCCACACCCACCACGTTGTGGCCACATTCCAAACAAAGAAGGCTAGAAACGAGAGCCAAAACATTCTGTCATTTTTGCCTTGTGCAATACGGTTTTCGATCAACAATAACGGAACTAACCCTATGAAAATCAGCGATGCAATACCCCAAGTGGGCCATGCAGCTGTGAGCAAACCACCAGTCAATAAGGCTAGTATGATATTACGAAGTCGCGATCCCTGATCGTGTCTAAGGGTCGCATTATTATTTTCTTTCTTTCTTTTCATCGTATTGTTCTTCAAAAAACGGGCAAAGGTACGATTTTTTGGCGGTAAAACCTTTTTTGTTGACTATTTTCACCCAATTGTTCTATCATATCAAGAAAAAAACTATCTTTGCACAAATTTTTGCAAAATGAAGAAAGTGTATAAAGTTGCGGGTCACAAATTTGCCGTGGTTATGCCTGACAACGATGTCGCCTGGAGTGAGATGAAGCCTTATGAGGCTTTTGAGGTGGAAGATGACAGTAATTTGGTTTTTACTGCTAGGATGATTGATTCAATGCCTGATACTTCCCAAAAACAGAAGGTGACAGTGTGTTGCACTTCTCCTGACATGCCTCGTTATGATATTTACGAATGGGAAGGGAAATGGTTGATGGAGATTGCTCCTATGTTGGAAGCTCCTATTCGTTTGTATATGATTGCTGATAAGTCTTTTTCCGAGACCGAATTTCGTGTTCTAGGGAGTTTAAGGTTCACAATCAATACTGTGATTATGGTGATGTATGCTTTTGTTACTGCTAAAAAAGATACCTTATTGATGCATTCATCAGTTACTGTAAAGGATGGTAAGGGCTATTTGTTTTTGGGCAAGAGTGGTACAGGAAAAAGTACGCATAGTCAATTGTGGATTAATAATATAGAAGGTTGTGAATTGCTAAATGACGATAATCCAGTACTTCGAGTTGATCCCAATGGTGAAATTCGGGTTTATGGCTCTCCTTGGAGTGGTAAGACACCTTGTTACCGCAATTTAGACTATCCTGTGGGTGCCATCGTTGATTTGCATCAGGCCAAAACAAATGAAATACATCAACAGCTGATGACTCAGGCTTATGCTTCGATGTATGTTTCTTGTTCGGGTTTGCGGTTTATCAAAGAAATGGCTGATGGACTTCATACTGCCATTGTGAAGATAATCAACTTGGTGCCGTGTTATTCGTTGGATTGTCTGCCTAATGATAAGGCCGCTTTCTTATGTTATAATACAGTTACACAGCATCATGGAGAAAGTAGTCTTACCGAATGAGGTGCTTTTGGGTGAAGTCGCACGGTTGCTTGGTGAAGGTCGCGAAGTGGTGATGACCCCGAAAGGTAGAAGTATGCTTCCTTTCATACGCGGGGAAGTTGATCGCATTAAATTGAGGAAGACTGACAAATTAAGTGTGGGTGATATTGTGTTGGCATATTTTGAGAAACGATATGTTTTGCATCGGATTGTGGCCATTAATGGAGAAGAGTTCACTTTGATGGGCGATGGCAATCTGAATGATGTCGAACATGGGAAGCGCAATGATGTGGTTGGTAAGGTGGTTGAAATCATAACACCTGATGATCGCCAGCATAAACCTCGGAAAGCGTGGCTATGGAGACATACTTTGTTTCTAAGGAAATATATGCTGAAGATATATAGGAAATGGATTAAATTAACAAGTAAACAATATTGATATGAAGACAAGAAAAGGTTACATACTTCGTTCTTTAGGCAAAGAGTTTGTTCTTGTTGCTGAAGGACTTGATGCGGTTGATTTCAGCCGCATGATTTCGTTGAATGAATCGGCTGCTTTCCTTTGGAAATCGGTTGAAGATAAGGATTTTGAAGCAGAAACTTTAGTAGAGCTTCTTTTAGATGAGTATGGTATTACCCGCGATGTGGCTGAGAAAGACGTGGCAGCTTTGTTGCAAACTTGGAAAGAGACTGACATGATTATTAATTAATAAGGTATAATAAATGACAAATCCCGAGTCACAGTATTTTGCTTTGATGCGTTCCGCTTTATGGGGCACCCCTACTGTCATTGAAGGGGAGGTGGATTGGGATGCTGTCATGCGGCTTGCCAAACATCATGCGACAAATGTGCTGTTGAGCGATGTAGCCTCTCAGATAAAGGGAAACGATCGTCCGTCTGACTCCATGCTTGGCGAGATGCAATCGGCTATGCGCTTCAACTTGATCAACCAGATGCAGTTGAAACGCATTTTGGTTTCGGCAGTGAAGCTATTGCAAGCACGCAACATCGATCCAGTATTGCTTAAGGGTTTTAGTTTGGCCATGCTTTACCCCAATCCTAATTTACGACAATTCGGAGATATTGACCTCTATGTGGGTCTCAACGACTTCCATGAGGCATGTAAGCTTCTGCGCACAATTCCCGGTGGCTACAATTGGGAGGAAGAAGTGGATTCAGGCAGGCACTATAATATTGAGTTTGGTCATTATCCCATGGAAATACACCGTGTTAGTGCCGATTTGTCAGGATATAAGGAATTGGCTGTTTATGAAACTATTGAACGTGAAGGTCTGCATGAAAAAGCCCAGCATGTCGATTTCGAAGGTCTCAAATTGGCAATTCCTTCTAAGGAGTTTATGGTTTTTTACACTTTCTTCCATGCTTGGCATCATTTCCTGACTACGGGTGTGGGTTGGAGACAGCTTTCCGATTTGGCAATAACACTTCATGCCTATCATGATCAGCTCGATACCGATAAGTTGTACCAATGGATAACTTCTATGCATTTGTTGAAGCCGTGGCAAACTTTTGGCTATCTTTTGGTAGAGAATCTTGGCTTACCTAAGGCCGAAATGCCTTTTTATGAACCGTCATGCAGGCGTCGTGCCCATAAACTTTTCTCTCGGGTTATGGCGGAAGGCAATTTCCTTCGCCCCAACCGCTTCAAACGCAACAGGCCAAAACGGACAAGTATGAAAAAATTGCATTCCTTTATAGGCATTTTTGTCAATTTCTTCCAATTGTCAGCCCTCTTTCCCGGCCAAGCTTTTCGTGAGATGAACACTGCTTTGAAGAAGGGCTTTGGAAAAAAAATTCAAAAAAAGTGATTTTTTTTCTCTCCGTATGAATTAATTATTTATTTTTGCAGCGTCAAAAGTGTGAAAAGGAAGCACGAAACAATTAATTAACAACAATAAGTCAAATTAAAAACTAAACAAAATGAAAAAGATGAACAAAATGTACGAAGCTCCAAAGGCTGAATTGATCAATCTCGATGTGAACAAGGATTTCATGGCGGGTGGAACTGCTGGTTCTGGAATTGAAGGTGGAACCACTTGGAATCCTTAATTCTAAATTGTCAATTAACTGATTACTAACTAAAAAAGAGAATTAAAAAAAATGAAAAGAGTAATTAGATGCTTTTGCATGATTGCATTGGTGGCATTAGCATTCACCTCATGCAAAAAACAAGAACAAAAGAGTGCTTTGACGATAAAGACCCAAGAGCTTGTCGAAGAAAATGTGGATGAGAACAGAGCTTATTATGCTCCTGGTAATCTCAAAGTCATGTTTGAACAAGGTGACGTAGTCATGATTTTCAACATTGACAACGAGGTTCCTACTCATAGCCATTGCGCCCAGTATGCTGCAGTTCAAGAAGGCAATTATGTTAGATTTGAGAATTGTGGAACTGGTGAGGTTGCTGAAGACATTTTGGATGCTTATTATGCTTTCTATCCTGGTGGCGCTAATAACATTCATACGGAAATGGCTGGTGGTGAAAATAAATGCCAGTTCTATGTTGCCCCTACTCAAGAGTATCGTGCCGACAGAGTTCCGTTGGGAGCTATGTATATGGCTGCCAAGGTTGACAATGTTGAGCATTTGGCCCAAACCGAAACACCCGAAACTGCTTTCTTCTTCAGAAACATTTGCGGTGTTTATGACATGATGATGTTCGATCCCAATGGTCCTACTGTCGTCAAGGAAATCAAGATTACTGACAACAGCTTTGATCTCTCTGGTTGGATTGAGTTGATCATCCCCGAAGTCGATCCTGTCGAAATGCAGAGCCTCTTCAACAATTATGACCCCAACAACACTGCCTATATGCAGTCATTGGCTCAGTACCTTAATAGAGTGGGTTACAATGTGACTGAAAAAGGTAACACTCTCACTTTAACCATGCCTGAGGAAGGTGTGCAGATTGGTACTACTCAAGCTACTTGCACTCATTTCTACATGGTGCTGCGTCCTTTGGCTCTTACTCATGGTTACACCATCGACATTACGTTTGCTGATGGTAGCACTAAGACGATTGACATGTCAGATCGCAACCACCAAGTTGCTCCTAATGTGATTAAGCATTACGGATTCAATCTTGCTAACTATTAATCTTAGTAAGTAAGAAACTATTTAGAAAAGCGCTTCCTTTGGGAGCGCTTTTTTATTTGTGCTGTGTGGGTTGCGGCTCGCGATTGCCACTATGCCTCAACATCGCAATAAATCGGTGGCCACAAGGTGACAGCCTTAAACTGAATCAATGAAACAAAAAAAGAGACGCATATTTGCGTCTCTTCGTTTTTTGGTGGTACCGACGGGAATCGAACCAGTGACACGAGGATTTTCAGTCCTCTGCTCTACCAACTGAGCTACGGTACCTCTGTTTTTAACTACGTTGAACCTCTCGGTTTGTGGCTGCAAAAATACGACATTTTTCCCATTTGGCAAGAAAAAAACTTCAAAAATTGTGATTTTTTTATTTTTAAATATCATTTTAGTTGATAATCAGTGATATAACAAAATTAGCTTGTAATTAAAGCAATAAAAATTTGTCTAACGAGTTAAAAAATCGGATATTTGCACGCTCTTAAACCCTCATCTACTCGAATAAAGGAGGAAGAGAGGGAAGTGTGTGCCTAAGATGTTATGGTTATGAGAACACATTTTCTGAAAAACATTTGGCTGATATGCCTGCTGGCTTGTTTCAGCTTCGATACCATGGCTCAAGCTGATGCCGACTCGCCCTATTCTTTGTTTGGAGTAGGTCAAGTGCGTGACAAGTCGATGAATGTCAGGCTGAAAGGTATGGGTGGTGCGGCCAATGCCATGTTTGGAGGCGGTATGATTAATGCTGAAAATCCTGCTTCATACGCCAAAATTGATTCATTGGCCTTCCTTTTTGATGCTGGTTTTTATTTCAAGACCTCCGCTTTCAGTACGGCGAGTCTCTCTGAGCGTGCCAACAACGCTTCTTTCGACTACGTTTCGATGGCTTTTGGCCTGGCACCATGGTGGAAAGTGGCACTTGGCGTGCAACCTTATAGTACCACAGGATACACTATGAAGATCGACAAGGAAATTCCTGAAGTGGGTAATACAACCACACGTTTCCAAGGCAAAGGTGGACTCAATCAGGCCTTTATTGGCAACGCCTTCAAATTGGGCAAGCATTTTGCTGTGGGTGCCAATGTTTACTATGTTTTTGGTAACACACAGACCGAGACCTCGCTCTATTTTCCCGACTCGATTTACTATATCGGTTCAAGGCGTAGTGTCGACGTGATGGTTAGCTCTTTCATGTTCGATTATGGTATGCTTTTCAACACGAATGTGGGTGACGATATGGATTTAAGTGTCGGCCTCACGTACACTCAGAAAGTCAAGTTGAAAGCTGATCAGACTTTGTTTATCCGGTCCATTGAGGAAGATATGGATACTGAAATAGAATATGTCATCGATACGGTTGCACATATTTCCGGTCCAACTCGTATCACCATGCCTCAAGGCTTTGGTGTGGGTGTGGCTTTGCAAAAAGGTAGCGATTGGACGGTGGGCGCCGATTTCAACTGGATGCAATGGTCGAAATTTGCCCGTGAGGGCGTCACCGATGCCCTTCAGAACTCGTGGTCGGTGTCGGCAGGAGCTGAATTCACGCCAAGACATACTTCCGTTTCGGGATATTTTTCACGTGTTACCTATCGTTTCGGCGGATTCTATGAACATGGTTTCATCAGCCTGCCTGGAAACGATGGCATGGAACATAGTATTAATAAGGTAGGTGCCACGGCTGGAATGTCGTTGCCGCTACCTAAGACTCCGTCGAAGGTCAATGTGTCCTTTGAAATAGGACAATATGGTACCCGTGAAGGCGGTTTGATACAAGAACGCTATGCCAAGATGAATGTAGGCATTTCAGTGTTTGAGCATTGGTTCATGAAGCGCAAATACAGATAAGAATAACCGCCTGAAAATTTTGGAATGATATTTGAACAAGAGACAAACAAGTTAAACACTAAAAATAAGAAGAGATGAAAACGAAAAGATTATTGATGATTGCCGTTGCTTTTGGAATGGCAATGAGTGTATCCGCCCAAGAGGTGAAAGAGTCGAAGTACGGCACCGATAGCGTTGCCTGCGTGACCAACCTTTCGATGTATCGTGAATACTTCAAGCAATGGGAGGCCGCCAAGTATGCTCCGGAATCCATCAGCATGGAGATGGTCAACGCTTGGAGGTCGGTTTTCCTCAACTGTCCTCGTGCCAGCCAGTTCGTCTACACGAACGGTGAGAAGATCATGGAGTACTTCATTCGTACCAACCCGCAGCAAAAAGATGCCTATATCGACACCCTCTGCATGTTGATGGATACGAGAGCCCAGTATTTCCCGACCGACCCGAAGACGGGAGCTTCGCAGGTGGCCAACATCATGGGTCGTAAGGGCTTGCTCATCTATACCTATAACAAGAACCGTTATGAAGAGGCCTACAACGTACTGCGTGACGCTGTCGCCCTTGACCCCTCACAACTGCAAGGTGCCTATATTGATGCCTACTTCAAGGCCACCATCGACATGGTGAACAACAACAAGGCCGAAAAGATGACTATCATCAATGTCTATCAGGAGCTTTCTGAAGTGCTCGACAACAACATCGGTGCCCTTGCTGAGACTGAGACTGAACTCCAGACTGCCAAGGAAGAAGCCGAAACATCTGGTGATGCTGACGCTGTGGCCGGCTTTGACAAGCAACTTGAGAAGAACGAGAAGAACATTAACATCAACAAAGGTGTGAAGAACAATCTCGACAATTTGTTCTCACCCTTCGCCTCGTGCGAAGACCTGATCAAGGTGTTTAGTGCAAAGATGAAGGAAACTCCCGACGATGTTGTACTCCTCAAGCGCATTACCACTATCTTGGATAAGAAAGACTGCACCGACTCGAAACTCTTCCTCGATGCTGCTGTCAAGCTGAACGAACTTGAGCCCAGCCCGGAGGCTTCCTATAGCTTGGGTGTGAAGTTCTTCAAGGACAAGAAGTATAGCGAAGCCGCCACCTTCTTCGAACAAGCTACGAAGACAGAGAACAACGACCGTAAGTATCGTGCCTACCGTAACCTGGGTATGTGCTACGAAAACATGGGCAGCCTCTCTCGCGCTCGCGACATCTTCAGAAGAGCCGCTCAGGTTGACCCGACCAATGGTGAGCCGTACCTCCTCATCGCCATGCTGTACGCTGGCAGCACCAAGCAGTTTAGCGGTGAAATCGAAAGCAAGTCAGTGTTCTGGGCTGCTGTCGACAAGTGCAACAAAGCCAAGTCCATTGATCCTTCCATCGCTGACAGAGCCAACAGCTTGATTCGCTCCTACACTTCAGCCTTCCCGTCGATGGAGACCATCTTCTTCAACGACTATAGCGAAGGTCAGTCCTTCCAGGTTGGCGGTTGGATCGGTGAAACCACCACCATCAGAGCAAGAAAGTAATTGAAACACAACCTAAAAATAGGAATCATACTCAACATCACAGCCTTTGTGGCTGTGATGTTGTTTTCGTGTTCAAACCCCGATGCCATCGTGCAAGCCATGGGGTCTGACGACACATTGTCGGGTATTATGGCCGACAGTGTGGTTTTCTACCGCAGCGACTCGGGCATTGTCAATCTGGAATTGCACACGCCTCGAATGATACGTATGGAGACTGAGGATGATATCATGGAATTTCCTCTTGGTTTCGATGTCTATATGTACGACAAAGGGGAAAAGACCACGGAACTCCATGCCGATTATGGCAAAAACTACGGCAAGATGCGATTAATTGAAGCACAAGGTAACGTGATTGTACAAAACTTCGGCAGCAACGAGACCATGTATTCTGATAAATTATTCTGGTATCAAGACTTGAAGATGATATATACTCGCTCGCATGTGAAGATTGTCACCCCCGACAAGCAGATTGAAGCCGACAGCCTTGTGGCACGTGAGGACTTTTCAGAATATACCATGTATTCGGGTAGTGCTTTACTCGATGTGGATGAGGAGGATTGAGTCATGAATAGTTGGATTGTCGTTGCCATTACCTTGTTTTTCTCTGCCCTGTGTTCGGGGCTTGAGATTGCCTTCAACAGTATCAACCGTTTGCAGCTTGAGGTGGAACTGACCAAGAATACTTTCTCAGCCAAAATCATTAGGCTTTTTCTGAAGGACCAGTCACGTTTCATGACCTCTCTGCTTTTAGGCAACAACATCGCCCTTATCATCTATGGCATGAGCATGTCACAACTGTTGGATGGCTCCGTTGTCCATTGGTTGCAATTCCTTTCGCTCAATAACGATTTCATGGTGCTGTTGGTGAAGACCATCCTTGCGACTTTGCTGGTATTATTGGTGGGTGAGTTTTTACCCAAAGTCTTGTTTCGCATCGACCCCAATGCCATCCTTTCGTTTTTCGCTTTGCCTACCTTCATCTGCTATTGCCTGTTATATCCGTTGATTCTTATCTACACGGGTATATCGGAGTTTATCATCAAGTATATCCTACGGCTAAAGGTAGATAAAGAGGAATATCGCTTTTCAACTATCGACTTGAATGATTACATTGCCGAATATGCCGACCCGGAGGAAGCCGATGAAGATATGCAGCAGGAGATACAGCTTTTCCAGAATGTGATGGAATTCCGTTCGGTGAAGCTTCGCGAGTGCATGGGCCCGCGCAATGAGATAGAGTCGGTGAAACTGACCGATAGCGTAGAGGCTGTGAAAGCCCGATTCGAGGAGACCAAACACTCCAAATTGATTGTGATAGGTGAAAGCATCGATGACATTGTCGGTTATGTCCACTTGAATGATGTGGTGCGCACTGTTGCTGAGCATCGTGATGTGGCCTTGACTGACCTCATCCGAAAGATTGACTTCTTCCCCGAGACTTATACCGCCGACCGGTTATTGAAACATTTGATTCAACACAGACAGGGTGTAGCAGCCGTCGTTGATGAGTTTGGAGGCACGGCAGGCATAGTTACGATGGAAGATGTGGTGGAAGAGATTTTTGGCGAGATTGACGATGAATACGATGTAGAGGATGAAACAGAAAAGGTGGTGGACGACAATACTTTTGTCTTCTCGGCGCGTCTTGAAATCGATTATCTCAATGACACTTATAAGCTTGACTTGCCCGTTTCTGACGACTATGAGACCTTGGCGGGTATGATTTTGCATTATTGTGAAAGCATTCCCGAGCCAGGTCAGGTGCTTGAAATCGGCAATTATCGGGTTAAAATCCTGAAAGCCTCTGACATGAAATTGGATGAGGTGGAATTGCAAATTAAGGATAAATAGCTGTTTTTCAGTTTTATAGAAAATCTGAAAACGAAATTCAGGGGTTTTGAAAAATAAAAATCAAACAATTCTCCCTTTGAGTTGAAATCTTTACTAAATTTGCACGCTCAAATTTGAAGTTTAATAGTTAAAAAATAGTAAATAGAAAATAGAACTATGGCAGCAATTGAAAAAATCAGAAGACGTTCCGGATTGTTGATTGCAATCATCGGTATCGCATTGTTAGCGTTTGTCTTACAAGACCTTTTCCAAAGTCAGGGAAGAAACACGGGCCCGTCGGTGGCCGTCGTCGATGGCGAGAAGATTTCTGTGAGAGACTATGAATTGGTCAAGGAAAAGAATCTTGAAAGCAGAAGGTCTTCATCCAACAGCAACAACCTCTCTTCCGCTGAGACTTATAGCATCTACAACAATACGTTGGAAGAGATGATTAAGGAAAACATTATGGGCAAGGAATACGATGCTTCAGGTATCGGCATTACCTCTGAGGAACTTATGGACCAGATGACGGGTGAACACCCGCATGAATGGGTGGTGCAGAGCTTCAGCGATGCCAACGGTTTCGATCCCCAGCGTGTGACCCAATATCTCCAAAACTTGAGCGAGCTTCCAGCTGATTATTACAATCGCTGGTTGGATTTCGAGAAAGCTTTGAAACAGAACCGTTTGGAGACCAAGTTCAACAATTTGGTGAAGGCTTCCTATTTCCTTCCTACCGCTTTGGCTCAGAAATATTATGAGAGAAAGAATATGAAAGCTTCGGCCGATGTCGTTGCCTTGCGTTATACCACTATTCCTGATTCAACGGTGACCGTTACCGATGCCGACAACAAGGCTTTCTATGAAGAGAACAAGCACCGTTACGAGACGGATGAAAGACGCGACATTGAATACGTTGTCTTCGAAATTAAACCTTCGGCAGAAGACCGTCAGGAAGCTATGAAGCTCGTCCAGGGCATGAGACAAGAACTGGTTGATACCGATAATGTGATCAGCTTTGTCAATGCCAACTCCGACAAGCGTTACGACAGCACTTGGGTGGGCCGCAAGGATGTTTCTGAGCAGGTTGAGAAGGCTGTTTTCGACAACGGCAATGGTGTTGGCTATGTCTATGGTCCTTATGAAGATGGCGAGGCTTTCAACTTGGTTCGCATTGTTGACCTCCAAAGCCGTCCCGACTCGCTGAAGGCCAGCCATATTTTGATTGGTTACAAAGGTGCTTATGCCAGCCAAGATACTGTCACTACTAAGGAACAAGCTGAAGCCAAGGCCAACGAATTGCTGGCCCAGCTGAAAGCTGCCAAGAACAACGACGAACTGTTTGCCGAGCTGGCTGCCGAGTACAATACCGATGCTACCAAGGATAAAGGTGGTGACCTCGATTGGTTTACTGATGGACAGATGGTTCCTCAGTTCAACGAGTATGTTATCAACAACCCTGTGGGTTCGCTGGGCGTGGTTGAAACTCCGTTCGGTTACCACATCGTTAAGGTTACGGGCAAGACCGAGCCTCAGCCGAAAGCCCGTTTGGCTTATCTGACGCATGAAGTTACAGCAAGCACAAAGACCTATCAAAACATCTATGCTGAAGCCAACAAGTTTGTTACCGAGAATAGAACCTACGATCAATTCAACCAGGCTATTGAGGAGCAAGGTCTGACCAAGCGCACCATGCCGAGAATGAACAAGTCGACTTATCAGATTGCCGGTATTGAGAATCCGCGTGAGATTGTCCGCTGGGCTTTCGATGAGAAGACCAAGAAAGGTGATGTCTCAGAAAAGATCTTTGAACTTGACAACATGTTGGTTGTGGCTGCTCTGACGGGTGTCGTCCACGAAGGCTATGCTCCATTGGAAGCTGTTGTTGACCAATTCAAGTATCAAGTCCTCAACAAGAAGAAGGGTGAAATCGCTGTCGAGAAGATGAAAGCTTGTGGCAACGATATCGACAGAATGGTCAAAGAGCTGGGCGCTGAATCTACCACGGTTTCTGATATTGCCATCGAATCCCGTGTGTTGAGCAACTTTGGTGTGGAAGCTGACATTGTCGGTAAACTCCTTGGTATGAAGGAAGGCGAAGAGCTGGGTCCCATCGCAGGCAACAGCAGTGCCTTCATTATCAAGAACGTGAAGTTCACGCAACCTGAAACTCCTGAAAACTATAGCGACATCATCAGGGAAAAGACCAGCCAGTATACCAACAAAGTGTTGGGTGGTGCCGTCTACCAAGCCTTGAGAGATCAAGCTAAGATTAAGGACAACAGAACTGAGATTTTCTAAGCGTTTTGTTGAACATCAAAACAAGAAGGTGCGTCGGGATTGTTTCGACGCACCTTTTTTTGAATAAGGTATACTAACCTGACTATACTTGCGTTATAATCCAAAACATATTTGATTTTTCATATCATTAATTCTTATCCAGATGAAAAAAATTAATTACCTATTGTTTGTCGTAGCTTTGGCTATGTCCTTTGTGGGTTGCCGTAAACCTGTTGAAGTGTCTTTTGATACTACCACCCAGGAGATTGATGCACAAGGAGGCTCAGTTGAGATCGTGCTGAAATCAAACGGTGATTGGACAATCAACCCCTCAGCAGAATGGATTGTGGTTTCACCCATGTCAGGTAAGGGCGATGCCACATTGACCCTTACTGTCGAATCAAATACGACAGGAGAGGATAGGTCCACACAAATCAAAGCCACTACCAAGGACAATACCGCTACTTTGAATCTGACACAGGGAGCTCAATCCCCACAGCCTCAGTATTATCTCAATGTTTCGCCGAAAAATTATCGATGTGGAGGCGCGGGTGGTGAGTTCACAGTTGAAATATCGTCAAATTTGGATTGGACCGTTACCACTCCGCAATGGATTACCTGTTCGGTGATGGAAGGCTTCGACGATGCTACGGTTACTTTGACTGTCAGTCCAATTGAAGATGAAAAAATCGAAATGCGTGAGGCCGATGTGTTCTTTGAGAGTTCGCTCACCTCTGATAAGGTTCATGTAGTTCAAACGGTTGACCCAATTATGGGCATTGAGATCATGCCAAAGAATCTTGAATTTGTCTGCACAGGCGAAACGAAGATTATTGCGGTATTCACGGAAGATGCATGGACAGCATCCATGGAAGTTGATTGGGTTACCTTGAGTCAGACTGAAGGTCAGGGTGATGCCGAAATCAGAGTGACTTTAGGCGAGAATCCTGGTTATGAGCAACGCCAAACCACGGTGCTATTCACCACAGCTGGTGGTGCTCAAGCTATGCTCGGCATACGTCAGGAAGCTTCGCCCAATCCTCACTTTCTTGAAGTCTCTCCTCTTGAGTTCCAATTTGAAAAAGAAGGTGGAGAACGTGAGATCAGTATCAACTGCGACACTGGATGGGAGTTTGATATGGCGTGTGACTGGTTGTCGATTTCGCAGCAATCGGGAACAGGCAATGCCACTGTCGTTTTGACGGCTCAGCCGAACATATTAACTGAGCCAAGGACGAATGTCTTTTTCATAAAGTCAGGTAACCTATATTATGAATTCTTTGTCACCCAAGCTCCTGGTGACACTCCACTAATGGTTGAATTTGATGCCGATACTGTGTTTGTTGTTTATACGGGTGGGTTGCAATCGTTGTCTTTGGCTTCGAACACAACATGGCAACTGCAAGCGAGCAGCTGGATTACCCTGATAACCAGTTCAGGCGAGGGAGATGCTGAGTTTGACATTGCTGTGGATAGCAATACGGATCCTAACAATCGTATTGGTTTTGTGTCTGCCGCTCATAACGGGCAAGAGATGGCTAACATCATTGTGGTTCAGGAAGGCAAACCCAATATTCTGGAAACCGACAAGACCGAACTTGACGTACGTCCAGAGGGTGGCAGTTATGAAATCCAGGTGACCTCGAACCAATCGTGGGCTGTGAATGCCGATGTGAATTGGATACATTATGAGCCCCAAAGTGGTTTTGGCAATAAAATACTTACTGTCACAGTTGATCCTATGATGGGTGCTCGACCTCGAACAGGTCACATCAAGTTGAGCGGAGAAACGGGTAGTTTGGTGATTATCACTGTGAACCAGCATCAATAAAAAAAGGAGAGCGTGAGCTCTCCTTTTTTATGCTGTCTGTGAGGATTAAAATCCCATGCCAAACCAATACCAAAATTTATTTTCCATTTCCTTCCATGCTTGACGCGTTGAAGCAGCGAAGTCGGTAGTGTATTGGTTAAGGAGTTCGGTGGCTTCTTTCTTCTTGCCATCGGCAATCAAGGCTTGGGCTCTGCCTTCAATGGCGGGGATTTCATCGAAAGCTTTCTGCTCAAAACGATTGGCAGTGCCGAGGAGGGTTTGCTTGGTGCGACCCCATTGCACGGTAGCCAGCTTGTTGGCCTTGCGGTAGTGCCAAATCCAAGCCTCATCGCGGTAACGTAGTTGACCGCATTTGTCAAAACCTTCAGGCAGGGTAGTGGAGCCTGAGAAGATTGGGATGCGAGGGCTTTGTCCTGGGTTGTCGCAGGCCATCCAGCAGATAGCGCCAATCTCGTCGGGCATCCAGCTGCGGCATTGAATGATGTGGTGGTAACTGCTCCATGCCACGGCCACGGTGCGTTGGAAGTTGATGGTGCCAGGAGCCAAATAATTAATGGTGTTCATCATTGCACTGCTCACCCAGGGGTTAGCTACGGGGCTGATGATGGTATCTTCAACAACGCCATCGTCGGTGCGCTTCTTGGCCACCATTTTTACGTTGCGTGTCATGTCCATATCGGTACCTTCATAGGTGCTACGGAAAAGTTCCATCACCTTGCGCACATCGACGTTCTCATCGGGTTTCACGGAGAAGGGTAGTTCTGGCATGTCGCGGTTGAGGTTCAACGAAGGTGCCAGCTGGCTAAGGATGAAAAACTCGCGGTCACTGTAGTTTTTGCCACCGCCGTAAGAGGCGCGGAAAGCCTTCCAGAAGATGAAGTCGCCCTTGCCATCCCAGAGGCCATATTTCTTCGCTACGGCTTCGCAGTTGTCGGAGCAGTAGAAGTCCTTGCTTCCGCGTTCAAGTTTGCCGATACGGGCAATGTTGGCTGAAACGCCCACTTCGTCGTCGGGGATACGCTTGGCTGCCCATACGCCACCGATTTTGTCGGGGCCTTCGCCAAGGATTTCCATTTGCCACACTTCGTTTTTGTCGGCGATAGTGATGCACTCGCCACCGTCGCCATAACCGTATTCCTTGACGAGATTACCGATAAGTTGGATGGCGTCTCGGGCATTGTCGCAGCGCATCAAGGCCACACGTTCCAATTCCTCGATCATGAACATGCCTTTGTTGTTGACCAAGGTATCAGGACCAGAGAAAGTGGTCTCGCCGATGGCCAGTTGTTTCTCGTTGAGGCAAGGATAAGCAGTGTTAAGATAAGCGTAGGTGTGTGCCACTTGTGGGATTTCGCCCGCCAGTTCCACGTTGCGGTTGTCGAAGGGGTCTTCGGTGTGCATTGTGCCTTTGTATACTTTGTGCGTTTCAACGACTTCGGCATCTTGACCTTTTTTCTTTTTGCCTTTGGGTGTGTCGGCGATTTTGTAATCGGCGGCAGGTTCCCAACGCATCCAGGTGCGGTAGCGGCCGTCGCAGGTGTGGGAGGTGATGACAGAGCCGTCGGTAGAGGCTTTCTTGCCCACCATGATGCTGGTGCAGTTGGCGCCGACGCGTTGTTCGTTTTCGTCTTGTGCCATCGTGTTCAGGCCGATGAGCAGAAGAGCGGATAGGATTAATGATTTGAATTTAAGCATATTAATTGTTTAATTGTTGATTGTTTAATTGTTTAATTGACACGGGTTGGAAACCTATGCCTTATGACAGATTCTGAGAATCCAAAAATAAGAAAGAAATCAATAGGTTTTGTGTTTTGGAATAAAAAGATTCATTCCCAAAACAATTCCTCTGTCACTCCATCGGTGAAAAGCATCTGCTCGTCTGTGAGGTAGAGGAATTCACGTGTCTGTGAAAGCCGGCCTTCGGCTATCAAAGGCTGTGCATGTTGCTCGCAATAGGCGGAGAAGCGTTCACCCATCTCGCGTTTCATCCATTTCAAGTCGATGCCCCAGTGGGTGCGCAGGCGCAGCATGACGTATTCGTCGTAGTGTTGTTCAGGGGAAAGTTGTTCTTTTTCAATTACTGGTTCTTGGACACGCTTTGCGTCATTGCGAGGAGGAACGACGAAGCAATCCAGGCCATAAGCTTCCGTATCTGGATTGCTTCGTTCCTCGCAATGACGCGATGCGGCAGAGAAAGCCTCGCAATAACGTTCAACGCTGGAAACATTCCATTGCCGTGAACCACCATCAAACGAATGCGCAGAAGGCCCGAAGCCTATGTAAGGCGTCCCGAACCAATAGCTGGCGTTATGCTTCGAGTGCATCCCCGATTTACAGAAATTGGAAATTTCATAATGCAGATAACCGTTTTCGGCGGCACGCTGGCAAAGGATTTCATAGTCGCGGAGGGCATCGTCTTCATTAATGGGTGGTACTTTTCCTAATTCAATCTGTTTGGTCAAAATGGCATTAGGTTCCAGGGTGAGCGCGTAGGCCGAGAGGTGGGGGAGACTATAGGCAAAGAAGATGTCCAAATTCTTGTTCCATTGCTCGGCTTTGGAGGAGGGGAGGCCATAGATGAGGTCGATGCTGATGTTCTCGAAGCCAGCCAATTTGGCCCAGTCAAGGCATTGCTGGGCATGATGCGAGTCGTGGCGACGGCTCAGATACTTCAAGTCGTTGTCGAAAAAGCTCTGGATGCCGATGCTGAGCCGGTTGACCCCGAGTTGGTGCAAACCTTCTAGGTATTCCAACGACAGCGTGTCGGGGTTGGCCTCAAGGGTGATTTCGGCATTAGACGCGACAGGATAATGCGCATTAATAAGGTGAAGCAACTCGCCGATTTCCTTTAGGGAAAGCAGCGAAGGCGTGCCGCCACCGAAATATATCGTATTGACGGCATCGCCTTGCAAATAATCTTTCCGCGTTACAATCTCAGCCTTCAATGCCTCTAAAAACCGCTCTTTCAGCTTCAAGGAAGGCAGCGAATAGAACCCGCAATAGGCGCATTTCGAGTTGCAGAAAGGAATATGGATGTAGATGCCAGCCATCTTATTTCTCAATAACCAGTTTCACGGTCTTTTCTCCATCATTGGTTTTGATACGCACGAAATAGATTCCATTTTGCAGGCGGCTGATGTCGATAGCCTCAAAGTTTTCACCGACGCGCAACACACTTTGGCCCATGATGTTGAACACCTCAACCTGAGCGAGTCCAGCACCTTCGACCTGAAGCATGTCCTTGGCAGGATTCGGATAGACCTTGGCTTCCTTGCTGTATTCTGGAACGGCATCAGGAATCACCTCTACCGAGAAGGGGGCACAAGCCGACTCACAGTTGTCGTCGAAAACAGCGATGACGACGTATTCGTAGGTTTGGAAGAACTCAACTTCGAAATCCATATATTCCGGCGTTTCCAAGAATTCTTGCAGAAGCTCGCCATTTTTCTGGATGAGGTAGCCTAACAGGTTGCCCGTTGAGCCAGGTTCGGGTTCGCTCCAATGCAGATACACTTGGGATACGTCACCACCCGTTTCAGCCATCAGGTTGGTCACGGGATTGCAACTAACCACCACTTCTTCTTCACGAATCCAGCCCATGCGGTCGTTGCTGCCTTTGTAGGTGCCGTAGACCAAGTTTTCGACAGGTTGGTTCAAGGCGTAGGCAGTGACATAGACTGGGTCATCGGGTGAGAAGTTCTGTACATAGGTCAAGGTGACGATTTCCAACATGCCGTCACCGTCAATGTCACCAAAGTTGGCACCATTCATATAGGAGAGACCTTGTGGGCGGAGAGGGAAGCCTTCGGTGATTTCCGTACCATCCATCTCCCAAGCGCGGATGTAGCCTTCGTTTCCGTCCATCAGATTGAAGTCGGTGATGATTTCGTTCTCGCCGTCGCCGTCGATGTCGGCCACAGAGACAAAGCCTTCAACGCCAGAGGTCAGATTGAGCGGGAAGCCAGGGGCCACATTGCCGTCGATGTCATATTGGTAGAACACGTTGCCTTCGCCAGAGACGCCCATGAAGATGGCGTATTGGTCACCGTTTTTGGCCACAGTCGGGGCTGAGTAGGTCCAATACGAGACGGGTTTGGGCCATCCTGTACGGTATTCGCCCGTGCGGGCATCGCGTACGTAATGGTTTGGGTTGTCGCCGTGGCAGGCTCCAACGAGACTCCAGTTGCCATCGCCTTCGAAATCAATAATGAGCGGTGATTGGTAAGAATATTTGTAGGCCTCATTGCTTTCCACCGTATAGAGCAGTTCGCCCGTGTGGCTGATGCAATACAAAGCAGAGGTTGTGGAGGCGAAGATTTCAAGGGAACCGTCGTTGTCGATGTCGGCCAAAGTGGGAGTGAAAGCAGGTGTAGAAGGTAGTTCGAAGGGAAAGCCTTCCATCTCCTCGCCTTGGAGGTTCCACACATGGATGCCAGCAGAGATGTTGGCCGAGGCTTTGCCACGACCGCAGAAGATGATTTCCAACTCACTGTCGTTGTTGAGGTCGGCCAAAACGGGAGAGCAGATGAGCGGGTTGTTGTTGGTGACTGTCGAAAACAGGACGTTGCCGTTGGCATCGAAGACGTTGAAGCCGCCACGGGCATTGCCGTAGGCCGTGAGGACCACAATTTCGAGAATGCCGTCTTTGTTGATATCGCCCACGGCAGCAGGATATTGGGCCATGCCACCGACTAAGGCTTGTGTCCAAAGCACGTTGCCTTGCCCGTCGATGACGTTGATTTCCTCGTTGTGGCAGAGGATGATTTCGTCGGCGCCATCGTTATTGAGGTCTGCTAAAGCCAAGCCTCGCATGGGTTTGTAGGTGGTGTTGGAGGCAAAGGTTAAAGGAAAGCCGGGCATGGGCGTCAGACCATCGCGGGCCGCTGGAGGCAGCTGTGTCTGTATGGTTTCGGTACGGATTACGCCCTCTTCGTCGATGAAAGCCCGAGTCGCCGGTTGTTGGGCATTAATACCCAACGACAGCGAAAAGAAAGCTAGGAATAGTAGAGATAACTTTTTCATGGTAATGTGTTTTGATGTAAAAGAAAGGCCGTTTCATTGCCGGTATCACCAGCGAATGAAACGGCCTGAAATCCATTAATTAATGATCAGATTATTTCTCTTTTTTGCAGCAGCCGCAAATGCACTTGTAGCAAAGGCCGGCAAGGCAGGCGCCGACGAGCGGGGCCACGATGAAGAGCCACACTTGACCCATGGCGCTCCAACCGTCGCACTTTGAGAACAAGGCAACGCCGAGTGAACGGGCGGGATTCACAGAAGTGTTGGTCAGCGGGATGCTGATGAGGTGGATGAGCACCAGGGTGAGACCGATGGCCAGACCGCCAAACTTGCCGTTGGCATGGCAGCTGTCGGTGACGCCGAGGATGACCATCAGGAACACGAAGGTCAACAGCGCCTCAACGAGGAAGGCACCGCCAGTGGAGATGGCTTGGTAGCCCGTATCGGGACCGCCGCAAGCCTTTTGGAAAGCTTCACCAAAACCGTTGGAAGCGAAGACGCCGGTAGCGCCACCGCCAATGGCATTCCAAATCACGAGGAGCAAAGCGCCAGCGATGATACCGCCGATGAACTGGGCAGCCCAGTAGCAGAGCATTTCTTTAAGGCTCATGCGGCCATTGACGAAGACGCCGAAGCTCACGGCAGGATTCAGGTGAGCACCTGAGATGTGACCAATACCATAGGCCATGGCCACCACGGTGAGACCGAAAGCGATGGCTACGCCAAGGAATCCGACGTGACCGAAAAGTGCGGTTCCGCAACCGCCAAAGACCAAGACGAATGTGCCGAACAATTCAGCAAAGAACTTGTTACTTGTTTTCATAACTTTTTAAATTTTAGTTAGTTATTAGTTGATTTAATGATGTTTTACAACTTTGGTTTAATTCTTATAGCTCTTTTCAATACCGCAAAAATACAAAAAACTTATCAGAAAACAATTTTTATTGATTTTTGAGTTTTTGAGTTTTTTTCTATCTTTGCGCTTCTTAAATGTCGAGTTATGAAGGTGCTAATGAAGATATTGGCCATTGTTTTTATCGCTTTGCTCGCTTCTACAGGTATGGCGCAAGAGTCCAATTCCTACCGCTTTTCGCTTGAGGATTGCCTCCGTTTTGCCTTCGCCAACAGTTACGAGCGCAAATCGATGGAACTGACTGGCGAGACCTTGGAGACGACCTACGAGCAGTCGAAACAACAACGTCTGCCCAACTTGAATGCCTCAGTGGGACAAAACTTTTCTAATAATGAAAACGGCTGGTCCACTTCGGGCAACGTGAGCGTTGGCTCTTCCGTGACGATTTATCAAGGCGGCAACATCAGCAAAACCATTGAGCAAAACCGCCTCAACATGGAGCGCAATGAGGTGCAGTTGGAACGTTATGACAACCAACTGACGACCCAGATTTTGCAGAGTTTCCTCACGATTCTCGGCAATCAGGAGCTGCTGAAGTATCAGCTTGAAGTGTTGAACACCAGCCGCGAGCAAATGAAGCAAGGCCGTGCGCGTCACAAAGTGGGTGCCATCCTCGAAAGTGATTTGCTGCTGCTTGAGGCACAATACTACAGCGACTCTAACAATGTGGTCGACACGCGCATTAATATCGATAACAACCTGCTGGATTTGAAGGTGTTGCTTTCGATGAACCCGACTGACGTTTTGGGAATCATCTCCCCTGATACGGATAACCTTGACAATTTGATGGCGTCGTTGCCCGAAGAGGAGGAAGCCGTCAGCCTTGCGTTGGAGTATATGCCCGATTTGCGCATGAGCGACTACGATATCCGTTTGGCCGAAAAGGGTGTCGACTTGGCGCGGGGCAACTACTTCCCGACCATCGCAGCCAATGCCAACGTGGGTATGGGTGTGCTTTCGTTCGACGGCGACGGCAACTCGAAGTGGTACGGCAAGCCGACCGAGAGTGTGGGCGTCTCGATGAGCATCCCGATTTATAGTCGTGGTCAAACCAAAGCCAACGTGAAGAAAAGCCGTATTGCTTTGGAACAGGCGCAACTGGATTATGAGCAGTCGGCCCTTACGGTGCGCCAATCGGTGGTGCAGGCCTACCGCAACGTGGTCTCGGCCTTCAATGCCTATAAGGTGTCACAGGTAAAGGAGAATGCCTACAGTAAGAGTTTTAATGCGTATAATATTCAATATCAATACGGTACAATCACAACGGTGGAATTGCTGCAACAACAGAACGCTTACCTGAACGTGTTGAATACCTACATTCAGAACAAGTATTCCCTGGTGATGAAACGCAAGATTTTGGACATTTACATGGGAAAACCGATCGAATTGTGACTGTAGGACTGTCACACTGTGGCAGCCGCAAAAAACGAAAACAGATAATTGCGAAATATGAAAAAGAAAAGAAAAATAGGACTGATTATCTTAGGTATTATCGTCGTGGCTATTGCTGTGATATTGATTGTAAAAGCCAAGAAATCAGCGAACAAGGAATTGGTTATCCGTACCCATGTGGTCGCGGAGTACACCGTTGAGAACACGGTCACCGCGACGGGCACCATCGAGCCGGTGGAGACCGTCGAAGTCGGTACGCAAGTGTCGGGTAAGGTGGAAAAAATCTATGTCGATTTCAACGATGTGGTGAAGAAAGGTCAGCTGATGGCCGAATTGGACAAGCAGACGCTCAACCAGAGCCTGAGTCGTGCCAAGGCCAGCCTTACCTCTGCCGAGAGCCAACTCAATTATGCCAAACTCACCTACGAACGTACAAAACAACTTTATGAAGCGAATGCCGCCACGTTGGCAGCCTATCAAGAGGCTCAAAACGCCTACACCCAGGCCCAGATGAGCAAACGAAACGCGCAAGCCGCCTACGACCAGGCTATGGTGGATTTGGGTTACGCCGAAATCTATTCGCCTATCGATGGCATCGTCCTCGACCGTGCCGTGGAAGTGGGCCAGACCGTGGCCGCCTCGTTCAGCACACCTACCTTGTTCACCTTGGCCAACGACTTGACCAAGATGCAGGTGGAAGCCGACGTCGATGAAGCCGACATTGGGCAAGTGAAAATGGGACAGCGCGTGACTTTCACCGTCGATGCCTACATGGACGATGTGTTTGAAGGCACCGTCAACCAAATCCGCATGAAACCTACCACCACAAGCAACGTGGTGACCTATACCGTCATCATCGATGCCCCCAACCCTGACCAGAAACTCTTCCCCGGCATGACTGCCAGTGTGACCATCGTCACCGAGGAGCAAACGGGATTGGCTGTACCCGCTGAGGCGTTCAACTTTACTCCCGATGAGCAAGTTTTGAAGGCTATCCGCAAAGCCGAAAAGCCTGAAGGACAACGCCCAGGACCACCTAAGATGCAGGAAGTCGAACCCCAGGATAATCATACTGTGGTATGGCTCAAAAGAGGCGACGACATGATGCCTCGTCCTGTCAAGACAGGCATGAGCGATGGTGCTTACAAAATCATTGAACAAGGGGTGCAAGCCGGCGACTCAGTGGTGCTTTCGGCGCAGTTTGTGACGAAGGAGAAGGAAGTGAAGAAGGGCGAGAATCCTTTCATGCCCGGCCCTCCCGGTAGAAACAGGAACAGCAACCAGCAACAGAAAAAATAACGCCTGCCGTTATGAACGAGAAGCAATCCATCATCAAGGTTGAGAACCTCAAGCGGACATTTATCGTTGGCAGTGAGGAAGTTCACGCGCTTAAAGGCGTGTCGTTCGACATCTGCCAAGGCGAGTTCGTGAGCATCATGGGCTCGTCGGGTAGCGGCAAGTCGACCTTGCTCAACATCCTTGGTTGCCTCGACCAATCTACTTCGGGCGAGTATTTCATTGATGGTATCTCGGTGAGAGAGAGGAGCAAAAACGAACTGTCTGACATCCGCAACCGAAAGATCGGCTTTGTGTTTCAGTCCTACAACCTCTTGCCACGCACTTCGGCATTGGAGAACGTGGAGCTGCCTCTGGTGTATAACCCCGACGTGTCGCACCGCGAGCGTCATGAGCGGGCGCAACACGCGTTGGAACTCGTGGGCTTGAAAGACCGCATGGGGCACATGCCCAATCAGCTTTCGGGCGGTCAACAACAACGTGTGGCCATTGCCCGAGCCCTGGTGAACGACCCCGTCATCGTGTTGGCTGACGAAGCCACAGGTAATCTCGACACCCGTACTTCGTACGAAATTATGAGCCTCTTCCAAAGCCTTCACGAACAAGGAAAGACCATCGCCTTCGTGACGCACGAGTCTGATATTGCAGTATTTACGAGTAGAACTATCTTCCTTCGCGACGGTCATATCCTCCGTGATGAGCCTGTGGCGACCAAATCGGCAGCCGAGGCTTTGGCAGCCCTGCCAGTAGACAACGATTATTGATATGGATATTCTGAACCTCATACGGATTTCGGCTAAAGCCCTGCTGCGCAACAAGACGCGCTCAGCCCTTTCCATGCTCGGCATCGTCATCGGCATTGCTGCCGTTATTGCGGTGGTTAACTTGGGTGAGGGCTTGAAGCAAAGCACCGCCAATCAGTTATCAGATATGGGCACCAACCTCATCATGGTGATGCGCGCCAACCAGAGGCGTGGCGGCGTCAGCATGGGCTCTAGCAACGTGCAGTCGCTCAAAGTTAGGGATTGTGAACTGATAGCCAAGGGGGCCAAGAATGTCACTATGGTCAGTCCCGTGGTCAACAGCGGTGGACAGTTGGTGAACGGTTCCAAAAACTGGTCGGGAACGGTGTATGGTGGCTCACCCGACTATCTGGAAATCCGCAAATACGAAATCGCCACAGGTGTCAACTTCACGGAAGAAGACGTAAAGAAATATGCCAAGGTCGGCTTGATTGGCCAGACCATCGTGGAGGAACTGTTCGACGAGGGTGAAGACCCCATCGGCAAGACCATCCGCGTGGGCAATATGCCTTTCAAGGTCATCGGTACGTTGAAGGAAAGGGGAGAAAATGGTATGGGCATGGACCAGGACGACCTCGTGGTGATGCCTTATTCGACGGTGCAGAAGCGTATGTTGGGTGTCGATTACATCCAGCAAATCGTGTGCTCGGCAGCCTCCGAAGATGTGGCTGAAGCTGCTGTGGAGGAGATTGAAAGTATTTTACGGGTATCGCACAAAATTCCGGAAGGGGGTAACGATGACTTCGAAGTGCGTACCCAACAGGAGATGCTGGAAATGATGTCGTCGATGACGGGTATGATTACCACGGTTTTGGTCGCCATCGCCTTGATTTCTTTGCTGGTAGGCTGTATCGGCATCATGAACATCATGTATGTCACGGTGACGGAGCGTACCAAGGAAATTGGTTTGCGCATGTCCATCGGAGCGAAGAACTCCGCCATTCTGTTACAGTTCCTCACAGAGAGTATCATTTTGAGCCTTATTGGCGGCGTGATTGGTCTGTTGTTGGGCTTGTTGCTGTCATACGTGGTTTCGCTGGCCATGTCGTTGCCATACGTTGTCAATGTGGGGTGGATGATTATTTCCTTTGTTTCGTGCGCCATTTTGGGCCTCATCTCAGGCTTCTTCCCCGCCTTGAAGGCCTCGCGCACCGACCCGATTAATGCATTAAGATACGAATAACCCTTGCCTATGAATAAGAATTATACGAATAATGATGTAGATAAATACTTGTCAATCAAAGTAATAGTTATTCTTTCACTTGCCATTACGATGGCGTATTATTTTTTGTACACCCTGAACCATTATTTTGGAAGACCCTCTTTTGCCAATAAAGAGACGGAGCAGTTAGCGGAAAATCCCGAAGGCAAATCAAACATCATCCGGTTTTTGGATGCCCGTGCCAGGGCGCAAGAACGCAGAGAGGCTCCCCCAATGTCACCCGAGGAAGATAAGTTGGATTTTTACCAAAAAGTGGCCTTGAACATCCCGTTTACCTTCATCATGGTGTTTGCGGTGATGTTGCTTTGTAGATTTGTATTTGCCAGGAATTTCAAGCGGCGAAGCGATGAATTGGCGGTGATTATCGTGGGAACAGTGGTAATAACATTCCTGTTGAGTGCTATGTTTACCATAATTCAGCTGATCATCTTTCCTGACTGGCCCGATCCGAATAGGAGGGTTTTCTCGTATGTCATGAGAGGCTATTTGGGTGATTGCTCATTGATGACCATTGCCCTCATGGTGGCGTATTTGGTGCGTTCACAATATCGGGAGAAGATGGCCGATGTCGAGAACGAGTCCCTGCGAGCCGAAAACTTGACTTCCCGCTACGAAACCTTGAAGACTCAGATGGATCCCCATTTCCTCTTCAATTCGCTGAACACCTTGAAGTCGCTTATCGACCTTGATACCACCAAGGCCGAGGATTTTGTCCATCAGCTTTCTTTTGTGTTGCGCTACACCTTAAAGAATGAGGAGATGGTGACCTTGGAAAAGGAGTTGGATTGTGTGCGTTCCTATTGTAAGATGATGAAAATACGCTATGGCGACAACCTGATTTTCGACCATCACATCAATCATGAAAAGTACGACAATTACCACGTCTTGCCGCTTTCCATCCAAGGACTGATTGAAAACGCCATCAAGCACAACGTCATCTCTTCACGTCAGCCTTTGACGGTCCATATTATGACGGATGACGATAACCATCTGATAGTCAGCAATGAAATTCATCCAAAAATCGGGAAAGAGGAAGGAAGTGGCATCGGCTTGGCCAATCTTTCGGAACGATATCGAATAAAATGGAACGAAAATGTTGAAATTTTTGACGACGGAACGAATTTTACTGTAACTTTGCCTCTTAAACAAAACGAATAATACTATGAAAGCACTGATTATTGAAGATGAAATGATAGCTGCGAAAGCGCTGAAGAAACTTCTTGGAGAGGTCAGCCCGGGTATTGAAATCGTAGGTGTCCTTGAATCCATTGAGGATAGTGTCGAATGGATTGAAGAGAATCCGATGCCCGATGTCATCTTTATGGATATTCATTTGGCCGACGGATCCTCGTTTACCATTTTCGATAAGGTCAGCATTACGTGTCCTGTCATTTTCACAACAGCATACGACGAATATGCGCTTAAAGCCTTTGAGGTGAACAGCATCGACTATCTGCTGAAGCCCGTTAGCAAGGAGGCATTGGAACGTGCCATGCACAAATTACTTACACTGTCGGAGACCCGTGTCAATTCCGACCAAGTTGAAAAACTCTTAGCCCAATTGGGTGAAAAGAAGAAATTCAGAAATTATTTTTTGCTTCCAGAGCGCGACAAACTCGTTCCTTTGTCTGTCAGTAATGTTGCTTATGCATACATTGAAGCCAAGACGGTGAAGATGGTTACTTATGACAATAAGTCCTATTACCTCACGCAGACTTTGGACGATTTGATTGCCCAGCTTGACCCCCACGAGTTTTTCCGTGCCAACCGCCAGTTTGTGGTGGCACGTAAAGCCATTAAGGATGTTTCGGTGTGGTTTGGTAACAAGTTGGCTATCAACTTGATCATGGAAACTCCAGAACGGATTATCGTGAGTAAGGCCAGAGTGGGTGAGTTCAAGTTTTGGTTTACTAAGCAGTAAAATTCTTTTTTTTGGGAAGGTGATGCTATCAGCGATATGCTGATACACTGAATTATATTGGATTCTCTGAAAATGGGTTTTGTGTAAATAATTGTATATCAATCATATAATTAAATAAAGAAAAAAAGTTGGAGAAAAACGTCCAACATAAGGAAAAAGGTTGTACTTTTGCACCCACAAACCGAGAGGTTCAACGTTGTTAAAACGATGCTTCCGTAGCTCAGTTGGTAGAGCACCTGACTCTTAATCAGGGTGTCCAGGGTTCGACCCCCTGCGGGAGTACAAAAAAGCCGCTGATTTTCAGCGGCTTTCTTTATTTTTATGGTAATGTTGCCAAAAATGGTTGATGATATGCCGGATTTTCACCAATGCCTTAAAAAACCCAACAGCATAATTTGTTGAAAATCTTGTGTCTATCTATAAATCTTATCGACTCTACAAGACCAATCTAAGTGTTTTGATGAAAACGATTTCATCTAACTGCCATTAATCGCTTTTATGTACTTTACTGTCAGTAATTTACATCATACCTTACCAACCAGTTTTGTCTATTATACCATTTTTATTTCCCCGCAAGGAGTACAAACTGTTGGCACAATACTCGTTAGTCCACAACAAGCTTTGCAAACCCTTCCGAAGCAAAGGTCTCCAATGCGTTCTGCTCGTTGACGTAAATGTAATATGCTTCCACACCGTCCATGCTCTCGATGAGTGGTAGCGATTTCTCCATGCCCATCACCATGCAGATGGAGGCCAAGGCATCTGCCCAGACGGAGTTTTCAGCCAAAACAGTTACGCTGAGCACATTGTGTTCCACAGGATAGCCTGTCTTCGGGTCGATGCAGTGTGAATAGCGTTTGCCGTTGCGTTCCACGTATTTGCGTGTGCTGCCTGAGGTGACCAAGCCCTTGTCGCGCAATGCGATGCGAGTGTGTACCACTTGTTCCGAATCCCAGTTGTCGGCTGGCTTCTCGATGCCAACAATCCACGACTGACCATTGGGCTTGCCACCCTTGGCCATGATTTCGCCGCCCGTGTCGACCAGATAATTCACCACACCTTGGCTTTCCAAAAACGAGGCGATTAGGTCGGAGGTGTAGCCTTGCGCTATGGCATTGAAGTCCAACGTCATGGCAGGATTGTCCTTAATGACGCTTCCATTTTCAATTCTTACTTTCCTATAATCTACCAAGGCGCGCAGACTGTCGATGAGTTGTGGCGTGAGTGTATCGCCATTTTTATAGCTGAAGCCCCAAGCGGCCACAATAGGTGAGATAGTGGGGTCAAAGTATCCGTCAGAAAGTTTAGCGGCCTCTTGAGCAATGCGAAAATTGTCGATGAAAATGGAATCGAGTGTAACCTCTTCATTGCGATTGACTTTCGAGATGACGGAATTGTTCACCCAAAGGTTGACCGACATATCAACGGCATGGAAAATAGAGTCGATTTCACGCTGGAAATTGCGTCCTTGTTCATCAAAATAGGTGATGGCATAATAGGAGCCTTGGGCTTCGCCTTGCAGCACGATTTTTGGGGGCTGAGAATTACAAGAAGCAAGTAGTATAAGACCATAAGCAAGACTTATTGCTATGTTTAGGCGGATTTGTAATCCGCCGAAAGTGAATTTTGGGGTTTTAAATCCCTTTTTCCAATCGGTCAGATTGCAGATCCGACCGAACAACTCAATTATTATATTCATATGGCTTACATTTCAATAATAGCACTCCATTTCCAGGCAAAGTTGTCCCAAACATTAGGAAGACTATACGGCCCATAACGGTAAAACACTCCTGCACCGATTTTAGTAAAAGGTGTGGCCAACAGTCCGTCGATGACGAAGCCACTTTCAAAGTAGCCTTTTTCCATCGTCTTGAAATTCTTTTCAGGGAAAGCTTCGGCACGTCGCATGTCACCCCAGCCGATGTTTGTAATGATGGATAGCTCTGGCTTAAACCATTGTGAGTTAGTCTTCCAAAGCATCCCGTTGAAATTATGGCTGAGATAAAGGGCAACGAAACGGTCGCAGAAAAACTCATCCAAGCGCATGGTGCTGAAACTGCCTGGTGAATATAGTCCGAAGCGGTCGTAAGTACCAAGGATGTTGAAAGTCTCCATGACGGGGCATGATTCCGTGGCATAGCCTGCTTGCAACATGAGTTTGGTGACTCCTATATAATGCGTGTAGAAATATTTGGATGCTTCAAACTTGAATCGGTCATACTCAAACTCTCCGCCAATTAGGTTGGGGAAGGCATGTTGATACGAAATCCATACGATAGGGTAGAGGGTGCCTAATGAGCGAATGCCTTGGGGCGTGCTGAGAAACTTTTCATTGTAGGCGAACCTGAGTTTCAGCTCGGCTATGGTGAATCGACCATCCGTCAACGAGTCAGACGGGACATGGAAGAATTGGGCATTATAGTGCTTGCGGCTACTGCTGAGGTTGAGGTATGCTTTGAAATAGCGGGCAAAGCGAGTTGAAAAAGTGAGGTCGAAACGGTCTCTGCGGGTGCGGATGTTTTCGTAAAAAGTGTATTTGTAATTGGAAGTGGATAAGAAGGAGTTGTTTTCCATTTCGAGAAGACCGCCAAATTCACCCATGGGCTCCGACCTTTGGGAGTATTGGAAATCGAGTTCCATTTGCCGTTGTCGGTTGAGTTTCAGCTTGAGGCCACCGTTGTAGTCAAGGCTTTTTATCCGAGTCCAATAGCCGAAGGAACCACGGAGACTGAACCATCGCGAGAGTCTGTCGTTGGTGCTGGCGCCAATGCCAAAATAGAATCCTCTTGTTCCAGAAAAGTTAATAATTCTGTTGAGGTCGAGGTTGATGGGTCCCGCTGTGATAGCAGATTCATACAATAGTTTGTCAGTAAAGCCTAATACGCGGTCGAAAATGTTGCTGTCTTCGGTGAGGGAGTCGACGAGAAAATAGGTGGCTCTCACTCTTTCAGTGAGTGAGTCGATTCGGTGCTGGTTCCAGAAAGTCTCGTCACGATAGGCGGCATCGGGGTCCACTTTGATTTCGATGTCAGAGAACTGTCGTTTGCTGAGTTCGGGGTTGATTTCAATGTCACTGAGATAACTCTTGCCGATGGCGACCATGGGGAAGGTGTTACCGTCCACACTGACCACCATGCTGGGGAATTTCAAATTAGTGTTAAGTTGTTTTGGAAACCATTGGCCTTCCACTTTTTGGTAAAGTTGTTGAATGTCGGCAACGAAAATACCACCTGCATCATTGGGTGAGGCTTTCACGCTTTGCAAGGCCCAGCCGTCGGAGTTGATGGTCATCGTGCCGCGCAAACCGTTAAAAGTGCTGCCTCGCATTGGGTGAAACGAAATCACATAGAGCGAGTCGCCTTGCCCAATAGGTTGAACAGTTTCCAAAGTGAAGAAATAATGCCGCTTGCTTCCTCTACTAATCGGGTTGACATATTCTGTACCAGTAATATTGACGGTTTCGTCATAAAAACTGATACTTTGCATGCTGTTGACCAGATAGATGAAAGTTGGCTCCTTCATGCCAGCCACTTTGGTGCCGAGCACATGTTGCAACTTGCGGTCGGGCGACTTAAATAGCACTTCGGAGGCCGTTTCCATTACCATCAAGTCGCTCTTTTTCATGATACTGTCGAATAGCTGAAGATTGGTCATCTCAAGAGCGGTGTCGTTGGCCAAAGCTTGACCGAAACTGCTGCTATCGATAGTGATAACCATTTTGTCGTAGATATTGTAACGATAGGAGTCCAACGAATTAGGATTGTTGGCTTTACGATGGGCCAAGAGACTGTCGATGATGCGATGGGCCGGATTTTCGCCTGCTTCAACAGTGACTTCCCCTAGTTCAAAAGTCTTAGATGTCAGTGCGACATTGCATTTTTTTGGGTTGGCTTGCAAAAGTAACTCCTTGGGCTCGTAGCCGATGGACGAAAACTTGACTTTTACGATAGGTTCGTTGGAGGTAATCTCATATTTCCCGTCAATGTCACTAATGACGCCCTGTTGCCCTTCATTGACGACCACATTGACGAAAGCCAAAGGCTGACGGTTGCGCTCATCAGTGATTCTACCGCTTAGGGTGTGTGACTGTGCAAAAAGTGCTTCTGAGAAAAGAATGAAAGACAGAAGGAATAGGGTGAGAAGGATCCTTGGACGGGTGGAAGACTTCATTCTTGGGTTTCAATTAGATAGATGACTTCGTTGTCACGCTTCATCAGATATTGTTCGCGCGCCACCTTTTCCATTGTGGCAGTGTCGTTTTGCAAAGCGTTGAGATATTCTTTATTGGCCGAGATTTCCTTTTCGTAGTACTCGATTTGTTGTTTTTGGTCTTTCAGTGCTCTGCTGAGCCTGATTTGTTCGAAAAGGTTGAATTGGTCAATAAAGAGGATGACCACCACAAAAATCACAGTGGTGTAAACGTAGCGGTTGTTGAGTTTGCGTAAGACTTCCCTGAATGTCATGGCTAATGAGTTTGTTGAAATATTAAGGCTCCTTTCTGAAGTAGTTTTGCTAAGAGTAGTCGAAGCAGGTTGCTGGGCTTGTCTAAGCATGGATTTTTATAAATTCCGAGTGCAAAGGTAATATATTTCGATGAACTCAATGAGCTTTTTTCTTAATTTTGCACTCAGAAATCCTATAAATTTTGAAACAATAATTCGACAAACTCAGTAACAATGAAAAAAGTTATCGCAACAACAAAGGCTCCAGGAGCCATCGGACCTTATAGTCAAGCCATTGAGGCCAACGGAATGGTATTTATTTCGGGCCAGCTTCCCATCAATCCCGCCACGGGCGAAATACCGGAAGGTGTCAGTGCTCAGACTGAGCAAAGTTTGAAAAACCTTGAAGCCATCCTCAATGAAGCGGGTTGCACCTTCGACAATGTGGTGAAGTCGACCTGCTATTTGGCAGATATGAGCTATTTTGGCGAGATGAACACTGTGTATGGCAAATATTTCAAGGGTGATTATCCCGCTCGTGCTGCTTTCGCCGTGAAGGAACTGCCTAAGAAGGCATTGGTCGAAATCGAAATGATTGCCGCAAAATGAAAATTGTCTTTTTGGAGTCGTTGGGCTTGAAAGTCCAGCAAATTGAAGCCGCTTGCGAAGGCTTGAAAAAGGCTGGTCACGAAGTCGTTATTTATCCCGACCGCAACGAAAACCTTGATGAGTTGAAACGCCGTGCCGAAGGGGCGGAGGTCATCATCGAGAGCAACATTCCTTTGCGCAAAGATTTCCTCGATGCCTGTCCCGACCTGAAGATGCTCTCTATTGCCTTTACGGGTTTGGACCATATCGACATGGAGGAATGCCAACGTCGCGGTATTATCGTGAAAAATGCGGCGGGTTACAGTACCGAGGCCGTAGCCGAACTTGCTATTGCCATGATGATTGACCTGTATCGCAAGGTGCTTGAAAACGATGCTATCACGCGCCAATGCAACCGCAAGGGCATCATGCCTGGGCGCGAGATTAGTGGCAAGACCATCGGTATCATTGGCATGGGCAATATCGGTCAACGTGTGGCCAAGTTGGCCAATGCCTTTGGAGGTAAAGTGCTGGCTTGGAATCGCACGCCAAAGCAAATTGAAGGAGTGACCTTTGTAGACAAGGAGACCTTGTTGAAGGAATCCGATATTGTCACGTTGCACATCGCTTTGAATGCTGAAACCCGTGATTTCATTACGGAAAAAGACTTCGCTTTGATGAAGCCGAGCTCCATATTAATTAATACTGCTCGTGGTCCCGTGGTGAATGAAACAGCTTTGGCTAACGCCTTAAAGCAAGGAAAGATAGCTGGTGCGGCCACTGACGTTTATGGTACAGAACCGCCTTTGAAATTGGATAATCCGTTGTTTAAAGCGCCCAATCTTATCATGCTGCCTCACATTGGTTTTGCCACCGAAGAGGCGTTTGTTTTAAGACTTGGAATTGTTGTCCGTAATGTTGAGGAGTATTTAAATTAAGAATGTAGAATTAAGAATGCAGAATGGTTTCGGACTCGCTTCACGCCATTCTGCATTTATTATTCTGCATTAATTTTGGGTCGGTAAATCATGTCTGCCGTGACGAAGGCCTCTTTGAAACGGGGCTTGATGCGGCGAAGGCATTTCTCAGCCTCTACACGGTTGCGGAAATCGCCGGCACGTAGACGGAAATGAGGCTCCTCATAAGTCAAATAGATGGGTATGTCGGGGAAAGCCTTCTCGAAGTTGCTTTTTACTGCTTTGGCATGGTCCAAGGCCTCGTTGCCGATTTCGCTGAAAATATGGATACGGTAGCCACTGAAAGAGCTGTCGACTTTGTAAAGTGAGCGTTGCTTGGCGATGAGACTTCCGATGCGACTATCTTGGTCAATATGCAGAGAACCATGGTTTTGAGCGAATGCAAGGGTAGCCCAAGCAAAGAATATGGAGAGGCAAATAATACGCTTCATGATGAAATTGTTTTAGACTGCAAAGATACATTTTTTTGATGATATGCAAATTTCGGTCGAAAGTTGTATCTTTGTGCCGCAAAAGAAAACTATGAACAGCAACCTTGATGCTAACGGAAGTCACCTGTCGAAGGCCGAAAAAGACCTTGAAAACGCCTTGCGTCCCGATATGTTTGAAAGCTTTGCGGGACAGAAGCAAGTGGTTGACAATTTGCGCGTTTTCGTGAAAGCTGCAGCGCAGCGTGGCGAAGCCCTCGACCATACCCTTTTACATGGTCCTCCGGGCTTGGGTAAGACGACTTTGTCGCATATCATTGCGCATGAATTGGGGGTTGGCATGAAGATGACCTCGGGTCCTGTGCTTGACAAGCCTGGCAACCTTGCGGGTTTGCTTACTAGCCTTGAACCCAACGATGTACTTTTCATTGATGAGATTCACCGCCTCAGTCCCGTGGTGGAGGAATATCTCTATTCCGCGATGGAGGATTTCCGCATTGATATCATGCTGGAGACTGGACCGAGTGCACGTAGTATCCAGATTACGCTGAATCCCTTTACTTTGATTGGTGCCACCACTCGAAGTGGCTTGTTGACTGCACCTTTGCGTTCGCGCTTTGGTATCAATTTGCGTTTGGAGTATTACGATGCGCACACTTTGGCCAAGATTGTGAAGCGTTCGGCTAGCATTCTGCGCGTGCCCATCGACGACACGGCAGCCTTCGAGATTGCGCGTCGTAGCCGTGGCACACCGCGTATTGCCAACCTGTTGTTGCGTCGCGTTCGTGACTTTGCTCAAATCCAAGGCGACGGCACCATCACTTTAGACATTGCGAAAATTGGTCTGAAAGCTCTCAATGTGGACGAGCATGGCCTTGATGACATGGACAACAAGATCCTCTCGACTATCATCGACAAGTTCAAGGGTGGTCCTGTGGGTGTGAACACCATTGCTACGGCGGTGGGCGAGGATCCTGGTACCATCGAAGAGGTCTGCGAGCCGTTCCTCATCCAGGAGGGCTTCATCATGCGCACACCCCGTGGCCGTGAATGCACCGATTTGGCGTACAAGCATTTGGGGAAGACTCGGATTAAGCCTACGGGGGAGATGACGTTGTTTGAGTAAGATTCTATTTTTCAGGTTTGTAACCAATCCGCTTGCGAGGTTGGGCTTTTGTTTCCCTTAATTGGTCGAGGGCGTCATTGTAGTGATGTCATCACATTTTGTGACGACATATTACTAACTCTTTCAATTTCAATCCATTCCTCTTTTTTTAGTTTGAACATAAAATCCTCGGGGAATCGGTCCGCATTACATTTGACTGCTTGATTGAGAGCCTTAATGAATAAGTTTGAGTAGGATTGCAGGAATGACACCATTCAGCAAGAATTTTTTTGTAATCCTCTTGCATTTCCCCATTTTTCTCTATTTTTGCTCTCGGATTTGGTATGCCAAGTCCGTCTTATAGAAGCGTTATGCTTGTCTTTTGAATCGTAAACGTAGGAAATTTGCGAATTTAACACAGAAGATAGCATAGTGGTTTCTCACGCTTTGCGTGGGGCTACTATCTATGTTTGTGTTAAAGGTATTTCCTACGACCTACGATTCAAAGCGTGGCATAGTCAGTTCCACGCTTCTTTTGTTCATGGTTGTTCCTTAGGGGCTGAGGAACTAAAAAATGAAAAAGATATGACACAAGAATTAACCAATGCAATTAAAAACTATGTTAATCTGCTGCCCGACTTGTTTGCAAGTCCGAATGACAGTGGCCGACTTCTTATGGTTGCATATCAATTAGTAATGAATGAGGAAAGAATAGATGAAGAGTTTGATAATCTTTTTATGGAAATCCTTTCAGGAAAATTCAAAGACTACTCTCAAGATGCCATAATTAGTTTTTATCAAAATAGGAGAAAAGAATTATGTAACTTCAAGTTTGTCATTGACAAATTGCAGATTATGGGCTTAATGAAATGATGATATTATGAAAAGGTTATTATTTGTAGTCGTTACAATGTTTTTATTTTGTAATGCCAAAGCACAAACATCTAAAGAATCCGCATCACCAACATACGACCTAAAAATTAACGGCATTTACTATAATGTTATTTCAATAAACGATCTCACCCTATGTGCCGTAGGAAGAGTGGACACGACAGCAACTACTTTAAAAGTTCCTGAAACTGTTGAATATGGAGAAAGAGTGTTCAGTGTCCCAAAAGTTGATATGCAAAATTCTTGTTCTACAGTTAGAACGCTGATATTACCAAACAATTTAGAGTATCTTCATATTGATGGTTGTGAGGTTGAAGATTTACATTTATCAGCAAAAGTCATTAGCGGTTTCCAGCATTGTCCTCAATTAAAAAGGTTGACCATTTCCGCCAATACAAGACAAATTACAAATAAGGCCTTTTCTCGCTGTGATTTGGATGAACTTGTTTTTGAAGACGGAAATACGATTCTTGAACCAGATGGGTCTGTTTTTAATTATACTCAGGTTGACTCAGTATATTGTGGCAGAAACTTTGCTGAAATCGGTAATTATAATAATAACTCTTTTGGCCTATCTATATGTAGCATAAGTGCTATTTGCTTTGGACCATCGGTTACAAGAATTGAAGGGGGGATGATAGCAGGTACTAAATGCCTTGATATTCCAGAAAATATCATTGAGATATATGGGAATGGCAGCTTTGGAAGGCTTGAAGAAATCAACATTTTCTCAAAAAATGCCTATTTTGTGAGAAGTGGAGACTATATTCCATCGATGCTATCTGATATCCCAACATTAAAGAAAGTGTATATTAATACAATAGAATATCCAAGTAGTTTTATTGATGAAATGGAATGCGAAGAATTTGTGATAGGTACAGATGTAACAAGTTTATACTATAGTACAGATATTTCGGTTACAGGCAATAATGCTAAGGTAAAGGTGTTGAATAGAACTCCTCCGCGTGCGCCACAATTCACCAATGAAACATTTTTGTTCACACCCCTTTATGTTCCAAGAGGGTCATTAATTGTTTATCAAGCGGCAGACGGATGGCGCAACTTTTTTAATATCGTTGAATTTGATTGGGATGAGCCATATGAAGATTATGAAATCTCCGTATCAAGCAATAATCCAGAATACGGTTCTGTTGAAGGAGGTGGTATCTATCATTATGGAGATTATGTTACTGTGACTGCTACTACAAACTTCGGATACGGATTTATTGGCTGGAAAGAATCTGGCAGTGTGGTTTCATCTATGAATCCATATTCTTTTTATGTTGATAGCAATAGATTTCTAACTGCTGTCTTTGCTAAAATGATTAGTGTTACTGCAATCAGCAATAATGTTGAATACGGTGTTGTTGAAGGTTCTGGAGAATATCCTTATGGAGCAACTGTTAGCCTTCGGGCAATTCCAACCCCTGGTAATTCATTTGTGCATTGGTCTGAAAATGGGTATACATTCACAGGAAGTCCAATAAGTAGTCAAATTTCTTTCCCTGTGTATGGTGACAGAACAATAACTGCTGTTTTTCAACAAGGAATAGAGGTGGATGAAAACGCTTTGTCTGATATTAAAGTAGTTACTGAGAATAGGTCTATTCATATAGAAGGGATGGAGGATACATCAAAAATTATTGTTTATAATATGCGAGGACAAAAGATTTATGAAGGGAAAGACAATAAAATAATGGTTTATGGTGCGGGAATTTATATTGTTGCTATTGAAAATAGAAGAATTAAAGTGGTTGTAGAATAAACAAAAAACAAGAATTATGGATTTCTTTAATGCAATCAAATTGGCGGAAGCCAATGAACATTTGGTTGGAAAAGAGGTGAACGGGAATGTCATAGATGAAATAATCATTATGCCAACCGATGAAAGAGAACAGGAACATTATAAACAGTATTTCGTGCAATATATGGATGCACAAAGAGCGATAGCTCCTTTTATGACATCAGATGTTGATGTCTATGCTTTGTTTCAAAAAAACTCGATAAGAAGTACTGGCTTTATTGCAGTTTGGAGAATTGATAATCTACCTGAAGAAATAGGAGTGGTTAAAGACATCTAAAAGCAACATAAAGATAGGTGGCCAACATGGTTGCTTTTTCTATGTGGCTTTACTTTGTCATTTCCTCCTGCAAAAACCCATAAATATAAGCAGAGCTTTGCAATTTTTGCTTTAAACACCTTCGGGAATCAAAAATAATACCTATTTTTGCGGTATGATTAAACAAACTGATTATGCCAGAATTATTTAGACAGTATGGTTTTATTTTTATGTTTTTTTCCCATGAGCATGAGCCTATTCATGTGCATGTAAGAGGCCATAATGGTGATGCTAAATTCGTCTGGGACGGGGAAGGCTTCGTTTTTGAGAGTTCAAATAACATCAAAGCTAATGACTTGAAACGTATTGAACGCGCCATCCACGAGAATGCTGACATCATTATCAATCGTTGGTATGAAATCTTTAAACCAGAAGATGATGAAGATTAATAAAATATGGTTTGAAGGTGAATGGCTCTATGGCCGTGGTGACGATGGGAAGACCTATCGTCAGTCCTTGCTTTGGTATAAAGATTTGTTAAAGGCTTCTGATACGGAACGCGAAGAATATGAAATCAGTACAATCGGCATCCATTGGCGGAAATTGGATGTGGATGTCAGTTTTGAGAGTTTCACTTACGATGAGGCGGAACCCAGTGAGATGCAGCGCTTTTTCTTAACCCATCCAGAAATCAACGTGGGTCAGTTTGCATTAAAAGCTGGCATTAATGCGGGATTGTTGCGCAATTATATCAACGGCTTCAAAAAGCCGTCTCAAGAGCGTGAGGCTCAGATTTTACAGCAAATTCACCAATTAGGTCAAGAATTTACCGCTGTTACATTCTAAAAAACACTATTTTTGCAGTTTCTTTCAAAAACAGCAAAAAACACCTCGTTATATGGATTATAACTTTATCGAAATCGAGAAAAAGTGGCAGCAGTACTGGCGCGACAACAAAATCTATAAGGTTGATATTGACCACAATAAACCGAAATTCTATGTCTTGGACATGTTCCCGTATCCCTCGGGTGCAGGCCTGCATGTTGGACATCCTCTGGGTTATATCGCCTCGGATATTTATGCACGCTACAAGCGTCTGAAGGGCTTCAATGTGCTGCATCCCATGGGCTATGACGCTTATGGTCTGCCCGCTGAGCAATATGCCATTCAAACAGGTACACACCCTGCCGTGACAACCGAAAAGAACATCAACCGTTACCGCGAACAGATGGACAAGATTGGTTTCTGCTACGACTGGGACCGCGAGGTGCGCACCTGCGAACCAGGCTACTACAAGTGGACGCAATGGACCTTCCTTCAGTTGTTCAACTCGTTCTACTGCAACGGCTGCCAGAAAGCCCTGCCCATCAGCAAGCTGATTGCCCGCTTCGAAGAAAAGGGTACCGAAGGCCTCAATGTGGCAGAGAGCAAACCGCTGAGTTTCACCGCCGCTGAGTGGAAGGCAATGAGCGAGAAGCAACAACAAGAGGTGCTGATGAACTACCGTCTTGCCTATCAAGCCGAGGCCATGGTGAACTGGTGCCCAGGATTGGGTACAGTGCTCGCCAACGACGAGGTGGCCGACGGCCTCTCGGTGCGTGGAGGCTTCCCCGTGGAGCGCAAATCGATGAAGCAGTGGCAACTCCGCATCACCGCATACGCCGACCGCCTGCTTCAAGGTCTCGAAACAGTGGATTGGAGCGAGTCGGTGAAGGACTTGCAGCGCAACTGGATTGGCAAGTCAATGGGTGCTTCTGTTATCTTCAAGGTTGATGGTAAAGATATAGATTTAGAGGTGTTTACCACTCGTGCTGATACCTTGTTTGGCACCACCTTTATGGTGCTGGCCCCTGAGCATGAGCTGGTTTCGGAAATCACCACACCTGAGCAACGCGCTGAGGTGGAAGAATATATCACCCGCACTAAGAACCGCAGTGAGCGTGAACGTATGGCTGAGGTTCGCAAGGTGAGTGGTGCTTTCACAGGCGCCTACGGCATCAACCCCATCACGGGTGCCAAGCTGCCTATTTGGATTGCCGACTATGTATTGATGGGTTATGGCACAGGTGCCATCATGGCCGTGCCTGCCCACGACAGTCGTGACTTCGCCTTCGCCCGCCATTTCAACTTGCCCATCATTCAGGTGGTGAAGAAACCTGGCACCGAGGCCACCGATCCTTCCACATGGGAGGAGAGCTTCGATGCCAAGGACGGCGAGCTGGTCAACTCGGGCTTCCTCAACGGTCTGACCGTCAAGAAAGCCATCGAGCGGATGATTGAGGAATTGGAGAAACTCGGCGTCGGTACGGGCAAGACCAACTACCGCCTGCGCGATGCCATCTTTAGCCGGCAGCGTTATTGGGGTGAGCCTTTCCCAATTTACTATAAAGACGGTATGCCTTACGCCATGGACGAGTCGAAACTGCCGCTTGAGTTGCCTGCCATCAGCGAATACAAGCCTACCGAGACGGGTGAGCCGCCTTTGGCCCGTGCAAAAAACTGGGTCACCGAGGAAGGCTATCCCATCGAGACCAACACCATGCCAGGCTTTGCTGGTTCCAGCGGTTACTATTTCCGCTATGAGGACCCGCACAACGACAAGGAATACTTCAGCCGTGAAGCCAACGACTATTGGCAGAACGTCGACCTCTATATCGGTGGTGCCGAACACGCCACTGGCCACCTGATTTATAGCCGTTTCTGGTGCAAGTTCTTGTATGACATCGGTTTGTCATGCAAGGACGAACCTTTCCAAAGGATGATTAACCAAGGCATGATCCAAGGTCGTTCCAGCTTTGCTTATCGCTCTAATATGGAGAAATTGTGCGAATACGGCGTTTGGCGTCTCATCAAGGACAACAAACTGGGCGTGAAGTTCGAAAAGGATTTCAAGGACGGTCGCCGTCGTTTCGACTTCTTCTGCCCCGAGAAGGGTATCCTCATCGAAATCAACCGCATGGGCAATCTTGAAAAGGTGGCTGAGCCTTGGCAGGAGTATGCCGATGAAAAGGGTTACAAGCTTTTGCTGGTCCCGATTGTTGATGTAGTGAATGACTATATTAATGGCACGGACAAGGTGGAGCAAAAGATCAAGGACTTGGTTGCCGGCAAAGAAGTGCCTGCTTTCGTCGAAGGCGAGGCCTACAAAGGCGGTAGAATATATGTATCCAAGAACATACCCGACCGTGAGGAGTTTACTGATAAGGTGCATGTGGACATCAATATGATCAGCAAGCCAGTTATCAATGGTGAGGTCTGTGACGTCCTTGACATTGAGGCTTTCCGAGCCTGGCGCGACGACCTGCATGATGCGCAGTTCATCTTTGAGAAGGATGACGAGGGCAAGGATGTATATGTTTGCGGCATGGAAATCGAGAAGATGTCGAAATCGAAATTCAACGTGCAGAATCCCGATGACCTCGTAGAGAAATATGGTGCCGACACACTGCGTCTCTATGAGATGTTTCTTGGCCCATTGGAGCAGTCCAAGCCATGGGATGTGCAAGGCATCGAAGGTACGTTCCGTTTTGTGCGCAAGTTCTGGAGGCTCTTCCACGACGAAAACAATGAGTTCTGCGTGAGCGATGAGCCTGCCACAGCACCTGAGCTGAAGAGCCTACACAAACTCATCAAGAAGGAGGAAGAAGGCATCGAGAGTATCTCGTTCAACACGGTCGTTTCGGCCTTCATGATTTGCGTCAACGAGCTGGCCGACCTCAAGTGTAACAAACGCGAAGTGCTTGAACCTTTGGTCATTATGATTTCGCCTTACGCCCCGCATATTGCAGAAGAACTTTGGCACTTGATGGGTCATGAGACCTCAGTGGTGAATGCCACGTTCCCTGTTTACGACGAGAGTAAGACGGTAGAGAACAGTTTCAACTATCCCATCAGCTTCAATGGCAAGATGCGCTTTAATATGGAGCTGCCCGTCACGATGAATCAAGACGAGGTGCAAGACGCCGTGCTCGCTGCCCCCGAAGCCGCCAAGTGGATTGAGGGCAAGCAGATACGCAAAGTCATTTATGTGCCGAAGAAGATTGTGAATATTGTGGTGGGATAAAAAGCCTCAAGACAATTAGTTATTGTTTGTCGAGAAGCGAGAAAGCAGGTCGTCTTCAGCCAATGGCTGAAATCATGGCATTTTCCATAATTGCTGTCGCTTTGCCCCAGTCGTACACCCTATTGGTGAAATCGAATCCCGCTTGGGCAAGGCGTTCTGCCTTTTCTTTGTCGGTCAAGAGGGTGATGATATGTTGTGCCACTTCTTCGGCATTGCTGCCAATCAGGATTTCCTCATTGGGCTTCGCTCCAAGCGAGGCATTAGCCAAGGGCGAGGTAATAGCAGGCAGGCGCATCGACATGGCTTCCAACAGTTTGTTTTGCAATCCTGTCCCGATGCGCATGGGGGCGATGAAGACGCGGCTTTTGGCGTAGGCATCGCGGATGTCGTCGAGCCAGCCACTGACGATGATTTTGTCTGATGCAGTTTTCTTCACTTTTGGATCGGGAGTGGCACCTGCGATGTAGAGCTTTGTTTCGGGCAAGGTTTTCCATACGACAGGCATGATTTCTTCAGCCAAGTACTCCACTGCGTTCACGTTGGGCGGATAGCTCATGTTGCCTGTGAAAACGAGGTCGTATCGTTTTTCGCACTCCTGCGGCTTGAAATAGTCGTGGTCGACGCCATTGGGGATGATAAGGATCTCGTTGCGTTTCTCATGTGGGAACAAAGTTCTGTCTGGTTCGCTGATGATGGTTTTCACATCGAAATCGTCGAAGATAGTGGCCTCGTAGCGTTTCAGTCGATGATACTCCATATTATATATAGGTCGCGTAATTGGCGAAGCGATGTCGGCGCGGCGTTTCATGCCGTATGAGAAAATATCTTGATAATCCATGGTTTTGGGAAGGTTCTTGTGGCGGATGTATTCTGCCACGCGTAGCAGCTGCCCAAAGAGCATATCAGGTTTATGTTTGGCAATCAAGGCATTGATTCTCTTGGATGCTTTGCGATTGAAGAAGTAGCCACATTGTAAGGGCAATCCTTTACAAAAGGCTCGGACGAGACCCAAGGCGATTTGGGGCTTGGTGATTTTGATGAAGTTGATGGATTGGCAGTAGGGCTGAAGGGCATGGAAGGCATCTTGCTCGCTGACTTTCGAATCGTCATTCAAGGCACAGAGAACAATCTCATTGTGTTTGGAGAGTTGTTTTATCTGGTTGAAAGCTCTCAACTTGTCGCCTTTTTCGAGCGGATAAGGGATGCGGGGCAGGAGAACGAAAATCTTCATCTCATCGGAATTAGGGGGCAAAGATAAAGTTTTTTGTTGATTGTTGAGTTGTTTAATTGTTGAATTGTTGACTATGGCTTATGGCCAAAGGCTTGCCTTTACGTTTGGGCAGACATAGGCCATAAGTCATGGGCCAATGGCAATCACAAGAAACTAATCTTACTCCCTGGCTTAATCTGCTCATAGAACATCAATAGACGGGCGATGATTTTGCGGTTGTCGTATGTCTCTTCCACCAGTTTTCTTGCGGCTTGCCCTATACGAACGGCGACTTCGGGGTTTTCGTTGAGGCTGCGAATGGCTTCCACCATCTTGGCTTTGTTTTCTGCGATGATGATGTTGACTTCCTCGTCATAGAGGATACCCTCAGCCCCCACGCGGGTGGTGATGACGGTCTTACCTAAGGCCATTGACTCTATGATTTTGATGCGGATGCCGCTACCCGAAAGCAAAGGAACTATGGCCACGTCGTGATGGGTGACAAACTCCTTGGCGTCAGGCACTTCACCGATGACATTGATATGCGGATCCTTCATTGTGGTGAGCCATTCGGGCATATTACGTCCTGCCAGATGATAGACGAAATTGGGCACTTTCTCCACTGTCTTTGGTAGCACCTCGTCAATGAACCAATGGATACCTTCCTCGTTGGGCATCCAGTTCATGGAACCGATGTGGTAGAACTTGGGCTTACCTTCAATCTCGTATTTTGGAGTAAATTCTTCAGGATAAACGCCAAACGGGATGTCGATGATGGGCTTGGAGCAGTATTTCCTAAAGAAGGCGGCGTCTTTGCGGGTGATGGCAGCAATGCCGTCAACGGTCTCCAATGCGTTGAGTTCGTACTCTTTCAAAGTCTTAGCCAAGTGGTTGATATACCAGCGTTTAATGAAGAACTTTGTCTCTTTGGCGATGCGTTCCCAAATCTTATGTTCCACGTTGTGGGCGCGTAGCACAATCATGGCTTTTGAGTGGGCGCGGATATCGTCGACATAAGGTGCCATATAAAGCATTTCCAGCTGCACCACGTCAAACTGCTCTTTTTCGAGCACTTTGATGAGCCTTTCCCTAAACTCTTTGGAAATGAAACGCTCCACATGATAAGATTTTCTGGTGAAGAGGTTGGTGAAAGCTTTCAGGGGCCTGATACTGAGGTCAACATCAATGAGTTCAATGCCTGTCTTTTTTCTGTATTCGTCAGGGATGTCCGATTCTTTTATGTTGAATTTCTCGCTGTTGACAGCCAGTATCTTGACTTGATGCCCAGCTTCCAATAGTCCAGTGATGATGCTGTTCATCGCCATGGGACCGCCTTCGGAGGCCGGGTAGGGTGGCTTGTTGCAGAGTAGGAGTATTTTCATGTTGAATTGTTAGTCGATTAATGGTTTAATTGTTGTAGGACATTCACACTGAGGCAGCTGTTATGTTTTTAATTCGATCTTATTCCCACCTTTTTTTCTAAACAACCGTTGAAAGGCTTTCTTCCAGCTGTCTCCATCGAACAGGGCAGCATCGGTAGTGGCTTTGAAGGTGAAGAACAGCCCAACGGGCAACAGCACAAGTGATGAAAGCCATACTCCAAGGAACATATTGAGGTCGCCGAAGACGGCCATGCGCTCTGCAATGGTCGAAATGAGGTGATAGATGATGAAAAACACCACGGAGATAACTACGGGCAGACCCAATCCACCTTTGCGGATGATGCTACCCAATGGTGCCCCGATGAAGAAGAAAATGATGCAAGCGATGCTCAAGGTAAACTTCTTGTGCCATTCCTTTCGGTGCTTGTTGATATTCTCGACTTGAGAATTGAGGTCCAACTTGTTGAAGCCAACATTGTCTTTGGCGTTTTGTGCACTTCCGATAGCCATGTTTATAATGGAGGTTCTCGTCTCATCGTCGAATTTGGCAAGTAACGGCCAGCTCAAGGTAATGCAAGTGTCTGCTACGATGCTGTCAGGAAGGGCAGTGGGCTGGCCTTCAGGAGGAACGCCAGTATGCATGCTGTAATAGTTGGTCCATCTTCGAGCGAACCCTTGGGTAAAGGTTTCTTGTTTGTTGTCATAGCGTCGTTCGAGCGAGTCCAAGGAGGTGGAGAGCTGGCGGATGTTCATCATCTGCTGGTAAGACTTGTATATGTCTTCATTTGATCGTGTCAAATCGAACGAAGCCAAACTGAATTTGATCTGCTCCTGTTTGAACGACATTCGTTCAAAGGGTCGCGTTTCCTTGTAGTTTTCAGGGGTTAGGTCTGTGTAGTTGTAGCCATTGTATAGCGTAAAGAGGATGTTGCGCTGGTTGGGACTCATTGCCATCATACCCGAATCGGCTGAGATGATTTTGGTGTTCCCCATATGGTCGGAATGGTCGTAAATTTTCACACCGTAGATATGGCTTCCGTCTTTGCCTTTCTTTTCCACAAAGATGACATAGTTGTCGATGTCCTTGTAAAACACACCTTCCTTAATGTTGAAGGCCAATTTTTGCCGTTGCACATCGGTGAGCAAAGTGCGCCATTTGAGGGTGGCTATGGGGATGAGACTGTTGGAGATAAAGAATGCCAATACGCTGAGAGCCAATGCAAAAGTCAATAAAGGCCGCATGGCACGCCAAATGGATATGCCTGACGCTTTCATCGCCACCAGTTCATAGTGTTCACCCATGTTGCCAAAGCACATTAGTAGAGCCAACAGCAAGGCTAAAGGCAACGACATGGGAATGGCAGTGATGGAAGTGTAAAACAAAAGTTCGGCTATAATTTTGATTTCCAATCCTTTGCCGACCAAATCGTCAACATATAGCCACACGAATTGCATCACCCAAATGAACACCACAATGAAAAAGGTGAGCACAAAGGTACCAAAAAACGATTTGGTGATATAACGGTAAAGTTTCTTCATTTTGTAAAAAAGAACGCTGCAAAGTTAGAAAAATTCTATCTTTGCCGAAAAAATACACACACTATGAATCAACTTGATTATCTTAAAGGCTTGAACATAGCCATTACCATCAGTGCCAAAGACGGCGAAATCCTTTACCAAAACGACAGTTCTATTGAAGTGAATGGCGACGCCCGTGGCCGCGACTTGATGAAATGCCACAACGAACGCTCGCAGCAAATCATCCGTCATCTTTTGGACGATGCCGCTACCAATGTCTACACGATTTCGAAAAAAGGCAAGAAAAAACTCATTTACCAGACTCCATGGTACGAGGACGACGAGAAAAAGGTCGTTGGCGGACTCATCGAGTTCTCCATCATCTTGCCGGAAGAGATGCCGCATTACGATCGCGGATAAAATAGTAGAGACGGTGCTTGCACCGTCTCTACAAATTGAAACTTAGAGGGAAAATACAACTATTCTTTTACAAATCTCTTAGTCTCGACCGCGTGGTTGCCAACCAATCGGATGACATACATGCCAATGCTGAGGTTCTGGACATCGATTTCGATGTTGTCGGACCAGCAGGATTGCCACTGCACCAAGGTGCCTGTCATTGAGAAGATCTCAATGGTATTGATGGTTTCTGAGGTCTTGATGAACAGCTTGTTGTGGGCGGGATTTGGGTAAACCTCTGCTGAAAAAGCCATGCTGACTTCTTCGACTCCCGTTCCTCCTGTGACTGTTACCTCTGCGATGTCGGAGCAACCATGAGCATTGGAGCCTACCACTGTATAGGTTGTTGACTCGATGGGTGATACGACGATGGAAGCTGTAGTCTCTCCTGTCGACCATTCATAGCTTTCGGCACCTGTTGCCGTGAGTCTGAAACTAATGCCATTATCATAGATGGTGTCGATTTGAATCTGTACTTCGGGCGTTTCGTAAACCACTAGGTGCAGCGAGACAATGTTGTCGAAGCCATAAGGATTGTGGACAAACAAGGTTTCGTCGTATGTCCCGGCAGAAAGCTCTGTCAGATTGAAGCCATTCGTGGTGTAGTCCTCGCCTTCGCAGATTTCGTCCTCGATGTTGATTTGATATGGCGAGGTGGGTTCGTTCAGACTATAGATGAGGGTATAAGTGTAGTCTTGGCGACCATTGGAGAGCGTATCCACAAAATGCAGTTTGTTCTCATAGATAGGCTCCTCTCCATCGCGCAGAGTGACGAAGGTTTGCCAAACATTGTGCAGCGGAATGATTTGGTTATCAACGTTCCTCTTGCAGCCGACAAGTACGTATTCACTCCCTGGGTCATCGACAACACCGTAGTTCCAACCTGTTTTTGAGGGTCTGACCGTGAGGGTGACAATGGTGTCTTGAGGCGTGACGTAATGGTCGAAGCTGATGTTGTTGACGATGCTGACGCCGGTTCTACCACCATTGGAGAAATAGATGGAATCGGGATAGCTATGTTGGTCAGGCACGTCATTGACCAGGAAGTCGTTGATGCCATCGTCAAGGTCGCTGTAGGCGCGGATAGGATGAATCAGTTCGTGGATGTCGAGGTGGCTGACAAGGCTCAAGTCGGGATTGCCGTAGCTGTTGTTGTGGATGACATGGGCTTCGTAGGAGACGAAGTGGCCAAGCAGCGAGCTGGTGAATAGCCATTCGCCCACAGCGGTGCGACCGCTTTCGATGTTGCCGAAAGGTATTTCCATCAGACCGAGTTGTGCCTCGTTGCCGTTGAAAGAGGCACCGTACATCGAGAAGTCGATGATAAGTCCTTGTGAGTTTTCAACAATCTTTGGTTCAGCGGTTTCAAGGATGACATTCTTGGCAGTGCCAACACCTTTGTTGTTAATGATGACACCGAGTTCGGCAGGGACGCTGGGCTCAACCACACCTTCGGTGAGGGCGTCGTCGCCAATGATGTCGCGCTGCATGAAGTAGTCGATGTAGAGGTCGGGGCTGGGATTGACGGTCATTTCGACAGGATACAAGTCGTATGTGAGTGCTTCTTGATAATACGGGTCGACGAATGAGAAGGTTCCGCCGAAGTAATAGACCTTGGGCTCAGTAAGTGCGGCTTCCTTGGTGGGAATGAACAGGATCTTGGCCATGCCTTGCATTCCGCCGCCTAAAGAACCGTCGCCGTCGATGCTAGTGAGACCTTCTAACGAAGTGGTAGTGATTTGGAACAGGTGGGTGCAGTCGTTCCCGTCTTCGTCTTTCACCGTGAAGTTGAGTCCGATGCTTTCCATGGATTCTGTGTCATAGCCATTCCGCACGGTGAAGGTGCCTTCAAAGGCTTCGCGAGTCATGACCAGATGTTGCTCGAATTCCACAACAACTTGCACGCAAACGGAGTTCGTAGGTGTAATGACAGGGTAGTTGTTGATAATGGAAGAGCCTCCTCCTCCACCGCCACCACCGTAGCCAGGAGCGCCACCACCACCGCCAGCAATGCCACCACCACCTACCGTAGGTAAGGCATTGTCGCAGAGATCTGTGCCAAGTATGGTATAGGCTTGTCCATATCCATAAATTGAGTGTGGGCCACTGGTGTAGTGGTATTCCATCCATGTGCGTCCCCAATCGGCACATTCAATGGTGTCATTGTCTCTGTGGGTGACCACACAGGGAATTACAATGCTGGATTGAGCGAAAAGCGTGTCTTTATGGTCATACAGGGGCGTGAACAGGAATTCGTCGTCTTCCGGCACATGCAACACCATTCCGTAAGCGTCAATAAGGCCGTGGTTGGTGACAACATAATTGAAAGAGTAAGAGTCCTCGAAGTCCGGGATTTGATGCGGAGCCTCGATGATGACCACGGGAGCGGGAACATTGGTTTCAAAAGTACCGTCCAAAATGATGGTGTATTCGTCGCCAATTTCGGTTGGGATGACCTCCCATGAGTAGGTAACTGCTTGATATTGCAGGAAAATGTCTCTTTGGTTGGTCGTACCCGCTTCGATGAGGATGATTTCGTTGAACTCCGAATGTCTGTCAGCTTTCACGTTGACTCTGTAATACCCTTCAGGGAGGTCTTCCATGCTGAACATGCCGTTTACATCGGTATAGCCATGAGCCACCGTCTCAAGCGAATAGTAGCCTTTCAGGGTCACTTCGGCGTTGGCCAAATGTGAGCCATTGCCATAATAGGTGAACTCATCGGTGACATCAACCGTTAAAGCACCTGTTGATTCTGATACAGCCGTGATGCTGAAAGGAAGGCTGGCAAATTCGCCGTGCTCGCTGTTGATGGCGATGTTGCCTTCAAACGGGATGAGCGGGGTGCTTTCGTCGGGCGAAAGACGCAACGAGAAGTAAGCCGAGTCATTCACGGCCAGCGAAGGCAAGGTGTCGTTTCCGACCACCGACATCCATTCTGTTTCGGGCAAGTCGATGGTGATTTCACCTGTGGCAGCTGTGCCGTTGTTGCTCAACTTCACATCGACGATTTTGCTTTGTCCTCTGGTCATGTTGGTAGTGAGTTGCTTTGGACTGACGTCAAGGATGCCTTTAGGTTCAGCGCAATAGTACCAGATGCTGAAATTGGTTTCTGCTCCAAGGTCGCTGGTGGCTTTCAGCTTGATTTCTTGGTAATAGTTGCCCTGGGTCAGTTGGGCGCCGTTCACGGTATAAACAAGGTCGCTGGTTTCCAAGCCACCAAGGTTCAAAGGCATGAAGTTGATGGAACAGCCTTCAGGAGCGGAGATAACGGAAACTTGGATGTCGTTCAGTTCCAAGTTGCACTTGTTCCTCATGCTGATGGATGCTGTCTTGGGTTGGTTTTGGGTCACTGCACACAGGATATAATTGTCGGCAACGACGGTCATGCCAGGGATGTTGAATTCATCATGGACGGCAGTGCTGTTGTTGCCGACATGACCTGAATTGACGGTGTAATAACCTGATTCAGAATCCATAGGGTCAAATTCGGCGGCAAACTCGCCGTTTTCATTGGTCGTGGCTTGCAGACTGCGTTTCAGCCCCATCACATGGATGCCGATTTCCACTTCTGCGTTGGCCACAGGCGTGTTTTCGTTGTCTTTGACGGTACCGTGAATCGGGATGATGCTGTTCATGGCATACACATCTTCGTCGACGTAAGTGTTGAAGACATAGACATTGGCAACACTGCCTGACAAGGCCACAGACTGTGTGAGTGAACCGCTGCTGATGACAAGCGTTGCATGGTACTCGTATTGTACTGCAGTGGGGGTGAAAGTGACGGTAAGGTTACCGCCAGTCGTGTTGTTCCAGTTAGTGGATTCAGTGAAGGAGAACATGGTTGCATCTTCGCCTACGATTTCGATGTTCAAATCGTCTTCAAGGATAACGCCTGACACTTGCAGGGTGTGAGAGGCACTTTGGTTCAAGGCCACTTCCCCGAAATGGATGTTGTTTGTGCTGACATTGATGGCAGGATCAACATCCAAAGTGAAGTATCTGATGTTGGAGTAGCTGACATTGTAAGGATTGTAGGCCTTTACGAACCATTGGTAGGTCTCATGGTTAGGTAGCGAAGCACATGAGTAATACCCAGTGGTTAGACCCGAGACGATAGGCTCGTCAGGAACCTGCTCGTTGGTGTTCCAGAGATACAAGTCGTAGTGTTGTGCGCCCGACACGGCATTCCATGAGAAATTGATGGGCAGGGTAGTGACAGGATAGTTGTTGTAAGGGTACATATAGGTGAAGTTGCCTACTGGATTGTAGTTGAAGTTGGCTGTCAAGGTTCTGTCTTCAGTTACCTCGAAGCTGTAGGTGGGGTTATTTGACACGGGATTGTCGTCCTCCGTCCAGTTGACAAAAGCGTAGTTGGGGTTGGCAATAGCTTTCACAGTGCACATTTGTCCTTCTTCATAAGCACCGGCACCTGTTATCACGCCGCCATCAGAGGGGTTGGCCATGGTAATGATGATGTGACCATTGAACCCTTTTTCGAAACTATAGCTTTCGGCAGCGGTAAGCGTCTCGCCCTTCAGCATGATGTTGATGACATGAGAGCCGTCTTCAAGTGCCGAAGCATCCAAAAGGAATTGTCCTGTGCTGAAAGGGATCGTTTGGCTATGTTCGAAATCCTCATCAAACCAATACTGGAATACCAAATTGTTCATGTTAATCGGGTCTATGATTGGGGCCTTGTAGAACATGTAGTTCTCGGTAGTGGTCAGTTGTTCGCCTTCGAGCATGACATAAAGCGTGTGCAAACCAGCCGATAAATCATCGGCATCCAAAAACAGTTGCCCGTTGCCCAATGCTCCCGTTTGTTTGTGTTCGATGTCTTGGTCGAACCAGCAATGATAGGTTAGGTTGTCCAAGTTGGTCGGATTTTCGGCAGGAGCTTTGTAGAACATGTAATTCTCGGCGGTAGTCAGTTGTTCACCTTCGAGCATGACATAAAGGGTGTGGAGGCCAGCCGATAAATCATCGGCATCCAATAGCAGTTGTCCATTGCCCAATGCTCCCGTCTGTTTGTGCTCAATGTCTTGGTCGAACCAGCAATGATAGGTCAGACTGTCCAAGTTGGTCGGGTTTTCGACAAAAGCCTTATAGAACATGTAATTCTCGGCGGTAGTCAATTGATCGCCTTCCAACATCACATAGAGGGTGTGAAGGCCAGCCGATAAATCATAGGCATCCAATAGTAGCTGTCCGTTGCCCAAAGTCCCAGTCTGTTTGTGTTCGATGTCTTGGTCGAACCAGCAAAGATAGGTCAGGTTGTCCAGGTTGGTCGGGTTTTCGGCAGGAGCCTTGTAGAACATGTAGTTCTCGGCAGTGGTCAGTTGTTCGCCTTCCAACATCACATAGAGGGTGTGGAGCCCAGCCTCTAAACTGGAAGCATCCAAAAGCAGTTGCCCGTTGCCCAATGCCCCTGTCTGCTCATTGGCGAAGTCCTGGTCGAACCAACAGTGGTAGTCGTAGGCGTTTTGCGACCTCGCTACCATGCAGAGCAACAGGCAACATAAAGTGATAAAATAGCGTTTCATGGCTGTAAAGGTCTTAGGTTAGTTACCGCTTGAGATGAGTTCAATCTCAACGCTCAATTTGTCGTCTTCAGTGGTTTGGCCTGCCACATTAGTGGTTCTGATATACATGTAAGAAGGCCGTGTGTTATAAGGTAACAAACCTCCGTGTATGCCTACTTCTGTGCCGTCGTTGCCCAAGAAGGAAGAGGCAAAATCGCTTTTCAGTTGGTAGTTTTCGTTGTACTCCACTGTTCCGGCAAAGGTCTCAAACACCTCATCATAGCTGCTCACCTGCATGTTGGATTCGTTCAGTTGGCCTTCAAAGATGTTGGAGTTGCCCGTCTGGATTTCAACGCAGTTGTAGAAAGTGCTGTTTGGCGCACCATTGTTATCACCCGAAGCAAGTATGCAGTTGTATCCTCTCGTGTTACCTATGTTTACATTATTGTTAAGGCATACCACGGAGTTGTTGATGATGTTCATATTGTTTTGGTCAGTTTGATTGTACAATGAGAACCTGACCACGCTGTTTTGAATCAACAAGCCATTGCCATAGTAGCGAAAATCTTTAATGATACAATTCACAAAGTAAAAGTCATTACTATTATTATATGACCAAGGACGCAAATAGTCAATATTACATTTAATGAATCTTACATTCTGTGTGTATGGATAACTACAGCTGTACCTTATTTCACCCATCCAAATACCTTCCATCGTAAGTGGCGATGTTCCGTCAGGTTTTGAAACGCTCAAGTTACCGGGAATGCGGGTGGGGGCAAGATGGCTTTCTGGGTCGTCAACGCAACCGGCGCCATGGATGGTGACAGCCTTGGAAAGGGTGCAACCGTTGAAGTTGCCACTCGAAAGGGTGATGATGTCACCATCGGCAGCGGCGGTGTGCGCCAAGTTAAGGGCATTGGGGCCATAGAAGGCGCTGAGTGTGTCGTTGTGTTGCAGGATGGCCACTTGGCCTTGTGCGAATGTGTTCTTCATGCCCACCACGCTCAGTAGCAGGACGAACAGGGTAATCATGACCCTTTTTGAAATTGAATTGATGTTTTTCATTGTTTTCTGATTTTTTAGTTGAACATAATTTGTTTACCGATTTTGACTTATAGAGACAACTTGTGCGTTTTATTAGTCTGAAGAACTTGTGTTTTTTAAAAAGCATTGTAATATTTTGATATTCAGTGTGTAAATTATCATAATTCTAATTTGTGAACAATTCGTGGTTGATTTATGGGAATTTATGTAATGACAAAAAAACGGCACCCAACTTGAGTCGGGCACCGTTGTTAGTAATTGAGACGGTGTTACACCGTCACTTCAAAGTTTTTTTTATTTTGTCACCAGATTATAAGTATCCTGTGCAATGACAAACTCTTCATCGGTAGGATACACCACCACAGTAACCTTGGAGTTAGGCGTTGAGATGACGCCAGCATCGCCAATGATTTCCTTGTTGATGGCAGCGTCGAATTCGATGCCGAGGCCTTCCATGTTCTCGAGGATGGCTTCGCGCATGAACCAGGCATTCTCACCGATGCCACCCGTCATGACGATGATATCAGCACCGTTCATCACGGCCATGTAAC
>CAMJRR010000009.1 GCA_946408345.1 uncultured Bacteroidales bacterium | reverse complement strand
GCTCGATGCCCGACAGCTACACGCTGATGCTCAACACCAACAGCCCCGTCATCACCGGCCTCTTGGACAAGGACGAAGCCGCACAAGAAGCCACGATTCGGCAGATTTACGACCTTGCTTTGCTTTCCAAGAACTTGCTTAAGGGCAAGGATTTGAGCGAGTTTGTGAAGAGAAATTTGGAGAAACTGTGATTCGACAATGACTTGTGACTATGACTATGACCGCTTTGACGATGGTTGAAGCGGTCATTTTTTTGCAAAAAAGACATAAGATGACATAAATTTTATATGGTTTTATGGCATAATGAAATAAAATGTGTATTTTTGCGTCATAAAAACAAGAAATAGCCATGTCGCAAGTATCCATGACAGTGAGGATGGACTCACAATTGAAAAGAATGTTTGATGCGCTATGTGCCGAGTTTGGCATGAGCAGCAATACGGCCATCAATGTCTTTGCCAGGGCGGTTGTTCAACGCCGGAAGATTCCTTTCGAAATCAGTGCGCAAAGAGAGGCCAGCAATTCGGACAGCTATGATGCATTCCGCAAGATGAGGGAGCGGGCTGAACGAGGTGAAACACCAGACCTAACCATTGAGGAAATCGACGAGGAAATCAGAAAAGCGAGGGCTGAACGATGAAAACCTATGCTGTTTTCGACACAAATGTACTTGTGTCGGCAATGATTACCCATAACCCCGATGCTCCCACGGTAAAAGTGATCGAAGCGATGGCTTTGAAGAAAATCGTGCCACTATACAATGAGGAGATTGTCGGAGAATACGACAACGTGCTGCACAGGGACAAGTTCAACTTATTAGACGAAGATGTCGCGAATATGATAGGTTCCATCTTAAAGAACGGACTGAATGTGGACAGAACCGAAAGCGGATTGGAGTTTGCCGATGCGACCGATGCCGTATTCTACGAAGTTGCTCTTTCAAAGGAAGGATCTTTTGTCATCACGGGCAACGCGAAACACTTCCCCAAAACACCCATTGTAGTTTCGCCCGCTGAAATGTTGCAGATTTTACAGGAAAGTTGATGTTTTGAAAGTGCCGCAGCGAGGCAAGGATTTGAGCGAGTTTGTCAAACGGAATCTTGAGAAACTTTAATCAAGAATTGGAGAAATCGAAGATTGGCATACTCCGAATCGGTGATTTCAACGAAGTTAATTTGAGAAACAATAATCCCCGCAATCCCATTGATTATTGGTGTTGCGGGGATTTTCATCATTCCATAAGGAATCAGTCAGCATCTTGTACTAATCGAACATAGCATTTATTATGCCTATATTCATTTGTTCCAACAAAAATAGAACCCGGTAATGTGCTAATCTCAAATGCACAATTCAAACCATACTCGTCATTCTTGTCGTTATAATTTGACGACCAATAAGCACACCCGCGTTGATAGATAGGCAAGAGCACTAAACCATTTTGATAATGCAAGGCGTTCCAATCAGTTTCAGAGATGACATTGGTGATAAAAGGGCTGAAGATTTTCTTCTTGTTTACTTCAACGAATGAGTACACAGTAGGGTCCCAATCATCTGGAAAAAGAATGATGCCAAAAGCATTATTAACCACGGCATAGGCAAAACGTGCCCCCGATGTAGTAGTACGCTTATCGAAAATGTATTCCCATTCGTCCTTGGTCAATGTCCGCCACTGACCCGTTTGATTGCCTCCATTTCGAATGCGATTATATCCCCAATCAGCCTGACCAGTATGGTCATATAAATTAGCAACCGAATCGCCGTATGCAAAATAATCAGCATCATTCTCACTATTCGACCAAGGCTGATAGCACACCGCACCATGATTGTTGCCACTTGTGCCCCACGCAAAAGCATCAATCCATTCATCATAGTTTTCATCTATCACGATATAGTCATTCCTGTCTATAAAATCGTATTGATTCCATGCGAATTGCCACGTGTTGGAAGAAGGTTGATATTGCAAGTTGCCTTGAGAAAAATACACCTGCTTGTTTTCATTAATGGAAAACAATCCATCAACAGCCCCCACTGGAGCTTGTTTTTGAGGTTCCATCGGTTGCTTGCCGCATCCCACCGCAAATACCATCATCAACATTAAGGCTGCCATTGCCTTCAAAGTTCTGTTCATATCGATTCTGTTTTAGTTGTTTGACATTGCAAAGAAACAAAAAAAGCGTGATTTGGCCAGGATTGAAATGCGAATTTGCGGAAAATGAGTATTTTTGCAGGTGAAAAAAGAAGGAATATGGAAAGCACAACAATAAACACAGACAGCATCATCCAAAGAATCACTTTTTTGGTGACCCAACTTGCCGCCAACCAACAACAAGAATTGGAAAAGCAATTGAGGCTGATGCTTTTACGGGAAGAGGCCAAACGATTGGACAACTCGGTGGAAAAGAACAACATCACCATGAGAGAAATAGTCGAAGAGGTAAAAAAAGTTAGAAATGGACAATAAAACCGTCTTCGATGTCAACATTTGGATTTCCAATTTTCTAAAAGGAAGATTCACCGAACTCGTTGATTTAATGGCAAATCACGACGTTGAGTATTTCCGCGCCAAGGAACTTACAGAAGAACTAATCTCTGTCATCAGCCGCAACAAATTCAAAAAACACCTGCATTTACCATTACAGTCCTATATCTCGTTTTACGAGAGTATCAGCACACCCTCTTAACCATCAAAAAAGAGTTTTCAGGCTGCCGAGACCCCAAAGACAATTATTTGTTTGATTTAGCTTTCCAATCAAATTCAAAGTATCTCGTTTCGGGTGACCGCGATGTCAGGGAAACAGAGATTGCCCAACCACTGAATGTAGTTTCTTTGAGAACATTCAAAGAAATGATTTCAAAATAACACAGCAAGTTTACAATCCGATGTTACCTAATTAGTGTTTAGAAACACTATTTTTATTATTGCTTTAGTATTTTCAAACATTATTATCTACAATATTTTAGTGTTTTAATACATTATTTTCTGCAAAATAATTGTGTTTTGAAATATTATTCGTATCTTTGCGGCAAATCGAAGATTGGCTCCGCCGAATGCGGGGCATTTCAACGTAGTTAAAATATAACAACCATGAACTCAATTGAATATCTGCAAAAGGTCTTGGACAGAAAGCTGCAAGCCACCTCCACCGACTTCAAACGATACCTGTTCGAGAAAATCGACTGGAGAGACCGACTCATCGGCATCAAAGGACCGAAAGGCACTGGCAAGTCCACGCTGATGCTCCAACACATCAAGGAGGCCTTTCCCGACACTTCGGAGGTGCTGTACGCTTCGTTGGATGACCTCTGGTTTGCAACACACGCTTTTGCGGATGTGGTGGAGGACTATTATGCCTATGGCGGTCGCTATCTTTTCCTTGACGAGATTCATTATCTGGACTCGTGGCAGACCGTCCTGAAGAACCTCAACGACAACTACCCCAGGCTTTACGTTGCCTACACTGGCTCGTCGATGCTCAAGATGGAGAAAGGCAAAGGCGACCTCTCAAGAAGGCTGATGGAATACACCCTGACGGGACTTTCATTCCGTGAGTACCTGAAGTTTGAAGGCATCAAGGACATTCCCACCATCGAGTTGAAGGACTTGCTGAAAAAGCACAAGAGCATCGCCATGGAAATCATCAGTGACGGCTTCAAGGTGTTGCCTGCTTTCGTCCAATATCTGAAGATAGGGTATTATCCTTTCTACAAAGACATTTACGGCGGGTATGCCAACCGTTTGCAGAATGTGGTCAACCACATCCTGGAGAACGATTACGCAGTAATTGAGAATGTGGAGCAATCCACCATCAAGAAAGCCAAGAAGATGTTCATGATCCTGGCCGAGCAAGTGCCACAGAAGCCCAACATGTCGGAGCTTTACCGCGAGTTGGACACCGACCGGAACCAAGGGTTGAAGATGCTGTATGCCTTGGAAAAGGCAGGGCTACTCTCTTTGCTCACCGACACGCCCAGAAAGTTGTCGGACCTGTCGCGTCCCGAAAAAATCTACCTTAACAACACCAACCTCATGAATGCTTTCACGATGCAGCCCAACATCGGCACAATGCGTGAGTTGTTCTTCTTCAACCAGTTGAGCCAATCGCATCAGGTGACCTATCCACCCAAAGGAGATTTTCTTGTTGACGGGAAGTACCTCTTTGAAGTGGGCGGGCGCAAGAAAAGCTTCGACCAAATCAAGGACATCCCCAGCAGTTATTTGGCTGTGGACGAAACCGAAGTGGGCTATGGAAACAAGATCCCTCTTTGGATGTTCGGGTTGCTTTACTGACGGCAGCACACCGCCCGCACCGTTTGTCCCCGATTGCGGTCGCTGCTGCCGCAAAGGTGGCATTGGAACGAATTGAAATGGAACCCCCATGCACGGTTCGGATAGAGAGGGTTGAGCGTGCATGACCAATAGAGGCCGAGGTTAGCATTGAACGCGTCTCCCCACCAGTAGCCTGCAGCAGGCAGGAAGATGCTTTTGCCATTCGAAGCGGTGCAGCGCCATCCATTCACATCATTCTGGGTAGTCCAAGTGCCTGTCGTATTCAAGAACAATTCCTCCCATTCCTCTATGGTCGGCATACGCCAGTCTGCGCCCCAATAAATCCTGACTACGTCATCAACAGGCTCCAAAATGGTCAGGTTGTCAACAAAGCCGTCTAGTCCATAAACCGAATCGGTGCAGTACTTGTTCAATTCATAACGTTCGTTGAGAAAACGTCCGTATTTGTAACTTTTCCAGTCATAGATTTCCTTAGGTTCGGTCTCGCCCCAGGCAAAGTAATCACCATAGTCCTCTGGCGTATCTGCACCTATGTTGCAAGTCGCCCACAAGGTGCCGCTAGGCAAACCCAAATCAACAAATTCGTGGCCATTCAACGAGCCACCATTATCGGCAATGCTATCGTTTTCTCCTTCATTTCCGCCATTGTTCGGTTCATAGGGTTTGGTGCAACCGACTTCAAAAACCAGCATCAGCGTAATGGCCGCTATCGACTTGATTAACTTGTTCATACCCATTCTTTTTTGTCGTTTTAGGTTGCAAAGAAACAAAAAATCGCTTCACAAACGCCAAATGGATGGAAAATGACTATTTTTGCAGTCAAAAGAACGATTATGTCAAACGCCGTTACCATACTGAACCGAGATGAAGACCATCGCGTGGTTGAAGCTATCAAGCAAGCCGAACTGAACACTTCTGGTGAAATCAAAGTTCACATCGAAAACCACTGTCGTGGCAATGCCGAAAAACGCAGCCTCGTCGTTTTCAACCGTCTGAAACTAAACGAAACAAAATTGCACAACGGTGTACTCATCTACTTGGCAGTAAAAGACCACAAGTTTGCCATCCTCGGCGACGAAGGCATCAACAATGTGGTTGAGGATAGTTTTTGGAATGACGTGAAAGACCTGATGCTAAGCCACTTCAAGGAAGGCCGTTTCGCTGAAGGCCTTGAACAAGGCATCATGCGTTGCGGCGAAAAACTCAAGGCATATTTCCCTTACCAAACCGACGACATTAACGAAATCCCAGATGACATTTCCTATGAAAACAACTGATAGACATAAGCTTACATTACTCCTTAGCTTACTTTTCATATTGCTTGCTTTTGGGACAGTATTGAAAGCCCAACTGCCGACCCCGTCCAATCCACCTCGATTGGTGAACGACTTCACGAGCACATTGAGCACCAGTCAGGTTGAGATTTTGGAGCGAAAACTGGTAGCTTACAATGATAGCACTTCTACTCAAATCTTGATTCTCCTTGTCAACGACCTGCAGGGGTACACCATTGAGCAGTATGCTACCGAAATTGGCCATAGTTGGGGTGTAGGACAAAAGGGCAAGAACAACGGAGTGGTCATCTTGGTCAAACCTAAGAATGGCAACGAACGCGGTCAAGTCAACATCAGTCCTGGCTACGGTATGGAGGAATATGTAACCGATGCCACAGCCAAACGCATCATCAATTACGAGATGATTCCCTCTTTCAAGGAGGACGACTATTACACTGGTATTGACAACGCCATCAACGTGATTATGGATCTCTGCTCGGGCAAGTTCACCCAAGACGAATATGCCAACGGCGGCGAGCCCATTCCCTTCTGGCTCATTCTTATCTTCATTATTGCCCTTATCCTCATCTTCCGTTCCAGCAATGGCAACCAAAACTATTCTGGTGGCGGCACACGCACCATCTGGATTCCTATGGGCGGAAGTTTTGGAGGAGGCGGAAGCTTCAGTGGCGGTGGAGGTTTCGGAGGCTTCGGTGGTGGAGGCTTCGGAGGAGGAGGAGCCTCGGGGAGTTGGTAATTATCAGTTACCAGTAAAAAAGATGCAGAGCTGCCATAGCGAGACAGCAAAAAAACGAATTACAAATTAAATCTTGAATCAGAATATGCCAGAACCCATCATTGAAATCAAGAATGCCTCCATATTCCAACGGGAGAATCTCATTCTTTCCAATGTCAACCTGACATTAAACAAGGGCGAGTTCATCTACCTCATCGGTCGCACAGGAAGCGGAAAGTCCTCATTGCTAAAGACTTTATACGGAGAGTTACCCGCCAAAGACGGCTCCGTGAAAGTGGCAGGCTACGACCTTACCAAACTGCGGAAAAAAGACATACCGTATCTGCGCCGCAAAATTGGCATCGTGTTTCAAGACTTCCAGCTGCTCACTGACCGCACTGTTGAGAAAAACCTTTCGTTTGTCCTTGGGGCGACAGGATGGAAAGAATCTAGTGAAATCTCGAAACGTATCGACGAAGTGTTGACTATGGTAGGGCTGGCCGACAAGCGTATGAGCATGCCCCATCAAATGTCGGGCGGCGAACAGCAAGGCGTGGCCATTGCACGAGCCTTACTTAACTATCCTGACGTCATCATAGCCGATGAACCTACAGGCAATCTCGACCCCGACACCACACTCGATGTGATGAAGCTACTGCGTAGAATCAGCGAAAATGGCACTGCCGTACTGATGGCCACACACAATTACACACTTATGCAGAAATATCCCTCCCGCATCGCCAATTGCAAAAATGGCACAGTGGTTTGCTCGGAGATGGAATAGTTTTAGCTGTTAGCTGTTAGCTATTAGCAGTTAGCTTTTGGCAAGCAACCTAATGGCTAACAGCTAAAAGCTTATAGCTTCAACGATTTTTCGCGCATTGGCCTCGTTGTCATACAATTGCCGCATTTGTGCATCTCGCTCTTCGATGTCTTCCTCCGTGAAATCCTCTTCCATCAACCTTTTGATTTCAGTTATCATTTGCTCCGGCTCATCGGCCATCACGCAAAGACTTTCCAATGATGTTCCTTTCACCATATCGGAATTGACCAAACAAAAACGCCCATTGTATAGTGCATTTAACAACTTTAGTTTCAAACCCGTAGGCTGGTTAGTCACCAAGATGTTCACCTGTGCCTGACGCAAAAGGTCAATCATTTCGGCATCATCAGGATTGGCCACCAAAGTCACATTAGAATAATTATCAGCCAGCTTTTTCAATTTGTCTGAAGGATTCAAGCCAGACACAATGCAATGTAAATCAAGCTCGGAGAAGACGTTCTCTATCAGCCACTTGGCAGCATCTTCATTCTCGCGAACCGAAAGGTTGCCGTGATACAAGACATATTCTCCCCTACCCGTCTCAGAGCACACCGAGTCGCTGGCACTAAAGCCTGGGACAAGGGTCACGTTCTTAAAACATTGCGAAAAATAATCAGCATCTTTTTGCGAAATAGCGAAAATGCCCACTGCATTTTTCAGCACAGACTCATAACGTTTTAGTTTCCAAGCCTCTGCATGATAAAAGAACCGTTTCCAACCACATCTTTCGGAGTCGCCCAAGCTATTGTAATAGTCATGCTCCACATTGTGGGCTCGGACATATATTTTTCTGTTTTTCAATCGTTTGTCCAATAAAATAGCGGTGGTATGCAATCCTTCGCAAAGGATGGGGTAATCATCTTTCAACAAATCTTGAACCAACGCCTCGGAACGGCGCGAATTGACAATGAACGGAGTAAGACTCAGCTGATTGACAAAGGAAGTGTCGCGCTTGTAGTATTTCACCTCATGACAGCGATTTAAGATCTCCTGCTCGCCACGTCCATACTCAAAGCAATGCAGATGCACCTTGACACCCGCTTCCGAAAGGGCTTTTATACGGTAAAACACGTCAATCACCCCACCGTAATTGGCAGGATAAGGCACGTCAAAAGCTATGATATGTAGGTGATAATCAGTATCATTCATAATGTCTGTAGATTTCAAGCAATTTTTGTTCCTCGTTCTCCCAACACAAATCCTGTGCCGCTATGTGCAAATTCTGTTTCCATTGCGCTCTTCTCACCTCATCCGACAAAGCCTCACGGATGGTGGCAGCAATGGTCGCAGGTTCGTGGTTCTCGATAAATAGGCCTAGGTCATATTGTCTGATAATCTTCTCAATCTCAGTCAAATGCGAGGCCACAATCGGTACACCTGCTTGAATGAAGTCAAAAAGTTTGTTGGGGAGGCTGAAGCGGTAATTGAGGTTGGTGTCTTTGTCCAAGCAGAAGCCCAACTCGGCGAGTTGGGTGTAGGCCATCATTTGCTGGTAAGGCATCCTCGAGAAGAAGCGCACACGTTCGGTGATTTTCAGGTCTACAACCATTTGCTTCAAGACAGGCAGCACATCGCCCCCGCCGATAATCATCAGAAAACAGTCATCAAGGTATTGCAGCGCTTGCACCAATTCCTCGGCACCACGTTGAATGTTGATGCCTGAACCTTGGAGGATTAAAAGATGCTTATCGGTAGGAAGTCCCAAAGCAGTTTTGTCGCCTTTGGGTGGCAGGGCCTTTCGTGGCGGGATGTTGCGGATGACATGGCACTTGACACCGTATTTCTTATGGAATAAGTCGGCAATACTGTCGCAAACGGTAATCATCTCGCTCAATTTGGGCACGACGAAGCCTTCTATGCGTTTCCACACCTTTTGCACTTTGGGTCGATGCACCAATTCAGGCGTCTCGGTGAAATACTCGTGGCTGTCGAAAACCATCTTGCAGCCTTTCAGCCGTGAGATGAGAAAGTTGGGCAAGATGGTATCCAAATCATTGGAAATCAAAAGGTTGACGCAATGGAACAGCAAGAAGAAAAACAGTCGAATGTTATATTCGGCATAGAAACACGGTCCTTTCTCGAAGAGCAGCTTCATCCGATGCGAGGCGTATGGGCGTTCATCCATGGGAGGGCTCTTGCGCTGTTTCCTGCCAACCAAAAGCACCTCGTATCCAGCCTTTTGCAAGGCCAGGCACGACTTGTTGACCCTTTGGTCCGTAACCAAGTCGTTAATCACCGATACGATGGCGCGTTTCATAACCATTCAAGCACTTGCACCGATTTCATACAAATATTCGGGAGCAAAATCGGCACCGTTTTCCCATTCAATCGTGTTAAAACGGATGAAAAAACGCTTGAAAAAATCCTTGTTACGCAAAGGGAGAAAAGCCTCCCCTTGCAATGAATTGGCGAGGTCGACAACGCGAACTTCATCGTTGTTGAACCACAAACGAATTTTGTAATCGCCAAGATATTCGGCTTTATTGATTTCGAGGAACATAGCAATCATTTTAGAGGGTCTATCTTATCCAAAGGTGAGCCGTTTTGGGCCTTTTCCCAGTTCTCAAGTAACTCATCACGGTGAATGTCAAGCCATTCCAAAATCATACGCAAAGCTCGGCCTGGCATTTTTCCTGTTACCACTCCGTCTCGGATACTTACTGTAACCTTATAATCACCGTACCAAGCATGAAAATGAGGTGGAACATGGTCATCGAAATTCATGAAAATGACGATTCCATAAAAGAAACTAATTTGCGGCATAACTGAATAATTTGCCGCAAATATACAAACATTTTCAATTTGGACGAGTTTTCACAGATTTCACTTACCTTTGCACCATGAAAACAAACCACAACCTCAAACCCTACAACAGCTTCAGCTTCGATGCCGTGGCGAAGCAATTCGCAGAAATCAACGCAATCAGCGAACTGCAAACGCTTATCAAAAGCGGAACTTTGCAAAGCCAAAATATCCTAATTCTCAGTGGAGGCAACAATATCCTTTTCCAAAACGAGGTGTTTGACGGCATCGTCGTCTACATCAACACGAAAGGTATCGAAATCCTTAGAGAGAACGGAAACGATGTCGTGGTGCGTGCCCAAGCGGGCGAGGACTGGCCCGACTTCGTGCGTTTCTGTGTCGGCAAAGGATGGCATGGTGTGGAGAACCTGGCCCATATCCCTGGCAAGGTAGGTGCTGCCCCTGTGCAGAACATCGGTGCATACGGCATGGAACTGAAAGACAATTTCCTATGTTGCGAAGCCATGGACTTGACCACAGGCGAGACCAAAGTTTTCACCAAAGAGGACTGTCGTTTTGGCTACCGTGAGAGCATCTTCAAACACGAGCTGAAAGGGCGATATGTCATCACGTCGGTGGACTTTTTGTTGAAAAAAGAAGCCCCACTCCACCTCGAATACGGTAACATCAAGGCCTATCTGGAGCAGAACGGCATTGAAAACCCAACATTACAGCAACTCCACGATGCCATCTGCGCCATCCGCGACGCCAAACTCCCTGATGTGAAACAGATTGGTAGTGCAGGCAGTTTCTTCAAGAATCCTGTCATTGAAAGGACGCAATTTGAGGCTTTGCTAACAGAGTATCCCATGATACCACATTACGACGAGCCTAACGGCATGGTGAAAGTGCCGGCGGGCTGGCTGATTGAGCAGTCCGGTTGGAAAGGCTGGCGCAATGACTATGTGGGCGTGTACGACAAGCAGGCGCTCGTCTTGGTGCATTACGGTGGTGGAAAAGGCCATGATATCGTGGAACTGGCCCAAAAAATCCAAGTTTCCGTGGAAGAAAAGTTTGGGATTAGGATTAGCCCGGAGGTGAATTTTGTATAGTCGGGGCGCTTAATCCAAATCCCCTAAAACCATCTCATGATAATCGCGGATGGAGTCCCTATTTAAGCTTGCATAAAGACGGATATCGCTTTTCAGCTTCCCGATTTCTTCCTGCAAGGCTTGGCTAATTGTTCACAAATAGCCGAACAAATCTACTACAAATGACCGAAAAAATTCACTACAAATAACCGAAAATTCGAGAAATGCTTTTATAATTAAAATAAAATCAGTAATTTTGCAGCGAAAACAAAAAGATGAATAATGAAAAAAGAATATAAACCTCGGATTGCCGACAAGCTTCTTGCCCGCAAGCTGGCAGGTAAAGGGGCTGTGCTGATTGAAGGGCCGAAGTGGTGTGGAAAAACCACCACAGCTCAACAGCAGGCCAAAAGTATGCTAGACCTTGGCGATAGCGAGGTGCTAAAGCAGAGTCGAAACATGTTGGAAATAAGTCCAAAGACTTTGCTTCAGGGGGAAACGCCTCGTTTAATCGACGAATGGCAGACCTTGCCACCTTTATGGGACAGTATTCGCAGTGAAGTGGACCGTCGAGGAACCTTCTCTCAGTTTATCCTAACGGGGTCATCGGTGCTTCCACAAGCCGATGAGACCACACATAGTGGCACAGGGCGTTTCTCCCGATTGAAAATGAGGCCGATGAGCCTTTTCGAATCGGGAGAGTCTTCAGGACTTGTCAGTCTCCGAAAACTATTTGACGGAGAGACCTTTGAACCGCAAACTTGCAATCTCGACCTGCAAAAGATGGCTTATCTCACCTGTCGTGGCGGTTGGCCTCAAGCGACATTGTTGGAAGGAGACTTGGCACTTGACCAAGCCTTTGACTATGTCGATGCCGTCGCTGAGCATGACATTCAGCGCATCGACGGAGTGAAGCGCAGTCCTACTCGAGCCCGTCTCCTTTTACGCTCGTATGCCCGCAACATTGCCCAACAAGTCTCTTACGCCACCATCAAGGCCGACATGCTTTCAAATGATTCAGCCACATTGGACGAGGACACCGTGGCAGACTATATCAAGGCCTTGAAACGCTTGTTCGTCATTGAGGATTTAGAGGCATGGAATCCAAATCTACGCAGCAAATCTGCCATCCGGACAAGCGACACACGCCATTTCGTCGATCCCAGCATTGGCACGGCAGCCCTTGGCCTTGGGCCAAACGACCTTATTAACGACCTGAATTCTTTCGGGTTGTTCTTCGAAGACCTTGCCGTTCGCGACCTGCGCGTGTTCGCAGAAGCTCTCGATGGCAGACTCTACCATTACCGCGACAGCTCTGGCTTGGAATGCGATACGGTAATTCACCGCAGAAACGGGACATACGCATTGGTTGAAGTCAAATTGGGGGGAAACAAACTTATAGAAGAAGGTGTAAATGCGCTCAAGACGCTTGCTGCCTCCATAGACACGACTAAGATGCCTAGCCCTTCGTTCATGATGGTGCTGACCGCTGTCGGGCAATACGCATACCAACGCCCCGACGGTATTTTTGTCGTTCCAATCGGCTGTCTAAAAGACTAAGTCTGCTCGTTCGAGAACACAATATCCAAACAATGTTGAGTTCTCCTATCAATCCAAATCTCCTAAGACCATCTCATGATAATCGCGGATGGCGTCCCTATTTAGGCTTGCATAAAGACGGATGTCGCTTTTCAGCCTACCGATTTCTTCCTGCAAAGCGTTGATTTGCTTGTTGATGGCTTTCAGTTCGACGGCATTTTGTCCATATCTATTTGTTTTTACCCACTTACGGACAAAAACTACTCGATTTCTGCAAACAAGTCCTTTGAATCTAGTTGGCTATGAACAATGGTGGAATGCTGCCCCTTGGACAATCCCATCGGAGAGATGAACGTATGCACCACACCTCTCGTGATGCCCGTCACTTCCATAAAGAGGTTCTTCCGCTCTTGAAGGTGTTTCTCGTATGTCTTTGTGATAACAAACGGTGTTTCCGAGAACTTCATCTCCACAAGATGAACAATCTTGTCGGCCCTTTTTATGACAAGGTCTATTTGAGCTTTTTTTCTCTTGTCATTCTTTTGAGGTACAAAACGCCATGAAGAAGCTTCGGTTGCCATTCCCGAAATGCCTAATCCCCGTTTGATATGAATCAGGTGGCGCAGACAAATCTCTTCAAAAGTGAATCCTTCCCACGCTTCTACGCTGCGGTCGGCAAAATGATGCTGCCAATACTGCTCATCACGCGAGTGGTTATTCTCCACATAACGCAGATAAAACAAGGTGAAAAAATCGGCAAGGCGGTATAGGGTCATCCTGTTTTTGTTACCAAATTGAGCATACGAAACTATGAAATCGCAACGCTCAAGATTGTCCAGCATCTTTGACAATCCACCGCCGCTGTATCCCGTTCCGTCTTCAATCTCACCACGGGTAAAACCCTCCCTTTTGGTCGACAACAGTTTCACGATGGAGAGATAGCGATCAGCCTTGTTGAATAGCGCGTTGTACAACTCGTTAAACTCGTCGCTCAAGTCGCCGCCCCGACGAAACATCAAATAATCAACATTTTGTGGCAAACTCAAGCTAGGGCGAAGCAAACTCAAATAATATGGCACTCCTCCAAAAATCATATAGCATTGCAAAATCTGGTAATCATCCCAATCGAAACCGTGTTCCTTGAGATAGTCTTTGCATTCGCTCAAATAAAAAGGACGCAGATAAATACGATGAGTGATACGGTTATGCAGTCCGCCTTGGTTATCCTCCAGTCGGTCCTTCATCCAACTTGTCGCGCTACCGCATGCGATAAACACGATGTCATCGCGGTTTTGCACCCAATTTGACCAGAAATACTCCAATTCGTCCACGAATTCGCTGCCCTGTGTGTCAATCCATGGCATCTCGTCGAAAAACACGACCTTACGCTTTTCCTTGCAACCTTCGAGATATACCTCCAAACAGGAAAAAGCATCGTGCCAACAGGTCAACCTTGGAATAGTCGAATCCCCAGAATAACGGGCCAAAGCCTCCCTGAAATTATTCAACTGGGTCTCCTTTTTCTGTTTGTGCGCACCGACATAATGGAAACTGTATGTATCGTTGAAGAACTTGCGCACCAGAAATGTTTTTCCGACACGGCGTCTACCGTACATAATGAGCAATTCCGAACGGTTTGAGTTTAACGCCCATTCCAATTCTTCACATTCCCGTTTGCGGCCAATGAGTCTGTCTATATTTTCCATCAGTTTCTTTTTGGCGCAAAGATACAATATCTTTTCAATACAGAAACATATTTTTGTCCATATCTATATATTTTTACATACTTTTGGACAAAAATCACAAATATTTTGTCCGTATCTATATATTTTAACCAACTTATGGACAAAAATATCAAACTCAACAACTATTCCAAATCCCCCAAAACCATCTCATGATAATCGCGGATGGATTCCCTATTTAGGCTTGCATAAAGACGGATATCGCTTTTCAGTTTCCCGATTTCTTCCTGCAAGGCGTTGATTTGCTTGTTGATGGCTTTCAGTTCTTCGGTATCCGTCACCGTAGACTTCTTTTCCTGCAATGCTTTGATGGCCTGCTTGGTTTCGGCGAGTTTTTGCTTGGTGGATGCTATTTGGGTGGTGTAGGGCATATTATTCAAAAGATTAAAAACGGGAGCAGGCTCTGTAACAATCCTTTCAGAGCCTGCTTGAATCTTTTTTTGCCTTTTTCCTGATAAAGGACCAACGCGACTGATTTGTCTTGAGAACTTGATAGTTCAATATCAATTATTTCATGATATTTTTCCTTACCTTTAATCCATTCATTCAGTTCCTTTTCCAAATCCTCAGTGTTAACATCGAACACCTTTACGAAAGTCTTTTGTCATGGAATCTTTTTTCGTACAACACCATTCGTAGTTCTAAAGTTTTTAATTTTAGTAAATAACAATGATTTTTGAAAACTTAAAGAGAAGTTTATACATTTCTCCTACATTTATCAAGATTTTCAACTTACTCCCAGTGATGGTTTAGCGCATTGTATTTCTTATTCAATGTGTCATACGATCGATACTATTATTTGGAGTTCTCTTTCTTTATCAAGTTTTCCTTCTATCCAAACACTCTTTTATCCATCCAAAAGCATCTAACGCCACATCTTCCACTATTGCAGATGATGCATCTCCCAAGATCTTCTTAATCGAATTTTTAATAACATCAACAAAAACATCTTTTGCTCCTTCTTTTAATCCAAGCTCGCGAAGTTTTTCATTTGCCTTACCTTTTTTTATCTCAAAACAATCTTGGAGCAATTTGGAAAAAGCTTCTACTGACATCTTTACAATATCCTGATTGAAAGAACCATCAGTAAGACAGTGTAACTGTTTCATTTTAGACTTTAGATAATCCATCAGTAATGGATTGTCAACTTCAAGATTGATTTGATCCAACTTTTCAACAATCGGATTACTCAACAATTCACACAATTCATCTTGGAGATTCAACCCATCCACCGCTCTCAACTGTGACTCGTAAATCAGATTTCGAGCTTTTTGACGGGTTATTTTCAGATTTGAAATCACATTAAACAATTCCGTTTTGGATTGTTTCGAAAACACTCCCAAATTGTAAAGTTCGGAAAACAGCATCAAATCAATGTCTCTTTTAGGCATTGCGCCAAATGATGGTTCAAGGTAAGCTCCAATGATTCTAATCAAAGACTCTTTTGCTATCTTGTCATCTATATTCGTTAGTTTTTTAATGATCTCATTCATGGTTTTTGTATTATTAATCATTTAATATTCAATAGCTTTTCAAGTATAAATCGAACATTATTGAGCATCATGCACTAAACGCACACTTAAACCGGCACAGCGATTAATGCTATTACCCGCTCCGAGATAACTATCCTCGAATTCCAAAGAAAGTGCCCAATCGGTACCATAGCACGAAGCCGACCAATACCTGCCACGAACATTGAAATTGCCTACACCATTCTCACCACGAGCACCCGAAGCGGGCAAAAAGACTGCTCCTGCATTCTCAAGAGTAGTCCATTGAGAGGCAGTAATCATATTGTTGTTGTAGTAGGCACCGCCGAGGTTCGTGTTAATCAAGCTGTAGGTGTCGATGCTCCAATCATCAGGCAATAAAATGACACCATTTACATTGTTCACATTCGCTTTAGCATAACGGATGCCCGAAGCAGTATTTCTAGTATTTAATACATATTCCCATTCCTGTTTTGTCAAAGTGCGCCACTGGTTTGGAGTATTACCACCGTTGACTATCGAATTGTAAACGCCCCAATCAGCATTGGCGTATGGACCAGTCAAATCATATTGTCCAGGCGGGCCAAACAAATATCCAACATCCGCACCCGCTACGTCCCATGGTTGGAAATAGGTGTTTCCACTATTCCAACCACTTGTTCCCCAACTGAAGAGATCACGATCAACATTTTGACTAGTACTACCTTGTCCATTATTACCAAGATAATCCCATTGGTTATCGGCAAATCTCCAATACGGTGTGATGGCATTACCAATGTATTGCAAGTTGCCTTGGGAAAAATACACTTGTTGTGTTGCACTTACTGAAAACAGGCCGTTTATTGCGCCTGTAGGAGCTTGTGGCTGTGCTGTGAAATGTGCCACCAAAGTCCGGCTACCAGTCACAGTGAAGGTATAGTTAGCATTCGTGGAAACTTGGGTGCCGTTCTCAGTCCAATTAGTAAAGGTGTAACCACTATTGGCAGCGGCTGTCACAGTGCAAGACTGTCCATAGTTATATGTTCCTCCTCCACTTACCGTACCTCCATTGTTTGGATTGGCAGAAACACTTATCGTATAGCTTTGGGATTGAAACTGAGCCACTAAAGTGCGGTTACCGCTTACAGTAAAGGTATAACTTGCATTGGTTGAGACTTGGCTACCATTCTCGGTCCACCTTAAGAATGTATAGCCTGTCGCAGCAGTTGCAGTCACCGTACAAGATTGACCTTGCTGGTATGTTCCTCCACCACTTACCGTACCTCCATTGGTTGGATTGGCAGAAACGCTTATCGTATAAGCAGGAATCTGAGAAGTAATAAAGCTCACTTCACTGCCGTAGGCCGTACCTGCACTGTTGGTAGCATAGGCGCGTACATAATAAGTAGTGTTGGGCGTAAGGTTCGTCAGGCTACTGGTGAAGCTGCCGGTGCCCGAGCCATCTGTGGTGTGGCTACTGCTGGTGGTCGGGTTGTGGCTTGTGCTCCAGCATACGCCTCTTGCCGTTACCGTACCACCTCCGGCACTGGTCACATTGCCACCGCCCGTGGCGGTGGTTTGGGTGATGTTGGTCACTTGGTTGGTGGTCACAGTGGGCACTGTCACATTCTGCAAGGTTGTAAAGCTAACCTCACTTCCGTAGGCGGTACCAGCACTGTTGGTCGCGTAAGCACGCACATAGTATGTGGTATTGGCGGTCAGGCCTGTCATATTCGTGGTAAACGATCCTGTGCCTGCACCTCCACTGGCATGGCTACCACTTATTGTGGGATTGTGGCTCGTGCTCCAGCAGATGCCTCTATCGGTCACGCTGGCACCACCTGTGGCAGTCACATTGCCGCCGCCCGTGGCAGTGGTCTGGGTAATGTTGGTCACCTGTGCGGTCGTCACTGTCGGAGTGCTAATACTCTGCGTGGTGGTAAAGGTGCGCTGTGTGCCGTAGGCTGTGCCTTGGCTATTGGTGGCATAGGCACGCACATAGTAGGTGGTATTGGGGGCAAGACCCGTTATGCTGCTAGTGAAACTCCCAGTGCCCGAGCCGTCGGTGGTGTGGCTGTTGTTTACGGTCGGGTTCTGGCTCGTGCTCCAGCACACGCCTCTCGCTGTCACTGTGGCACCCCCGCTGTTGGTCACGTTGCCGCCACAAGTCGCCGTCGTCTGGGTGATGTTCGTCACCGTGTTGGTGGTCACCGTAGGCACGGTCACATTCTGTGTGGTGGTGAAGCTCACCTCGCTGCCGTAGGCCGTACCAACACTGTTCTTGGCATAGGCACGCACATAATAGGTCGTGTTGGGTGTCAAGCCCGTCATGTTGCAGGTATAGCTTCCCGGGCCTGTGCCGTTGCTGGAATGGCTGCTATTGGTTGTGGGGTTGTGGGAAGTGCTCCAACAGATGCCGCGCTCGGTCACGTTGGCACCGCCCGTGGCCGTCACATTGCCACCGCCCGTAGCGGTAGTTTGGGTGATGTTGGTCACTTGGGCGGTCGTCACCGTGGGCATGTTGGCCGTGGTGCTGAAGCTCACTTCGCTGCCATAGCTGATGCCTTGGCTGTTCTTGGCATACGCGCGCACATAATAGATAGTGCCTGCCGTCAAGCCAGTCATATTGCAGGTGAATGTGCCTGTGCCCGTGCCGCTCGTGGCATGGCTGCCGCTGGTGGTCGGGTTGTGGCTCGTGCTCCAGCAAATGCCACGCTCGGTCACTGCGGCTCCGCCGTCGGCGGTCACGTTGCCGCTGCACTTGGCTGAGGTTTGGGTGATGTCGGTCACCTCGCCCGTGGTCACCGTAGGCGCACTGACATTTTGGGAAGTGGTGAAACTCACCTCTTCGCCGTAGCTGGTGCCTTGGCTGTTAACGGCATAGGCGCGCACATAATATTTCGTGTTTTGGGTGAGGCCGGTCATATTGTAGACGAAAGCGCCTGTGCCTTGGCCGCTCGTGGCATGGCTGCCGCCGGTTGTCGGGTTATGGCCCGTGCCCCAGCAGATGCCGCGTTCCGTCACCGTCGCGCCACCATCGTCGGTCACATTGCCGCCGCCTTGGGCAGTGGTCTGGGTGATGTTGCTCACCTCATCGGTCGTCACCGTGGGCATATTGGCGGTGGTGCTGAACGACACTTCGTTGCCGTAAGAGGTACCTACGCTGTTCTTGGCATAGGCACGAACGTAGTAGGTAGTGCCAGGCGTGAGACCGGTAAGCTCAACGCTGAAACTGCCAGTGCCTGTGCCGCTGGTGGCATGGGTGCCTTCTATAGTGGGGCTGTGTTCGGTGCCCCAGCAGATGCCGCGCTCGGTCACTGGTGCGCCACCGTCGCTAGTCACTTCGCCGTGGGCTGTAGTGCCTTCCACGGCTCCTGTCGTCACAGTGGGTGAGCTGACATCCTCGGCGGTGGTAAACTCCACCTCTTCACCGTATGAGAGGCCTGAGACATTCTCAGCGTAGGCGCGGACATAATAGGTCGTATTGGGCATCAGGTCGGTGATGTCAACGGTGTAGGCGCCCGTTCCCGTGCCGTTGTCGGCATGGTCGTCGCCGATGGAAGGCTCATGGGCAGTGCTCCAACACACGCCCCGGCGGGTCACTTCGGCACCGCCGTCGCTGGTGACATTGCCGTTGGCTTGGGCCGAGGTACGGGTGATGTTACTCACCTCGCCTGTGGTCACGGTGGGCAGTTGGGCACTCTGAGTGGTGAAGTGAACCTCGTTGCCGTAGTACACCATGTTATTACTCATCGCGTAGGCCCTCATATAATAGGTAGTCCCAGGCATCAGGCCGGTGATGTTGAGCATAAAGCCACCTGCTCCTTCTCCACTGACCAAATGGGGGCTTTGGAGGATATCGGGATTGGGAACGGTGTCCCAGCACACACCGCGCGCATTTATGGCAGTGTTACCCTCGGCACTCACATTGCCGCCGCTTGTCGCGGAGGTCTGCGTGATGTTGATGGCATCTATAGTCGTCACTGTGACATTGGCACCACCACTTGTGGTCTCGAAATGATGCACCTCATTGGCTCGCTTATGCTCATTGGCCGTATAGACCTCAAAGCAGAAGTAGTACACCGTGTTACGCTCCAATCCGGTGATGTTACCACGCAAGGTGTCGTTTTGCAGATGAAGCGGATACTTGGTCGCATCGGTGATGTTCTCATCTCTGGAGAGCAGCACATTGGCAAACACCTTGTCGTCGTCAACGCTCTCGTTGCGACAAGTGATGGTGGCCGAAGTCTGTTTTGCATCCACCGAAACATCGCTGAACACGTAGGAGATGACTGGTGGTTGCTCTTCAGGTTTACATGAGGCCAAAACCATGATAATCAAATAAAGAAGGATTTGCTTTGCTTTCATAACTGTTATTTTTTGTTTGTTATTTCAAACCATGCATTCAGTTTCACTTGAATAATCAGCTATACAGTATTTTTCAATAGCTTTTAATCTTCCACCACGAAGTCTTTCACTTCCCAAGTAGCCGAGGCGTTGGTGTTGCTTGTGTATTTGAACGCGATGGTCACTCTTTGGCCCACAAATTGGCTCAGGTCGGCAGTCGAGTTGATGAAGGTCCAGTTGGTGCCAGCAGGCCATTGGCTGAGGTTCAGCTCAGTCCAATTGCACTGTAGGACTTCACCGGCATAATCAGTGGAAACCATCACCGACAAAGCACCACTAGGTGAGGCGTAATTGACAGCTTGATCAAACTTCAGCATAGCAGTGCTGACATTCGACAAGTCGATGGCAGGCGAAATCAGCCAGCTTTCAGCAGCGTAGGCCTGACCGACATAGGCGCTGGCCTTCATACAGGAATAGTTGGCATCGTGCTGCCAAACATAGGACAGATCTTGAGGCAAGAAAGCATCTTGAATGGTGAACTCACCTTGACCGCTAGCAAAAGACTCAGAGAAAATCTCCGTGCCTGGAGTAGGAGGAATAACACCTCCTTCCAAAACAAAGTCAGCCTCGGTTCCGCCACTGTCGCGCAGACCAGCCTGGTTCATATACTTGCGAAGTTTGCCATTCACAGCCAGATGTTTACCGAGATTGTCGGGATTGTCCATCAAGTTGACTTGCGTACGGAGCGGCTTGCCAGCAGGCAGGTTGACAATAATGCACTGGCTGATTTCTCGGCAGGTGACATCGTCAGCAATAACCACGTTAGTAGCCAAATCGAATGGAGCACTCCAGTTGATGTCAGCATTGCTCGTGACCGAGCTCAAACCCGACTTCACGGCACCCACAATATAACCATGCACCCAAGCAATGGGCTCATTGCTTTGCTGGCTAATACCTGCGGCCACATTATAAGGATCTTCAAAAGTTCCGCTGCCTTCACCATCTCCGGGAGTCGGTGGAGTCGGAGGCACCTCGCCACTACCCTCTTCGATGCAAATACTCTGAACTTCCAAATCGCCAGCCTCGCTGCCGGTGGAGATGTATTTCACTGCAAAGGTAACCGTTTGTCCAACATACTCACTCAGCGAGATTTCCGTGGTGATAAAGTCGTTCCAATTGCTACCTTCCACCAAAATGGAAGGAACTTGTGTCCAAGAGGTCATGCTTGGGTCGCTACCCCAAGTGTAATTCGTCGAGACCCAAATGGTGACTTCATCGTTGATATTGCTAAAGTAACGCCCAATATAGACTATAGTCATCTTGGCATGGTCCACACCCATGATGGCCACCGGCGAGGAAATGAGCCAGTCCTCGTTGGCATAATAACTGCCATTGACATAACCATTTATCCTAGCCGTACTGTATTTAATTTCCCAAAATTGTGGTCCCTCTTCATCGTATGTCATATAAGTACCAAAATCAGTAGCAAAGGATTGGCTATAAGGCAGACTCTGCACTTCGCCATGGTTTGGAGGTATAGTAGCCGTGAAATTCGCCACCAAATTACGGTTACCTGAGACAACAAATGTAAACTCTACATCATCAGACACCTGAATTCCATTTTCCGTCCAATTAGTAAAAGTATAACCTTCGTTGGCTATTGCTGTCACCGTGCAAGATTGGCCCTGTTGGTAGATGCCACCTCCAACTACCGTACCGCCATCCGTTGGACTAGTTGAAACATTTATCATGTAGCTTGACATCTGTAGCGTCGTAAAACTCACCTCATTTCCGTAATACACCACATCGTTGCATACGGCATAGGCTTTCATATAGTACGTCGTGTGCGAATTCAGTCCAGTTATGTTCACCAAGAATGTTCCTGTTCCTTGTCCACTGACCAGATGGGGGCTCACCAAAGCATTGGGATTGGTCACCGTGTCCCAGCAAACGCCACGCATACTCACTTCATAGTTGGCATCAGCAGTAACACTGCCGCCACCCGTGGCACCATTTTGAGTAATATTGATGGCCTCGGAGGTCGTCACCGTGACATTTCCGCCACCCGTGGTCTCAAAGTGATGCACTTCATCGGTACGTTTATGCTCGTTAGCTGTAGAGACCTCGAAGCAGAAAAAATACATCGTGTTGCGTTCGAGTCCGTTGATGGTGCAGTGCAGAGTGTCGTTTTGTAGGCTAAGCGGATATTTTGTTGCATTGGTGATGTTTTCATTCTTCGAAAGCAAAACACTGGCAAACACCTTGTCGTCGTCAACGCTCTCGTTGCGGCATGTAATGGTGGCTGAGGTCTGTTTCGCATCCACCAAAACATCGCTGAACACATACGAGACAACAGGTGGCTGCTCTTCAGGCTTACATGAAACCAAAACCATGATAATCAAATAAAGAAGGATTTGCTTTGCTTTCATAACTGTAATTTTTGATTTGTCCTTCACTATAATTAGAACTTATAACCCAAGCCAATTTTCATTTCATAATAAGGACCAGGGAATTGAGCAAGTCCACCGATGGAAGCCTGTGCATGTTTTCCGATGTTGAACATCATGCCGGCTTCCAAGGCCACTCCTTTATATGTGCCAGGAGTCATGGACACGGATTGGTTCGATTCTGTGTACCAGACGAGGTTACGGATGCCGTAACCGGCACCGGCATATACATAGCCCACTTTTTTCACGGCAAACAAGCCGCCTGCTGTCACGGCAAGGCGTGTCTTTGCTGTCGTTCCCGACCATAGGTAGTCGTATTGCTGCTCCATCGTGGCCGCAAGGTCGGTGGTGAGGGCATACGAGCCGTTAGTCATGAAGCTGAGGTAGCCTCCGAAGCGTCCGGCCCATGCCACAGTGAGACCCAACGAATGCTGTCTTTCAGGAGAGAACCCGTAGTTGGCCAAGAGCATCCAGTGTGGCTTGGCCTCTTCCTCATTGCGACCGCTTGTCTCGATGGTATAGACGCGTTTCTGCTTGACTTGCAAATCACTGATGTCTATGTTAAGCTCATTGGAGTCTGTTGCCTTAATCTTGATGAGAGAAACATCGGCAAGTTGCGATTCAGCCTCTTCTTTCCGCTGTTGCATCATTTGCAGCTCATTCCATTCGCTATCCGCAACTTCTTCCTGGTGCTCGGCACGGTCGAGCAAGCTTTCGTTCAGGTCATCATACATCATCTGTTTACGTTCCACCTCACTTCGCACTGCGTTTAATGTCTTTATGTCAATGATTACCATAGTGGAGAAATAGCCAGCTTGGGTAAGATTTGAGCTCACTGCGCAGAGACTCGGGTCAGCTATAACCTCCACCTCAACCAAAGAGTTGATTTCGACAGCTGCCTCGTCGTTTTTGAGATGGACATCGGTGGGTTGGGTATTGTCAACAAGGAAGATAGGGTTTTTCACTGTCTCGACAATGAAATAATAGCGCTTGTTGGGTAAAAACTTTCCCTTCTTGAAGGTTGTCTTGTTGGCGCTGCCTTCTTGGGTAATGGTAAAAGTGCGAGCCGAGGCCAAGCCTTCCTGCGTTTGGAGCTGAAGTTCAAACACATACTCCCATTGGCTAGAATTGACTTTCTTGGTGCTCTTCTTCACGTCAAGGCTAGGACGCGAAGTCTCTATGAACAACTTGTCGTTATTTGCAACGAAAACAGCTTCTGTTTTCCCATTGAGCGATACGGTTTGTGTGCGATCAGCATCTTCCACGACACGAATGTTTTGCGCCTTAGCGCAAAAACAAAAGGCAAAAACGCCAAACAATAATAGTAAACTCTTTTTTCTCATAGCTATAGGTTGAATTACCTGACAAAATCATCGATGGTGAAAATCTCGTCTTCGGGTAGTTTGCTGGCGCCTACATATTCGGGCTGCCAAGTACGAACGTGGATGACAGGATGCTCCTCGTCGGTAAAGTCCCAAAGCAGGAACACATAGCCCATGTCGCTATAGGTGCTCGAATTCCATTCCTGTCTCAGGCGCACTCCGTAAATATTGGGGTTCTCGGTACTGCGGGTGACGGCACGCTCACCATCGCCTTCTCCATGTTCGCCAATTTGGGAGAATTTCACTTCTATCCAGCTGTTACGCGCGAATACGCGGCGCAAGTTGTTGAGATATTGCTGTTTGTCGTACCGTTTGTAACTGACGGTGGAAGCAATGGGATTATCGCCTTTGCGCGCCGTCACCACCTTTCCTGTGATGATTAAGGCATCGTCACTGAATACTTGCTCAATGAAAGCAAGATCTTTGGTGTTGTAGGCAGTGCGAAAACGGTCGCAATAGGCCAAAATCTGCATACGCCGTTCCATATCCACGGCATCGCCACCCTGTTCCATGCTCTCACCCACTGCGGCATCGATAGCAAAACGGAAATCGCTGATGACACCCTTCTTGTCGAATTCCACAACGGCCTCTTGGAACACACCCGAAGCAAACTCTTCGCCTTCTGGCGTGATGATAATCGGGATGGAACGGGCCATAAATCCGTCACTAAAATTCCAAAGGCGGTCAACGACATAATCATCATCGCAGTAGAAAAAGACATTGGCCCACAACATACGAAGACCGGCTTTGGCAAATTCGTCCATGGCAAGTCCGTCGAGGTTGAGCGGACGTTTTTCCCGCTGTGCCGCGTTGATTTCGGTGAGCACACCCGAAAGGTTGCCTTCCATGACAGCAACCAATTTGTCGTTGTTGAAACTGGTGTCAGGGTGTAGTCTCACGTTCACAGGCTGGGCGATAAACGTTAGAGGCCACAGCACCAAGGCAAATAATACAAGATAGTTTTTCATATCGTTTTTCAATTATTATTCATCATTATTCCAAGATAAATCCGTTAATGGAAGTGGAAGGATGGTTGGCTTGTGCATCGGGAAGACCAGTAGCCAAATTGTACCGCTTGCCCTGACCATCGGGCGGTGTGAGAATGGCCTCAATGGATCCACCTCTTTTATATAATAGGATGTACATCGACTCCAGCTCCTCTGCATTGGGATGCGAGACAAAGGTCACTTTTTCCCCTTCTTTTTGCAGTTGGGTAATGTAGTCGTACACCTGCAAGCGAGTGGTCATAGTGCCAATCTGTTGGAGGATAACGCTCGCAGAAGTATCGGCAACGGGAACAACCGGTTCAGTCTTTACCAGCTCGCTGACAGGCGTAGATGCTTCCGTACTATCCGTTTTTTGAATTTCAACAACCTTTTCTGGTTCTTGTTTTGCCTCTGCCTTTTCCTTGCCAAACTGTTTATCTATATATACGAAAGCACGAAACTTATCACCGCGTTGAACGGTGATGGTCACCATCTGTTCTTTCAAGATGGAGGCAGCATCATTCATAGTCTCGCCGCTTTGTTGAAGATAGTCCAACACCTCGCGCAGTAGCAATTCTTGTGCCTGTTCTACGGCCTTTTCAACCGTAACGCTAGTCTGGTCGGCATAGATATATTGATCCTCTGCCTGTTTCACCTCAGTGATCCTTTGCTTAGGGTTCTCGGTGGGACTTTGAGCCCACAAAACCATAGCGGGACACAATAACATAATCAAAAACAATAGTTTTTTCATATCCTGTTCAATTTTGGTTTACTTTTTACTCTTGTCTTTTCCCGAAGACGAGACATCCATATAATTCAAATCGAAATACCCTTGGTCGATGTTATGAAGGGGAACGTAGGCATACAGTCGGCCTTCCAACACACCTCGGCCTTGGTCGAACATCTCAACGGGAATCTCAACGCTCATCATGTGGCAGTAGCCCCCAGAAGGGTTGGGGCAGAACAGCGTGCCGCGTATAGTTTGCGGCGTCCTCGACTTAATACCAAAGAACAACTTGCAACCTTCCTGCAAAGTTTGTGCCACCCATTGATTTATGTCGATTTGGAAGCTTGCATCCTTATAGCCATACATATCAAGGGTACATTTTAGCTGAAAGTCACCAATCATAATGGGGGAAAGTACGGTGTTGGCAGCACTCCAATAAGGCTTGCTCGTGCTACAAACGGAAATCCATTCGGAGATGGAATCGAGACGATAGTAACGGTCGCCGCGGATGGATGGACTGAGATAGGAGCCGCCGTCGACGATGGCATACTCATCGTTGCTTTCAATTACAGGCTTTTCCATCACAACATCCTTCAAATGGTGGACACGCACCACGTCACGCAGGTAATTATTCTCCAATTCGATGGCATTGCACCCGGCCAACAGCTGGTAGTCCATGTCGAACATCAAGGCGAGGAGGCAACGACTTTCGTTATACCAGGCGATGTGGTACTTACGCATTTCCAACTTGGAAATCTCGTAGCGGTCACTCTTTTTGAGTTGAGCAATGTTTTCGAGCGAGCCGTCCTCAACATTGACCTTGTCAATGCCCATCCTAAGTTTTCTTTCACTGGGGCTTGCCAGTTCCAATTCGAGCAGGTAACGCTCTACAAAATCGCAGGCAAGGCGTTGTTCATCCGTCACTGCTGCGGGATCAAAGAGGTAGAGACCGATATGGTCGACCTCTTCCCATTCGTTCACACGGACAGTCAAGGGTAACGCTTTGTGACTAAAACTGTGATAAGTGCCATTGCCAAGTCTTTCAAACGGTATGTCGCTCAAGGCGGCGGCCATTTTTTGCAGCCTTTGCGTAGCAAAACCATTTGCTCCAAATGACAATGTGACTGCAGCCAAACAGCAAAAGGTTGACAAGCCTATTCTTTTCAGAAAAGTTGCCATAAGACCTCACCTTATTTATTATAACGTTGTCCCAACTTGACGATGACTTGGTTGCCATCGTTACGATACCAAGTACCCGCATTGATCTTGCCATCACGCCACACGCCGTTAACCCATTCTCCAGGCTCTGCCATACAGTCTTGTGTACCGGGGATGACATGGCGTTCTTTAAAGCGCATAATACCATTGCCATGGGGTTGTCCGTTCTTGACACCTGTCATGCCGCTTTGCGGAAGAGGTTCGTAGGTGGCATACCCAAGGTTGACATTGCTACTTTTGGGTTTGGGTTGCGACGCAGCTTTGGCCTTTTCGACCGTCACCTTGGCCGAAGCCGTCAACGGTTTACCTTTCAAGGGCCAGATGTTGCAGGTGAGTTCAGCCTCGCCCACACCGATGGCACGCACCACTCCTGAAGCACCGACCATAGCCACAGCCTCATCGCTTGAGGTCCAGCTAGTCGTCATACCTTCAAGCAAGGAAGTGACCACGACAAGGGTATCAACTTCGCCCACCTTCAACTGCAATTCCTGCTTGTTAAGGGCGATGGTCATGGTGTCGGAAGCCATAGGAATGATACCTTCGTTCTCAAACATCTCCTTGTAGAAACTCTCATAGTTCTCCATATCGCTGCCGTTCAATGCTCCAAATTTTGCGAAGTCGATATTTCCTAGATAGATAGGTGTCATCTCTGGGTCTTTAGCAAGGAGGAAATCGAATTTCTTGCCATCAAAAGACTCATAAACACCCTTGAAGGCATCCTTCTCGTAGCTACCTTCAAATTTACCAATCAAGTTACCCGTGCTTGAAAACTCCTTCAAGGTAATCATATCATCGTTCTGTTCGCCCAACAAATAAAGCAGAGCCTCTGGACCGAATTGTTCATGGTAGTAAGCTCCAACAACACTACCGTCAGGAAGCAGAGCAATTGACATGTTGGCTTTCAATGTCGGGCCAATCTTGCCAGAAAGGTTCATAAGGTAAGGACCAACATTATGCAATATGAAATCACTTGAGACCTTAAAGCTCACAGCTTGGGTTGACCCAACCGTAAATGTCAAAGTCGAAGTTTCGTTTAGGCCAAGATTCATCAACAAATTCAGCTCATCCCTGTCGGCGACAATGTCCGTAATGTCTTTCGAAACGACATCCGCATCTGCGTCCATAAATTCAATCAAAAACTGTGGCTCATAGCATCCGTCGGAATACCCAAGAGAAACACTGTTATTCCAAGGCAATGGCAGTCCCTCTTTAATGCGTTTGAATTCTATGGCGACACGACCTTCATTAAAGGTATAGTCACGTGATACCACTTCATAATAATCTCCCAGCTTTCCGTTGATTCTTCCCGTAGCTGGCTTAGCCATTTTACTCTCTTTATTGCATGAAATCATCACCAATGAAATGACGACCATGATAAAACAATTGAGTTTCTTCATTTTTCTATTTGTTATTTGATTTCGCAAAATTATAATATTCAATACATCTCCAAGACTGCATTGGTGAGCTTTTGGGTAATTTTTGTATAACGTTTCAACTGGGCAGAAGTCATTTCTCCTTGGTCTTTCTCAATTTCATTAGAAAGGCGTTCTGCACTTTCAAGCATCGAGGCGTATTCAGCAATTGCTGACATATCGCCACTTGTAGCTTTTTTCACAAGTTTTATGTAACTATCAACATATTGTTCATACTCGTCGAGAAGCTTGTCCCAATTTTTACCGTTTCTTGTGGGAACAGCTTCTTCCAAAGTCTCGACAGCTGCATCTATGTGATCTTCGATAATGTCAGCAGCTTGGTCAATTAAATCCCCTATTTCTATACTTTCAGCAGCTTCAATCAAATCAGTTGCCGTAGTATCAATCTCATCAAAGCCCAAATTGGGTTCAGAACTAATGATACTTTGTCGGTTGATTTCGTGAACCTCAAAAAGGCTATTGACCCTGAACTTATTCACATTGTTGCCATTGACGTGGAATATGATGGTACTCGATTCCCCTACCCTATTGGCAGCCAAAAAGCGCAATTCGTCTTTTTGAGCTACAATATCAGTAGTGCTCTTTGAAACCACGTTACCAGCCTCATCAAGAAACTCCACCGTAAAAGTAGGCTCATAGCAGCCATCAGAATAGCCGAGAAGTGTATTCTTTTGCCATGGAGCAGGAAATCCGTCTTGAATACGTTTCAAATCAATTCTGACAACGCCGTCCAAAACTTTGTAATCATGGTTTACAATAGAGTAATACTCCCCCAAGACACCATTGATCGATTCGGAAACAGGGCTAATCGTAATAGGTTTCCTAAATAGTCCGCCTTCATTACAGGAGACCATTGACAGTGCAATAACCAAGGTGAATAAAACAAAAAGTTTCTTCATAATGCAATCCCTAGTTTTGTGTCGGGAGCAACTGTTTATTGGTTTACAATTATACTTCATCTTACCTTACATTTTACTACTGCAAAGAAACGCACTTCCCCACAATCTTTAAAGGTTCATATTGGTTCATATCACCCCATTACTTGCCAGCACAAAAAAAGCGTGATACTTTTGCATCCGTTTATCGAGGTGTTTGGCATACCCTAGGAATCGAATGGTCAAAGTACACGCTTATGGCGTGACTTTAGCCCTATTCGCATTCCTAATCTCCAATCGCCAAACTTTCGATAAGACAGAATATTGCTAATCGTCTGATTATATGAACTATATCGCTTCTTATTGCGCCTTGCGGCGGGTTATTCCATAGGCTTTTCTTTTAGTTTTACGCTCCAAAATTAGGGAATTTTTGGAAAAAGCAAAAGAAAATTGAGGATTTTGCGGCAAAGGATGGTATTATTCGTTCAGAAAAATGTATAATTATTTGCTTAATTCGCTCAAAATGTGTTATATACTTGAAATCCACTAACACAGATGCCCTAAATGCCATGGCTGGAGAGCTTTTGAGGCAATAAAATCGGAATCAGTTGGGATTATGTTAGTTCATATATGCAGAAAAAAAATCTCAAAAAGGTGTATATTTGCAGCATCAAAAATCTCAAAAAGGTGTATATTTGCAGCATCAAAAATCTCAAAAAGGTGTATATTTGCAGTGTCAAAAATCTCAAAAAGGTGTTTTATAATGATGAAACGTAAGATATATCAGCAACTTATTGAATGGAAGGAACAGCGACAAGGAGAAGTGGCGCTACTCATAGAGGGAGCCCGTCGTATCGGGAAAAGCTATATAGTAGAGGAGTTTGGCCGTAATGAATATGACTCGTATCTGCTTGTCGACTTCAACAAGGCTCCACAGATGGTGCACGAATGGTTCGACCTCTATCTGGAAGACCTCGACACGTTGTTTCTTTATCTGAGCCAACATTACCACGTCAAACTTCACGAACGCCGTTCCTTGATTATCCTTGATGAAATACAACTCTGCAAAAGAGCCCGGGCTGCCATCAAGTTCCTAGTGGCTGACGGCAGATATGATTACATCGAGACAGGCTCGTTGGTCAGCATCAAGAAAAACACGGAGGGCATCGTGCTGCCCTCTGAAGAACGCAGCCTGAAAATGTATCCGATGGATTTCGAGGAATTCCTTTGGGCAACTGGTAACGAGACACTTATGGACTTGATTCGAAAGATGTATGAGGATCACAAACCAATGGGGCAAGTTTTTCATAGGCAAGCCATGAATGCGTTCCGTAAGTATATGATTGTTGGAGGCATGCCCCAGGCCGTCAAAAAGTACATAGAAACAAAAGATTTCGATGCCGTTGACGAAGCAAAACGAGACATATTGTCCATCTATCGCAACGACATCTTCAATTATGCTGGCGACCAAGCCGATAAAGTGGCAAGCATTTTCGACCAAATACCTTCACAACTATCGAAGCACAAGAAGAAATTCCGGCTTTCGGCCTTGAAACCTGGCGCCAAATATCGCGATTGGGATGATGCATTCTTTTGGCTGAAAGATGCAAGAATTGTCAACATTTGCTATAATTCAACTGAACCAAACATTGGGTTGAAACTGAACGAGGAGCGTACCACCCTGAAATGTTATATGAATGATACCGGACTGCTCATCAGCCATACATTCGATGAGCGAGGCATCGTCTCATCCGACATCTACAGCAAACTACTGCTCGAGAAACTAGAAGTAAATGAAGGCATGTTCATGGAAAACATGGTGGCCCAGATGCTCACCTCAAGCGGACACAACCTTTATTTTTTCAGCAACTCGTCAGAAAACGCAGAAGACAGGATGGAAATTGATTTTCTGCTTCAAAAGGATAAAGTGACCTGTCGCCACAATATCCGTCCCATCGAAGTCAAGAGTGGCAAAAACTACACATTGTCGTCACTAAACAAAGCCATGAGAAAGTTCTCGGAGCATTTAACCACTCCTACCGTCATCCACACCTCAGACCTAAAAATCGAGAACAACATCACCTACCTACCTATTTACATGGCCCCATTGTTATAGGTCTCGTTTTCCTTTCTTTTTATGCAAAAAAGTAGCACCGCCTTTTTCCATACGGAACCGTTTGAGGAAACCTTCCATCCTCTTTCTAAAATTGGAAAAAGTGTTTTTTTCATTGTTTTTCTACTTTTTCACCCGATTATCATGCAATAAAATGCCGAGACACATTATCATCACGCATCTCGGCTTTACTTTTTTAAGAAAATAATTATCAGACTTATAACGCATTCGTCAACTTGTCATCAAGCTTCGAGTAACGCTTGTATTGGGCATCCGTCATTTTCTCAAGCCCTTTGTCAAGTTTCTTCTCAAGTGCGTCGGCTTTATCAAGCAATTTATCAATCTTATCTTCAGACACCCATTCTCCATTGTCCTCTTTCTTCAAAAGTTTTACGCATTCATTAACGCATTTTTCATATTCATCCAAAAGTTTGTCCCAGTTGCTATTTGTGGAAGAGCCATAACTTGAGCTGGATGAATTATGGGCCCACGACAATTCTATTTGCGCCTTGACACCGTCAATCATGTCAAAATAAGCCTTTTGTTTCTTATATGACTTATTGCCATAGCTATACTCCTTAATCGGAATCTCTTTCGTAATGAACTCTTCCGATTTTAAAAGACTTACAAGGTCTTGACTATCCATTTCAACACTAAGGTCAAGTTCGGAATCATTTCCGTCAAGGTACTTCGGATAAAGTGACACTCCATAGATAAAACTAGCCTGATTCTGATCGCTACCCGGAATCTTGCTCCAAGGAGTGGTGTTGCTCATAGGCAAAATGGTTCTGACCTCCCATTCATCGCCGTTAACCCCGACAGGTATTAGCTTTACCATTACGGAATCAGCATCTATCTCAAAGAGATTGCTGTTGTCCCCCGTCAATTCCACCCTGTCGGCAGAAATCATTTTAGTCAACTCTTTCTCTTTGTTGCACGATGCAAAAGAAAGCAAGGCCAACAATATGACTGCAATTCCAAAAACATTTGTTCTTTTCATTTTTCAAATCCCTAATTCCGTGTCGGGCGCAACTTCTTGGTTTTTATTTAATTGTTATTTTCAAATCAAATGTCACTTGGTTCAATCGACCACGTTTTGATACACCATATTGAATATAAGCATAACTGCATCTATGATTAGCGCAATCACAACCGCCTTCTTGCCAGGAGTCCCAAAAAGCCTCCAAAGACAGACCATGAGCAAGGTTATCGCCAATGGCAACAAGGGCGGGAACATCTTCATGCTGTCCCAAAACCGGCCTTCACATAGCAACATGACAGACCTTTGGCCCCCGCAAAGAGGACATGCAATCCCAAACAACTGCTTGTAGAAGCAGGGCAAAAGGCGTGTCGTTGTCCATCGCATGATAACCGTCGGGCCTGTCATAATGCACGCTAAATCAGAAGTCAAGCAGGTCCTCGAACCAATCGAAAAAGAGGAACGACTCACCCAAAATCAAGGTGGCGACAATAAACCAAACGAGTGAGATGGCGCCAAAAATCACTCCGATTATCGACATGATGCGGCCTGCATTCAAGGCACCGTAGTTTATGTATTTCTGCGGGTTCTGAAAGTACATCTGCATGGGCTTCTTTGACAATGCCAAGCCAACAATGCCGCAAACTAATCCGACAAGAAGGCAGCCAAAGACGAGTGAACAAATGCCCATAATAAGCACTGCCGTGGCATTGGGCAGTTTTTCGAGTTGCTGATTGGTGGTCAAAGGTTGGTTTTCCATAACGCTACTTTTTCTTGATGGCACAATTAGTTATCTGACAGAGTTTTCATCATCTTCTCGGTGATTTTGGCATAGCGTTTCAACTGGGATGCCGACATCTCATCTTCGGTTTTTTCCAGCTTATCGGCAAGTTTCTGAGCCTTCTCGGCAAGTTTCACATATTCGTTCATGGCAGACAGGTCGCCCTGCATGGCCTTCTTGTACACTTTAAGGTACTGGTCAACATACTTCTCGTACTCGTCAAGGAGTTTGTCGATGTTGTCTCCGGCGACGATTTCAGTGGCGTTTTTGGCAGGAACCACATTGGCCGAAGCAGTGAAGCAGAAGCCTCCCATAAGGAAAGCCATAACAGCAGCGGTAATAATTCTTTTTTTCATTTTCTAATCCCTAATTCCGTGTCGGGCGCAACCTTTAAACGTTTAATAGAATGTTTACGGCTGCAAAATAAGATAATAAAAACGGAATCAGTCTGGTTCATGTTGGTTCACTTCGCCCGCCCTCTATTTCCCAGGATTGATGGCATCATATAGCCGGAAAGCCACCTCATTGTATTTGTCACTATGCAAATGCTCCCAGGCAGAGCGGAACTCTTCATTGCTCCTTGGGTCGTCCAACAAAGGCGATTGCATGTCCATCAACAGCGACCTGCATATCTTCATTCGTTCTGTCAGATTCACGCTCACATCGGCTGCGGGTTTGCCATTTTGAATGTCATCAATGACCGGCTGATACATGCTATCAATGATAAATTCAGCCCTGTCGAGCAACGCCATAAAAGCGTCAGAATAGCCATTGGGATTGCGTTCCACAATGATGGTGTCAATCACATGCTGCACCTCTGTCCTGACAATCTCCTTGGGTTTCAAAAACAGCGAAGGTATTACCGCCAACGCCACACCTATGAGTATCGGAAGCACCCAAAGCCAACGTGAATGCCGTTCGAAAGCCTTTTTCACGGCCTCGGCATTGGCATAACGACGATTACGATCGGGACGGCTGCACTTGGTTGCTATAAGTTGGTAACGACGCGGAAAGATTTCCTTCAATAGCAAACCGAAGGTATAGATATCGACGCGACCGTCAATCTTCAAGCCAGACTCTTTTTGCTCGGGTGCCATATATTTCAATGTTCCCGCAGGTTGCTTCAACACGGCATAGTCATCGGCATCGGAAAGGCCGAAGTCAATGATTTTCACGTTGTTGCCGTTTCGGGTAACCAAAACATTGCTCGGCTTCAAGTCACGGTGGATAATCTGCTTGCCATGGATGTACACAAGGGCGTCCACCAACTGCTCCACCACCTTTTTACGGACTGCTACTGAGGGTTTTGTAGCAAGGAACTCATCCAAAGTCACGCCATCCACATACTCCATCACGATGCAAGGCCCAACCTCAGGGTTCATCTCCTTGGCAAGTATCTTCACGATATTGGGATGATCGAGTTGGGTGCCTAACTCAAACTCTTTTTTCAGCAACTCGATATAGGCCTGTTGGTCGCGGTATTCTGGTTTCAAGCCTTTCAGGATGAACCACTTGCCTTGTCGCCGCACCTTCACCACTTGGTTGAAACCACGCGACGACGAGGACTCGTAGACCGTCAAGGCCTCCATCTCAGTGATGAAACTACCATCTATGATTCCCGATGTGCTGCTGTCGTCCATAACCACAATTTTCGGCAAAATTACGGAATCTACAATTCTATCACCAAATGAACCAAAAAGAATTTCACTATTTCGGAAAGAAGTCGCATTTTTGCATGCAAAACGAATCGCCATGCAGAAAACCAGTCCAGAGATCTCCGAGCTCAAGCAGCAAATCGAAGAAAGTGTAGGCCGCAAGATGAAGACATCGAACGATTTCACTTTTCTCAGTGGTGCCATTTGGGAACGCACACATGAGAACATCAGTACCTCCACGCTGAAACGCCTTTGGGGCTATGTCGATGGTCCCGACACCACCCGCAACAGCACGCTTGAAATCCTCTCAAAATTCTTGGGCTTTCAAGATTGGGACGGTTTTCTGGAACATATCGGCCAAGACAACGGATCGGATCGCGTGACCAAACAACACATCAAGACGGAAGACTTGAAGGTTGGTGACCTTGTCTCCGTATCATGGAAACCCAACCGTCGCTGCGTTTTCCGTTACCTTGGTGATTATCAGTTCATCGTGGAACAGTCTGAAAACTCAAAGCTGAAAGCAGGCAACACCTTCCGCTGCGGGCTTTTCATCCTTGGCGAACCATTGTATCTGAACGACCTTATGCAAGGCAGTAATCCGCCTGTGGCCTTTGTGGTGGGCAACAAGGATGGGCTGTGTGAATTGGGAATCAACACTCCAAAGCCCCTATCAAATCCGTAGCCTTTTGGAAGCCGTGCCTTTCGCAATACTCGTTAATTCCCCAAGCGACCTTTGCCGAAATCGCTGGATCGATGAAATTGGCCGTGCCGATTTCGATGGCGGAGGCTCCGACAAGCATAAATTCCACGGCATCGGTGGCATTGGAAATGCCGCCCAGACCCACTACGGGAATCTTCACCGCCTTGGCCACCTGCCACACCATCCGCAAAGCCACAGGCTTAACGCAAGCACCTGACAAACCACCCGTAATGACTGACAATTTCGGTTTGCGCTTCTCCGCGTCAATGGCCATACCCATCAAGGTGTTGATGAGCGACACTGAGTCAGCACCCGAAGCCTCGACTGCCAAAGCAATCTCAGCGATATTGGTCACATTCGGCGACAACTTGACCATCAAATGTTTGTGATATACTTTGCGCACCTCGGAAACGACCTGCGAGATGCCTGTGGTGGTCACACCAAAGGCCATGCCGCCTTGCTTCACATTGGGGCATGACACATTCAGCTCGATGGCAGGAATCTTGTCCAAGGCATCCACCATCTCGGCACCTTTCACATAGTCCTCCAAAGTGGAGCCCGAGAGATTGAGCAACACATTAGTGTCAAAGTCCTTGATACGGGGATAAATCGTGTCGATAAAGTATTGTACACCTTTGTTTTGCAGTCCGACACAGTTCAACATCCCCGAGGCAGTTTCTGCCATACGAGGATAGGGATTGCCCTCGCGCGGATGCAAAGTCGTACCCTTTACAATGATTCCGCCCAATTGCGACAAGTCCACGAAATCGGTGTATTCCTCGCCGTAGCCGAAGGTACCCGAAGCCGTCATCACAGGGTTGCGCAGCACCAAGCCGCGACCCAAATCTATCGTCATGTTCACCATTTCAATCTCCTTGTGTTAAATACCGGTCCTTCCTTGCAGACGCACACGTGGCCGTCGACGGTGTCCTCCACGCAGCAGAGGCAGGCACCCAAGCCACAAGCCATAAGATTTTCGAGCGATACTTCGCACCAGACATCCTTATCGGCGGCCAGTTTCGCCACGGCCTTCATCATAGGTTTCGGTCCACAGACGTATATCTTGTCAAAACTTTGCTGTTGCCACAAAGAATGTTGCGTCACGAAGCCTTTCTCGCCCATTGAGCCGTCTTCTGTGGTCACGAAGGTCTTGCCAAATTGCTGGTAATCAGCCAAACGAAGCAAATCCGATGCTGATTTTCCGCCCAAAAGCAAAGTGGGGCGAATCCCTTTCTCGACCAACACCTTGGCGAAATAATACAACGGAGCGATGCCAATGCCGCCACCGACGAGGAGACACCTCTCCCCTATTTCGGGAAACGAGAAGCCTTTGCCAAGCGGTAACACCATATTAACAATATCATCTTTCTTGGCTGCTGCCAAATGTCTCGTCCCCTCACCCACTAGTTGAATCAACAGAGTGATTTCATTCTGTTTGAAATCCACGTCATGGATGGAAATAGGACGACGCAGGTAAGTGCTTGGCGAGCCTTCGACACGCACCTGCACAAATTGTCCAGGCGCAATCTCTGGCAATGTCTGGTCTGTCTGAAGTCGCATCAGTACCGACCGGCCATAGTCCTGCTTCTCAACCAGCTTGAAATCAGCAATCTGTTTTTCCATATAATTCTATCATTTAGGATGGCACAAAGATACAAAAAAGCCGCAAACGCGGCTTTTCCATCATAATATGCCATAAAAAACAATACATTATTCTTTTTCAGTCGAAGTTTCGGCCGGTGATTCTGCTTCCGGTTTGGCCTCCTCTTCGGTGAAGTCAAGCAAGTTCTTATCTACCAACATCTGATACCAAGCGAAGACTTTCTTCATATCGGATGGATAAACGGCCTCTTCGTCATAGTCGGGCATAACAAATGCAAATTTCTCACGCAGTTGTTCGTTCGTGGCCTTTTTGTAATCGAAGTCCACCTTATCGCCCATCTTATCATGAATCATTTTGAAAACTTCCTTCAGGGGACGATCATCATCGGTAGAAAAGATGGAAATTTCCTCTAGTGAACTCATACGGTTATGTGCAAAGGCTGGTGAGCATTTTCCGTCAACAACCGATTCAACAATAAGCCTTCCAATGGCTTGTGATCTAATCTGATACAGTCCGGGTTTGCCAGATATTGAAACAATTTTGCTTAAGTCCATAGTCAATGTTGTGTTTAATAGTTCTCAAAAAACGGGTGCAAAAATAGGAAAAGTTTTGGAAAATCAATTCAAATCTTGAAAAAACACTCAATACTCCAATCTTATCTCATCCACCCACAGCACGTTGCCCAAAGCCCCGGTAAATGCGCCTTGACTGCCTGAGGTAATCATCATAATTGCATGGGTGACAGGGCAATCCGGCATAGCCCAAGCCTCTTCCTGAATTGTTTTTTTCTTGCCTTTCCCATTCAAGGCATACATTGTCTTCTCTCCAGAAACCAAATCCATATAGGGTTTGTAATCTTTTGATTTTCTTGCATCACCATAAATCACAGGCACTCTGAAATCCTTTACCCATCCATTTGAAGTTTTTCCAATATGACAAGCCGCTGTCCCTACCCTTTTCGCATGAATGTTGCCTTTGTCGTCCTCCCACCGATATTGCAAAATGAATAGAATCTCTGCCGGGTCGTAACCGTCATATTCTATGGTACGGAACGTAGTGCCCTTAACAAGCTTCCCCTCATTGGGAATGGTTGTTTTGTAATTAAGGACCAATGCCTTAGGCCGTTTAGTAAAAGGGATGCCCCAATCCATAAAAGCATACGGTTCATTGACACCTGTGACAGGTTCCAACATCTTTCCCCAAAAAATGGAGCCTGCTGCCAACACTTTGATATTGATTAAACCAGCCACTTTACACGATGCAAACTGGGTGACCAATTTGGCACATTTTCCGTTAGGCCCCTTGTCGGGTGTGACATTAGTGCTGGTTTTCACCACGCCCATCACCTTAGCGAAGGCATTGGATGACGACCAAATCGTGTTCTTATAATCGTATGGGGCATTACTATGAATGGTATCATCAGGACCAATTACATACAAAGTCTTCTCTTGGCCACCAATGATTTGCGATTCAGTAATAAATCGAACAGCCCACTGCTCGAAGTCGCCAAAAGGCACCTTCTCGTAACGTTGTGCAGAAACCGTCATGTATGACAGTAGGCACAATAGGGTCATTTGTATTTTTGCCATATCCTATTAACCAATCCTTTGGGTAATACAGCAATCAAAGGTGGCAAGTAAAGGTTCATAAGTCCTGGTTTCAACACCCTTTTCTTCCGAATCATACCTTTCAAAGCCTTACGTACCAACCATTGAGGTGTGCCTATCAACCCGACTTTCACACCTAGTTTCAACAGACAAGGTTTCATTTTATAAAGCGGTGTGGCAATGGCTGCGGGACAGACCGTGGTTACGCCAACACCATAAGGTCGCATCTCGAAATAGAGCGACTTGCTGAAACTCTTCAGATAGGCTTTCGATGCGGAGTAAATCGCGATTCCTGGACAGGGCAACTTGGCAGCCATTGATGACATATTGAGAATGTATCCATAGCCTCGCTTTTTCATATCTTCACCGAAAAGCACACATAATCTCGTCGGAGTAAAAATATGCAAACGCATCATCGCCAATGCTTTAGATTCATTTTCTTTGGACAACTCCTCAAAGAAAAACATCCCTGCATTATTAATGAGAATGTCGATTTGCAAGCCCTTAGCCCGACAAAAACCCACTAATTCCTCAGCCGCCGTTTCAGTGGCTAAGTTCTGATAATGCGATAACACTTGAGCATCTCGGCCTTGCTTCAATTTCTCGGTTACACATCTTAGTTCTTCCTCTTGATTGCTTACCAACAATAGATTGCATCCAATTTCAGACAACTGGCATGCATACTCCAAGCCCATTCCCGAGCTGCCGCCCGTAACCAAAGCCCAAGGCCGATGCCCATATGCTTCCTGAAACCGATTCAACCATTTTTGTATGTTCATCCTTTCTTTTCTGCCTTACTAATCTCTTTCCTGATGCTCTTCGGCAGTTCCTCATCCACGCAATGATGGCATTTCATTTCCATAGAATACATGCGTCCGATGCAATAATTGGAATGCTTGCACTCGCTTCGCGTCACTTCGCCGCTGTGCAGTTTGTTGACAAAATCCGTATCATTAATCAAAGCCCGTGCCATCTGTAAGGCCACAAAGCCCGAATTGAGCACTTCTTCCATTTTTTCCTTTGAAATCATACCACCTACATATATCAAAGGTAGTTTCAAGTTGGCGCGAAACACCTTGGCATCCTTTAAGAAATAGCCCTCACTGTAGGGCACCGTGGGCACCAATAAGCGACCGAACAACGCTAGTCCAGCCTTCAGCCACCAAAACTTTTTCGTGTCCATATAATAGCGGAAGGTCTTGAGCGGCATAGCGCCACGCATCACTTCCATTGGAGCCTTACTAACGAAGCCAGCCGAAAGCACAATAGCGTGAACACCAAGCTTTTCCAACTCTTTGGCCACAATGATGCAGTCGTCCTGATCCATCCCTTTTTTGAAACCATCGTGCATATTCATCTTAACCACTACAGCCATATCGTTACCAGCGGCGCGCATCACCTCTTCGACAACAAGCTTCATAAAACGCATCCTATTGTCAAGTGTTCCACCAAACTCATCATGACGGTGGTTGGTATAAGGCGAAAGGAATTGGCTGATGAGATAACCATGTCCTGCATGAATTTCCACGCAATCGAAACCCGCCTTTCGCGCCAAGTTGACGGCCTTGCCAAAGTCGAGTACCAGAGCATAAATTTCCGCTTTTTTGAGTTTTCTCACAAAGGTCGGAGAATACAAATTGAAACCACCAGAGGCGCCTACCGGCAAACAACCGCAAGTGGAACGATGCGTCATATTGCCACAGTGTCCCAACTGGATGGAAGCCTTCGCGCCATAACTGTGAACGGCATCGGTGAGACGTTTCAGGTCGGGGACAATTTCCTCACGCATCCAAAGCTGGCCATTGAATGAGAGGCCCGACTTATTAACCGCAGCATAGGCCACCGTCGTCATAGCGACGCCACCCCGAGCAACGGCTTTATGATAATCAAGTAAATCGTCGGAAGGACGGTTGCCGTATGCCATATTCTCAAAAGCTGCCGAACGTATCACCCTATTACGTAAGGTGATGGGGCCAATTTCACATGGAGTAAATATCACAGAGTTTTCCATAAGTCTTTGCTAACTATGACCATTGGCAATGATGGCGGGCACTTTCCAAAAGGAAAAAGCGGCCAAGTCAAAGCCACAAATCACAGTCAAATTAATCATTTATGTAAGAGTTCAAAACTAAACTACAATATCTTTTGACTTCGGGACACGGGACTTCGGGACTTTGTGACAAGCCTATGTCACGTAGTCTCGCAGTCTCGCGTCTTTTATGTAAACTAAATTTGCTCATTTACTTATCATCAATAAATAAACGGAATAATCCTCTTCACCTTCTTGGTGTCCAGTTCCTCTCCAAAATCCAGTTTGTAACGATCATAAATCCTAGCCGCACGCGGGCAGAGGTTGGCAAAGGTCCATAAGGCAAACACGGCACCTGCCCACGACCATGTGAGTATTGCAAAGCCCACCCATTCCACAAACTCACCGAAATAGTTGGCCGAGGTCACATAGCGGAACATACCGCCTTGCGGCAAATAATGGTTGGTGTCACCTTCTTGCCTCAAGTTACGAATGATGTCATCGGACTGGATATTGATATACATCCCAATAATGAAAACCAAGAAACCCACAATAAACCTCGGATCGGTCAGCCAATCGGCGGGATAATAGTCTTCGGGAGAAATATAATAAATCCATCCTCCTTGCATCATAGCATTCAACACATTGAAAACCACGCCCATCAAAACGATAGTAAGAGGCATCATGCTTCGCCCTCTCATCCGAAATGGAAACACAAAGGACCTCTGGATGTAGTGCAGTTCAAACAAAAACAGAAAAGCCATACGCACCAAATCGCCACGGCGGTCGGAAAAGAACCATAAAAACAGCATCACAATAAAAACAGGCGACTCCATCAACACCCAACCAAGCTTGTTGTTGACCGCAGGACCCCACTTTTTATTGTAGAACTTGCCATAACCCGCATCCACAAAAAAAAGGCTGACGAACACCACCAATGCCACTACAGCCATGATTATCAAAAACAAATGAAATGATTGCATTGACATAATCATACGGAAATGATTCAAAAATTTTTCAAAAATAAAGAAAAACCGTGTCGGTCACCTTTTTTTTCACCAAACAATCGGAAAAAATCCATTATCTTTGCGCCATAAACATCAAAAAAGCAGAAAATATGAGCACAAATTGGATTCTTATCATTGTCATCGGCATCGTAGGAATGTTAGTCCAATGGAAACTTAAAAGCATATTTGCCAAATACTCAAAAGTGCTTTCCCCAGGAGGACTTACAGGGGCGCAAATTGCGCAGAAGATGCTCAACGACAACGGAATATACGATGTTTCGGTCACTTGCATCAAGGGCCAACTGACCGACCATTACGACCCGACCAAGAAAACTGTCAATCTGAGCGAAGACGTTTATCGCATGAACAGTGTTGCCGCAGCTGCTGTCGCCGCACACGAATGCGGCCACGCTGTACAACACAAAGTAGGCTATGCCCCATTACGCTTGCGTACCGCCTTGGTGCCCGCCGTCAGTATCTCATCAAAGCTTTCGATGTTTGTCATCATTATCGGTCTATTCCTCATCAACACGTTTCCAACCTTGTTCTGGGTAGGCATCGCTATGTTTGCTATAGTTTTCCTTTTTAGTGTCATCACTTTGCCTGTCGAATTCAATGCCTCAAAACGGGCGTTGGTATGGTTGCAAACATCCAATTCCCTCACCACTAAAGAGATTGCTCAAGCCAGAGAAGCCCTTGGATGGGCTGCTAGCACATATGTGGTTGCAGCCTTGTCATCATTGGCTTCGCTGTTGTATTACATCAGTTTAGGGAATAGCAGGAGATAAGGAATTGCTTCAGTTCCCCATCAAGTCCGCATAGGCTTTCTTCACCTTTTTTGCCACTTCTTCGGTGCCATTGGAATCGATAGCCGACATAAACTTCACGCGGGCCTTGTCGAACTTCATTCGTTCTTCTTGTGTCAAGTATCCAGACTTTTCAATATAATCCTTACTCATCGCAACAAATTGTTCCACAGCAGCATCCCAATCCGCAGCTGAGTAGTGTTTCGACTTTTTCTCCAATTGGTTCACGAATTTTTCGGCATGAGGGACCACCTCGTGCGGTTTGGTCGCCACTTCGTACGTAGCAGGGCCACTCTGACAGCCTGCAAAGGCGAGCAAGGCCAACAATAAAAGAGGTAATAATTTTTTCATAGTGTTCGTAATTTGTTTGCAAAAATAAGACTTTTTGCAATCCGAAATTTTATTGGCACAAAAAAAGCGGCTCGATAGCCGCTTCCGATTGTACTATGTCATCAGACATTAGCCCTTCTTTCCACCCATACTGTAGGTCAAGTTGAAACGCAAGGTGTTCTCCAAGGGGTTGCTGCCTGCCACCGTATTGACGGGAATCAGGTAAGACACATCCAGACCAAACACGTTGTATTTCAAAGCGGCGCCAAGGGTGACATACTTACGGTTGCCCTTCAGTGCAGTCTCATTGAAGTAACCGGCACGCACGGCAAAGATGTTGTTATACCAATATTCGATACCACCACCGATGTTGATTTCACAAAGCTCTTCGTAGAACTTGCCGTAGTTGACCAATTCGTTGTCGGAATTGTAGCCATAACCTGGGGCATCATAGAATGACTGGATCATACCTTGCACGACTGAAACATTATTATCTTTACCATAGAGAATCTGATAAGTGCCATCAGAATTTATGATAGGACTGCCATTATCCTGTCTAGCAATGACTGGAGGCGTAGGCACCATCAGCTTGGAGAAATCCACCATAAAAGCCAAAGAGTTGTATTCGTCAAGTTCCAGCTTCAGGTTGGCACCTGCACGCAGTGTTGTTGGGATGAAGTCGCGACGATCAGAAATTCCGCTATAGCTGACCTTACTACCAATGTTGGTGATAGCGGCACCCCAAGAGAAATCAGCATCCATAGTGCTGAACCACTCAACAGGACGTTTGTAGAAGACAGCCACATCTGCAGCCACAGAGATACCAGGACGAGCCATATCGCCTTGGTTTTGGGTCAGGTCGGAATAGATGAAACGACCGGCCACAGCACCCGAAAGGTAATCACCAAGCATACGGGAATAGGTAGCGTCGATAGCCCATTCGTTCGGGGTGTATTTACCCAAGGATTGGTTGTAGTTATCCCTAAATTCAATCTCTCCACAGCTAAAGTAGCGCAAAGTCCCTGCCACAGATGAACGGTCATTAATCTTATAAGCCAAAGCCAAATAGGCCAAATTCATATCAGGAACCAGTTTACGCAACCATGGACTATATCCCAATCCGGCAGCAAACTTGTCCTCCAGATAGACATACTTGGCAGCATTGTAATGCATTGAATAGACATCAGGGTCAGAGGCCACGCCACAATCTCCCAAAGAGCCACCACGGGCATCGGGGGAAATGGAGACAAAAGGCACAGCTGTAGTAATCACATTGGGTGACACCTTGTAATCCTGTCCAATGTAGTTGTTATTCTGTCCGTAAGATACAGCCGCAACCATCATCAGGGCGGCAATAAGAATTTTCTTCACTTTCATATTTAGATTTTGTTTGAAATTGCAAAAATAACGATAATTCGAAAAGCTTATTGTATTGTTCAAAAAAAAATTTTGTTTCAGCGTTTGATGACCATACGTTGACTGACAGTTCGATAATAGCCATTCTCATCTGTCAAGGTCAGGCGATAGAGGTAAACACCTGTTTGCAAAGGACTTCCAGAATAGCCACAGCCATTCCAAAGAATAGGCTCAAAGCTGCCATCAAAAGCAGTTACCTTTTTAGATATATGTTGCACCGGTCTACCCATAATGTCGAAAATCTCGATATTGACATCAAAAACACCGTCCTCTCCAGTATGAGCCATTGTAATGCGGGTCTCTTCCGAAAAAGGATTGGGATAGTTGTGTACCTGCGAGAGAAACATATCTTCATCAACAACAAACCACAATGAAGCTTCGGAAGAATTGTCCTGCGTGTCCCAAACCTTCAAGCTGAACTCATAAGTGCCCGACTCAAGACCCTTAATAGGAATGACAACACGTCCACGTCTGAAGTCATTCAATGTAGGCTCGTAACATTCATTCAATACGAGGTGATTGTATTCGGAGAGATTACTGCACAACATAATGTCACGACCCAAACTATAGTCGTAATGATAGATACCTTGGGCATCATAGAGGTCCGCATAAAGCACTCCTTGCCGTTCAACTGTTTGGCCATCCTCAAAACTTGGCGAATTCCAATAGAAAGAGATGATGGGGCCTTGGTCGTCAGATACCATAGCGGGGTCGACACCACCTAAAGTAAGATCGTCGAACTTGCCCATAGCATCAACACCCCGTATGGAATCATAGGCATAGAAACTAAAGCGAGGTTTACCATCGCCAAACATAATATCCTTAGGCACTTGGAAGGACAAGCTGAAACGACCTTCCGTCACACTAGCTTTGCCTTGGTAAAGTACGTCCTTATGATAATACACATCTCGTGTACTATTGTTATCAAACTTCACATGGACCTTGGTTTTCTGGTCGAAGAAACGCGCCCACAAGGTACCATTGAATTCCGAATCATGTCCGCCGTCAATATCCGTTACCACACCTTCCACCGTGACCATACTCATAGCGTGAAGATCAATGTCGGTGGCATCACTCACCAACGAGCCATTGATTTTTTGCAATGCAATGCATTTTTCGGGCAAGGGAAAACGCATTGCCGGATCACCCAAAAAAAGGAATCGGATGTTTTTATTACCCTGATTGTCGAAATTGATAGCGTCGCTTTTCGCCTGCCTAATAATGTCACCATATCGTAGCGGTCTTCCCTCTTCGTCTCGTTGCGACAGCAACGGAATCAGAGCTCTCGTTTGGCAATCGTTATGAAGACCAATGGTAGGTCGGCAGCAAGTATACAACGCCACACAACCACCACGAGGATTCAACAGCATCTCCTCTCCTGCCGAAACAAGCAGAGGATTATCATATTTAGCGAACTCGCATGTAGCGGTATACACAAAAGGCATCCTATCGTAATTGGCAAGCGCGGCGATGTCGGCATTGGTGAAAACACTCTCACCTGTCAGCCCCCTAACGCCACCGTGACCTGTGTACATAACGACAAGCACACCCTTGTCGAAAGCATGCATCAAATCGGCATTGGCACCGGGAATCTCCACTCCACTCGATGTATTCATCGTAGGATACGCACCGCAAAACACTTTCTTTTTCGTCAAAGGCGGGCAAACCGTATCAAGCATCCGATCATAGATTTCGGAATAATTCACATAACTCCATTGTTCGTTGTCCGCAAAGAGAAGAAGGTCCGTCTTCCATTCACCATACGAAGCCGCCGTATCGTCATAATGTTTCAGCTTACGCAGCATCGTCTCCGCCTCCTCCACTGTTGACACCGATATACGTCCCACACCAATATCGACATGGCCTTTACTATTCAAACCTTCGCTGGCGTCCATTAGTGCAAAAAAGTCATCGGTACAGAAACTCAACTCATATTGCGGATCCTCCATAGTCTCATAAGTTGGAACAAAATTCTTTCCATACCCATTGATGTCACGAAAATCGAATGAGGCCCTTCCGAAAAGGGTCAGATACTTCAGCCGACCCTCGCTACGACGATACACCATGCGGACAAAGTCGCGTACACCTGATGGGTCGGGGATGCCAGTTGAGAACTCATTATAGATTTCATTCACATCGACGACCACACTTGTCAGGCCATCCCGCTCTGCGTGATAGTCAGCCAAAGTTTGTGCCTGCTCCATAAAAAGAGCAGAAGTGAGTATCAAGTTATCGGCTTGACTTATACTATGCAGATTCTGGTTATGCAAAACCGTCCAATTAGAAATATGATAGGCCTCCGTGGGCTTAAACAACACATAGCGTTTCTCCGTTTTTTCATTCGTGGCAAAGACTAGGTTGTCAGCACTCAGCACTCCTTCTTGCAATATGGGCCGCATTGGAGATGTCACGTCCCAAAGCAAATGGTCGGCATTGGTGTTTTGCACCCAAATAGCACTTTTGTTGTCTCCAAACTGGCTCGGCATCAAACGGAAAAGAAAGTTGCTGTTCGAACGCTTCAACAGACGCCATCCGTAGACTTCAACATAATCGAGATACAACGATGCCGCAGAACCTGTAACAAGACTCAGTTCGAATGCGGCGGTGTCGGAATCAAGAATAAGTTGCTTATCGGATGATGATAATTTGCCATATTCATGATTGCCAAAGCTCTTTATCTTTTCATTGTCAGCAATAAGATTGTCGTTGATTCGCATATTGTAATACATAAAGTTCTTGCTAATGCGACCCAATACTTGAGAGCGCATCCTCAAAGCTTTCGTTTTCACCAGATTGGGAAAAACAAACGGGATAACAAGAGCAGGATTCTCAGACGAAAGCATCTCACCAAACCAGTTTTGTCCGATGGAATAAGGTGAAAACAGTTCTTCCTCATGCCAAAAAAAATCAGGAAATTCAGAGATGACGGTCGTGGCTCCGTCCAAATCAAGGCTGGTCTTCTCCCCCACCCTCATACCTTCCGTTCCACTATCGACGCACAAATAATAATAGGTGGTGTCAGAATAATAGTTGCGTTCACGCTGGTAAGTCCTTTTGCCATTGTCGACCAGCACCCAACGCGTGGGCTCTTGACCATAGAATAACACCAAGTCACCGGTATCGAAACTGCCATCATCAGCTCCCGTGACACAAATAGCCATTTCCGTCAGGTCATCAGGGCGGTTGTCAGAATTCCTCTCTGGCAAAGCCCCTGATGGATTGCCAAACAATCGTATTTGGTTCGGATTCAATCCATTCATATTTATGCCCATAGCTTGCAATGTTGCATAATCCAACTGATATGCACCCTCCTGCGTCACCGAAAGACGATACCACGTGTGTTCGCTCAACACAGAATGATAAGTATTGTCCTGTGCCCAGACCAATTGCCCGAAAAGCATAGTCAATAAAGCTATTGTGGCGACAAATATATTTCTCATTTTCATACTGATTTTCATTTACTTAGTACTAATTTTGAAACCAAAGTTGCTGTTTCACCGTTGTCGTTAGTGGCCACAATACGATAAATGTATACACCATTGCGTAAGCTATCGCCACGAGCGCCACGACCATCCCAGCGAATGGGTGTAATACGCGTTGAGGTACCCGCCACCTGATCGGAAAGCGTGGTCACCCAACGACCCATAATATCAAAAATGTATATATCCACCTTCAAATTGTTGCCTACCTGATTATGGTCGAACACAAAATGGGTTTCGTCAGTCACCGGATTGGGGGCATTGAAAGCATTCTCGATGACCATACCGCTATTGTTGACCACTGTAAAGCTGATGGTAGCCGTACCAGAATTGTTATAAATATCCCAGACCTTGAGAGTCAATGTGTAGTCGCCGTCTGCAAGGTCTTGCATCTTGTATGTGATGACACCCTTGCCTGGCTGGTCGAGAGCAGAAACGAAATAGTCATTCAGACAATAAACCTTTTTCGATGGTCCAATTAAGGTGGCCGAGATGTCGTGACCGATTCCTGCACCTGTCGTATTGATGCCACTTTCGTCCTCAACAAAGGCCAGCAACATTGGACTTTGACCCGTCAAACCACCGTTCACAAAGAGTGTGTCATCAATGAAGAGCCTGACTTTCGGTGATTCATCATCATCATATGCTTCGTCATAAAAACCACCTATAATGAAAGCATCACAGTTTCCATTAGCCTCCACCTCATAGTCTGTTGCATAATAATTAATCAAGCCCTGACCAAAGCGATAGGAAATATCACGTGGCACTATAAAGTCAATCTTGAACTTACCATTCTTTGCTTTGGTCTTTCCGTTAAAAATCACACTATTACGTAATTTGAAGTTAATATTATTGGCAGTGAATTCAGTTTCCTTATCATATACAATCACGCTCACCACACCATTGAAATTGGAAGCCACTTGACCATCCAAGTCTTTCACAGCACCCTCAATTACAACAGGTTGCAAGGCTCTGATAGTATCACGACAAACAGGATAAGTCTGCCATACCGTGTCGTTGATTTGGGTGGAGTCCGATTCGTATCCAGGAAATTGCCCATTGATGCTCAGCGTCTCCACTTTCCACTTGGGATACGCCAAACGTAAAGCAGGGTCACCAAAAAAGACATAGCGTTTCTCCACATCATTGCCTGTGGTTTTCGCCATTCTGTACACATCGCCCAAACGGTAATGCTCTTCGCCATAAATGCGGAACAAATTGCGATAAACACCTTCCGCAAAGCTTTGGTTATGGGGGCCATGAGTCACTCTCGAAGTGGTAAACATTGCTATCATACCTCCATATTGACTCAAAAAGGAATATTCACCCAAGGAAGTACGATTGTGGTCATCGTAACGGCTAAACTCGCAGGTACCTGTAATCATCAACGGATACATCGGGGCATTACGCCACGAATCCACATCGCGTCGTTGCAAAATCTTCTCTTCTGAAAGCTGAACCTCACCGCCATGACCGACATAGTTGAGCACCAGCGTCCCCTTCTCTATTCTGCCGTTGATGGCCGCATTCACTTCGGGGGCAATCTCACCACCCGGAGCACTGACTTGAGGATAGGCATCCAGATAAATCTTGTCGACAACAACGCCTTCACCTCCTACATTCTTCAGATTTCCCGCCAGACTCTCCGCATTGCTAACGAACCCACTCTCATCATCCGTGAAGAAAGTGACCGTATTGCGCCAAGGTTGCATAGTGGTCTCATCTTTCACAATATAACGCTCAATTTTGTTCACCATCTGAGTGGCCTGTTCCAAAGTCTGCACCGGGAAACGGCCTATGCCAATGTCGGCCAACGAACTGCCAATATTGCCTTCATTTTCGTCCATAAAACCAAAAAAGTCGTCGGTGACAAAAGTCTTGTTCATATCTAGCGAAAGAACCGTTTCGTAGGAAGGCACGAAATCAACGATGCCGTCACGGTTCTTATAGTCAAAGGAGCAGTCACCTAAGAGCAGGAGATACTTGATTCGATGGCCGGGATTGCTGTCTAGGTAAAGCATACGGCAGAAGTCGCGGATAGCAGTAATATCTTTTGCTCCACAAGAAAACTCATTGTAAATCAGCTCTGGGGTGGTGATATAAATATTCAATTCAGGATCCAAAGTATTGTGAATCGCTTTGATACGCTCCGCTTGCGGCATAAAATCAGCATAGGTAAGAATGACGAAATCCATATCACGGACACCGTGCAGGTTCTGATTGGCGACCTTCCCCATCGCTTTTGCTGTATGATAGTCGCTGCCATTGTGAGCAACAAACTCGTTTTTACGGTTGCCAATCACTTTGAAACTGAAAGAAGAACCGCTGAGCTGACCTTTCACGATGGCAGGATTCTTCGGGTCGGTGACATCCCAAACTTGCGTCTGCTGCGAAGCATTCGCCAGACGATACTCATAAATCATATTGACGACTGAAGCCTCCGGATTACGGAAAAGCATCTGTCCGCCAGTAAACGTCAGATGGCGCCACGCATTAACGAGAATGTAATCAACGTAACCCTCTGAGGTGGAAGAAGAACCGAAGGAATTGTGCTTCAGTGTAACACTCACCGTCTCCTTGGAAGGCAAAGCACTGACCCATCCTCCCACTTCCTTTCCGTAAGGATCTTGTGTCGAGCTGGTTGTTGTAGCAATGGAATAGGTGGCTTTATTCATGCCATCAACCCAAACCTCAAAATTAGCCGATTGGAAATTGCGTCCCGCCAAGGCGGTCTTCACCCAACAAGTATTTGAAACTACCACATTGGGAAAGCTGAAATCGAAACTCTTAGAAGAAGTGAAGTTCATCTTGTCGCCATAATAGGTACGTCCCGTATGGTTCAAGTTGAATTGGTCATTTTCATATACCTGATAATCAAGAAATTGACCAACAACTTCATTGACAATTCCCGGAGGCGAAGTAGCCTCGCCAATGCGTTTGCCTTGGCCCAAGCCCACGACGATGAAAGCGTAAGCATAGTCATCGTATGGATTCTGCGTATGTGTATAGGCAGTTTTGTCAGATTCGAGTGACCAGCACACAGGGCCGCGTCCGTAAAACAAAATGTAATCATTGTTGTCGAAACGACCGTCAGCCTCACCCGACACAAAAATGGGCACTTCCACCAAATCGTCCGGACGAGAAACGGCATTCATCTCCGGCAGCACACCACCCCCATTGTGATAGATACGGATTTGACGGGGGTCAATATTTGACACATTGATGCCCAATTCGGACAAGTCGGAGGCTGTCAGTTTATAGATGCCCGTTTCGGATAGACCAATCTTGTACCACTCGCCCGATGCCATAACCGAGCGATTCGCATAAGTTGGATTTGACCGTTGAGCACTATAATCGGGCATCAATGTCACAGACAGATTGGCTGAAACCAGTTTTTCGTACTGGCCGCCATTTTGGCGGAAAGGCACGATACGAACTGAAAGAAATGCTTCATCACGCGACCGTAGTGGAATAGCATCTACCACAAAATCAGGATCACATAAAAAATTGCGAGCCACTTGCATTTCTTCAGCAGAAAAAGGCTCGGATTTCACATCCTGGAGACGCACATCCAGTTTTACCGCATCATCGTAAATGGGAAACGATTGGCAATACACAGGCATTACGCCATCGTAATCCGCTGACTCAAGACCTATATAAAATAAGGTGTCTGAGTCATAACATTCTTGAACGACCCCATTCCATTGCAAACGAATCGGATAGTGCATCCTAACCTGCCCCCACAAGGAAACAGGAGCCCAAAGGGCAAACGCCGCCAAAAAAAACAAAGAATATAAACGTGTTTTACTTTGCATAAATCATCTCTATTATTTGGAAATCAAGCTTTTACAACAATCACACCTTTATTTGTTCACCTCTCCCAAAACGTCAACGAAGATACGTCAAAAAAATTGCATAGCAAAATGAAAAATTGAAAAATAATAAAAATCGCCAAAAATGCTCTCAGATTCAAAAAAAGTCCATAAATTTGCGTGATTTTTTTGAAAAATTTCGCGAAGCGTATACAATAATCGCTTATTATTCGAGTTAATAGATAACAAATCTGATCAACAATGTATAGAAAACAAGGATTCAAGACATTCGCCATCATCGTTTTGGCAGGATTGCTGACAGTTTCTTGCTCCAAAAAGTCCTCTCGTACTACGGGCTGGGCTTACAACGATGCCAACAATGGAGGCTTTGAAGTTACAGAAATCAACGACCAGGAAATTGGTCCCGGCCTAATTGCCATCGAAGGTGGCACATTTGTTATGGGCTCCACAACAGACAACCTGACTTATTCGTGGGACAACTCGCCCCGCAAAGTCACCGTACCCTCCTTCTTGATGGATCGCACCGAAGTCAGCAACGTGGACTACCGTGAGTACATCTACTGGCTGAACCGCGTTTATGGCCAAAACTATCCTCAAGTAGTACGTAATGCAGCACCCGACACTTTGGTTTGGCGTGACCGTTTGTCATACAATGAGCCTATGGTTGAGATTTATTTCCGACATCCCTCCTACAACGACTATCCTGTGGTGGGTGTGACCTGGGTTCAAGCCAATGACTATTGCGCATGGCGAACCGACCGTGTCAACGAGTTGATGCTCGTTGAGGCCGGCATTCTCGATTGGGACCCAACCCAACAAGACGAAGAAAACTTCAACACCGATGCCTACCTTGCAGGCCAATATACCGGCAAGGTGAAGAACGGCAAGAAAGACCTTTCAAAGGGTGGTGATGGTATGCGTAATGTCAGGATGGATGATGGCATTCTGCTGCCTTCCTACCGCTTGCCTACGGAAGCCGAATGGGAATATGCTGCGGTCGGATTGGTGGGCAACACCAGCAATGAAATTGTTAGCGAACGCAAAGTGTATCCCTGGAGTGGCGACGGTCTCCGCACCGACAATAAGAGGTATTATGGCAGCTTTATGGCCAACTTCAAGAGAGGTCCTGGCGACTATATGGGTGTTGCCGGCAACCTGAATGATGGTGCCGCCCTACCAGCACCTGTTGGCTCCTATTGGCCCAACGACTACGGTCTGTACAATATGGCTGGTAATGTCGCAGAATGGTGCCAGGATGTCTACCGTCCTTTGACCTTCGAAGATGTGGCTGATTATAGTCCTTTCCGTGGTAACGTATTTACCCGCAAGGCTGTCGACGACGAAGGCTTCCTGCTGCAAAAAGACTCCCTCGGACGTATCCGCAGGGAACCCATCCCCCAAGAAGAAGCGGCCAAACGCCAAAACTATCGTACCAGCTTTAATTCCAACTACGATGACGGTGACTATATGTCAGCCATCCGTAACCGCTGGAGCGATCCTCAAGACGACCAAAGCGCCTTCACTAAAGAGATGTATGATTTTGCCACCAACGATACTCCTGGTACTACGCTCATCAGCGATGAATCTAGGGTGTACAAAGGAGGATCTTGGGCTGATGGTCCTTACTATCTGAGTCCTGGCACGCGTCGCTACCTCAACCAAAACCAGTCTGCCTCCACCATTGGTTTCCGTTGCGCGATGAACAAGGTGGGCAGCTCCTTTGCAAAGTAAATAGTAGATTCTTTTTCATGATAGTATTGAAGCCGTTTGACCCGATCAGGCGGCTTCTTTCATTAACAGCCAAGGCCATCCTAGGCCTGTTGAAGGGTTTAAGTCCTGAAGTTCTGATGTCAAATAGAAACAATATGATAGAAACAATTTACAAACATTTCCAAAAAGCCCACAAAATCTCTACCGATAGTCGTAAAATTGAGCGCGATGTCGTCTTCTTTGCCCTCAAAGGCGAGAACTATGATGCCAATGACTTTGCTTTGCAAGTGGCCGAAGAAGGCATAGCCAGCCTCGTCGTAGCAGACCGAAAAGAGTTGCCTCAGCACGAACGCATCCTCATCGTAGACGATTCGTTGAAGACATTGCAAGACCTCGCAGCCTACCACCGCCAACAGAGCACGGCCACAGTGCTTAGCATCACTGGCACTAATGGCAAGACGACCACCAAAGAGCTTGTCTCGGCAGTTCTAGCCAAGAAATACAACATCATCCACACGATGGGCAACCTCAACAACCACATCGGCGTGCCGCTCACCCTACTGAGCATCAAGCCCGAAACCGAGATTGCAGTCGTGGAAATGGGTGCCAACCATCCTGGTGAAATTGACTTCCTCTGCAAGATTGCCGACCCCGACTATGGCCTCATCACCAACATCGGGAAGGCACATTTGGAAGGATTTGGCAGCTTCGAAGGCGTCATCAAGACCAAAACAGAATTGTACAGGCATATCAAAAACCATGGCAAGGCCGTGTTCGTCAATCAGGGCAACCCGCTGCTTTGGGAACAATCTGAAGGCCAGACACGCATCAGCTACGGTCGCCATTGCGCTGCTGACACGCCTGTGGCACCTGGTGCCTGCGCCCCTTATCTGAGTGTCGTTTGGAAGAAACATCTCATACAGACCCATCTTGTAGGTACTTACAATTTTGAAAACGTTGCTGCCGCCATCGGCGTGGGACAGTATTTTGGTGTTGACGAGAACGCCATCATCGAGGCCTTGGAGGCCTACACCCCCACCAACAGCCGTTCGCAGGTGATTGAGACCGGGAAAAACCGCATCATCATGGATGCCTACAACGCCAACCCCACTTCGATGCGGGCCGCCTTAATCAACTTCGCCAGCATCTGCGGCGAACAACACCTATTAATATTAGGTGACATGCGCGAGTTGGGTACGGCCTCTGAAGAGGAGCACCGCAATATCCTTGGCTTGATGAAGGAACTGAAATTCAAAGAGGCTTTGTTGGTCGGGTCGAACTTCAGCGCCTATAACGAGAATCCTGATTGGAAGACCTTCGAAAAAGTGGATGACTTGTGCCTATACCTTGAGACTCATCCCATCCATAGGAAAACGATACTCGTCAAAGGCTCGCATAGTGTGCAACTGGAAAAAGTGTTACCATTGCTTTGATAATTTAAAATTCAAAATTCAAAATTACGCAAAGCGAACAGAATCTTAAATCTTTAAATCTTTAAATTTTGAATCCTTACATCGCCATAGGATTAATGTCGGGCAGCTCGTTAGACGGGCTGGATATCGCCCTTGTGCGCTTCAAAGAAGAGGACGACAAATACCACTTCCAAATCTTGCAGGCCGAGACCCTACCTTATCCCGAATACTGGAGCCATCAACTCTCAGAAGCCTTCCACAAACAGTCCGAAGACTTGGTGCAGCTGGACAAGGACTATGGCAAATACCTTGGTGAACAGGTACTTGCTTTTGCTCAAAAACACAATGTCACTCCCGACTTCGTGGCCTCGCACGGGCACACCATCTTCCACCGTCCTGAAGAGCATTATACCTTGCAAATCGGTGATGGGCAAGAACTGGCCAAGGCTTGTGGTTTCACCGTCATCAATGATTTCCGCAGCGAGGATGTCAGCAAGGGCGGACAGGGTGCACCGTTTGTTCCCATTGGCGACAAGTTGCTTTTTGGCGACTATGATATCTGCCTCAATATCGGCGGCATTGCCAACGTCTCCTACGACGAAGATGGCAAGCGCATCGCCTTCGACCTCTGCATCGCCAATCAAGCCCTCAACTATCTTGCCCAGATGAAAGGCCTGCCTTACGACTGCGATGGTGAGCTGGCACGTAACGGCGAAGTCAACATCACGCTGTTGAAGCAACTGAACAGGCATCCTTTCTATGGACAGTTTCCGCCCAAGTCGTTAGGTCGTGAGTTCTTCGAGGCCAATCAAAAAGGTCTCTTGCAAGGTCTTTCCGTTTCCGATATGCTGGCCACCTTTGTGGAGCACATCGCCCTGCAAATTGCATTGGGAGTGAGTCATCTGCCCAAGGGAAAGATTCTCGTCACCGGAGGCGGTGCGAGGAACAAGTTCCTTATGGAACGCCTGCAAGCAAGGAGTTCGCACGAGGTCGTCATCCCCGAAAAGATGATTATCGACTACAAGGAAGCCTTGGTTTTTGCTTTCCTCGGACTGTTGAAATTGGAGCAAAAGACCAATGTCTTGGCTTCGGTGACCGGGGCTGAGAGTGACAGTTGCAGTGGACAGATTTGGAAGCCCTGCTAAAGCATTTCACTTCTTATTCATTTACAACAATATATCCGACAGCAAACGATTACAAACGACTACAGTCGACTACAAACGTTTGTTCAACGGCTTTGTCTTGACAGATGGTGTTTCTTTGCAATGAAATAAGTAAAAGAATAAGAATATGGCAAAGAAAGACTCCGAAACAAAACTTGAAGTCGCAATTTGCGACATCAAAGGCATTGACAGCATTAATATTAATATAGAATCGCTGATACGTGTAATAAGAGGCCAACAGGTAATGCTTGATTCTGATTTGGCGATGTTGTATGGCGTTGAAACAAAAGCGCTTAATCAAGCCGTTAAACGTAATATCAATCGTTTTCCAGCGGATTTTATGTTTCAACTAACTAAAGAGGAAACAAGTTGTTCAAGGTCACAATTTGTTACCTTGAACAACGACGACGCTTTAAGGTCGCAAATTGCGACCTTAAACCAAGGTTTAGGATCTTTGAGGTCACAAAATGTTACCTCAAACCAAGGGTCTGAATCTCTAAGGTCACAAATTGTTACCTTAAAGAGTGGGCGAGGTCAAAATCTAAAGTACCTGCCCTACGCCTTCACTCGCAATGGCATCGCCATGCTCAGCAGTGTATTAAGGTCTGACACTGCCGTGGAAGTCAACATCCGCATCATGCGCGCATTTACCATGATTCCGCAACTCGTCAATCACAACACGCAGATTATTGAGCGTATCTTCAACATTGAGCAGCATCAACAAGAGACAGACAAAACAATCAAGGTCATTCTTGACAGAATCGAGGATATTGGCCCCAAACTCCTCCCTGAGCAAGTCTTCCCCACAGGCTGCGTTTGGGATGCTTGGACTTTCATCTCCGATCTCATACGAAGTGCCCAACAAAGAATTGTGTTGATTGACAATTATGTTGACGACCGAGTGCTCTCCATGTTCACAAAGCGGAAAGACGGCGTTTCAGCGACCATCCACACCCGCTATAACGAACAATTTCTCACTGATTTGCAAAAGCACAACGCCCAATATCCAGAGATTGAATTCATCCAACTGACACACCGAAATAATGACCGTTTCCTGATTATCGACGAAAAAGTCTTTTTGTTAGGAGCAAGTTTAAAGGATATGGGGACGGGCCTTTGCGCGGTTACTGAAATGAGCATTGCGCCGGAGGTGATTTTGGGGATGGTGAAGTGAGAATGAACAAAACCTCCACATATATTATGTTCATCACATCTTACGTAAAAAAGAGTTCTTACAATTTCAATGATTCAACAAAAGTCCGCTCCATTCCCCTCATCTTCTCACAGAAATCCCCATACGATGAAGCGTCCTGGCATACCTCTATTCCAAAACGGAAAGAGTAGAAACGCTATCCTTTAGATAAGCGGTCGGTATCTTCTGCTGTCTCTGCATCAAAGGCGCAACAAACCCGCCCCTCGTTGCTTTAAGTGTGGTCATATATGCCATAACCTGATGCACGTCGTCTGGGTCAACCTTCGACACTTTATCATAGCTGCCCAGCCGCTTATACTTCGCATCAATCACAAAATCGTCTTTATAGAAATCAGGGTATCTGACACCGCCACCACCCTCAAACAAATGGATGCTATTCTTGCGTTTTTTGTTCTCGGCATGAGTAAAACCCAAGCCGTCCAAAACCGTATTGACATACTCCTCCCACAGCCAAGCACCATCGAACAGGATGCCACAAATCACATCATCACTTTCCCCATACTTCACTTCCGCCCCTTTCTTCCGCATTTGTAATGCGGAAGCCGAGAGAAGGGAATTTGCAATTCCCATCCGATAAGAGACGCGCCATAGCACGTCTCCACAGACTTATCGACCGCCTTCTGTCTAAAAATGGAGTACAGAGTGCGGTGGGGTATTGTAGTAAACCAGCGAAATCCAACAAAATCTCCGCAATTCCGACAAATATCGTTTACCCAACTAACCGAAAAACGCAATAACTAGATTAGTTGATTAACCGTTTTTTATAAAAAAAAGGTTATTGTATTAACCTTTTTTATATCTTTGCAGCCTAAAGACAAACGGAAAATATGGAAACGTTATTCAAAAAACACCAGATTCTGATTTCACAGGTGAGTATGGACATCGTCCGCGAGACGATTAATACCATTTCGTGGGAAAAACAATTGGTGGGCATTCGAGGTTCGAGAGGCGTAGGAAAAACTACACTGATGCGACAGTATATCAAGAAAAGCTATGGCATCAAACCTGGCGAAGCGCTTTATTGCGTATTGGACAGCCTCTATTTCAGCAACCACAGTTTGCTTCAGTTGGCCGAAACTTTCCATTTGATGGGCGGCAAGCACCTTTTCCTCGACGAGGTACACAAATATCCCACTTGGAGCAAGGAAATCAAGGAAATCATCGACCTCTATCCCGACATGAAAATCACCTTTTCGGGATCATCCCTTTTGCAGATTCTCAATGCCGATGCCGACCTCTCGCGTCGTGTACTGAGTTACGACATGGCAGGACTGTCGTTTCGCGAGTTCCTCCATTTCTACAAAGGCATTCAATTCCCCGTGAAGAGTCTTGACGAGATTCTTTCCGATGCCGATAACATCTGTATGGAAATCAACAAACTATGCCGGCCTCAACAGCTTTTTGAGCAGTATCTTCATGCGGGATACTACCCTTTTTATGACGGCAACGAGGAGGAATATTACAGCCGCATCGAGAATGTCATCAATTTTATTATCGAGCAGGAAATGACACAATTTTGCGGAGTTGAATTTTCCAACACACGTAAAATCAAGGCTTTGCTGATTTTCTTGGCAGAGAATGTACCCTACGAAGTGAACATTGCCAAGCTGTCAACATATTTGGAACTTAATAAGCAGACGGTGTTGTCTTATCTCACGAATATGGAACGCGCCGAACTTTTGCATCTGCTTTATTCCGACAACAAGTCGGTAACACGCCTACAAAAACCCGACAAAATTTACCTGCACAACCCCAATATGTTCTATGCCCTCGGGCAACGCAATGAGATTGGAACCATCCGCGAATGTTTTGCCGTCAATCAACTCTCTGTGAAGCATACGGTTGAATACAGCAAGACCCAAGGCGATTTCCGTATAGACGGGCGCATTACGATGGAAGTGGGCGGACAAGACAAGACCTTCGACCAAATCGCGAACATCCCTGATTCCTACATCCTTGCCGACATGATGGAACACCCCATAGGAAAGAAGCTGCCCTTATGGATTGTAGGACTAACCTATTAAGGTGCCACTAAAGTTTGTAGGCATTACACTGAATTTTGTATTTTTGCGTTCAATAAGAGTCAATGAAAGTCCCGTGTTCAAGAAAATCCTAAATACCTTTGGAACCAAGATACTGGCGGCAGCCCTCAACTTCGCCATAGCCATTATCATCTCCCAGACTTTGGGCGATACAGGCAAAGGTACGCAGGCACTGCTTCTGACCACCATATCCTTTATCCTTATCTTCTCCGATATCATCTGCGGCGCAAGCATCATCTACCTTGCCCCACGCCACTCGTTCAAGAAGATACTAGTAGCTTCGACAGTATGGGCAGCACTCATTGCGGTAATCATGGGCTTTGCCATCTGGCTGTTCTATCCCAAACTGGCCCCCGACCTGATTGCACACGTGGCCATCCTGTCGTTCATCTCCTCGCTCAGCAACATCAACTTCCGCTTCCTGGTCGGCAAGGAGGAAATCAAGAAAGCCAACTACAACACCCTGCTCCAACCTGTGCTTTTGGCTTTGACCTTGGTCATCTATTATATCTTACTGAAGCGAACCGACATCTACGGCTATGTCATCGGACTGTATGCCGCATACGGTGGTACTTTCCTGTTGGGCGTGTGGATGCTGCGCAAAGAGTACGGCAACCTGAGTCACGACACGGACAAGGACTACAAACCCGTACTAAGAGACCTCTTCAAATACGGTTTCCTCAACCAAACCGGCCACTTCGTGCAATTCTTCAACTTGCGTTTGAGTTATTATCTGCTCGACAGATACATCAATGTGGGACGCGTAGGAGTATTCTCCAACGCCCTCTCGCTCGCCGAGGCCATCTGGATCATCAGTAATAGCATCGCCCTCGTGCAGTATGCCCGCATCGCCAACGCCGACGACCGCGCCTACGCGCAAAAACTCACCCTCGATTTGGGTAAAATCTGTCTTCTTATCTCTACCTTGGCCGTTGTGGTGTTGTGCCTGCTACCGCCTGCAATCTACACCTTCGTCTTCGGCCCTGACTTCGGCGAGATGGCAGGGCTCATCCGCATCCTTGCTCCAGGCATTTTGCTCTACTGTATTTTCCTCATCCTCGGACACTATTACTCGGGCACCGGACGTTATCAGATGAACACCTTTGCGGCACTCTGCGGACTGGTCGTCACTTTCGTCTGTGGCTTCACGCTGATACCCAAGTATGATGTCACAGGTGCAGCCATCACCTCAGCGGTATCATATACGGTCAACGCGGTGTTCCTGTTTGTGCTTTTCGTCAAGGAGTCACATTTCAAAGGCCGCGACTTCCTGTTGACCAAGAGCGAGATGCGGAACTACATCGCCGAACTGAAACAACAATTCTTGAAACAACCTACCGAAAATGAATAAGCTCCATAAATTCACCAAAGCCCTCGGGCGCATCATCAGGCATCCCTATCTGCTCAACCTGGTCCTTCAAGATGAGGGCAGCAATAAGGAAGACGTCATCCGTAAATATGGCCTCGCCGATGGTCTGCCCGTCATCGAAATCAACGAATTGTTCCCCAACTTCCACGATATCGCGAAACCTTACGCCTATCTCTCGGGTGCCACCATGCCCATCGACATTGCCCTGCTGCGCGCTTTGGCGAAACGATATGCGGTAAAGGACTACTTCGAAATCGGCACTTGGCGCGGTGAGAGCGTGGCCAATTTGGCCGATGTGACCAAACATTGCGTCACCTTCAATCTGCCGAAGAAAGACATCGTCAAGCTTACCGACAACCCATTATACGCCGACCTTCACAGCTTCTTCAGTAAGGACCTGACCAACGTAGAGCAACTCTACGGCGACTCCCAGACCTTTGACTTCGGCCCTCACTTTGGCAAGTATGACATGGTCTTCGTGGATGGCGACCATCATTACGAGAGTGTGAAAAAGGACACCGAGACCGCTTTCAAACTGCTGAAAGGTGATCGCAGTATCATCGTGTGGCACGACTACGGCCTCGACCCCGAGACCATCCGCTGGGATGTGATGGGTGCCATCTTGGACGGCGCGCCTGCCGAGAAACGCAAACACGTCTACCATATTTCCAATACCTTGTGTGCCGTGTATCTACCCGAGGACTTGCCCACGCACAAGCTTGTGCCGTATGAGACGCCACATAAGTACTTTGAAATTGACATCAAAACGCATAGAATCGAATAACTGATACGGCTGCCACGGTGTGACAGCCCTACAACTGAACAACTGATGAATATCCTGCACCTATTGAGTTGGTTTCCCACCCCCGATGACCCCACCTTGGGCAACTTCTGCGTCCGCATGATTGACGCATTGCCCGAGGATTGCCATTCCGTCATCCTCTCCGTTTGCGACGGCAAGAATATGACGAAATCGTTCGAGGTCAAGGAGATTCCTGGGGCGCACCACACCCATGTGCAGATCTACATCCGTCCGCCAAAGATCAACGCGATTCGCAAACTCAAAATGCTGCGGATGTACCAATACGGCTTGAAATACATCAAACAGCATTTCTTTAATCCCGATTTGATTCATCTGCATGTCACATACCCTCTTGGTCAAGTGGCCTTGCTGTGGAAAAAACTCCTTGGCTACAAATATGTCCTCACTGAGCATTGGACTATTTACCAGCCGCAGAACAAAGATGTGTTGGTCGGAAAACTGAAACGGAAAATCGTCAAGATTGCCAATAATGCCGAGCTCATTATGCCCGTCAGCCTCGACTTGCAGCGGTGTATGGAAGGTCATGGCGTGCACAACCGCTTTCAGGTGATTTACAACTTGGTGAATACGGATATGTTTAAGCTTAGACAGCCGCCTTACATAGATTGGCTACGCCGAATGCAAAGCATTTCCAGCCTTCCCTCAGGCCTACTCAGGAATGATATGCAAGGCTCAAAAAAGCGAATGCTTCATATTTCTACCTTGCGTGACGAGGCCAAGAACTTCAGCGGCATCTTACGTGTTATTGAGCGTTTGCGCCAGCAGCGCGACGACTTTGAACTGCATGTCATCCATGACTATGATGCTCCAGAATTCAAAGCTTTTGTAAAAGAGCACAACTTGGAAGATTGCGTCTTTTTCCATGGCAAGAAAACCTCTGCCGAGGTTGCACAAGCCTATCAAGATGCCGACTTCTTCGTGTTGTTCTCCAACTTCGAGAACCTGCCCTGCGTCATTGCGGAAGCTTTCGCCAGCGGTGTACCTGTGTTGAGCACCTCCGTGGGTGGCATTGCCGAAATCCTTTCTCCTGAAAGAGGCATCCTCATCCCACAAGGAGATGAGGACGCGCTGCTGCAAGGTATAAACCAACTGCTTGACCATTCCAACGAATACGACCGTCAAGCCATTCGCGACTATGCCATAAAAACATTTGCTGCCCAAAACATTGGACAGCAAATATTTGAGCAATACAAGAAAGTCGTTATTCCTTGACGAATTTCACCGTAGACACAGTATCGTTTTCATCCACGATGCGGACGAAATAGACACCTTTAGGCCAAGTACCGACCTCAACGATGTGCTCCGCACCTTGATGCACCAATTGTCCGAGAGCATCGAAGACCTTGATGTCTTTCACTGTGCCTTCCACTGTAAAACTACGCGAAGCGGGATTAGGATATAAGGATGCTGTGTGGTTCTTCTCATCCACCGAAGTCACCTCAACCGTCACCGGGACTATATCGGACGTGCAATATTCCCCACTTTCCCTACGATAGAGGACGGAAACTCCCAAGTCAATTAAGATTGGATATGTGGTATAACATCTAAGAAAAATCTCCTTGTACCCAGGATCATCTATTGTTGTGACAAGCATACCATCATTATCAGTAATCTCATATTGTGCAAACTCATTCTCATTGCCATCCCAGTCCCAAGTCAGCCTGACACCGTATTCTTCTTCGTTGTGCCATTCATAAGCACCTTCCAGGTTGAATACAGGTCGGCAGTCCATCTCGCAACTAATCTCATAATCAGTGATTGCTCCTACCTCAGGGTATCCGTCTGAGGCAACTATCAGATTGTCGTCCCAGTCGTAGATTTCGTACGAGACCTCCGAGAGACTCCCATGCGAGTAGCAAGTATTGTCGTAGGTCCAGAAAAAGGTTGCCGTCTGGTTTTTCGGCACGGGGACAACGACGGAAGCCTCTCCGCCTTCCCAAAGTCCCACACGCTGTGAGACCTTTCCGTCTTCGTCAAGTACAGCGATGGACGACATGTCCCAGCCGTTGCCGCCAGTGTCAGCCAACTCGAAGCGCAAGTCGCAGGTACCGCCGATGGTCACCGTGTCGCGTGTCACCTTGCTCATACCAGCATGGTTGACAGCATATACGGTATAATAATAGGTGCCGCTTTTCTCCAGTTGGTCAGCATAAACATGATATTGATTTTGGCTCCAAGGATAATCAACCAAGGAGTCAATCACCATACCGTCGCGCATGATGTAAATTGCAATATCTTCATCGTCAATAGAATCGCCACCACGGGTTTCAAGGACAGGCACGATTCGCAAAATAGCTGTACTCGTATTATGAGCGTACGCCCTCAAAGGCTCCACTGCCTTTGGCGCATCATAATACTCATCAACGGGATGCAGGTTAAAGATGGCATTGTGATACCACGGGAAGGAATAGAATGTCAAATAAAAACCATCAATGGCGTAATAGCCGTTATCAAAACCTGCCCAGCCCCAATTGAGATGGAACATATAAAAGTCGTCATAACCATCAAGAACGTAGGCATGGCCGCCGTCATCGCCTTGTGATGCATAATACAACGGCATACCTGCATCAAGGTTTTCCATCAATTCCTCTTCCCAATTATAAGAATAGTACTGATAGCGATGTTCTAAGTCATCGCTATAGCTGAAATATTCTTGATAGGCAGGCCCCACATCTTCTGAATAGGCACCACTTGCATTGGGTCCATAACCCATATCGACGCTCACGCCAGCATGGTATTCCAACAAAGCCGTGGCATCTACCTCGGCCTGCGGACTGGCAAAATCAAGGAAATCGGGCATCAGTTCATAGCGATATGTGGCGTCTTCAAAGTTGGCCTCTTGCCAGCCATAGTTGCCGTAATAACTGCTAGCATCATAGCCGTGGCTTCCTTGTCCATGGCGAGGCCATTCCCAATAACGCATAATCTGGCTCATAGCATTGGCCACACAACCCGACTTGCAGTGACCACTATAAACTGAATTGGGATCTTCAGGCGCCATGTTATTATAAAGGTCGGTCTGGTTCCAAATGGAGGCCAACAGAGGTCCAACACTTCGAGTCCTCTTGGTTGCAGGACGTCCTGCCGATTCAATACTCGACCAATCGGCCACAGCCTCAGCCGTGCGTTCGTCGTTACGGGCAAACATCTGGCTGAAGCCAGCCTTATAATTGTCGAAGAAGGTCATCAAACCATCGGGAAGTTGGGCGGTGAAATTGCTTTCAGTGGAATAGCCCAAGATGGGTTGGGCACGGTCGTCAGCACTGACGATGACAAAGCCCTTGGGCTGCACCGCGAAGACATAGAATGCCGCTTGGTCATTATCCGCATAGGCAGTATAAGTCAACTCTGCCGTAGCCGATTTCATCTCAGTATTGGCCTTCATAAACTTGATGCCCAATGTTTTAGCACGATTCAGGTCAACAGGGGCTGATTGCGAGCTCATTACTATCAGCAAGGCTGATACCAGTATAATGAAAAATCTTTTCATGGTATTTCCGTTTTTATTTCTTGATTACTTTTTCTAAAAACACTTGCCCTCCAATTGACGAAATATGGAGGAAATACATACCGCTTTCGAAACTTGAAAGATCGATTATGTTTTGCCTATACTGTCCGACAATTTGCCCCAGCGTATTGAACACATCAACTTGCTCTATGTCAATGCCTTCTATAGTCAACTGTGCATTGACTGGATTGGGATAGAGCATCAAACCGGGTTCCTTTACCTCATCCAAGGCATCGACACAATCGGTGTAAAAGCGGCACAGCTCACCAACATAGGGTTTGCCTGAAGTGGCATACACCAAATGTCCAGCCCAATCATACATTTCGAACGAGCTTTCATTATCCTTTCCTCCAATGGCATAAGCCCAATGTAGCGCCAATTCATCATCTGAAGGCACCTCCACGACAACCGTTGCCTCACTGCCTTCGGTTAATCCCAACCGCTTGACAGCATTTCCGTGCGAGTCGACAATGGAAATGGACTTGGCAATCCAACCATCACCGATGGAATCATGCAGGTGGAAAGTCATTTCGCATGTTGGACCATTCAAAATGGTATCTCGGCTGACCTCGCCCACAAATTCATAGGCACAGGGCATAACCGTATAGTGGCACACTCCTAAGGCATTGGTATCGTCAAATGTAACCTGTGCGCCACCAGCAGCGTTCAATTCCTTGTGAATCAACTCACAGTTGCGAAATATCAAGATAGAATCGATTTGGTCCAAGTCGAACTCGCAAATGGTCATCAAAGGGGCTGTGAAAGTAACCCGGTTGGTCCCCGCCGACAATGCCTCGACTTCCAAATCGGACACAGGAATAGGCCTCAAAAAATAATCTGCTTCTGGGAAAATACCAAAAATAGCCTCATGGCCATCAGGGAAAGAATAATGCGAGAGGTAGAAGGCATTGATAGCATAATAACCATTATCCAGGCCCTGCCAGCCCCAGTTGAAATGGAACATATTATTGTCATCGTAGCCATCACAAACAAAAGCGTGTCCACCATCACTGCCACTTGCCGCATAATACAGCGGCATACCCATATCCAAGTTTTCGCGCAACATATTGTCCCATTCCGAATTCGTATACCAATACTTTGATTCAAACCGCAATAGAGAACCATCATACCCAAAATACCGTTCAAGAGCATTGGTAACCATAGGTGAATATGCGCCACTTCCTTCAGGACTATATGCCATATCCACACTGACACCCATATGATACATCAACTCTGCCACGGCCCGAATCTCTTCGGGGCGTGAAGTCCAATCCAGGAAATCTGGCATCAATTCGTAATGATAGTGCGCATCTCCGAAAACAACAAACTGATCACCATAAGGATAACAGGGATAAGAATACATTTCCCTTCCAGTTCGTGGCCATTGCCAGAAATTGACAATCTGAGCCATGGCCGTAGCCACACAACCGGCATACACATGGTTATTGGGACCCGCAGAATCAACAGGGCACATGTCATTATACAAAGCCGACTGGTTCCAAATGGTGGTCATCAGCTGAGGAACCTGTCGCGTAATCTTCGCATCATTTATTTTTCCTGTCGCTGCAAGACGATCCCAATCGTTGGCAGCCTCTTCAGTACGCGACTCGTTGGCAGCCATCATCTGACTGAAACCAGCCCGATAGTTGGTAAAGAAGCTTTCCAAACCATCGGCAATTTCTTCAGCACTGAAAACGCTTTCAGTTGAGTAACCCAAAATGGGTTTCGCACGGTCGTCAGCCGACACAATGACGAAACCTTTCGGTTTCATCGCGAAGACGTAGAATGCCGCTTGGCCATTGTCTGCACAAGCTGTGTAAACCAAATCAGCATAAGCCGACTTGATTTCTGTATTGACGTTCATAAACTTGATGCCCAGCGACTTAGCCGTATTGACATCAACAGGTTTTGCTTGCAGTCCGCCGAAAAACAGCGTGACCAGCAAGGTAATAAGAATACGTTTTCTCATGGTACTAATTTTTTAATTGTTTATAAATCAGAGTTTTTAACTAGAACGAAATGGTCGTTGTCATTTTCCTTTTGCACATAGCCTTGGTCGTATACGAAATGGTACAAAGCTCCGGCTTTGGTTGTATATATACTCGTAAAGTACTTGAACTCAAAGCCTTTTTCCATCAGCTGTTGGCGACTGGCAAAGCCTTTCCCATTAGGATTCATCTCCTCCAAGATATTGTGGTTGCGCGCCAAAATACCATTGATTTTCCTGACCACATTGACTTGCTTGTGCGTTTTTTCGTAGTTGTAGCTGTTGCGGCACGAGTCGCAGCAAAATTTCTTGTCGACACGTCCGATAATCGGTTCACCGCAGTAGAGACATTTTCTTTCTTCCATAGTTATCAGTTGTTCAGTTATTCAGTTGTTCAGTTGATTCTAGCTTTTAGCTACTGGCTTTTGGCAACTTCAAGACCAAGTAAAACTTTTCATTTTAATGGAACCGCCAGATGCCAGAAGCCTTCTCCTATTTCGTAAATACATACCTCAATATATTCGCACCCATTTTAAGGGCTTTTTCTCTTGTTTCCTGCGAGTCGTGGTGTACACGTTGGTCTTCCCAACCGTCGCCAAGGTCGCATTCGTAGGTGAAGATGCATACCACCCTACCCTCATAAATCAATGCAAAGAGTTGAGGCGGTTTGTTGTCGTGTTCATGAATCTTCGGCAAGCCATTCGGGAACGAATAAGGCTTCTGGAAAATCTCATGCGTGTAAGGCAATTCCACGAAATCCAGCTCTGGGAAAACCTTTTTCATCTGAGGTTCAATGTATTGGCGGATGCCGTAGTTGTCGTCGATGTGCAGGAAACCGCCAGCCAGCATATAGTTGCGCAGGTTTTGCGCCTCAGCAGCATCGAAGACCACGTTGCCGTGACCCGTCATATATATATAGGGATAGTTGAACAAGTCAGGCGACAACGGCTCTACCGTCGGCACATTCGGGTTGATGTCGGTGCCAATCTCTTGGTTGCAGAAACGCACCAAGTTGGGCAGCGAGGTCGGGTTGCCGTACCAGTCCCCTCCCCCTCGGTATTTCAGCAAGGCGATGTTGAGTTGCTGGGCCGAGGCAACGAACGAAAACGACAACAATATGACAATCAGCAGTTTCTTCATTTCATTTGGTTGATAAGTTGGATGGTATGGCAAGCCACCATAGCTGCCGTCTCAGTACGCAATCGTGCCTCGCCCAAGCTGCACGGAACGAAGCCGTTCTCCTTGGCCAAAGCCACTTCCTCGGGACTGAAGTCGCCCTCGGGACCGATGAGCACCAAGGCGTTTTCACCTTTATGATACAAGTCGCAGAGGCAGTCCTTCACGTCATCGTCAATCCAGGCGATGAACTTCCGGCCATCGAAAGGTTGCTTCACCAGTTTGTCGAACGGCACCAAGTCCTCCACCTTAGGCAGGCGCGACTTGATGCTTTGCTTCATAGCCGCCACCATCACCTTTTGGAAGCGCTCCACGTTAGCTGCGCGACGTTCGGAATGATACGAAGTGAACAATCTCACTTTGTCAATGCCAATTTCAGTAGCCTTTTCCAAAAACCATTCCGTGCGCTCGTTGAGTTTGGTCGGCGCAATAGCAATCTCCAGGTTGAAACCCCAGTGGTCATACCCTTTGCGCTGGTTCGTCAAATTGACGGTAGCCCTTTTCGGTAAGGCCTCCACCAACTCGGCGTCGAAGAGGGATCCTTCGCCGTTGGTGACGCAGAAACGCTCGCCTTCGGTCATGCGCAGCACCTTGACACAGTGCTTCGACTCGTCCTCAGGCAAGGTCGTCAGGCCTTCAGTGGCATTGGGTATGTAGAAAACATTCATAGCAAACAGATTGTATTCATTTCACCACAAAGTTCTTCACTTCCCAAGTAGCCGAAGTGCTCGTGCTGCTGGTGTACTTGAAAGCGATGGTCACCTGCTGGCCGACGTAGGGCGACAAGTCAGCAGAAGAGGTGATGAAAGTCCAGTTATTACCCGCTGGCCATTGGTCGATGACCAGTTCGTTCCAAGTGGCCGAAGTGACATCACCGTTGTAGTTGGTAGAGATCATCATGGCCAAAGCACCTTGAGGTGCGGCATAGTTGACGGCTTGCTCAAACGTCAGCGTGGCGTCGCTCACACCTGAAAGATCGATGGCGGGCGAAACCAGCCAACTCTCAGCATTGAATGCTTGACCAACGTAGGCACTGGCCTTCATACAAGAATAGGAAGGCGCATATTGCCAAATGTAAGTCAACTCGGAAGGTATGACGACATCCTGAATGGTAAACTGCCCTTGTCCGGAAGCAAAGGTCTCGGAGAAGATTTCCGTGCCGGGAGTGGGCGGTGTTGCACCTTCCAAAAAGAAATCGTCGTGAGTGCCGTTGCTGTCGCGCAAGCCGGCCTGAGCGAAATACCTGCGAAGTTTACCAAGAACTGCCAAATGTTTGCCCAAATTGTCGGGGTGATCCACAAGATTGACTTCCGAGCGCAAAGGCTTGCCCGCAGGCAAATTAACGATGATGCACTGGCTGATTTCATGGCATGTGACATCATCGGCGATGACCACATTGGTGGTCAAGTCAAAAGGAGCACTCCAGTTAATGTCGGTATTGCTGCTTACTGAGGTCAAGCCCGATTTCACAGCACCCACGATATAACCATGCACCCAAGCGATAGGCTCTTCACTTTGCAAGCCAATACCAGCGGCCACATTATAGGGATCTTCAAAGGTGCCGCTACCTTCGCCTTCTCCAGGAGTGGGAGGCGTAGGAGGTGTCACACCACTACCCTCTTCGATGGTGATGCTTTGGACTTCCATCGTGCCAGCCTTGCTGTCGGTAGAGATGTATTTCACTGCAAAGGTAACCGTTTGTCCAACATACTCACTCAACGAGATTTCCGTGGTGATAAAGTCGTTCCAATTGCTTCCTTCCACAAAAATGGCAGGAACTTGTGTCCAAGAGGCCATGCTCGGGTCACTGCCCCAAGTGTAGTTGGTCGAGGCCCAAACCGTGACGTCCTCGTTAATGTTACTGAAGTAACGGCCAATGTAAGCCATCGTCATCTTGGCATCGGTCACACCCGTGATGGCCACTGGTGAGGAGATGAGCCAGTCTATGTTAGCATAATTAGTAGAATTGGCATAGCCCGACATCTTAGCCGTGCTGTAGTCGATTTCCCAAGATTGGGGACCCAACACATCGTAAGTCATATAGGTGCCAAATTCAGAAACGAATGACTGATGATAAGGCAAAGATTGAACTTGCACCCCTGGACCAGGAGGTGTGGGACCGTCGCCTTCTTCGATGAGAATGCTTTGTATCTCTATCGTTCCAGCACTGTTTTCGGAGGAAGTATATTTCACCGCAATGGTGACAATCTGGCCGACAAATTCACTCAAAGCGACTTCCGTCGTCAAGAAATCAGACCAGTTATGGCCTTCCGTCAAAACGACAGGCAATTGTGTCCAAGTAGCAGCATTTGGGTCATCGCACCAAGTATAATCAACAGAAGCCCAAACCGTGATGTCATCGTCAATGGAATGGAAATATCGGCAAATATAACTTATGGCCATCTTGGCATGGCTCACGTTCGTCAAGTCCACTGGTGAGGAGATGAGCCAGTCTTCGTTGGGATAATTGGTGCCACTGTCATAACCTGTCATATAAGCCGTGTTGTAGTCAATTTTCCATGTTTTTGCGCCCATCTCGTTGTAAACCAGATACGTTCCAAAATCATTTTCAAACGACTGATAGTAGGGTAAACTTTGGACTTCCCCTCCTATTCCCGACACAGGAAAAGCCAAGGCAATCGTTTCATCAACGAACTGCGCCTGCGCCACTTCGTCACTATAAATCATTTCCTCACATTTCCGCAACATGCCTTCGTAGCTCATCATATCGCCAGGCGTGAAATCCCCACCTGACCGAGTTAAGCCATTCGAACGTACCGAACACATCGGGGAGGCTGAACGCACATCGATTTCGTTTATGCCGCCATTGCCCACATGGAGCAACTTACCTATATGGTTACCTCTCTCCGTAGTGACAACGACCAATGCCATCTGAGGATTCTCAAGGGTAACCCTGACTTGATGGACACCTGATGGCAAATAGCCCTTCCATGAGGCTTTCAGCACACCGTCGACACCGACAACACGGATATCGGCCGACCCTGATTCGAGAAGACCAAATTCCACGTCGGTGAAGTCCTCGAACGGATTCGGATAGACATGCATAATGCCTTCACAGGAAGGAGAGACCTCTTCCACCCCTGTGCCTAAAAGAATGAGTACCGTGTCAGGATAAACGAGTGTCTCGGTCCATCCTTTTGTTATGTTCGTCACTTTCACCGTTTCAAAAGGACAATACGAACCATCTAACATAGCTCCCGTGAAAGTTACTTTGGTTTGCGAAACCGCAAACAGTGCGGACAACATCAACCAAGCGAAGAGAAGAGTCTTTTTCATATTTAATAGATTTGAGCGTTAAATTACATACGTTCCGGCATACCAATGCCCAACAATTCCGATGCATTGCGCAACAAGGCAGCCACCATGTCGCACACCTGCAGGCGGAACATACGGCGGTCGGCATCGGGTTCCTTCAGGATGCTGCACTCTTGGTAGAACTGGTTGAATTCCTTGGCGAGGTCGAAGATGAAGTTGGCAATCATCGCGGGGCTGCGGTTCTCGGCGGCTTGGTTCAAGACCATCGGCCAGCCGTACATCATTACAATGATTTCCTTTTCCTTGGGCTGCAAATCGGCAACCTTCACTTCACTTTCGAGCTTAATGCCCTGTTCTTCGGCCTTGCGCAGCACCGAGCAGATACGGGCGTGGGTATATTGCACAAACGGACCCGTATTGCCGTTGAAGTCGATGGACTCAGCGGGGTTGAAGAGCATGGTCTTCTTCGGGTCGACCTTGAGGATGAAATACTTCAAGGCACCCAAGCCGATGGTGTGATAGAGTTTGTCCGCCTCCTCAGGTGAGAGGTCCTTGGCCTTACCGAGTTCGTCGGAGACAGCCTTGGCTGTAGCCACCATCTCGTCCATGAGGTCGTCGGCATCAACAACAGTGCCCTCACGCGACTTCATCTTACCATTAGGCAGTTCCACCATGCCGTATGAAAGATGTTCAATGTCGTTACCCCACTCGCGTCCGAGGCGCACCAACACACGCTTCAGCACATCGAAGTGGTAGATCTGTTCGTTACCTACAACATAAATCAACTTCTCTGGGTCGTATTCCTTAACACGCAGTTGGGCAGTGCCGAGGTCTTGAGTCATATAAACTGAGGTACCATCGCGACGGAGCAAGAGTTTCTCATCGAGGCCTTCATCGCGGAGGTCGCACCACACGGAGTTGTCGTCGCGGCGATAAAGGACACCCTTTTCGAGACCTTCTTGTACCAGTGCCTTACCCAACAAATAAGTTTGTGATTCATAGTAAATCTTCTCAAAGGACACGCCCATGCGCCTGTAGGTCACGTCGAAGCCGTCGTACACCCATTGGTTCATGGTCTCCCACAGGTGACGCACCTCGGGGTCGTTGGCTTCCCATTTCACCAGCATCTCGCGGGCTTCCTGCATCAGGGTGGACTCAGCTTCGGCCTTGGCCTTGGCTTCTTCCTTGGCTTTCTCGTCCAAGGTGTCGTAATCGGCTGGCAACAAGGATTTCACCTCTTCCTTAAACTTCTTGTCGAACAACACATAGAAGTCGCCGATGAGGTGGTCGCCCTTCTTACCCGTCGACTCGGGCGTGCAGCCGTTGCCCCACTTCAGCCAAGCCAACATGCTCTTGCAGATGTGGATGCCACGGTCGTTGACCAGATTGACGCGCACGACCTTCTTGCCGTTGGCCTTCATGATCTCAGAGACACTCCAACCTAAAAGATTGTTGCGGATATGCCCCAAATGCAAGGGTTTGTTCGTATTAGGTGAGGAATACTCAATGACCACGTTCTTGCCCGAAACGGGTTTTCGGCCAAACTCACGGTTCTCGTGGTTGGTCTTGAAGAAATCCATCCAAAACTTATCGGAAATCAGCAGGTTAAGGAAACCCTTCACCACATTAAACTTGGCGATCATGTCTGATTCCTTGATCATCTCGGCACCCATCTCGTTGGCTAATTGTTCGGGATTGCGACCCGCCAATTTCACGAAGGGGAACACCACGATGGTCATGTCGCCTTCAAACTCAGGGCGCGTCTTCTGGAAATTCACCTGCTGCACAGGCGGTTCCTGTCCGTATAAAGCTTTGAATGACTTTATGAATAAATCTCTTAGTACTTGTTCTAACATAACCTAATATATTACATTGGTGCAAAAGTAGTAAATAAGCCCCAAATGTGTAACAAAAATCAAGGAAAAATTGCGACTTAAAACGCATTCTTTCTCTATAAGCAAATATTTTGTAATTTTGCCACCTCAATATAAGCATCATGGAAAATCCGAAATTCGTTATCGCCATCAACCGTGAGTTCGGCTCGGGTGGCAGAGAGATTGCCTACAAGCTCGGCGAGCTGCTCAATGTCAATGTTTACGACAAGGCCATTCTTGACACTTTAACCAACAAATTCAACCTGACCGTTGAGGAAATGCAGCGCATCAAAGCTGCCAAACCTAACTGGTGGAATGAGTTCTGCCGGTTCTATCAACAGTTCGGTGCAGCTGGGCGGGGCGGATACACACCGCAAGAAGACCGTGAGGTGACCTCGCAACAGATCTATCTTGCCGAGTCGCAAATTCTTCGTGACCTGGCCTCGCAGGAGTCGTGCGTCATCATCGGGCGTTCCGGCTTCCATATCTTCAGAGATCATCCTTATGCCATGAGAATCTTCTTTATCGCCGACAGGAAAGCCCGTGTGAAACGCGTCATGGAAAAGTTCGCCTTGGACGAAGACGCTGCCAGCATGCGCATCGATAAAATCGACGAGGCTCGCGACACCTACACGCAGACTGTCGCTGGCGTGTCGCGTTACGATGCCCGCAACTACGACTTCGTATTCAACGTCACCCAGTTCCCCACCGACCTCGTGGCGCAGTTTCTCGCCGACAACATCAGGAAGAAGTATCCGTTCATAGTGAAATGAGCTAAGATCGACCAGAAAACAAGCTAGTATCGATTATTCCATTGTCTTTGACCTTGTGAAAGCCCCGTTATGAAGAAAATGTAATTCATTTTTTATTTCTTTTTTCTTCATAAACTCACCATCAAACCGAAAACTTTCCTATCTTTGCAGTCCGATGAGATACTTAAACAAGCCATCGGAAAAGATTATCACCACGGAATCAACGGGTTCCACAAAAATGAATTTCCTACTTTTTCATATTGACGGTCACATTGTCGACCGTCTTTTTTTTGCCAATATCAACAAACTAAATCGATAAGCCTATGTCAATTTCACTGAAAAACCGCAGCCTGATTTCCATCAGCGACTACACGCCTGAGGAAATCTGCCATGTCCTCGACATCGCCGAGGACTTCGAGAAAAACCCGCACCAGAACCTGCTGAACGGGCGCATCATCGCCTCGCTCTTCTTCGAGCCTTCCACCCGTACGCGCCTAAGCTTCGAGACCGCCATCCAACTCTTGGGCGGCAACGTCATCGGCTTCAGCAGCACCGCCGGAACGAGCATCCAAAAAGGCGAATCCCTCGCCGACACCATCACTATGGTGGCCAGCTATGCCGACCTCATCGTCATGCGCAACCCCATCGAAGGCTCGGCTCGTTTTGCCTCCGAGGTGTCGAAGGTGCCGGTCATCAACGCGGGCGACGGCGCCAACCAACACCCCACCCAATGCATGCTCGACCTCTACAGCATCCGCAAGACACAAGGCACGCTTGAAAACCTTGAAATCACCCTCGTCGGCGACCTGAAATACGGCCGCACCGTCCACAGCCTCGTAGAGGCTATGTGCCACTTCAACGCAAAGTTCAACCTCGTCTCACCTGTCGAGCTGAAACTACCGAGCGTGGTGAAACAGCACATCAAAGACCGCAACCTCGAATACCACCAGTACACCGAGCTGGAAGACGCCATCCCCCACTCCGACATCATCTATATGACCCGCATCCAACGCGAACGCTTCCCCGACCCCGAGGAATACGAGAAGGTGAAGAACTCCTATGTGCTGCGCAACGCCATGCTGGAGAACTCGAAGCCCAACTGCCGTGTGCTGCACCCGCTGCCGCGCGTCAACGAAATCCACGTCGACGTCGACGCCAACCCGAAGGCCTATTACTTCCAGCAGGCACAAAACGGCGTGTATGCCCGTCAAGCACTCATCGCATCCATACTCGGGTTGAAATAATTCAAAATTCAAAATTTAAAATTCAAAATTATGGCAAGTTACAAGAGGTTTGAAGATTTACCTATTTGGCAGGAAGCTCGTGATTACTCCAAAAAAGTGTTTTGGGCTTCCAAAGAAGGTGAATTTTCAAAAGAGTTTCGGTTGTGTTCACAAATCAGAGCTTCTTCAGGCTCGATTATGGACAACATAGCTGAAGGCTTCGAAAGAAATGGCAATGGAGAGTTTAAACAATTTCTTTATGTTGCCAAAGGCTCTTGTGGAGAATCACGAAGCCAACTCTACCGTGCTTTTGACTATGGTTTCTTGCCAGAAGAACAATTTGAAGCGTTAAAAACCCAATCAGAAGAAATCTCTAAATCAATAAGCAGCTTCATCGATTATTTGCAAGGTTCAGAAATGAAAGGAACAAAATACAAATCTCCAGATGAATCTAAATAGTTGAATCACGAATCTTGAATTTTGAATCTTAAATCTTTGAATCTTTAAATCTTAAATCTTAAATTCAAAACTATGGAAAAGAAAAAAGAACTGACCGTGAGCGCCATTGAGAATGGCACCGTCATCGACCATATCCCCGCCGACAAAGTGTTCCAAGTCGTCAAGATCTTAGGCTTGGAGAAAGTCAGCAACCCCGTGTATTTCGGCACCAACGTGGAGAGCAAGAAATACGGCACCAAGGGCTTCATCAAGGTCTCCAATAAATACTTCGAGCCCGAGGACGTGAACAAGATCGCCCTCGTCGCCCCCACCGCCTCCATCATCGAAATCAAGGACTTCGAGGTCATCAGGAAGCAGACCGTGACCATCCCGGACAGCATCGAACACATAGTGAAGTGCTTCAACCCCAACTGCGTCACCAACAAGGAGCATGACGTGCCGACCAAGTTCACCGTCATCAAGGACGCGCAAGGCAACATCAAGCTGCACTGCCACTATTGCGAGAAGAACACCACACAGGACAAACTTGAATTCATCTGATTTACCATGACTAATGACCATGACAGCTTTAAAATAAGATAAATGCCAAAAGTCTTTAACAAAGCGGTCATGGTCATAGTCACTGGTCATAGTCAACGAAAACACTACTTATGAAGAAAACAGGAATTATCATCGCCATCATTGTGGGCATCATCCTCATTTGGGGCATTGGCGCCTACAATGGGTTCGTGAAGAAACAGGAAGCCATGACCACGGCTTGGGGACAAGTGGAGAACGTCTACCAACGCCGTGCCGACCTCGTTCCTAATCTCGTTGCCTTAGTGAAGAATTACTCGGAATACGAGCAAGGCACCTTGATAGCCGTGACGGAAGCCCGTGCCCAGAAAGCCGCTTCCACCATAGTCAACATCGAGAACTACACCGAGAGCGACCTGAAGGACTTCCAAACCGCACAAGACGAATTGGGCGAATCGCTGAACCGCCTCATCGTCTCCGTAGAAAACTACCCCGACCTGAAAGCCAATGAGGAATACCTCACCTTGCAGGCACAATTAGCGGGTTGCGAGAACCGCATCCTGACGGAACGCAATCGTTTCAACGAAGCCGCCAAGGCTTACAACCAAAGCATCCGCAAGTTTCCTGGCAACTTGATTGCCAATATGTTCGGCTTCGAAAAACGGCCTTATTTCGAGGCTGACGAAGGGGCCGACAGGGTGCCGGAAACTTTTTAAGCGGGTCTTACATTAAAACAGAATCGGGCGGAATCCTAATGGGTTTCGCCCGAATTTTTTCATATCGTTATTGATTTGTCGCCGATTTTCTTCATTTCGATTTCGATTTTCCGTTTTTAAAGTCGTTTTATTAGGCTCCTCTTCGTTCATCGAAGGCTATCCGCTCGAATACCGAGTCTCATCTATTTTTTCCTTTTCCTGTATTTCTGATTCCTGTCGTTGGGCTTTTCTGGAATGGTCATTTCCAAAACGCCCATATCAACAAGATGCTGGATGTGCCTTTTGCGATTGATAGACTGATTGGACAGTCCCAATCTGGCCAATATCTCTTGTGCCGTCCTCGGAACGGAACAGTAATTCACGACATCCCTTTGTGCCTTTGTCAATGCAGATTTCCGAATTTTTTCTTGGTTACTTTCTTGGTTACTTTCTTGGTTACCTTCTTGGTTACTTTCTTGGACACTTTCTTGGTGCGTTTCTTGGATACCTTCTTGGTTATTTGCTCCAGTCTCTCTCTTGATGATAATCACAAATTCATGGATTCTTTCCTCGTTCTTGAACGTCACCTCAAGGCCCTCTTCCAAGGCTCTCAGAATGCCACTTCCTGCGCCAGTATAGGGCAAAAGGTAGTTGGCGTTGGTAAACAGGAACTGGTTGCGTGGCATAGAGGTCCCTTTAACAATGTCGTCCACCGTCAGGCCGTTGGGCAACTCTCCTGGGCTGTGAATCTCCACCCTGTTGTCAAAGATGAAAACACGGATGGGAGCCTTCCAATTGAGCGAACGGTGTACCAACGCGTTGACCACAAACTCAACGAGCGCGGCATACGAAATCTCTAACTTGCCTTGCGAATTGAACTCTTTTTCGACTTGCACGTTGCGCAGGTTACGGGTGAAAAACGCCATGATAGTCTCATACTGGTGCAACAGATGACCTTCCATGTCGGCGTCTTTCACCTTGTCGCGGAACATGGTGCCACCAACGGAATTTCCCACATAACAGATGCACTTGGCGGTGTAGGTTGGCAGCCACCGTTGTGGATATTTTCCGAATAGCAGCATTGCGGCCACCGTAAGCTTTCCATCGGGACGAATAAAGCGAAGGTTTCGCATCAATCCTTCCATGCTGACACCACCTGCAACAAAATGGGTCATTTGCTCCAAGGTGTAGTCGCGCAGGTTCTGTTCGTTGACGCCTTTCTGGGCCATCACCACCGCGAAGCGGTTCAGCAGATAGGTCTTCAGGCAGTGTTCATCGAGGTCGCTGATAGAGGCATCAGCCACGGCAGCCTCGTCTGGCGCAAAGTTGCCGCACTGACTCATCATCTCTGCCAGCTCAGCATTGTCGAACACCCTCCGTTTGTCGGCTCCATTCTTTACCCACACAATACCTTTGTTATCATGATACGGTTTATTGAGACCTTCTTTGATGGTAGCCATCACCAAGTGCCCACCTTCCACGGCTATCGTCTCTATGTCGAGCAATATGCTAGGGATAACATTCTCTGAAGCGATGTTGCCCAACAAGTTGGTGGTCTCCTGCACCTCTTGATATGAAAGAGCGTTGATTACACCCATTTTGTCGTTAATGCCTATCACAAGCTGTCCGCCATGTGTGTTGCTGAAAGCTACCATTTCGCAGCCCACATCGTAAGCATCAATGATGCGTTCCTTGAACTGTACCTTGGTCACTTCGCCATGGTCTCGTAGTTTCAATACTTCTTGCTCTGTCATACAATTCCGATTTCTATTTCAGCCCACAAAGTTACAACTTTTATACAAACCTGTCATTTCGTGGATTAAGTAGATGGACATATTTAGTTTACACAAAAGGCAAGAGGATTTGGCGGTCAGCGGTCAGCCAGCAGTCAGCCCTGGTGCTACCAAGCTGATAGCTGACGGCTGATAGCTTACAGCCAAGTTAATTTCAAACGATTACTTACTCCCAATAATTTTTCCGTATCTCTGCACCAAATTCCCACCCATGCAAGCCATTCACTTCTTTATCCTATACTTCCTGCTTTTATACTCCCCCTCCACCTCAAGGATGCCTTTGTCCATGAGCTGTTTGAGATAATCGCGGGTTCTCGAAGGTTTGAGTCCGATGACTTTCGAAATGGATTTTGCGTCTGAAATGACGTTATCGGCGATAAAATCGATGATTTGTCGCCGATTTTCTTCATTTCGATTTAGATTTTTGGATTTATTGGGCGGTTTATCAGGCTCGTCTTGAAGCTTTAAATTGTGAAGCAAAGAAAAAAGATAAAAAACGTATAGGGTCTCATTTATATCAAAAGTTGGGATCCTCAATAAAAATCGAAGACCCCCCTGGTGCGCTGAACTAATGGGAAGCGAGGGAGGTCATATTGAGTGCGAAAATAAACATAAAAACAATACTAACAGCAATAAATGATAAGAAAACGTCAATTCTCGTTGTTAAATTTCAGTTTTTGAACTTGTTACCATCAATCCCTTGCCTCTCTAAAGCATGGGATTTTTATCTCTTTTTCTTTCCTTTTAGATATTTTTCTTATTTTTGCTCTCTGCTTTGAACCACTTTCGGTGGTTTTAAGCAGAACTTATTGGCAAAAGGCGTTTTCTGGACGCTTTGGTTTTGACGGTGTAAGAACTTCGCAACTTCGAACTGATTGTCAAAAACAAAGCAGCGAGAACGCCCCATGTAATGTTTATATCTCAGCATATAATCATTCGGCGTGGGGTTTTCAGCGTTGCTCGTTTCGACAATCATGGCAACGCGAAGGCCTTTACACCGTGGAACGAGTGACAGAACTGGCTCCACGTCTTTTTTTCGAGTTTTTTGGTTGACGGAGCCCAACCAACACTCCTATGGGAGTCCGGAAAAGAGAAACAAATGAAAATACTGGACTTTATAGAGAAAGATGGCGAAGGGAAGTATTCTTGCTATAAGACCAAAAAAATAATTCTCGATCAAAACGACCAAGATACTCTCGATTACGACGACAAACCCGCACTTCAACTGAACAGTGCCCAAATTGCAGAGTCGGACATGTCTCGAAAAGAGACCGTCTTAATCAATGCTCATATGATGAAGTTGGCCAGCACTCCATTGTTTTCATTCTTTCTTGATGGTTCCCGACATGTGTACAAGGTAGATGACATAGCTATTGGGAATCGCATCTTCCCATTCCTCGCTGGTCAAATAGTTGTAGGTTGCTGTGAGAGAAAGGATAGAGATACTTTCAAATGCCATTCCGTTACACGCAAGGTGTTGCTCTCTTTACCTCGCAACTTCAATTATGACGATGACAAAGAAGCAAACTTCTGTCGCATGTATTGCGAGAAGATAAACGAAGAGTTGGAAAAAAACGTTTTTGTACAGGAACATGGTATCAAAATTGACAAGATACTTCTCTATCCTACGGATGGCTCAAAAGATATCACTGCCGACAAAAATGGTTATAAAAACAGCGGCACAGCAAAGATACAAAACGAGATGACCGATGAGGAACAGTTGATGGTAGCCCAACTGTGCAAAGATAACTGCCTAGATAACGACCATTTTCTCATCAAAGATGGCTCTATTGAATACAACTCCAGCTATTCAAACCTTTCAACTACTGAATGGAACCAACTTCGATCCAACTACAAGCATGTTGTTGGTGTGTCTAAACTGTTTAATCCAGACTTGTTAAGAGACTTCAAAGGACATCGTCTTTCAAAAACCATTGCAAATTTGAAACCTTATGAACGAACTAAGGTATATCGCTATCCAGCATCTGGAAGTCAATCTGAGTTTGCCATGTGGTATCTGAGGCTTCGTAATAGTAATTTTAGAGAGACGAACTTCTCAGATATCATAAAATGCGAAATGGTTTTAGAAGAAAAGGGCGGTGTTCTCAACACTGAACTTGTCGACATAATTAGTGCCAATCTTATTCGAGAAGCATATCCCACTTGTTACGGTAAAGACAACAGATGGGCAAACCACCTTTATCCAGTATTTCTCACAGAAAGCTTTTGCAAGTCAAATTATATAAATCAGAACATTATCCTAAATCTCTTTTGATATGACTAAGATTATCGGTAAAGTATCTGCAACAGAAAGTTCACCATCAACCATTGACGAGTTCTTCTTTTGGACAGACAAACGTCAAATACTAAGTCCATTCGACATCGTAAAGGTTGAGCACGAATGCAACTCAACCACCTATGGTGTAATTGAAGAGATAAACCATGTGACGGATTCCCCTAGTCACTTCACAAGTTATATCTCAAGTGATTTTGGTGCCATAGATGACAATGTCGGGAACATGAACAGACTTGGGATGAACTATGTGAAAGTCCGTGTTTCATGCAATACACAGAACATTTACACCCCCGTGTTGAACGACCGTCGTGTCTCTCTTTGCGATGAGAACGACATCAAGGTTGCATTGGGATTAAGCGAAAAAGATGTACAAAACCCATTGGTGTGTGGTTACTTGCAGATGTATCAAGGCGATGCTTCAATAAAAGTACCAGTTGTCCTAAATTCACATTTCTTACTGGGACCTGACGGAGCACATATCAATGTATCAGGTATTTCAGGTCTTGCAGCTAAGACATCATTCTCGATGTTCCTATTGAAAGCAATTCAAGAAAAATTCCGTACCGAGAATAATGAAACAGTGGCGTTTGTTTTCTTCAACGTCAAAGGCCGAGATTTGATGGCAATAGACGAACCCAACACCGAGCTGTCCGGCAAAGACCAAAAGATATACTCTGATTTGGGTCTTTCCGCTCAACCATTTGAAAACGTCAGATACTACTATCCATACAGTAAGGACAAGATTACAGCTAATGTCCAAAGCTATGCTCACCCCGATGATGTCAACACGCAGATAAAGGCAGGCAAGGCCAAGAAGTACAAATTTACGTATGAAAAATGTATTGAGAAGATAGACCTTCTATTGGCAAACGAAGATGACTCCAGTGGGACACTTGAAAGCTGCGTCAATTATATCATCAACCGGCAAGAACCTTTTAATGCCGTTGATAGTTGGCCCACTCTACTTGAAAAAATTGACGAATGCACAAAGACCGAAGCGAATGGTGGGAAAAAGAACGAAATAATGGTGACCAGTTGGCGTAAGTTCAAAAGGTGTGTAAAGAAAGCTATCCAAAGCAACATCTTCATTTCAAATTTAAACGAAGAAAATGGAGAAATCGACCTGACTGACGAAATATCCAACAACCTTACCAACGGGCAGGTCATGGTTATTGATATCGCCCGCCTTGATGATAATGCTCAAAGTTTCGTTTTTGGAAGTGTCGCGAGAGCGATTTACGACATGAAATTAGGAGCAGAGCGTGACAATATTCCTGACAAAGTTATTCTATTCGTTGATGAGTTGAATAAGTACGCTTCAAATGATGTTCCCAAGAGTTCACCCATCCTTCAGCAGCTGCTTGACATTGCTGAACGTGGTCGTTCATTGGGCATTATCTTATTCTCTGTTGAGCAATTCAGAAGTGCTATCCACGACAGAGTAAAAGGCAACTGCGCTACCCAAGCTTATGGTCGCACCAATGCTATCGAAGTGTCAAAGTCCGACTACCGATATATTCCAAAAGTGTATCAGAACATGATGACCCGATTGAGCCCGGGAGAGTACATTATTTCGAACCCAGCGCTACGGTCTCTCGTTAATATCAGATTCCCTCGTCCAGCATATAAACAATATCCAAATGGCTAATAGTATGCAAAACATTGATAATCCAGTCATCGGCATTGATTTGTTAAAGATGCTGATGTTACAGCTATACAGTAATCCTCGCTGCATTTACCGAGAATATATTCAGAATGCACTTGACTCCATCAACGAGGCAGTAAAGTTAGGCATTCTTTCTCAAGAGAAAGATGGCCGAGTGTCAATCATTATCACTAAAAACGATATTAGTATCGAGGATAACGGTACAGGCATTCGTAGTGACAGAGCAGTGAAAATTCTCACCGACATTGCCAATAGTGTAAAAAATGGTGTTGATACTGCTGGTCAGTTTGGCGTTGGTCGCCTTTCTGGGGGCGGATATTGTGAAATACTCGAATTTGAGACCACCTATAAGGGTGAAGATGTTTCCACCATTGTCTCACTTGATACACGGAAGTTGAGGAAAATGGTTGAGAAAAAAGAAACTGACATTTCAGCCGAAGATGCAATGCGCGAAATTTGCACAACGCATACTTCCCCAGCAAAAGCAGAAGAACATAAGTTCACCGTTCGCCTTAAAAATGTCATCTATTCTCGTGAAATACTGCTTGATATTGATGAGATTAAGAACTACATAACGGAATATGCCCCAATCGACTATTCCGTTCCGTTCAACTCCCTAATCAATAGCTGCCCTCAAACTGAATTTGTCAAGAAGCACAAACAAATTGATAAGATTCGGGTATCTCTCAACGACCACTCAGATATTGAAAAGGGATATGGCGTGACAATCGTTGGCACTGGCGATCCTATTGAGAGGATTCGATACTTTGAACTACCCAAACACCCGAAATTTGGCTCACTTGGATGGGGCTGGTATGCCGTGACGGAGTTCTCTGTACAAATCAATGAGGACAAAGATGGTTGCGCAGGAATAAGATTGCGCAAACACAATATTTCACTTGACAAGAACATACTCAACACCTGCTTCAAAGAAAGTAGGGGCAACAAATATTTCTACGGAGAAATATTCATCACCAACGATAATATTGTCCCAGATAGTGGAAGACAAGGACTGGCTGCTGGAGAAGAAGCTGACGCATTGATAACTGAAATTAAAAAATACTTTGCTGATACATTGCATCAAGTTTATTATCGTGCCAGTAAATTAAAAACAGCGTTAAAAGATGCCAAAGATTTTGTCAATAGACTCAATAACCCTGAATTTGGAAATGCAAAAACTCAGTTGACAAAAAAGCTGCAAGAACATATTGATAAATTTAACAAGGCTGCTACACCAAATGGCAAAGAGGAAATAAATGATATTATAACCATCTATCAAAACAAGTATAATGATGAATTAAAAGTCGAAGTTGAGAAATTTCTTGTGCCACAACAAGAGCCACAGGAAGAGAATCCAGATATACTAGATATGATGGCTGAATCAATAACTCATGCGCCAATATACATTACTTCTCCCACTAATTCTCATAGTTCATCCTCTTCAGGAATAAAACCAGAGGCCACACCGACCTCATCACTTTCACCACAGCAGCCGACAATTGTACCCAGTACACCGCCTGTTACTCCGCAAAAAACCAAGGTTTCTGCTCAACCGAAATCACAAGTGGATATGATACTGGCTTCGCTTGAAGGTAAAAACTACAGCCCTGAGCAGATTGATTTGTTGAAGCGCGTGTTTAGTACAATGCTTGTTGTGTGTCCTTCTTCCAATAAAAAGAGTGTTGTCCAGCTAATGGAAATCGCTGTGAATAGCCTCAAATAATACAATGAGACCGAAGGCAAGAAAAAAAGTTCTGCTCATAGAGCCAAATTATGCCAATAAATTTCCCCCTATAGGATTGATGAAAATATCAACCTATTATAGAAATCTTGGCAATTGGGATGTTGTGTTCTTCAAAGGTGATTTGACAACCTTTGTGATTGAACGCATTGCAGACAAATGTATTGCCGAATTAGAGTTGATTGACAACTCAATTGATTGGGGGATTAGAAAAGATAAAGTATTTGACTATATCAAGACTCGCAAACACGAGGCTCTGGATAGTATTGGCATAGAAGACTCTAACTTTGAATTATTGATTAGGGGGAAACTTGACGACTACAAGAACTACTACTGGAAAGGTACTTGGAAGTTGCATCCCGAATGGGATCGAGTTTGCGTTACAACACTATTCACTTTTTATTGGGACATTACAGTTGAGACAATATTATTCGCGAAGCAGCTTGTCAAAAAGCCTAAAGACCTAAATGTAGGCGGTGTGCTAGCATCCATCCAGCCAGACAAGTTGTACGAAGCTACGGGTGTAAAACCCTCGGTGGGTGTGCTAAACAAGCCAGGTGTGTTCGACAAGGGAGATACTCAGATTATTGACGAGTTGCCGTTGGATTACTCTATCCTCGACGAGATAGATTATAAATATCCTATGTCGAATGCTTTCTATGGCTATATGTCTAGAGGGTGCATTCGCCATTGTCCATTCTGTGCTGTCCCAACACTTGAGCCAGTTTACACCCCTTATATTTCGCTAACTGATCGCATAAACGGTATTCGCGAACGATATGGCGACCAAAAAGACCTCCTGTTGATGGACAACAACGTCCTTGCATCTGAACGGTTCGAAGATATTATCAACGAGATTAAAGCTTGCGGTTTTGAACGAGGTGCCAAATTCGCACAACCTAATATGTTGGAAATTTCAGTAAGAAATCTACGTGACGGTTGGAATGACCGTGCTTATATTAGGAAGACACAGTCGTTAATGAGCGAGTTTTACGAATCCCTAAGTAACAAGGACGAGTCATTTGAGGTGTACAAAATACTTGAAAAATATCATATCAAAAAGTTGATAACTTCTAAGAAAGAGAATCTGCTTGCCGCCTATGACGAGATTAAGCCATATTACGACAAGCATTTCTACAAAGGATTGAAACAGCGATATGTTGACTTCAATCAAGGTGTAGATGCGCGTCTTTTTACAGCAGAGAAAGCTCGCCTGCTGGCCTCTATTGCCATAAGTCCATTACGAATCGCTTTCGACGATATAAAAACACGACCTGCTTATGAGAAGGCAGTTCGATGGAGCGTCGCGGCAGGAATCAAAGATTTTTCCAACTATCTGCTTTATAACTTCAAGGACGAGCCCGTTGACCTTTACCGAAGGCTAAAGATTAACGTTGAACTTTGCGAGGAGTTAGGGGTAAACATATATTCATTCCCCATGAAGTATCACCCGTTACACGGAGAGAACAGTCACGACAGGGACTATATTGGTGTGCATTGGAACCGTAAATATATCCGGGCAATCCAGGCCATTCTAAATAGTACGAAAGGTAAGGTCGGAAAAGGTGTAGAGTTTTTCGGTGAAGCATTTGGCCATACTGAGGAAGAATATTATGAGCTGCTCGAAATGCCAGAAACATTCATACTTTATCGATTCTTTTTCAAATGGCTTGATGAGAAGAACGGTCGTGGTACAGAACACTGGCGGGGTTTGTGGCATCATTGCAAAGAAAAAATGACCGAATCGGAGTGGAATAAAGTTCAGGAGGTAATACATACAAACGTATTTGATGTCAATGTCATTCATAATTTCTACGACAATGAAGTGAGAGAATTATTGCAGTGCTATGTAAACTACCGAAAAGACATTGTTACCGAAGGCACCGAACTTTATATGTTAAAGAAGGAATACGACCAGCACCCAACAAAAAAGTTGAGGAGAAAGGAGTATCATGGCTGAGAGTATTCAAGCATATTACGAAAAGCTAATCGCCCAACAAAGCGAATCCATCCGAAAATATTTGCAAAAATATGGGTTGACAAAATGGGACAAGGTTGCTCCAACATTGACAAATAAAGAAAAAGGATTCATATTAAGGAGATATAGAGAAGGCGTTTATTTGCGAGCTGTTTCGTTTTTCAGAAAAATTGTTACCAGAGCACAGTTGAACGACGCAACTCAAAAAACAACAGCAGTAGTTAAAGCAGGCAAAAAGACCACAAAAAAAGTCAATAATGAAGTAACCATAAAAAGTATCGATGAAGAGATAACTAAACATCGAAGCCTACAAGAATACTATATGTATCTTGTTTCTAAACTGCCCCCTACTATTCGCAGTTTTCTGAGACAAAATGATTTGTTGAAGTATGAAAACGCTTTTATTTGGCTTGAAGATTCTGATTATAAATACATTATGGATGGTTATACAAAGGGCGTTAGACTTAAGGCAAATGACTTAGGTGGTATCTTCACTAAGTTATGTACTACTTTCAAATCACATCAAACTAAATCCAATTTAGCTCCACAACTACAACAAACTCTCACGCAGCAAGAAGAACCCTCCAAAGTCCTTCTGATAGACAAACCTAAATTGGCTCGCCAAGAAACGCATCGCCCTACCTTACTTCTACAACAAATTGGGCTGGAAGACATTGAATTGCCTCATCCAGAAATACAAGTGGAGTATTTGCCCATCAGGTCAAAGTTTAAAGATGCCCCATCATCTAACCTTGAATCAAGTGATAAACTCTTCGTTCAATGGTTAGACCGCCTCCCGGTATGGTATATTGAAGTATTAATGAAAAATGGGTGTACGAGTTTTGATAAGTTTGTAGAAGAAATTTGTAAACCAACTTTCTCTTTTAAAGGAATAAAACATTGCGAACAAAAAACTGTAGATGATCTTAGAATGATGGCTGCAGTTTTAATTTGGCTACATTCACAATTAGAAAACAATGCTTTGAAGTCAGATGAAACGACCAGTTTTCTATTATCAAAACTATCGGATTCAGGGCTGTCCATACGGGCCCTCAACTGTTTATTATTGATAGATGTAATAACAATAAAAGACCTACTTCCCTTAAGCCGCAATGTTCTGTTAGCAATTCGAAGCTGCGGGAGTGGAACTGCATTTGAAATCGAACAATTTATTGAATCAGCAAAGAAAAAGCTTGGCATTCCAGAATCAATTACGAGCTTACAGATAGAAAAGTTTTTATCACAAAAAACCAATAAGCAAGAAGTCCCATCCAAATCGTCACAAATACAAGAGTCTTTATTGTCGCAATTAGCAATAATTGAAATGTTCATCCCTTGGAGAAAGCGCATCTCCCCTATAGCAATAAGTCTATTATTAGAAAACGGTTTTGAAAGCTATAACGATTTTATAGAAAAAACAAGTAAACCAACATTTTCCTTAAAAGACCTAAAGCTTGGTGGACAAAAAACGACAGATGAACTTAGTGTTTTGGCTTCGTTCATGACTCCGCAATCAGAAAAACCCGTAGTCGATTCAATTAAAGAATACATCTGCAATGAGGATTATGAGTTTGTCAGACATTTTAATGACAAGCATGGGCATTGGCCAATGGTTTACATTCTTCTCAGTTACATATGGTCTTCTCTCGACTTGCTTGATTTTGTCGCGTTTGAAGAATATTATGGAATAATAAGGCCTAAAGAAGGAATAGACGAGTTGACTAAACAACTTGTTAGATGGTCGTATGACGAGGTGCCAAAAAAGGTTAGAACGAATCCCCATCTCAAAAAGCTTTGCGAGCATAAAGATTGGAATTTATACTGTGTGAACGATATCCCCATTTCAATTTTTGGTAACGAAGGCGAGGACAATACATGGCGGAAAATTGAAATGATGATTTCACAAGAAAAGTACTTCTTGAATAATTATATCCGTGAAAGAGCATCGTCTGAAGAAGAGCATAAACACCGAACCGAATTACTTTCTCATATTAATTTATCCACATTCAAAGTCTTATTACAGTTTTGGGGTCATCTCCCTTTATGGATCGATTCGTCTAACAACAGTTTAGTTCCATATTGCCCTCCTGAAAAAAAAGGATACTATGACCTAAACTCTCCAATAGTAATTGATAGACGTTTTACTTCTTTCAAGTTTAATAAAGCATTGGCAGAAATAAATCGTTTACAAAAGGAAAAAACCACAAACGATATTATTCTCTCAATTGAAAAGTTATTTGTGGATAACGAAGACTATTGGAACAGAAAGGCTCGTTCATCCAGTGTATTTGGGCAAATCTCGGATGCTAAAAGAGATGATAATTGGAATCAATTGGGGCATTTATCTAATGAGTACAAGACTTCTTTAATATGTATATTGAAAGAGCTGTTTAAAGGTGTTTGTCATGCAAATGTCGTTAATGACGATGTGGTTCTTAAAGCAAATACGATTGATTACAGCGATAAGTTATATGAAATACTATCCATTTGGAGAACAAGGTTACATCGTGACGAATTATTCAAACGACTAAAAGAAGCATGTGAAGAGAAAGGGCTTCGTTGCAATTTATCTAGTTCTTCGCAACTTACCCGCTTTCTTGCAAGTGACCCAAGAATTATTTCTTATGGGAAATCATCGTATTGGGGTCTAAAGGAGTGGGGAGAATCTAATGGCAGTATCCGAGAATTAGCTATTCAATTTGTAAAGAAATCAATAAAACCAATCCATATAGATGACCTGACTAAACTCGTTATGGGAAAAAGGCCGGATTCTAACGAAAAAAGCATATCATCAATCATCAGACAAACAACATCAACGGGAGAACTGATACTTTTCTTTGGCGATTATATTGGTCAACCTAATGCAAAATATGATGAAGACTATATTTTGATGCCTCGATCATTCGATGATTGTTTACAGTCATTCAAAGGTTTTGTTATAAACAACAAAAGGTTCCCTGCTGCTGGCCAAGGATTTGAAGGATTTCTTTATCGATGGTATATGAAAGCCAGCCAACTAACAGAACTGACTTCAGAAGAAATTCTCAAAATTGATGCCCTCGAAAAAGAACTAGTGCATTATCCTCACAACATGACAGAATATAATTTTCTTCACAATTGCAACCTTTACAAGAAGTTTGTAGAGGGCAATAATCGCACTCCAAAAAAAGAAGATGATTCTGATTTATACATGTGGTTCTATATCACATCCCGAAATTATACTTCATATAACGACAACAGAAACAATTATTTCAGCCAGCTCCTTCAATATTTGTCTGATAAATTGTATTAGAACCGTTCCGCACCCCACCGAAGCCTTTGCTTGAGCTTAACAGCATCCCCATCAGGCACCACCCACCGCCGTCTGCGGGACACAGACGATGACTATGCGTCAATCCAAGTCCCAATGGGACGACCCTACCCCACCCCGATATGCAATGTCGGGTTTTTATATTGAGATGGGCATACCTTTAAATGTTGTCGTTCCTGTTTTATGTAAGGTGTCAGCAGGTTTCACTTCTAGTTATTTTGGAACGATACCTAGACACCAAAATCGAACAGATTTTGCGTCAATACTGGGGCTATGCTCCGTTTTTCACAACTGACCAACTCTCAACTATTTTGTATAATTTTTTAGTTTTCTTGGCAGTTTTCAAAAGAAAAGTTCTATTTTTGCAGAAAATTGACAAATATTGAAGTTAAAAGTATGATTCTTGAATTTTGTGCCACCAATTTCCTGTCAATTAAGGACGAGCTGAAACTGTCCTTTATTGCCACACCCCTCAAGGAGTCTTTCACCGAGCCAAACGATTTGTTTGAACTCGCCGACACCGATATTTCCCTGGTTAGGACTGCCGTTATCTATGGAGCCAATGCATCAGGCAAATCCAATGTACTCAAAGCCTTTGCGTTTTATAAGCGTTTCATTACTGACTCGTTCAAGGATAGTCAGGTGGGTGAATCAATCGACGTGGAGAACTTCCGCCTGAATGCCACTTCAATCGATGAGCCTACAGCACTGGAGGCCACCTTCACCGATGGCGAGTACATCTATCGCTATGGCTTCGAGGTGGACAGCAAATCGGTGAAGGAGGAATGGCTCTACAGGCGTGTCTGCAAAAAACGGGCAAAGGAAGTGGAAGTGTTCTACCGCGAAGGCGACACCACTACGGTACACCCCAAGAATCAACTGCTGCTGGAACTGGTTGGAAAAAAGATGGTGCGCAGCAACGCCCTGCTGCTTTCAACCGCCGCCCAGTTCAACGAAACTATTGCCGTCAGTGTACTTCATTGGCTGGGCGATACACAGGTGCTTTTCTGCTCCGAGGATGAAGCCCTTTGGCAAAACGCCATCAAGCACCTCGACGACGAAACCCTCCGCGAACGCATCACGTCGTTTGCCAGGTATGCTGACCTTGGCATCGAAAATATTATAAAGCTCGACAACCGTATTGTCAGTTCCCATCGCCAGTATGACGACGAAGGCCGTGAGGTGAACAATGTTTCTTTCGCCTTCAACCATAATGAGTCGGAAGGCACCATAAAATATTTCTCACTGGCATATCCTATCATCGATGCGTTGGATAACGGCAAGCGCGTGGTAATCGATGAGCTTGATTCAAAGCTCCATCCCTTGCTCGTCAAGAAAATCATCGCTCTGTTCAACGATGCCCAAACGAATCCCAAAGGAGCCCAGCTGCTGTTTACGGCTCACGACACTTACCTGCTCAGTGCCGGACTTTTCCGCAGGGATCAGGTCTGGTTTACCCAAAAGGACAGTTTCGGGGCTACAGAGCTTTACTCCTTGGTAGAATACAAGGTGCGTAGCACTTCGCCCTTCGAAAAGGATTATCTTTTAGGCAAGTATGGTGCAACGCCCCTTATTGGTGAAATGGAATCCATCTTTAATTCCTCCAGGCAATGAGTAAGAAGCAAAAGAAAGACCATCGTAAATCCAATCTGTCACGTCGGATGGGCGTGAGGGTGATCAAGCAATCCTTCCTCATTGTTTGCGAAGGGGAGAACACCGAACCTGACTATTTCAAGGCGTTCCGCATGACCGCGGCAACCATCAAGACTGTCGGTCAAGGAATGAACACAGTGTCGCTGGTCAACAAAGCCATCAGCATTCGTGAGGCCGAAAAAGCAAAAAAGCATTCCTATGATCAATGTTGGGTAGTGTTCGATAAAGACGACTATTCTGACAACGACTTCAATCAAGCCATTCTATTGGCCAAAAACAACGGCTTTCGGGTGGCATATAGCAACCAAGCCTTTGATTATTGGTTCCTCCTGCATTTCAATAGGTACACGGGTGCCATTCACCGCAACCAATATCCCGATATGCTGTCAAAGCTGATAGAGATGCCTTATAGTAAAATAAAAGGTTTTGGTGCATTGATGTATCGAATTCTTCTAAGCCGTCAGCGACAAGCCATCGACAATGCCGATGCAATACTGGCAGAAATTTTCCACGGGAACCCAGCCCAAGAAGAGTCGTCCACAACAGTCCAAAAACTGGTTGTTGAGCTTAACAAATACCTCTAACCGCCAATCCCTCATTTCCAGTTATCTTTCCAAAACCCGAAAGAAAACTACCAGATTTGCAAAATTTTTGCAAATTCACGATTTATCTTTCCGAATTCTAGCTTTTGACTTCTTGCCGGTAGTCATTCCACCAATCCCAACCCTTCAAGGAGTTCCGCCCCCAGCGAAGCGTTTGTCTTGTGGCCGTCATTGCCAAAGTCCCGAAGGGACACCCCTACCCCACCCCGATATGCAATGTTGGGTTTTCATATTGAGATGGGCGGATTCCTGTATACCGCAGCCATAGATGCCCGCCATCGCACAAACCCACGTCGGCATGACATGGCTACTAGGTCCTAAAACCGGTAACGCCAAACATTGGCTAGGTTGGGCGAATGGCTGAAAGGTATTGCCTTTGTTGTCATGACACGGCAACTGTGTCTTGGCACACAAAAAAAACTGAATACTAAATTGCTAATCAATCCCGTAAATCAGAAGAAACTACCCGTTTCTTCCCAAACATCCACTCAAACAACCCCTTCGTAGAAAATGCCTCATCCCAACATCCATGCCCCAATTCCGGATAAGTGACAAGAACGGCCTCTTTGTTGCCGACTTCTTGCAGTGCTTCATACATCTGTATGCTCCGCCAAGGCATAACCACGCCATCAAGCAAACCGTGAAAAACATATACAGGAATGTCCTTTATGGCCTCGGCGCATGCTGGGTCTCCCCCACCGCAGATGGCAATAGCCGCCGCAAACTTCTCCGGCCAACGCTGCAAGGCATCCCAAGTGCCAAAACCTCCCATAGAAATGCCGCAAATGTAAACTTGAGTCGAATCCACGGCACGAGCATCAACTAAGCTGTCAAGCACGGCCATCACGCCACGCAATTCTGTTGTAGGAATGCTGTCCATCATATGCTCAGGTAGGCTCCAATCCGTATTCACCCATCGCCTGTCATTTGGGCACTGCGGAACCATCAACAAAAAAGGATAACGGCATGTCACGGTGTCGTCAAGGAAATATTTGATGCAATGCTTCAACTGCACACAATTGTCGTTGCCGCGTTCTCCAGCACCGTGCAAAAAAATGACTAAAGGCAAGGCTTCTGTTATCATATCAGCTTTCTGCGAGCGATAGAGCCGATAAGGAAGCATATCATTGCCTTCGATATGGCGACAGGCCTCAAACAGGCTTGTATCGGGCAACTGACTTTCGTTTTCTTGAGCCAACAAAAGAGGACCGACCATCAACGCTAGCAGTAAAAAGAGGACATGTTTCATTGCATTACAGATGCTTATATTTACGAAATCGACCGCCTATAGATTCCCGAGGGAATGACATAGACGATCGATTTCATATTGACACGTGATGTTGATCAAGCTTGTGCAGTAGGTGTGCCTATCGGGAACTGGGCGACATTGCTACCCAAGTCCTGAATGGTGCCAAACTGCTGCTCATATTTGGCGATATTGTCGGCCAAAGCCTTGTACAAACGTTTGGCATTCAATGGGTTCAAAATCACTCTTGAGCGGACTTTTGCCTTGGGCGTACCAGGCATCATCTGGGCGAAGTCGACAATAAACTCATTAGGCGAGTGGGTGATGATGGCGAGATTGGAGTATTTGCCTTCAGCAACCTCGTCGCTGATTTCGATATTCAATTGGTTTTTCTGATTATTGTTTTCCATAATGTTATTGTAAGTAACTGTTCAAAACTATAGTTTATGTTTGTTTAGTTTTCAAGTATGACCATTGACTATGACCATGACCGCTTTTATTTATTGTAGAAGCTTCTTGGCTTCGTTAAAGCGGTCATTGTCACAAGTCATAGTAAGAATGTTCTATTTGAAAACTAAATTTGCTCATCTACTTATTAAAAAGCGGGGACAACCATTGGCCGTCCCCACTCAATTCAACACTAATTAGAGAGCGGCCTTTTCTTGCAGTTCCTCGTATTCTTCACGAGAGCCCACAATCAAGTCCTCATACTCACGCAGGCCCGTACCAGCAGGAATCTTGTGACCGACAATCACGTTCTCCTTCATACCGAGCAGGAAGTCGCTCTTGGCGGCAATGGCGGCGTTGGTCAGCACCTTGGTGGTCTCCTGGAAGGAGGCAGCCGAGATGAAGCTGTCGG
>CAMJRR010000008.1 GCA_946408345.1 uncultured Bacteroidales bacterium | reverse complement strand
CGGTGGATGAAAACGAGGCTTCGGCCACCCTTTATCCCAATCCCGCCAACGACTTCGTGACCGTGAAGAGCGAAAACCTCGGCATGGTGCACGTCTATAACGCCCTCGGCCAGAAGGTGGATGAATTCGAGGCCAACGGCAGCGAACTCCGCATCAACACTGCCGGTTATGAAAACGGCATGTATTTCATCAAGGCTGACGAAAAGACGCTGAAATTTGTGGTGAAACATTAAACTAAAAGAAGACATCCTTAAGCCTCTTGTCCTCATGGCGGAGGAACATCCGCCATCCCTCGCAGAATCGACATCCAAAAGCACGAGGGATTGCAGGTCAAGCCCGCAATGAGGACAAAGGGCATAAAGTACCCCATATCCCATGAAAATAATCATCCTCCGTTCCTCGTTCCAAACTGATGAATTTGTCAGAAACGAATATGCCGACCTGATTCAAAGGCTGGAAACGGAATGCCATGCAGAAATCAACATCATGGGTGATGAATCTGTAGAGACGTGCCATGGCGCGTCTCTACAAATGTTACCCGATGCATTTATGATCGCCACCGGCGGTGTGGAAAACCTGTTCAAACGCATCTGGTCGGCCATTGACGTTGAAACGATGTGTGGTCCATCGCGCCAAAAAACCGTCACGATGATTGCCGATGGACGCAACAATTCCTTGGCTGCCGCCTTGGAAATCCTGACCTATTTGGGAAATAACGGTGTGGAAGGAAAGATTTTGCATGGGACGAATGATGAAATTATATCGGCCGTAATGGAGACGCATGGACGTGCGTCTCTACGGGGACGAATCGGGTTGTTCGGCCAACCATCGGATTGGCTCATTGCCAGCGGGGTGGACCGCGATTATCTCCGCCAACACTACGGCATTGAGACCATTGACATCGACCTGCAACGCCTCATCGATGGCATCAAAACCATTCCGCAAAACGAGGCCGAAAAGGTGGCGCAAACCATACTGAAACGCGCCAAAGGTGTTGTGGAGCCTTCGGATGCCGACATGTTGGAGGCCGCCAAGGCTTATCTCGCCATCAAACGCATCTGCCAAGAGGAGCGTTTGGATGCCATGACCATCCGTTGTTTCGACATCGTGAAAGCCTGCGGCACGACGAGCTGTTTGGCGTTGGCCTTGCTCAACGACGAAGGCATCGTGGCAGGTTGCGAAGGCGACATGCAGACGCTGATGAGCATGTATTTGGCCAAACGGATTTGTGGCGAAACCGCTTTCATGGCCAACCCCTCGCAGCTCACTGACAAGACGTCCATGCTGGCACACTGCACCATCCCACTGGGGATGTGCGACGAAATTCGCCTACGCTCGCATTTCGAATCAGGCATTGGCGCGGCCGTGCAAGGCGTATTGCCCTTAATGGATTACACCTTATTTAAATGGGGCGGTGAAAAGTTAGACCGTTATTTCGTCACAGAGGCCAAGGCCGTTGAAACGCCTTACAGCGACCATTTCTGCCGCACGCAAATCACGCTCAACGTGAACCTAAAACCTTATCTGTTGCAGCATTCCATTGGTAACCACCATGTCATCATTCGCGGCCGTCATGCCGAAGAGATTAGGCGGTTCATGGCCGAAAAGTCGCTTGTCAAAAGAAACGAAGTTTGATTTTGGACAATTACTTAGCTAATCAAAACGCGTAGCCAAACGAGAAATAGCCTCCGAAATGGCTTGTCTCATTATAATTGACCCAGTGGACTGTGAGTGAGATGGGACCTAAAAGGCTGTTGTAGGAGTACTTCAGCCCGGCGCCGTGGGTCATGAAGTTGACGATGTCGGGAAACGACATGCCACCAGTACCCAACATGCCCCACGGCACCGAGGTGTTATACATCGCTGTCAGGTAGTGCTTGCCGTAGAAGTTGTAGCGCAAGTCCAAACGCAGGATGCTGACGTTGCTCTCGTCCAAGCCGTCCTCGACGCTGGTCAAGCCGATGAAGGGCATTTGGTTTTCGAAGTGGCGCCCCGCGATTTCGCCTCCGCCAACATTCCTCAAATTGTAGTATTGGACCAGCGACGCATTGCTGACGATGCTGCCGATATAGCGGCCATACACCTGCGGGATGATGCTGAACCGTCCGTTGGCAGGCGTGATGTAGGCTTGGAAGGTGTAGTTGATGTCGAAATACTTCTCTTTGGTGGAAGTCAGGTAGTAATAGTTGCTGCTCAGGTTGGCCAAGATGCCGTGATTGGCGAAATAGGGGTCGTCCAGATTGTCGTATTGCATCCTGACGAAAGGAGCCAATAGCGTGTTATCCTTGAAATAGTACTCGTCGTAGGTGCTTGCCTCGAAGGAGGATTTGTCGTAGGTCGTATAGATGAACGACGCCCCCACGTTGGTGCTGAAATTGAGCAGGTGGAACTCCGAAATGCTGGCGCTGGCTTTCATTTGCAGGTAGTGCAGGTTGAAATACTTGTCGAGGTAGCCTCTTGTGCGGAAATGCTCGTCCCTGTAGTCGGCGGTCACATTGAAATTGGCGAGCGACGAGCGCGAGTAGGTGTAGTAGAGGCTGAGTTTGGGGTTGTAGCTGAGTTTGGCTTGAAGGCCGAATTTCGATGCGCCAAAACGTTTTTCGTTGAAGTTGATGCCGAGCAGCAAGGCGGCGCCTTCCTCGGTGTCGTAGCGCAGGCCGAGGCCCATCACATGGGGCGCAGAGCGTTTCACGTTGACGGTGAGGTCGTAGTCGTTTGAGGTTGGCCCTTGTAGGTGCAGCGAGTCGTTTTCCTTGACGGTGTAGGTGATCTCGTCGAAGCTGCCCGTGCCACGGAAGATGCTCATCTTCTGTTCGATGTCGGCATTGGAGTAGAATCTTCCGGCTTTCAGGTCGCCTTTGCGGATGAGCCAGCGGCTTTCGCGGCCACTAATGCCTTCGATTTTGATGGAACTGATAAACACCGAGTCCTGCATGAGGTTGAGAGCCTTGGGGGCATGAAGCTGTTTGCCGACGGAAGTCCCATTGGCCGCATCGAGCCTTTGCTTGATGGCCAACAGCTTGTCGTGGTATTTTTCGGCCTGCTGGTAGCCTCGGTTGACCAAGGTGTCGATGGCTTCGGGTGTGAAGCTGAGCATTCCAAAGCCCGTGATGTCGGGCACGATGCGGATGTCGCAAAGCTCGCGGTTCTCCTTGCGTTTGGCGCTCGTGGTGTTGATGAGCAGGCGACCCATCACTTGGGGCAGCGACTTCAGGTCGTTGGCCGTGATGCCTTTCTCGCTTGTCACCTCAACGCCGATGATGATGTCGGCTCCCATCTCCTTAAGCACGTCGGCGGGGAAATTGTTGACCAAGCCGCCGTCGACGAGGACGCAGTCGCCCATCTCGACAGGGGCAAACACGCCTGGGATGGCCATGCTGGCACGCATGGCCGTAGGCACGACGCCATGACGCAAAACGACTTCCTTCCCGGTGATGAGGTCGGTGGCCACACAAGCGAAAGGAATAGGCATGTCGTCGAAGTCCATCTCTTCCTGGTAGCCCACGCAAAGGTCGTTGAACAGGTTGATCAACGAGCTGTTGTTGACGTAGGCACTCGGCAGTTGGCTGAGCAGGTTGCCTTTTTCGGCTTGCTTGCGAAGCGAGCCGTCGCCAAACGGGATGTTGAGCACGTTGGTGCTTCGCCGTTCGCGCATGTCCTTGGAGAGGTAGGTGCGGTCGATTTTGTTGCCGATCATTTCGTTCCACTGGATGTTCGAAATGAGTCGCGTCATCTCGTTGGGTTCGTAGCCCATGGCGTAGAGGCCGCCGATGATGGAGCCCATGCTGGTGCCCGCCACATAATCGACGGGGATGCCCATGTCCTCGATGTATTTCAAGACCCCGATGTGGGAAGCGCCCTTGGCACCGCCACCACCTAAAACCACACCCACTTTGAGACGGGGAGGACGAATGGTATCGTTTTGGGCTTGAAGCATCAGCGAAGCCGACATCAACAGGAAAATCAAGTAAATCTTTTTCATTTTTTCGGAATTAGGGTAATAAACGCGCAAAAATAAGGTTTTTCGGTAAAACTACACAAAAAAAGAAAGCCGCTCTTTGAGCGGCCTTCCATTACCCCAAAAGTTCATTTGAGTGAATAGGAATGATTATTTCTTCTTCAATTTACCCAAACGAGCGGTCACCTTATAGGTGGTCTTTGAGTAGATGTCAGTGCCAAGTACCGGAGCGTGACGGTGGGATTCCACTTGTGGATAGACCACTACATCATAGCCTGGGTTCTTTTGCATCAGGTCAAACAGAGCATAGTTAGCACCTGAAGGAATAGCTATTCCGACGTAAGGAATAACTGTGCCAAAGTCAGAAGTAGTACCGATTTCCTCAGTGCCGAAGAGGTGTTGCCAGTCGATGCCGATCACGCGGACGACAGTAGCTTCACCAGTCACTTGATCAGAGAGGGTGAAGTCTTCAGCATGATACTCAACATAGGCTTCGGGACTCTTCATGCTGTGGTGGTAAGTGTTGCAGCTAGCCATGAACAACAAGGCGAAACCGCAAATCAGTAACAGTCTGAATTTTTTCATGATACTTTGATTTTAGTTAATTGATTTAGTTAATTATGTGATTATTAATGGGGTCATTTTTTGAAGTTGCTTGAAAAGCTAATGGTGCCATATATGGCATGGCTTGTGGCCATGGCCCCGATTTCGAGGAACTCGATGGGTCTGACCATCAGCCCCGCTCCATAGTTGAAGTGGTTATTGATGCCATCGCGCACATAGTCGTGATAGATGCGGTGATTTTCCGAATCCACCCCGATGGAGTTGCCGATGGTTCTTCCCCAAGTCTCGTTGCTGTAACCTATCACCGGGGTCAGAAAGAGCCACGGAAGCACTGGAATCTGATAACCAACATTGATGGTGAGTGCAGTGTGGTCGGGATACTCATTAAAAGTAATCTTTCTGTCCCAGCGGTGCTCAGGGTTCTGATAGATGAAGTCGAGATATAGGCCCGCAAAAGACAAGTTGGCACCGAAGCCAAAACCGGCATACTCCTTGTTGATGCCACTGCCGTTGAGGTCATAGCCAACATAACCTAAGTTTAAACCGATAGATGCACGTTGGTTTTTCGAGAAATCAAACCATTGTGCCTTGACACTGCCCACTAAAAGAATCAGCAATGCCATGAGAAGAATGGGTTTCTTTGTCATAATAGATTGATTTTTAAAACATTAAATAATGTAGCATTAAAACTTGTAGCGAATGCCCGCCAAGGCAGCACCTTGTACGCCAATCCCACCCTCAATGAAGCCTCGAAGTTGTGCGCCACCAAACTCGATACCAATGGCCGAAAGTTGCCAATTGAAGCCCCAACTGGTCTCGGTTTCGGGTTTTTCGTCAGGATGATTGGCCTTCAAGTTACCAATCGTGACACCGACACCAACCTTGGAATACATGCCAAAGTGATCCCTACGGAACCAGTTGAACTTCACAGCAGGCAGCACCGTGAAATAGGAAGTTTTGGATGTAAATGCATCTGCGACATGGTCAATCGTCTGGTCATAGGTTGCCTTCGTGTAAGCATAGGTGAAGGTGCCGCCCACGCCAAACCAATCGTTGACATGATAGAAATACTCGGCAGAAACGGGGCCAATAACGCTACCCTTCACGGGCTCTAAGCCTCCAAGAATGTTTAAACCTCCCATCATTACGGCGTCTAACCATTGGGTGGTCGACATATAACCATAGCTGATGCCGATTTCATGTTTCGTGTCGTAACCATTCTGTGCGCTGACACTCATCGTAGCTATCACGGCGGCTACCACCAGAAGTAACATTTTTTTCATTGTAGTGAATTTGATGATTAATTAGTTTGTTATTGTAATCAATGTTGATTATAAATGGCAAAAATACATCTTTTTCTATTGAACTAAAAATTTTGATTTTATTTTTTGATTATTAAATAGAAAGGTGGAATATATATGACTGCAATATATTAAAAAGCCCACTGCAACGGTCTGCAATGGGCTTTCATACGCTTAAAATTAAATAAGGTGTAACCTTTACATCATTAAGAACGACATCATCACACCAGCTGCGACTGCCGAGCCGATAACGCCGGAGACATTCGGGGCCATGGCATGCATGAGCAGGTGGTTCGACGGGTCGTACTTCTGACCTTCCACTTCGACGACGCGAGCGCTGTCGGGCACAGCCGAAACACCAGCGGCACCAATCATCGGGTTGATCTTCTCCTTCAGGAAGAGGTTCATCAACTTGGCACCGAGCAGACCGCCAGCGGTGGCCACGCAGAACGAAGCAGCACCGAGGACGAAGATCTTGATGGAGCTCGAGGTCAAGAACACGGAGGCCTGCGTAGAGGCACCCACGGTGAGACCCAAGACGATGGTGACGATGTCAATCAACGGGTTGGAGGCGGTGTTCTGCAAACGCTTCACCACGCCCGACTCCTTGATGATATTGCCGAAGAACAGCATACCCAACAGCGGCAGGGCCGTGGGGCTGATGAAGGTGGTCAGGATGAGGCCGACGATGGGGAACATGATCTTTTCGGTCTTGTTGACCATACGCGGGGCACCCATCTTGATGAGGCGTTCTTCCTTGGTGGTCAACAAGCGGATGATAGGTGGCTGAATCACGGGCACCAGAGCCATGTAGGAATAGGCTGCAATGGCGATGGGGCCGATGAGGTTGCGCGTGCCGTTCATGCCGTTGGCCAAACGCGAAGACAGGAAGATGGCGGTAGGACCGTCGGCACCACCGATGATACCGATGGCACCAGCCTCACGCAGGTTGAAGCCGAGATACAAGGCACCGATGAAGGTGATGAACACACCCAACTGGGCGGCGGCACCGAGGATCATCAGTTTCGGGTTGGCGATGAGCGACGAGAAGTCGGTCATGGCGCCAATGCCCAAGAAAATCAAGGGAGGATACACACCCGAGGTCACACCAAAATACAAGTAGTTCAACACACTGCCCTTCTGGTAAAGACCGGTCTGAAGGTTCAGTTCACCACTTTGGAACACGCTCGTCATCAAGCCTTTCACGCTTTCGATGTCGTTGTTGACTAAGCCATAATCAGACATATTCAGATGCTCAACCTGCTTAATGGCTTCGCTCAGCACCATGTGTTTGTCGCCTGGGTTATCACCAAAGACAGCCACCAACAGGGCTTTAGCCGTGTCTAAATCGAAATTGAGCGATGCTGGATCTAGCGCTTGCAAATTGGCCATGGCATCGGCGAAGGTTACGCCGAAGCCTTGGAAAAACGGGATGTTACCTACGATGATACCCGTGCCAATCGGGATGAGCAGCATAGGTTCAAACTCGAAGCGGATGGCCAGGAAGATGAAGAGGATACCCACCAAAATCATGATGATGTTGCCAATCTTGCAGTTGCGGAAACCCGTAAGCAGCCAGAAGTTACGCAGACCTTCTTTCAGACGGTCTTTGGTGGACATTTCCTTAACTTCCTCTTTGGCGGCCACATGATGCTTGGCGTTCTTACCTTCCAGCGTGGTCACACGTTGATTGAGGTTTTCGATTTGTTGACCCAGTTCGGCCGACTTTTGCTGTTCCGCGATAATTGCGTCAGCCATCTCAGCCAACTGGGCATTGCTTTCCTCTGGGGTCATCTCGCTCACTTGCTCGGTTTTACCCAAATCGGCGACCCTAGTGGCGAACATCGGGTTGTTGACGACCGCGAGGTTCAGCAGCATCAGGAGCACCAAGGAGCCGAGGATGACCGCAGGTCTTCTGTAAATACTTTTCTTGCCTAACATGACCTTATCCGATTACGATTAAAGTATCACCTTGAAGCACATTGTCGCCCTGGCGGCAGTTGATGGCGGTGATGGTACCGTCAGCTTCGGCCAGCAGGTTGTTTTCCATCTTCATGGCTTCGTACATGAGCAGCTTGTCGCCCTTCTTCACGGCGTCGCCTTGCTTGACGAAGATCTGCATGATGGTTCCAGGAAGCGGAGCGGCCATCTTGTAGCCGGCACCACCTGCGGCAGCGGCCGGTTTCGGAGCGGCACTCTGGGCAGGAGCGCTGGCGGCGGGCTTGGCGGCCGGACGGGCCACGGGAGCGATCACCGGAGCGGCTTGCTCTTCCATCTCCACTTGATATTCAGTGCCATTCACATTGACGGTGGCGATGTTGCCTTCAATGTTCTGGACTTCTACTTCGTATGGTTTACCACTAATGGTGAATTTGAATTTTTTCATGATTGTTCGATTTAACGTTTCCAGTGTCTAACTCCGTAATTTTTGTCGTTCCAAGAAGTCACCCTTCTTTCGATGGTGATCACGTTGCTCTCTTCATCGTGAAGGTTGGTCGAGAGGTAGAGGGCCATACCGATGGCGGCTTGCACCTCGGCAGGAATCTCGCCCTCGGCCAATTTGATCGTAGGCTTCACCGTCACAGGCTTGATCTCCTTCACTTCGTTCTTCTTGGCATCCTGCTTCTTGAAATAGGCAGCCACGCCACGGAAGATGGTCGAGAGGATGAAGAGGGCGATGATGACGATGAGGAAACCAGCGATGGTGACAATCCAGCCTTTGGTGTAGACCCAATCTTCGTGAGCCAACAGTAATGATAATTGTAACAGGTTCATCGTTTCAAGGATTTACGGTTACAGCGGGATGTTCGAATGTTTCTTCTCGGGGTTGGCGAGGCGCTTCGTCTCAAGCGTACGCAGGGCACGGATGACACGGAAACGGGTGTTGCGCGGCTCGATCACATCGTCGATGTAACCGAACTTGGCAGCCTCGTACGGGTTGGCGAACTTCTTGGTGTATTCATCCACCTTCTTGGCAACGAACTCGGCGCGCTCTTCGGGGTTCTCGATTTCGGCAATCTTCTTGCCATCGAGCACCTCAACGGCACCGCTGGCACCCATGACGGCGATCTCGGCGGTCGGCCAAGCGTAGTTGACGTCGTTGCGCAGCTGCTTGCAGCCCATCACGAGGTGGGAGCCACCGTAGGACTTACGCAGGGTGACGGTGACCTTCGGCACGGTGGATTCGCCGTAGGCATAGAGCAACTTGGCGCCGTGGACGATGATACCGTTGTACTCTTGACCCGTGCCAGGCAGGAAGCCGGGGACGTCGACCAAGGTCACGATCGGGATGTTGAAGGCGTCGCAGAAACGGACGAAACGGGCGCCCTTACGCGAGGCGTCGCAGTCCAACACACCAGCGAAGAAGGCGGGGTTGTTGGCCACGATACCGACCGACATGCCATCGAAACGGGCGAAGCCGACGATGATGTTCTTGGCGTAGTTCTTGTGGATCTCGAGGAAGTCGCCGTTGTCGACGATGGCGTTGATGATGTCGCCGACGTTGTAAGGCTTGTTCGGGTTGTCGGGAATGATCTGGTTCAAGGCATCCTCCATACGGTCGATGGGGTCGTTGCACTCCACGAGCGGGGCGTTCTCCATATTGTTCTGCGGGATGAAGGAGATGAGTCGGCGGATGATGGCAAGACCTTCCTCCTCGGTCTCGGCAGCGAAGTGGGCCACGCCCGACTTCTGGCTGTGGATGCGGGCACCACCGAGGTCGTCGGTGCTGACATCCTCGCCGATGACGGTCTTCACGACTTTCGGACCAGTGAGGAACATATAGCTACCCACATTGGTCATGATGATGAAGTCGGTGAGGGCGGGAGAATACACGGCACCGCCGGCGCAGGGACCGAAGATAGCCGAAATCTGCGGGATGACACCCGAAGCATTGATGTTGCGCTGGAAGATCTCAGCGTAACCAGCGAGGGAACGCGAGCCTTCTTGGATACGGGCACCGCCCGAGTCGCAGATGCCGATGACGGGGGCGCCAACTTTCATGGCTTGGTCCATCACCTTGCAGATTTTGAGGGACATGGTCTCACTCAAGGCACCGCCAAACACGGTGAAGTCTTGAGCGTAGACGTAGACGACGCGGCCGTCGATGGTGCCATGACCGGTGACGACGCCGTCGCCGAGGTACTGTTGCTTGTCGAGACCGAAATCAACGGTGCGATGGGTCACGAACATGTCAGTCTCTTCGAAGCTGCCTTCGTCGAGCAGGATGGCGATACGCTCGCGTGCCGTCATCTTACCTTTGGCATGTTGGGAGTCGATGCGCTTCTGGCCGCCACCGAGACGGGCCTCGTTGCGCTTCTCCAACAATTCCTGGATTTTCTGTTCAATTAACATGGTTATATGTGTTTTTATTTGTTCTTGTTTTCACACAGTTCAGTCAGCACGCCAAAGGTCGATTTCGGATGCAGGAAGGCGATACTCAGGCCTTCGGCACCAGCGCGTGGAGCTTGGTCGATGAGGCGGATGCCCAGTTCTTTGGCTTCTTCGAGATGGCCTTCGATGTTCTCCACGGCGAAAGCGATGTGGTGCATCCCACCCTTGCCGTTGTTCTTCTCAATGAAAGCGGCAATAGTGCTTTCAGGCGAAGTGGGCTCCAAAAGCTCGATTTTGGTTTGGCCGCAGCGCAAGAAAGCGGTCTTCACTTTCTGGTCGGCGACTTCTTCGATGGCGTAGCACTTGGTGCCAAGCAATTTTTCAAAGAAAGGAATGGACTCGTCCAAGCTTGTGACGGCGATTCCAATGTGTTCAATGTGAGAGGGTTGCATAATTATTCGAATAATTTATTGTTAAAAAATACGTATTTATTAAATCGGTGCAAAGGTATGACAAATTTTTGGGGTTTGCAAAGGAAAAAGTTATCTCACTTTAAAATGCCAAGAGATAGGACATCGTTTGCAAAGTCTGTTGAAAACCTGTTAGTTGCTTCTGGATTCATATGAACTGATACACAAAAATTCAAGGTGTCATTGCATAAATCATAATTTTCGGTATAATTCAGGTACTTGTATCCGAAGCTTTGGGCGATGTTTTCAAAATACTTATTCACTTCATCCATATTCTTCACTTTTTTGGTTGTTGGAGCATAAACTGGAGAATTGACCAGCAAAACATACACTCCATCTTTCTTACATTCAGCAAGATAATTCTCGAAAATGGCTATCGCTTCACTATTTAAAGTACCCATGATGGAATCCATAGCAGCCACGTTTGTTCCATCCCATTTTCCTCTTTCTGGACTGAATCCCTTGTATGCTGGCCGTTCAACATGGTGCTTGACTTTTAAAAATTCCAGCAGTCCGTCTTTGATAACTTTTTGGTAACCAAAATAACGGTAGGTTGGGCAATACAATTCCATAAATCCATAGCCCAATCTCTTCAATTCCTTCCTCATAGTAGGGTCATAAACTGTCGGGAAAAACCGTTCGGAATCATGCTGGTGCCGAATGTCGTGCATCATACTGAGCGTTACAAAATCCACTTGTTGTACGATTACTTTGGGTGTTCTATTGTGTGCCTTATAGCAATGGTATGCAGCAATTTGGGCATTAAAAGGATAGCCACCCAATCCCAAATTATAGGAATTCACCCCACAAATTGAGTCGATAATTTTTGGATTAAAATGCGAAAAGCCTCTAGAATTGCCCATAATGAGCATGTCATAGTCCAAATTACCTTTGAAAATATCGTTGAATATCTGATATTTATAACAATCCGTTCGACGAAGCCCCATGCTTATCATATAGTCTAATGTGATTGCAAAAGACAAAACTAACAATCCAAACCCCAAGGACTTAATGATGAACTTACGCATAACTTAGAATTGGAAATAAATGAAATTAGTAGCATGGCCTCCGAAGGCAAACAAAATAAATAGTAAGGCAAGATAAACCGTCCACCGCAAATAACCCTTTTTCATTGACGATAAGTCCAAAATGAAAGCCTTGTCGCGCTGGATCCATTCCAAAACAATAAGCAGTATAATATTCAGCCCCAATACGGTATATCCTTTTGCTTCTGGTAGGGAGAATAGACTTCGATTACAGATTCCGCATACAAACTTCCAAGCCATCCCAATGCTCTCCGCCCTGAAGATAATCCACCCAAATACCGCCAAGAAAAACGTTATAAGCATCTGTCCAGCCTCTTTCCATGTTGGCAAAATGCGCCCTTCGGCAATTTGGTTCGTGTATTTTCGGTTCTTGCCCGTCAAAATGAGCGGCAAGAACAAGGCTGCATGATACGCACCCCAAACAATGAAAGTCCAATTCGCACCATGCCAAAAACCACTCAACAGGAAGATGACGAAAGTGTTCCTAACAACCTTAGCCTTTGATACACGGCTGCCGCCCAAAGGAATATACACATAATCCCTGAACCATGTCGTCAAAGAAATATGCCACCTGCGCCAGAACTCCGCAATATCGCGGCTGAAATACGGTATATTAAAGTTGCGCATTAGCTTGATGCTAAACAACTTGGCAGTACCAATGGCAATGTCAGAGTAACCTGAGAAGTCACCATAGATTTGGAAGGTGAAAAAGATGGCAGCGAGGAGTAAAGTGCTTCCGCTTTGCTCAGTATAAGTCGAGAACACTTGGTCCACATAGACCGCGCAGTTGTCGGCCACCACTATCTTCTTGAACAAGCCCCACAATATTTGACGCATTCCGTCAACAGCGGTATCATAGTTGAAATCCCTTTTCTTCAGAAATTGTGGCAACAGGTTGGTCGCCCGCTCAATAGGACCGGCCACCAACTGAGGGAAAAACGAGATGAAGGCGAAGAAGGCAATAATGTCCTTGGTCGGCTCTATCTTCCCTCGGTAAACATCTATCGAATAGGATAACGCTTGGAAAGTGTAGAATGAGATTCCGACGGGCAAAATCACTTTCAGCAACAGCCCATCCGTTGAAATGTGGAACAGTTGCGCAAACTCGGTGACGAAAAAGTCATAATACTTGAACAAGGCAAGGATGCCAAGGTTAAGCACAATGTTGAGCGTCGTCCATGTCTTCGCCTCCTTCCTAGTTTTTGCTTTTCCGATGAGCATCCCGCTACCCCACGAACAAAAAGATGTAAATGCGATGAGCAGCAGAAAACGCCAGTCCCACCAACCGTAGAACACATAGCTTGCTACAACTACAAAAGCGTTCTGCAACTTCAATTGCCACTTCGACTTGCTGATGAAGCGGTCGAAGACGAACCAATAGAGCAGAAATACTATCGGCAAGAATATCGCGAACTGGATGGAGTTGAAGAGCATATATGGCTTTGTTTTGCGGATGCAAAAGTAGGGATTATTTTAATACGTAAAACAAAATGGCGCAAAGCCTTTCATCGCTTTGCGCCATTCCTCATTCCGCATTCCGAATTACTTATGCACCTTCCTAACAAACTCCTCCACTTCAGGCACGCCACCCTGATAAACGAGATACCCGTTATAAGGCTCTCTCGGGGTGATCTCGCTGTTGACGGGAGTGAGCATGATGTTCTTCACCTCTTCGCGGTCGTGCGTTTGGCCCAAGGCCCAACCCAACTTGATGTAGGCGGTCTCGGCGAGCATGTTCTGCGCGGGGATGATACCACGGTCCATCAGGTCACGGCCGGTGTCGTAGACGAACATGTGGGCATAGCCCCAGATGGTCTGCACGGTCATGTATTGGTGCACGCCCTTGTCGGTGGCACGCTGGATGGCGTCAAACATGCCACGGTTGACGTGACCCAAGCCGGTGCCGTCCCAAACGATGCCCTGATAGCCGTTGTCGACCAAGGCGTCAAGCACATCGGGCTTCATGCCAGGATAGTAGTAAAGGATGGCCACGCGGTCGTCGAAGGTCGGGATGATCTTCACGTCGCGGTCGTTGCGGCGGTGGTTATAGACTTCCTTGATCGGCACTACACCACGCTTGCGGTCCACGGTAGCGACTGGCGTATCGCCAATGGTGCGGAAAGTGGAACGATACGAGGAGTGCATCTTACGCACGCGTGTGCCACGGTGCAGGAAGCCGTACTCGTCGGAGGTGGGACCAAACATACAGACCATCACCTCGGCCACATCGCCGTGACCGGCAGCGGTCATGGCATGCATCAGGTTCAAGGCGGCGTCGGATGACGGACGGTCTGATGAACGCTGCGAGCCGACCAACACAATCGGCACAGGCAGGTTCTGGCACATGAAGGTCAGGGCGGCGGCGGTGTGGGCCAAGGTGTCAGTGCCGTGGCCGATGACGATGCCGTCGATGCCGTTTTGGATCTCCTCGCCAATCTTCTTGGCCAAGGCGATGTATTCCTTGGGCGACATGTTCTCGGAGAACACGGCGAACACCTTCTCAGTGTCGAGGTTGCAGATGTCGGCCAGTTCCGGCACGGCGCCATACAACTCACCAGGCGAGAAAGCGGGAATCACGGCACCCGTGCGGTAGTCCAGACGCGAGGCGATGGTGCCACCCGTGCCGAGCAGCTTCACATGCGGAAGTCCTTCGGTGTAAGGGAATTCCTTCTCCGGGATGTGGTAGTTGGCTTTCTTGTAGTCGGTCTCCACCATGCCCGTGATGGTGCTGATGTCGACACCGATGTTATAGCCCGTGTTGACCTTCATGACGATATGCTGGTCGTCCTGGAAGGCGGCGCGAGGCAGGATCGTGCCTTTGAAGAGGCCACCCGTGGTTTGGCATTCGGCCTGACTCCACACGCGGCAGTTATATTTCTTGAGCACCTCAAGCGAGGCACCCCAATATCCTTGGAAAAAATCTTCAGCCATGTTCTTCTTTATTTGATGTTGTTAGCCAATTCTTTCATTTCGATGTTGCCCATCGCTTCCTTCATCTGACCCATGATCCAATTCATGCGGTCGAGGTCGGTGCAGGATTTCTTCTTCGGCGCAAAACCAGCGCAGAGGTTGTCGAGCTTGGTCAAAAGGTCGTCTTTAGCATAGCGCTTGAAGCCAATCTTGTTCAACACTTGCTCCATTGGCAGCGTAGCATCGTCAACCAATGTCGGAGCCATATTCCAGGCCAGACGACTATCCAGACCTTGCTCCTTCAAGAAAGCAAAGAGTTTGTATAAAGTCTCGCCGTTGAACTTCGAAGCGGGGTTCTTGCCCAGCAGGTGCTTGAGTCTCATACCGACGAAGCGGCCCACGGTGCGGCCATCCACGCCGAGTTTCTCGACGACTTCGGCCATGGCGGGGAACCAGTTCTTCGCGAAGATGTAACGGAAGCAGTCCTCCGGCACGTTCCACTCCTTGAGTTTGTAGTAGCGGTCGATGATCTCGGTAGGCATCTCGGCACGCAAAGCCTTGATGAAGGCAGGGTCGAGCGGGATGGGAGCCGAGTCGGTGTCGGGATACATACGGTCGGCACCAGGCAACACGCGCTCGAAGATGGTGATGCCGTTGCAGACGGCCTTACGGGTCTCCTTCGGCACGCCGTCGAAGGCCATGAGGCAACGCTCTTCGATGGTCTCGATGGCGGTGGGCATGTCGTTTTGCGGGCCCCACACGAGGATGAGGGCGTCCTCATCGGTGGCATGGACACGCTTGGCCAGCTTATGCCATTGCGAATGGGTCAGCACGGGTTCCAGCATCTCGTCGTGGAGCATGTTGGGACGCTCGAGGCAGGCGATGACCTTCAGGCGGTCGGCGATTTCGTCGGCGAACATCTTGCCAGGTTGGGTGAAATGCGACAGCACCCCACGGAACTTCGGCAACTTGACGAGTTTCAAGGCACCGCCTTTGGCTTTGTTGTCGAGGATGGGCAGGTAGTCGGTTGGGAACGACACGTCGGCCACTTCCACTTTCCAGCCTTCCTTGCCGATTTCGCGGTTGAGGCGCTCTTGCAGTTGCACCAACGACCACTGGCGGAAGCACTCGTTGTGCGACAGCTCAGGAATCCACTTAGCATGTTGAACGCCTTTCAACTCGATGCGGGTGCCACCCGTGCAGCTCACGTTGACGTCTTGGCGGCCAGCACCCATGCCCGTACGGACCAAACCCGTGCTGCGGCCGAGGAAGCGGATGTATTCGCAGGTCTCGCGCAGCTCGTCGGGGTTCTTGCAGTCGGGGTAGGTGACGGTCTCAATCAACGGCACGCCGAGGCGGTCGGTCTGATAGATACGGCGGTGGCCGATGTCGCTAATCTCGCGGCAGGCGTCCTCCTCGATGCTCAGCTGGATGAGGCGGATGTCCTTCTTCGGCAGCTTGAGCAGGCCTTCCACGCCCACGATGGCGGTACGTTGGAAGCCCGTCGGGATGGAGCCGTCGAGGTATTGTTTACGGGTGATATGCACCTCGCCCACGATGTTCAGGTTCGAACGCAGGGCGATGATGATGGCGTTGTGCAAGGCCTCGCGGTTGATGGGGAACGGCGGGGTGTCGTCGATGTCGTAGGTGCAGGCGGTGCCGTTCTTGATGCGGTAGACGATTTCCTTCTTCGTCTTGAACTCCATCAAGGCCGTGCCGTCGTATTCGCCTAATTCCGAAAGGGTTGGGCGCATGTGACGGATCAGCTCGGCATCGTAGTCCTCAAACTTGTTGAATTGTCCGGCGGGACAGTGGCAAAACAGCTTCTCCTTGGTCTTGATCTGCTGGTGCACTTCCAGTCCCGACATGAAGCCTATGCGGTCATAGTCTTCCTGTGTGGCTTTCTTGCGCTCGACGTAGCCGGCTTGTTGCTTGGTCAGCTCGTAGTTGGCGCGTGGGTCAAAGTTGGTGCTCATATTTCGTTATTTGATGATTCAAAATTTAAGATTCAAAATTCAAGGATTCAAAACCCTTCGACAGGCTCAGAGTCCGCTACGGTTCTGGCGGATTTGCAATCCGACAGCTTTGAATTGCGGATTTGCAATCCGCGCTTCAAAAACAATCGGCTAAAATAGGAAATATTTGAATAGGTTGAAAAAAAGAGGAAAAATAAATCTTAATTTTCAACAAATCCCCATGGCTGACGATAAAGATCAAGTAAAGCTCTGTGGTTTAATTTGAGCTTTTCCTCAATGTTGATGCTTGATGAAAACAGGCCATAGCCTCCATCAATATTGGTATAACCCGAAAAAGAAGTCATCAAGCCGTTATTCATCGCCTGGGTTATTTCGTATGATTCGTAGAGTTCTCTTCCCACTGCCGATACAGACACCTCAAAATCATCTATATATCGCATCACATTAGGATGGGTCTCGTTCCAAAGGGTATCGTTTCCGATAGTTTTTGCAAGGGCAGCAAACAAAGTGTTCTTTGAATAATGAAGAAAGTAACCATTTTCAATTTTTGGGTTCTTTTCAAAAAACGAAAGTGTTCTGGCGTTAAAGGTCCAACTGACGCTTTTGCTCTCCATGGGCTGACCAGCGTGTTTTTCCCGATAATTAAACTTCATTCTAATCTCATAGAGAAACGCTTCCTCATCAGCAACAAAAGAAAGTTTTCCATAATCATCGGTATGTTCCGATTGGAAAGAAACAGAAAAGGAAAGAATGTCCAAATCCTTGCCTATAGGCGTAGTGGTGGCCGTGACGGTGTCGCCATCGGGCTTGACGATGACCAACTTATATTTGTATCTGTGCCCTCCGCTATTGAATTTTTCGGAGGTATAGTACAATGTCTGATCAGGAGAGTAAAAGATACCTTCTTGCTTGTTATGGATGGTCAAGGTGTCAAGGATAATCTTTCTGCCTGTCGGTTGGTAGGCCTGTCCGTAAGCACCTTTCAACTCAAGGATGTAGGCTTCCAGTTTTTCGGGATAGTTGGATGAGTCGTAAATCATGGCCACCTCGTTGGCATTGATTAGGTCATCATTGCTTCCGCAAAACGCCTTGGTAATCTTGATATAATTGGTGTCGGCAAGGGTATTGATGATGCCGTATACAACAGGGATGTCCTTGTAGTCGGCATACAACTCCACATCGGTGCTGCACGAGAAGAAAGCCGTCATGCAACCGATTAACAGCAAAAGGGTTATAATCTTTTTCATATTATTATTTTTTGATATTAAACCGTAAAATTCGCCGCTAAAATAGTAAAAATTTGGATTGGTTGTAATCATATGAGAATAATATTTCAAAACGTGACTTGCGACCATCCAAATTCTGTCAGACATCAGTAAAATCTACCTTATTGCTGAGGTTTTGCTGGTTTCTGATGGTTCAAAAGTCAGTCACCTTACAACAGATGCCACCAACGTCAGAATTTGTTTTGTATCCATATTTCTCATAAAACAACCCTGTTTCAACTTCAATCCCCATCCCCAATCGTCCGCGCAATCTTCTCAATATTCAGACTTCTTGCAGAGGCGTCGATGATGTCTTTGTAGATGCCGCCTTTCTTGTAGATGCTGTCGGGGTCGCCGTCCTCTTCAACGCGGCCTTGCTGAAGGGCATAGATGTAGTCGGCGTCGATGATCTGTGAGATGCTGTGCGAGATGATGATGACGGTGCGGTCTTTCTTGATGGCGTCGATGCTGTTCTTGATCTGCTCGGTGGCGATGGCATCGAGGCTGGCGGTGGGCTCGTCCAAGAAGATGATGGGCGGGTTTTTGAGGAACATGCGCGCGATGGCCACACGCTGCTGCTGACCGCCCGAGAGGTCGGCGGCATTGTTGTTGAACTGCTTCGGCAGCTCCATCACCTGGTCGTAGAGATGCGACTTCTTGGCGGCTTCCACCACGTCTTCGTGGGTGGCTTTGGGATTGCCATAAAGAATGTTCTCCTCGATGGTGCCGTCGAAGATGTGGTTCTTCTGCAGCACGAGGCCGATGTTCTCGCGGAGGTACTGCGTGTCGTATTCGCGCAAATCCACACCATCCAACAAAATCTGTCCCACTTGAGGCTCATAGAACTTATCCAACAGGTTGACAATGGTACTCTTACCTGCGCCAGAGAGTCCAACCAAAGCGGTAATCTTGCCTGGGTCGATGGTCATGTTCACATCGAAAAGGGCTTGGTTGCCATTGGGATAGGTGAAGTCGACATGCTTGATTTCGAACTTGCCGTGAATCTTCTCGGGACGGTAACTGCCTGAAGGTTCCACATCCTCCTTCGAATCGATGATGCTGAAGAAACCCTCTGCATAAATCAAGGCGTCGTTCACGTCATCGAAGATACGCTGCAACTGTGTGATGGGTGCGATGACGTTGCTGAAAAGCATCACGTGGTACATGATTTTACCGATAGTCATGCCTGGATAACCAATTAATACAAGGTAGGCCGTCAGTATGATGACCAACACGGTACCCACCTGCTTTACGAAGCTTTTCACGCCATTGTAATAGAACGCCACACTACGTGTATTCATCTGGTTTTCAGTCACTTGATTCTGAATATCCAACTGTTTCTGGGCTTCGATCTTCTCTCGGTTGAAACTCTTGATGACGTTGATGGAGTCGATGATATTCTTGATGCCTTGGCTCTTGGTCTCCAAATGGCCGCGCATCTCACGACGCCATCCCTTGAGCCGACGGGCCTGTCGGTAGGTAATCCAGAAATAGACGGGCACGATGGCCAAGGCCACCAAGCCGACATATACATTGGCAATGAACATCAGTATCAAAGCCAAAAGGGCACTCGTGAACAAGGGCAACAGGTCGATGAAGAAGTTCTGCACTGTGCGTGATAACGAGCTGACACCCTGGTCGATACGAGCTTGGAGCTTGCCTGTGGCGTTGTCGCCCGTATTGAAAAAGGCCATCTTGAAGGTGAGCACCTTCTCGATGACGCTTTGTGCGAGGTCGCGGCTGACGAAGATGCGCATTCGTTCGCCGAAGTAGTTTTGCGCATAGGTGATGAAGGCCGAGAGGATTTCCTTGCCCAGCAACACCACCGAAATCATAATCACGATGTGGGCAGCGGCTTGGCCCCACTGTTCGCCAGCTGTGACTAAACCGTTGACTTGATCGACAGTCCAGTCAAGTACAATGGCGTTTACCTGTGCCATTAGGGAGCCAATCAATGTCAGTATCAAAGTAATGAAAACCAGCCATTTGTAAGGCTTGACAAAAGGGCTAACGTTTTTGAAGAGTTGGAATAGGTTCATGGAATGTGTTTATATTAATTAAGGTGCAAAAATAAAGATTTGGTCTGAAACTCCAAATAAATCCTTATCTTCGCGGCTTGAAATAATAAGATTGACTAACGTCGCATCATAGATTTCAATGGAGTTAAATGCAATGGAAATGGAAAACAAATGGTTGAACGAGGCCTTCAAGGGCGAGGTGCCGAGCGCCTTTCAAGGCAAGGTAGGCTGGGCAAGTCCATCGAACATCGCTTTGGTAAAATATTGGGGCAAACGAGGCAAACAACTCCCTCAAAATCCATCGATTAGCTTCACTTTGTCGGAATGTCGCTCCGAAACCTTTGTGACTTATGAAAAAGCTGACCATTTTGAATTCAGATTCTTCTTCGACGGAAAAGAAAACCCCGATTTTGGCGCAAAAATCGATAAGTTTCTGATTGATTATCAAGTGTTTTTCCCATTTATCAATCAGTTGAGTTTGACAATTGAGAGCCGCAATACTTTCCCACATTCTTCTGGCATCGCTTCTTCAGCTTCCTCGATGAGTGCTTTTGTGATGTGTTTGCTTGACATCGAATCCAAGTTGGTCGGCTCTTCGACAGGCTCAGGGTCCTTAGATTTATGCAAGGCTTCTTACTTCTCGCGATTGGCTTCGGGCAGTGCGGCAAGGTCGGTGTTCCCGAAATTGGCACTTTGGGGCACAACTAATTATTACAAAGGTAGTTCAGATGAATACGCGGTTTCACTCGAAAACGATATCCATCCCGTTTTCACGACTTATCACGACAGCATCTTGATTGTCAGTGGCAAGACCAAATCCGTTTCAAGTCGTGCTGGTCATGCCTTGATGGAAGGCAACCCATACGCCCCGGCACGTTATGCCCAGGCGAACGAGAATATCAAGAACCTGCTTGCTACTTTGAAGTCGGGTGATTTGGACACCTTTATTAATATCACCGAGTCGGAAGCCTTGCAACTCCACGCCTTGATGATGTGTTCAAATCCGTCCTACATCTTAATGAAACCCAGTACATTACGCATTATAGAAATCATCCGACAATTTCGCGACGAGGCAAAGGCACCTCTTTGCTTCACCTTGGATGCAGGTCCTAATGTGCATCTGCTCTATCCCGATAGTGAGGCAGCCAAAGTGGAGCATTTCATCCAGGAGGTTTTGACGAATTACTGCGACCAAGGCCGCTGGATTGCTGACCGAGTGGGCGACGGACCGAAAAAACTACTGTGATGAGAGATCGTTACTATAGCAAAGTCATCCTTTTTGGTGAGTATTCGATGATTTTCGATGCCACCGCGCTGATGATTCCGCTCAAACGGTTTTCGGCGCAATGGCAGTTACCGCTCAGTTTTAACCGAGCCGCCTCGCTACCCTCCAACCAAAGCTTGAAGCGATTTTGCCAATACCTTTCTGAAAATGAAGTACTGTCAAGTCTCTTTGACTTACAAACTTTAAGAAGGGACTTGGAAGAAGGCCTCTTCCTTGCATCCAATGTGCCATCGGGTTATGGCTTAGGTAGTTCGGGCACCTTGGTGGCTGCCGTCTACGACCGCTATGCGATAAAGAAAACCGATGATTACTTACAACTAAAGACCCTATTCGGCCAAATGGAAAGCCACTTTCACGGTAGCAGTTCTGGCATCGATCCCTTGCAATGCTATTTGGGTAAGCCGTTCAAGATTACGCCAAATGGAGTCGAGTTGCTTTCGGATGGTTTCCTGAAAAAAGACATCCACATCTGCCTGATTGACACAAAAATAAAGAGCAATACCAAGCCTTTGGTCAACCATTTCAAGGCGCAACGTGAGAATCCCGAGTTTTTGAACCGATTCCAAGCGGAGTATGTGCCTTGCGTGACCTCTTGCATTGATGCAATGATTGGTGGCAACAAAGAACTGTTTTTCAATTCATTGAAACAACTCACCAAAGGCCAATTGCAGTTCCTCCGCCCGATGATAACCGAAAACACGCTCGACCTTTTCACGACCGATTACGATTTCAATTTTGGCGTAAAAATCTCAGGATCAGGCGGTGGCGGTTATGTGTTGGGCTTCACGGATGATATTGAGAAAGTTAATGAATTACTTAGCCTCCCATGTCATTCCAACGATGGCATGCAGGGGCGGAGGGAATCTATGGGAGGCGGATTTGATGTTATTTGGCTCTAATTTTCTATTTTTGCAGCCTCAATGTCAGCCTTAAAAAACATAGAATCCTGGATAGAACGCACTTTGACCACGGTCATCGACTTTTTCTATCCGCCTTTCCGCAAGGTGATGAGCCTTGAATTGTTTCGTTATGCGGCATGCGGTGGCTTGAACTTGGCTTTAGATTGGACCCTGTTTTACATTTTATACCACTTTGTATTTTATGGTCAGATGTTTGACCTCGGTTTCATTGCCTTCACACCTCACATCGCAGCCTTTATATTTAGGTTTCCCATCACTTTCTTGACAGGTTTTTGGATGGCACGTCACATCAGTTTCTCCGGCTCGACCTTACGAGGCAGAACACAGATTGTAAGGTATTTGATGGTTACTGTTGTGAACTTTCTCATCAACTATTTCGGCCTAAAACTCTTTATCGAGGTGCTTCACATTTGGCCGACAATATCGTATGTCATCATCTCCATCATCTGCGTGACGTTCAGCTATTTGACGAACAAGTTTTATTCGTTTCGAAAGGAGAAGAAATCATAGAACAACAAGAAAGATGAAAAAAGCTCTCCTAATTGCATCATTGGTCGTTTTGTCCTTCTATGGTTTCGGACGTGGTTATTATGATTTTTCCGTTGTCTGCGAAACAGGACAAACGCTTTACTACAAAATCATCTATGGTACTGACCATGAAGTAAGACTGACATACCCTGGAAGCCTTAACGACCCTTATCAAGGCTTCGAGGAGCCTCAAGGCGAAATCATCTTACCAGAAACGGTTGTCTACGAGGGACAAACCTATGCCGTAACAGAAATCGACAGGAACACTTTTCGTGGTTGCGCTAATCTGACAGGCACTCTGATTATCCCGAATACAGTGAAAACGATAGGTAGTCTCGCTTTTTGGTATTGCACTGGTTTTACCCAACTTGTGCTTCCCAACGCAATGGAAAGCATTGGGCATGACGCATTTTCTGATTGTTCTGGCCTTACAGAAGTAACATTTCCATCGGCATTGCAAGTTATTGAAAGCCATGCCTTCAGTGATTGTTCGGGACTTGTTTCACTTACTCTGCCTTCATCTCTCCAAATCATCGAAAATCGTGCTTTTTGGAGCTGTACAGGGCTTACGGGAACACTCTATATACCTGCATCGGTTGATTCGATAGGCCCGTGCGTTTTCTCTTATTGTAACGATTTGGACGCTATCATTGTCGATCCTGATAACCCCAAATATTACTCGGAGAACAATGCCCTCATCACGAAAAATGACAAGACTATACTGACCGCTTGCAAAAACACGGTAATTCCCGACGACATCAGAGGTATAGGTTCTTATGCTTTCGCTTCAATGTCCACTTTGACAGAAGTGCCCGAATTACCTTTGACATTGAGAATCATCGACGACCATGCGTTTTATGCTTGCCCGTTCATCGGCAATTTGGTTCTGCCGGATTCTTTGGAGTTCATTGGAGAGTGCGCTTTCTCATTCTGTCATGGGCTCAATGGTTCATTGTCCATTCCTGATGCGGTCACCCAAATCGGAGATTATGCTTTTTTGGAATGTGAAGGGTTTGACGGCACGTTGACTCTTGGGCAATCGTTGACCTCCATTGGAAATATGGCTTTCACTTGGTGTACTGGCTTTACTGGATCCCTCATCATCCCTAATTCCGTGAGAACCATGGGTTATAGTACTTTTTCACATTGTTCCGGTTTTAACGGCTCGCTGACGATTCCCGAACAATTGACCGTTTTGAGAGAAGGGTCTTTTTATGATTGTAGCGGTTTCAGCGACACATTGACCATCGGCTCGTTTTTGCAATCCATTGAAGCTCTTGCGTTATACAATGTCTCCAATTTGTCGGCTATTATCGCAAAACCTTTTAGTGCGCCACAAGCCAGTGCCGATGGCATTTTCGCTTTCATTCCTACTGATGTTCCCATTTGGGTTTCTTGCGGTTCGGTCGAATCCTACCAAAATGCGGCAGGATGGAATGCATTCACCAATTATAATGAAGATTTTATCTACGCTTTTCGTGCGACTTCAACAGACGAAAGCCTTGGAACCGTTGTAATTCTTCAAGAGCCGTCGTGCGACAATGGCAGTGTCGCCATCGTTCAAGCCGTTCCTAAAGAAAATGCCGAGTTTTATATTTGGAAAAATAACGATTTCTTCGTTTCAAGCAATCCAACTTATACGTTAGAGGTGAAAAAAGACTGTGATTTGAAGGCATATTTCAGGTTATATGACAACCTTGATGAAGCAACAACGGAGATTCCTTTCTATCCCAATCCCACAAAAGGTTTGATTCATATTGACTTGTCCGAGGTTCAGTTTGTGGAAGTATTCGATATTTTGGGCAAATTCATTTTTGTATCAGAAAAAGCCACCATCGACCTATCGGGCTTGCCTTCAGGTGTATATGTTGTAAAAATAACGCTTTCCGATGGTCAAATTAAGATAGGAAGGGTTTTGAAGGAATAATTACCCAATCTGGCTCCAGTCAAAAGTCTGCGCGAACAATTCCTTGTAATGTTCGCGAAGCATCCGGTTTTCTGGCTTGATGAGCTTCGGATCGTCGGCCAAAAGCTTGATGGCGGCCTCGCGGACTTGAGGAATTAAGGCTCCGTCTTTTTGCAGGTCACCAATGAGCATTTCGATTTGTCCGGATTGCCGCGTGCCGCCCGTCTCACCAGGACCGCGCAATTCCAGGTCGACCTCGGCGATTTCGAAGCCGTCGTTGGTGCTGCACATGGTCTTCATGCGGGTTTTGCCGTCGGTAGTCAGTTTATGGTCGGTGACGAGGATGCAATACGACTGGTCGGCGCCGCGACCTACCCTACCCCTCAGTTGGTGCAACTGCGATAAACCGAAGCGGTTGGCGTTCTCAATAATCATCACCGTGGCATTGGGGATGTTGACGCCTACCTCGATGACTGTCGTGGCCACCATGATTTGCGCATTCCTATTAATAAAACGCTGCATTTCGAAGTCCTTGTCATCGGCAGTCAACCGACCGTGACAGACGCAGAGTTTGTACTGCGGCTCGGGAAAGTCGTGTAGCAAAGCCTCATATCCCTCCTGAAGCGCAATCATATCCGTGTTTTCCGACTCCTTGATGCAGGGATAGACCACATAAATCTGCCGTCCAAGAGCAATCTGCTGCTTCATGAACATCATGATGCGGTAGCGGTCGTCGCTGTAGACGTGATAGGTTTGCACGGGTTTTCTTCCAGGAGGCAGCTCATCGATTTTGGAGACGTCGAGGTCGCCGTATTGCGTCATGGCAAGGGTGCGCGGGATGGGCGTGGCGGTCATCACCAAGGTGTGCGGCGGAATTTCGGTTTTCTCATAGAATTTCGCTCGTTGCTCCACACCAAAACGGTGTTGCTCGTCAATGATGGCCAAGCCTAAGTTCTTGAACACCACCTTGCTCTCAATCAGCGCATGGGTGCCTACCACGATTTGCATCGTGCCATCGGCTAAGCCTGCATAAATCTTCCTCCGCTCCGCGATTTTGGTAGAACCCGTCAGCAAGGCGAAGTTGACGTCCATGTCTTTCAGTTGCTCTTGCAAGGTGGCAAAATGCTGTGTGGCCAAGATTTCCGTGGGCGCCATGAGGCAGGCTTGAAAGCCGTTGTCCAGGGCCAAGAGCATCACCATGAGGGCGACTATGGTCTTGCCGCTGCCTACATCGCCTTGCAGCAGACGGTTCATCTGGTGACCCGAACCTAAATCTTTTCGTATTTCCTTGATGACACGTTTTTGGGCGTTAGTTAGTGGAAAGGGCAGATGGTTTTTGTAAAAATCGTTGAAATAGTCGCCCACCACACCGAAAACATGACCTTTGATAGCTTGCTCGCGGTGTATTTTATTACGCAACAGCTTCAGTTGGAAGAAGAAATGCTCCTCATATTTCAGTCGGCGCGTTGCTTGCTGGATTTCGATATTGTTGGAGGGCAGGTGTATTTCGTAAAAGGCGTAGCTGCGCGGTATCAGTTGCTCTTGTTCGATGAGGGCTTTTGGTAAGGTTTCGGGAATGTATTCGTAGACTTGTTGCAGAATCAGTTTCTGCAGTTTGGCGATGGTACGCGTGCCAAGGCCATGGTCTTTCATCTTCTCGGTGGTGTTGTAGACACCTTGCAAACCTTCACCGATGAGCGGGTCCTTGGGGTCGTACTCTTCGATTTCTGGGTGAACGAAGTTAAAATTGTGGTTGAACTCGCTGGCCTTGCCGAACAACACATATTTCACACCAGGCTTAAAGCGGTCCTTGATCCATTTCAGACCACGGAACCACACCACTTCGATGCTGCCCGTCTCGTCACTGAAAAGCCCCGTGGCGCGTGTAGCCCTCGGCGCCCCGATGAGCTTAATGTTGGAGATGGTGCCGACGAGCTGGTAATAAACGGTGTCGTCGTTGATGTAGGCCACCTTTTGGATTTGACTGCGGTCGATGTAACGGAACGGAAACTGGTTGAGCATGTCCTGATAGGTGACCACGCCCAACTCCTTCTTCAGGATTTCGGCCTTTTTCGGCCCGACACCCTTCAGATAGGCGATATTCGTTTGCAGCAGATTCTGTTCCATGGCACAAAAATAAGAAATCTTTCCGCTTCCCATTTACAATTCAAGAAAAGTATCTACATTTGCAGAGATTATTAAAACAAATACGCATGAAAGAACTTTTCAATTACTGTGTATATAGGATAGCATACGCTTACAAGAAAATGAAAATGCATGACTATATTGGTCAAGGCTATTTTTTAATGTTCTTTGCGTTTACAGGATATTTATTGGCTTTAACTCAATTTGTTTTGTTTCAATTTGGTTATGGGTTAAATAAGCTGATTATCATTTTATTCTGCATACCTTTAGCTATTGAAGTTTTGTTCTTTTCAAAACTGTTTCCTAATAGTGAAAAAGTATATCATGAATGTGATTCTAAATACCGACATGAAAAACACAGGTGGATAAAAGGTTTTTTGGTTTTTCTGTTTTTATTGATGTCACTAGTAAGTTATATCCTTGTTTTGGCTGTTTTTAAGAAATGAAAAAACGAGTATTTGGGACTTTATTCATTGATATTCACACCCATACGAACAAGTCTGATAATAATCTGCTTCAAATTGTCAATTTAGACTTGAACCAACCTTGTCCCGAGCAAGGCTATTACAGCTACGGCATCCATCCAATAGGTTTTGAGTTTTGGACAAAAATCCTTGGAACATCATAAATTTGCGTTCAAAAAAAGTGTATTTTTGCACCAAAATCAAATCAATATGAAAAAACTCATCCTCATCCGTCACGGAGAAAGTGAATGGAACAAATTGAACCTCTTTACGGGGTGGACCAATGTTGACCTTTCGGAGAAAGGCGTACAAGAAGCCATCGAGGCAGGTAAAACGCTGAAAGAAAACGGCTATAAGCCCGAAATCTGCTTCACATCTTATCTGAAGCGCGCCATCAAAACCTTGAACCTCGCTCTCGAAGCCATGGATATGGACTGGTTGCCGGTGTACAAGTCATGGAGACTCAACGAGAAGTCGTATGGCCAGCTGCAAGGCCTCGACAAGAAGATGACCGCCGAGAAATATGGTGACGAACAGGTGCGCCTGTGGCGCCGTGCCTTCGATGTGCGTCCGCCCGCGTTGGAGATGAACGACCCCAAGAGTCCCCGCATGGACCCGCGCTATGCCGAGCTCACAGACGATCAAATCCCGCTCACCGAGGCCCTTTGCGACACCATCGATCGTGTGATGCCTTACTATGAGAACAACATCATGAAGGCCTTTGAGACTCACGACCAAGTGCTGGTGGTGGCCCACGGCAATAGCTTGCGTGGTGTGGTGAAGGTGCTGAAAGGCATGAGCAACGATGAGATCATCGCCTTCAACATCCCGACGGGTATTCCGTATGTTTTCGAGTTTGACGACAACATGAAGCTCCAAAAGGACTTCTTCTTGGGAGATCCTGAAAAAGTGGCCGCGCTGATGGCCGCCGTCGCTAACCAAGGTAAAGCAAAGTAAGGGAAACAAATCTACCACAAATCTCTTACAAATAAGAATCGGTCGACAAGGAGAACTCTTTGTCGACCGATTGTTTTGTAGACTATTTATGTAAGATTTATGTAAGATTTGTTTCCGAAAGAATCAAAAGATATAGTTAAACCCAACAAAAGTCTTTAGTTTCTCACCGTCACGTTTATCCAAGGCTTTGCCTAAGTCGACGGACACAACGAGATTGCGGTTCATGATAAGTTTAAAACCGCAACCAGCGCTGGTGTGAGGGATTTCTTTGTCACCCATAAAGTATACTTGTTCGCGATACTTTTGTGTCACCATGCCCGCATCGAAGAAGGGATTTAAGGCTACTATCCAATTTTGGTTGATGAATTGAAAATTAATGATACGCCAACGCAATTCCAAATTGGCAAAAGCAAATCCTTCACCGACAACACCATTACGATTCACGCCGCGCAAAGTTGTGCTGCCCCCCAAGCCTTCGGTGTACATCTTTTGGAAGAACATCGTGTTCAGGTTGTTGATCATATACCAAGGTGTGTGACCAACGATGCGGTTTTGGGCACCTATGCGATAGGCAAATGTAAGTTTGTCGTTATAAATCGGAATGTATTGTCTCCACAAGAAGGTATAGGATAGGTTCAAGCTTGTACGCTCTGACATTGAATAATAAGTGTCATGGCTTATGTTACCAGCGCCAACAATGGTGGCTTCGGCATAAATGCCTCGTGTTGGGTCACTATTGTGGTCGCGGCTGTCGTAGATGAGTCCGAGGCGCAGTTGCGCTGTGTTGCCGCCTTTGGCTTCATCTTTTTTTATGACATCTGCTCTAACATAATCCTCATACAAGGAACGGTCTTGACCTGCATAGTCACTCATACTTATAGTGTCGATTCGAGAAGTATGGGTGTTGTAATATGCCAAGCCCGCTGTCCAATAGAGATTTTGCACATCGAAGAAAGGTCGTTGCATACTGCCAACGAAACGGAACTGGTTGCGATTGATAAGGTGGTATCCGTCTTTCTCCAAATCGGCGTAAGGATTCCAAGGACTTGCGAGATATCCGTTGAAGCCGAAGAACTCGTATTTCTTGGCGTAGAAATAGGTCACGTCGAAGAAGAGTTTCGTGTCTTTTACGACATACGGCATGTCGCTATAGAAACGGAACACGCCTGAGCCTTTGGTATAGCGCGAGGCTTCCACGTTGAATTTGTAGTTGTATCGGGGATAACGAGAACCATCGCCGAAGTTGAAGATGTCGCAGGTCACACCATATTGGAAACCTAGGTCAGCATCGTAGCCCACCACGGGCAAGGGACCGAAGTTCCAGCCTTTCTTGATGATTTCGCCTTTTTCGTTGTAGGTCTTTTCTTTTTTTGCTTTCTTTGGTTTGTCTTGTGCGAAGCTGCCCACAGTCAACAGCAGGGCGAGCATTAGTAGTAAGGTCCTTTTCATATTTGTGACAGTTTTAATGGTTGCAAAAGTATGGTTTTTTCTATTACAGCCAAAAATAATCCTATTTTTGCGCCATAAATCAATTGAAATGTCCTTCCTCGAACTGCTTTTAATCGCCATTGGTCTCTCCATGGATGCCTTCTCGGTTTCTATCTGTAAAGGATTGACTACCAAGAAATTCTCTTGGCGTATGGCCATAATCTGTGCCCTATGGTTTGGTGGATTCCAGGTCTTGATGCCTGTCATTGGGTATTTTTTGGGTGCCCAATTTGAGGACTTTATCGATTCTTACGCGCATTGGATTGCCTTTGGATTACTCTTTTTGGTGGGTGCCAACATGATTCGTGAGGCCGTTTGGGATGAAAAGGAAGAGGATAAAGAAAGCAATTCCCTCGATTTAAAGACCATGTTCTTTTTGGCCATCGCCACCAGCATCGATGCCTTGGCGGTAGGTGTTTCGTTTGCCTGTATCCAGGTGAAGTTATGGTCGTCGGTGCTCATCATTGGCTTGACCACCTTTATTTTCTCCGTCTTAGGGGTAAAAATAGGCAATGTGTTTGGATCGAAGTATGAGAAATCTGCGGGGATAATTGGCGGCATTATACTGATTCTCATTGGATTGAAAATCCTTTTGGAGCATTTGGGCATTATTAGTTTTTGACAGAAAAGAAAAAACTGACCAATTAATTGCACACCATATCAAAATAATGTGTAATTTTGCAGCGCAAAACGGTTCGGGATGTAGCGCAGCCCGGTAGCGCGCTTCGTTCGGGACGAAGAGGCCGCAAGTTCGAATCTTGTCATCCCGACTTTGTCAAGTCAGTCTGAACACAGGCTGACTTTTTTAATTGGAACACGGATAACACGGAGAAGGCTCTAACCGAATGTATCCGAATGTAACCGAAACGTTCGGCAAAATTTGGGTTCGTTCGGTTAGAAATAACAAATCTGTGACAATCCGTGCAATCTGTGTTCAAAAACAACTCTGTGATGAAACGAAACATCGAAATCATGGCCCCTGTGGGCTCCTACGAAGCCCTCGCAGCCGCCATACAAGCGGGTGCCGGTAGTGTCTATTTCGGCATCGGCAAACTCAACATGCGCTCGCGCTCGGCGAAGAACTTCACCCTCGACGACTTGCGCCAACTGGCCGAGACCTGCAACGAAAACGGCGTAAAGAGTTATGTCACCGTCAACACGGTGATTTACGACGAGGAAATGGAGGAGATGCACCAATTGCTCGATGCCATCAAGGCCAACGGCATCTCGGCCATCATCGCTTCCGACCAAAGCGTGATTCAATATGCCCGACAAATCGGCGTCGAAGTTCACATGTCTACCCAATGCAACATCACCAACTTGGAGGCGGTGCGCTATTATTCCCAGTTTGCCGATGTGATGGTGACTGCCCGTGAACTCAATATTGATCAAGTGAAACATATCACAGAAGAGATTGAACGCCAGCAAATCCGTGGTCCTCATGGTAATTTGGTCCGTATAGAGGTGTTCTGTCACGGTGCTTTGTGCATGGCTATTTCGGGTAAGTGTAACCTGAGTCAGGATTTGTTCAATTCCTCTTCCAACCGTGGTGCTTGCCTGCAACTTTGCCGTCGCGGTTACGATGTGCGCGAACGCGAGGAAGGCTATGAATTAATGCTCGATAATGAGTACATCATGTCTCCCAAGGACCTCTGCACGCTGCCTTTCTTGGATAGGGTGTTGGATGCCGGTGTGGAAGTGCTGAAAATCGAAGGCCGTGGCCGCTCGCCGGAGTACACCAAGCTGACGGTGTCGGTATACAGCGAAGCGGTGAAAGCCATTCAGGAGGGTACCTTCACGCAAGAGAAAATCGATGCTTGGATGGAACGGTTGAAGAGCGTTTATAATCGTGGCTTTTGGGACGGCTATTATCTGGGTCGCCGTACCTTCGAGTGGTCAAAGCAATACGGCTCGCAAGCCACCCAAACCAAGGAATATATCGGCCTGATTACCAACTACTACAGCAAATTAGGCGTGGCCGAAATCCGAATGGACAGCCACGACCTCAAACTCGGCGAACAAATCATGATTATCGGCCCGACAACTGGCGTTTATGAAGACATTTTGAGCGAAATCCGCGTGGATTTGGGTTCGGTGGAGCAAACCGTGAAAGGCGAATTTTGCTCCATTCCCGTGAAGTCGTTGGTGAGGCGCGGGGATAAGGTTTATAAGGTGGTTTCCACCATGTAGGGCTGTCGCACCGAGGCAGCCGCTTCGAAAATTCGTCGTGCGGCGGCCATAGTATGACAGTCCTACAAACCATTCATTGCTTTACCCAAATAAGCTTGCTGACATCGTAGCCTCGGCGTGTGGCTTCTGCAAGAATGGCTTGCTTTACGTTCTCGTCCAGTTTCGGTGTGCGAGAAAGGATCCAAAGGTACTTTGCGCTTTTGCTGCCTACGAGGGCATACTGATAATCAGGGTCAAGCATCATGACACGGTAATCAGAATAGAAAGGCCCGAAGAAGGAAACGCGCAGGCGGCCAGGCTCTTTGGTTGTCTTGGCTTTCCCTGATGAAGACTTGAATTGGCCGTTTTTCTGACCTGTATTTAAAACATTGATTCGGTTGTCGCAACACAGCACGTAGGTAGCTTTGCAATAGTCAAGGTCACGTTCAAAACGGTGGTCAAAACGGGCAATCTCGTACCATTCGCCAGCATAGCGGTTCAAGTCGATGGTTTTCACGGTGGAGTTGTCGATTTTTTGGGCGTTGCAACCAAAGGCAACGAGGCATAAAGCCATCAGCATCAAAGCTCTGTTTAAGATTTGTGTTTTCATTGTTGATTGGATTTGAATTTCCATAGTAATACGGAGAAATCGCCGAAAAGTTACAAATCAAGAAGATTTTTTTGCAAAAAGCCGTATTTTTGCATAATTCTTTCTACATAAAACCGAAAAAGAGCAATCATGCAAAACTTCAATCTACATACCCATAGCATTTATTCCGACGGCAAGTCGCAGCCTCGCGAAATCGTGGAAGAGGCTGTCCGTCAGGGCTTGACGACCTTGGGCTTTTCGGAGCATAGCCCTTTGCCCTTCGATAACAATTTCTCCGTAAAGGAGGCCAATATGCCCAAATATGTGGCCGAAATTGCCCAACTGAAAGCGGAATTCAAGGACAAAATCGACATTTATTGCGGTTTGGAGGCGGATTACCTCACGGGCGTTTCCGAACCTTTCACCGTGACCAAAGAGAAGTATCACCTTGATTATCTGATTGGTGGCGTGCATCTTGTTATTGAACCGGCCATTCGACAAGCTCAGGGACCTGAAAAAACTAAGGTCGTTGAGCCTGCCGAAACGCCGACCCAAACAATAAATCCCGACGAAATCTGGTTCATTGACGGACCGAAATGGGAAGTTTATGACGAAGGCCTGCAAAAGTTCTTCGATGGCGACATCCGTCGCGCCGTGCGCCGATTCTTTGAACAGTCCAACGAAATGATTGAAAACGAGCCGTTTGACATCATCGCCCATTTCGACAAAATCAAGATGCACAACCGCGACCGCTATTTCCAAGAAAACGAGCCTTGGTATCGCAAGTTAGCTTTAGAAACCCTCGACCTCATCCGCGAGAAAGGCTTGATAATGGAAATCAACACACGCGGCATCTACAAGAAACGCTACAACGGCTTCTATCCTTCGCCGTGGCTGATGGAGGAGGCCTGCAAGATGGGCATTCCCGCCATCATCTCCGCCGATGCACACCATTTCAGCGAAATCACACTTGAATTTGAAGCCGCCGAGGAAGCTCTCAAACAAGCGGGCTACCGCAGCGTGGTGAATTTTAAGGACGGACGATGGGTTGAGGTACCGCTTTCTTGAAAAATTGCTGTGAAAACTATTGGTTTACGGGTTTTTTGCTATTTTTGCGGATGAATACGAACTGTAATGTCTAAACGAACACTTGATATTATCGAGTACACCATTGCCTTGGTGAATGAGTTTGCCAAACGTTTTGGCCTTTCGGAAGCAGACTCTTTCAGATATATTGACCGTTACAATGGGATGAAACTGATAGAGCAATGCTATGGCATCATGCATACGCTTTCGTTTGCCGACAGTGTTGACGGCATGGCCTCGTATTGCAGGAGAAACGGAGGAACTTTGTAATGTTGTTGTATCATGGCTCAAATATGATAATTGATGAGATAGACCTTGCCAAGTCGCGTCCGTACAAGGATTTTGGGAAGGCATTTTATCTTTCGGCAGATGAAGAACAAGCTCGAGAGATGGCGAAGTTCAAAGTGTTGACGGGTGGGGGTTCAGCCGAGATTACCGTTTTTGAGTTTGATGAATTATCGCTAGATGATTTGAAAGTCAAGCGTTTCAAAGAGTATACAGAGGAATGGGCGGAGTTCGTGTATAACAATCGCGACGAGAGGCAGGATTTTCAGCACGATTATGATTTGGTTTATGGGCCGATTGCCAATGATACGGTTGGCGTTCAGATTCGTGACCTGAGGGAAAGGAAGATTTCTTTGACGGAATTTCTCAAAAACCTTCATTATTATAAAGGTATCACCTTCCAATATGCTTTTTGCACACCTTTGGCCATTTCAAAATTGAAGAAAGTATGAATGTAACGCCAGCAGAATTTCGGTATTTGAAAGAAACCCTTTCGAAAGATTTGATAGCCATGCTGATGGAGAAAAAGGATATGGGTATGGAAGAAGCTTTCCGTTGGTATTACAATTCAGATATTTTCAAAAAGATATCTAACCCTGAGACTGGATTGTTTTTCCAAAGTCCTGGATATGTTTATTCGTATTTGGAAGAAGAAATAAAACTACTTTTAAAATGACAAAGGCCGCTTCACATGTGTGAAAGCGGCTTTTGTCGTTTTGAGAGGCTTAATCTATAACTTCAAGTAATTCAGCACATTGTTTTCAATACGTTTCAAGAGGTCTTCCGAATCTGGAGCCTTCTCGAATTTGTGTCCCGTGACCTTTTCGTAAAGCTCGATGTAGCGCTCCGAAACGCTGTTGACATATTCAGGTGTCATCTCGGGCACTTGTTGGCCTTCCTTGCCTTGGAAGCCGTTGGCCATCAGCCACTCGCGGACAAACTCCTTCGAGAGTTGCACTTGCGGCTCGCCTTTGGCAAAGCGTTCCTCATACTGGTCGGCGATGAAGTAACGCGACGAGTCGGGGGTGTGGATTTCGTCCATCAGCACGATTTGGTCGCCAATCTTGCCGAACTCGTATTTCGTGTCGACGAGAATCAAGCCTTGCTTGGCTGCGATTTCGGTACCGCGCTGGAACAGCTTGCGGGTGATGTCTTCAATCTGTACATAATCGCTCTCGCTGATGAGTCCACGGCTGATGATTTCCTCACGTGAGATGTCTTCATCGTGGCCTTCCTCGGCTTTAGTGGTCGGGGTGATGATGGGTTCGGCGAAACGCTGGTGTTCCTTCATGCCGTCAGGGATCTGCACGCCACAGATGGTGTGTTGACCGCTCTTGTAGGTACGCCATGAGCTGCCTGTGAGATAACCTCTAATGATCATCTCGATAGGGAAAGGCTTGCAAAGGCGTCCCACAGTGACCATCGGGTCGGGGGTAGCAAGCTTCCAGTTGGGGACGATGTCGGCGGTGGCGTCGAGGAACATGGCAGCTATTTGGTTGAGTACCTGTCCTTTATAAGGGATACCTTTGGGTAGGATGACATCGAAAGCTGAGATGCGGTCGGTGGCGACCATCACCATATATTCGTCGTTGATGAAATAACAATCGCGGACCTTGCCGTGATAGACCTTGGTCTGGCCAGGGAATTGATAATCTGTTCTAGTTAGAGCTTTCATATCTGTTGAGTTTTGTTGTTGTTTTTCAATTGGTACATCCCGATGGGATGCGTTTGTTCTCTATTGTGTTGTTTTTACCGAGCGCCCATCCATATGGGATGCGGTAGAAGCCGTTTATTGTTTTGCCAAAAGTTGTATTCACTGGGCTATTTCCCGTAGGGAAACTCGCTCGGTAGAAACAACGTGCGGGTTTAATTGCATCCCATCGGGATGCTCCAAATATTTATTCGATGGGTTGAAATATATAACGTTTATCATATTCAATTCCGAATTTTTCCAAAAAATCAATGTATTCTTCTGTAAATGTTCTTTTTCTATGATGTTCTTCTTGGGTTTCAATATATCTGCACACATTTGGGATTTGGCTCTTGCTATAAGAAAAGGCTCCAAATCCTTCTTGCCATGAGAATTTCCCTTTCACAAAATGATTGGTATTTATCCATGCTGACGAATCACGTTTCACCTCTTGCATAAGATGAGACAATGATTCTGTCGGACGGAAACCAAACAAGATATGCACATGGTCGCCAACACCACCTATGGCAAGCACCTTATGACCATTGTTCTGTATGATTGAAACGATGTACTGGTAAAGCCTATCTCTCCAGCTTTTATCAATCAGGCAGAGCCTGTTTTGAACCGCGAACACGGTATGTATGTGTATCTGTGTGTATGTGTTTGGCATGTTTTCTTCTTATGGAACATCCCAACGGGATGCAGGTGGCTCTTTTGTTATGCTTTTACCGAACGAACATCCCTACGGGATGGACTATCTAAATGAAAAAGCTCCATTTCCAACAGGTAATGCTCCAAATCTGTCATAAAACCCTTCTAATGCTTTACTTTCAAGCGCTTTGTTTGTCTCTCTTCCTTGGGTTAGCATATAATACACTTTACCTCCATAGGAAATAATATAGTTGTATCTGCCATAAATCCAACGGGTATGGTCTTTCCAATGTTCGACAGCAATTCCGTAGTATTTGATATGCTCTTTTAATCGCCGATGTAAATCGTTTGAAGTACCAATATAAATAATAGGTGAGGCTCCTAATGGATATATGAATTTTTGCGAGGGGCTCATTATGATATATATCCCAGATTTATGCTTAACTGTATCTATCAATTCTGGATGTTCAAACAAATCCAAGGCAGTATATAGTCTGTCTCTTGATCTTTCATTACCCAAGTAATTGTTTAAAAATGTCAAATACCTATTCATATTGATTCATTTTGCTCTTCTTCTTTTCCCGTAAGATGTTTTTTATAGGCATTAATAATGTCAGTGACCAATTTATGCCTCACTACATCCTTATCGTCCAGATAGATGAATTCAATGCCTTTCACATCCTTCAACACCTCCATAGCTTGAGGAAGTCCCGAGGGTGTCTTGGGTGGTAGGTCGATTTGGGTGATGTCGCCGGTGACGATGAACTTAGCCGAGCGTCCCATGCGGGTGAGGAACATCTTCAGCTGGCTGCGTGTGGCATTCTGCGCCTCATCGAGGATGACAAAGGCATGGTCCAAGGTGCGGCCGCGCATGAAGGCCAAAGGAGCAATCTCGATGGTGTGGTCTTCCATGTAACTCTCTAATTTAGTGGAGGGTATCATGTCGCGCAAAGCATCATAAAGCGGCTGCAGATAGGGGTCAAGTTTGTCCTTTAGGTCGCCAGGAAGGAAACCGAGATGTTCGTCGGCTTCGACGGCGGGACGGGTCAAAATAATTCTCCTGACCTGTTTGGCTTTCAAGGCACGTACGGCCAAAGCCACGGCAGTGTAAGTCTTTCCAGTTCCGGCAGGGCCGATGGCAAAAACCAAATCTTTCTGTTCTGAGGCCGTTACCATCCGCTTTTGGTTGGCAGTGATGGCCTTGATGGGTACACCACTGCGTCCGAAGACTAACACATCGTTCTCGGACATCTTCCGTTGCAACTCGCTGTCAGTGCTGGCCATCATCACTTCTTCCACGGTTTGGGCGGTGAGTTTGCCAAAACGTTCCAGTTGCACCATCAAGGTCTCATAGCGGCTGGCGAAATACTCGATTTCATCATCATCCCCAATCACCTTTACGAAGTCGCCCCGAGCGATGATTTTCAGCTTAGGGAACATGCTCTTCACCAACTCCAAATATTTGTCATTGGGTCCATGAAGTTCCTTAGGGTCAACGTTTTCTATTTGAAGAATCTGTTCTGCCATAGCTCTTTATTTGGTCGCAAAGATAGACTATTTTTCAGAATGAAAAAAACGAATATTTTTTTCAAAAACCTATCTTAAAATTGACATAAATGATATACTTTTGCAAAATCACAAAAGGGCTAATAAGGAACGATGGCAATTATCACAATTACAAGCGATTGGGGGACGAAGGATTATTATGCTGCTGCGGTAAAAGGAAAAATTTTGTCCATGCTACCGTCAGCGACCATTGTTGATGTTACCCACGAAATCGAGCCTTTTAACGTTGCTCAGGCAGGTTTCACGCTGAAGAACTGCTATCGATGCTTTCCTCCTGGTACCATTCATATCATTGCAGTCGACACGATTGAATCGACAGAATGCCCGCATGTGGTGGTGAAGGCTGAGGGACAGTATTTTATCTCCACCGACAATGGTATTTTCAGCCATATCCTTGATGGAAAATATGACGAGGCCTATTGCATTGATGTAATCCAAGATTCTGATTTCTTCACTTTTGCCTCGCGTGACCGTTTCGCTAAGGTAGCAGTGATGATAGCCAACGGTGAGCCATTGTCGAGCATTGGCGAGCCGCGTCTGAAGCTGAATCCAGGTGGCACTTTCTGTGCGGTGGCTCGCGACAACACCATCGAAGGTGTAGTGATGCACATCGATTCTTACGATAATTTGATTACCAATATTTCGAAAGAGTTGTTCGAGAAAGAACGCCGTGGACGTGATTTTACCATTATGGTAAAGGGTGACCTCTACACCGTGGATGAAATTTCGGACAGCTATTTGGACGTGGATGTGGTAGACTTGGTGGCCATCTTCGGAACACATGGCTATCTTGAACTTGCCTTGAACCAAGCCAAATTGGCCTCGCTTTGTGGCATTGAGCTCAAGTCGCCCATCAAAGTGGTGTTTGAAGAAGAAAAAACTTCGGTTACTTCTGACTCATTATTCTGATTTCCAGACTTTCCTTACCACAATCAGCTGAAATACCTTCCAGAGTATCAGCCCTATCAGTATGCCTAATAGCGCACCGCAAAGGATGTCACCGGGGTAATGAAACCCTAAGTATATGCGACTATAGCTTGAAATGAAAGCCCAAAAATAGAGCACAAAACCTATCCAATTACGGTTTTTGCGAAGGGCAGCGGCCAAAAAAGCGGCCACAGCAAAGGTGTTGGCAGCATGGGAAGAAACGAAACCATATCGCCCTCCAGCCATACCTTTTGGAAGATAGATTAAATCTTGTAAATCAGGGTTGTAACAAGGTCTTAGACGATGAAACAAAGGTTTGCAGACATGAGCGGAGAGTTGGTCGGAGCAGAGCACAACCAACCCAACGGCCAAAAAAATCCACCAACATCGCTTGCCGTATTGTTTCACTGTCCAATATATTAATAATAGGTATAGCGGTATCCAAACCCACATTTGGGTGATAGCAATCATCACCTTGTCCAGCCAATCAACGTGGAGACCGTTGAGGAAAAGGAAGAGGTCAGAATCGATGTTGGTGATGGTTTCCATACGATGAAAAGCTTACCAGACTTCCTCTTCGTCTCCTTTGTTCAACGTCAGCCAAATCAAGTCTTTCAACTCATCAATGCCCTGCTGGGCCACAGAACTGATGAAAACATGTGGCACCTTCTTAGGCAGGTGCTTCTTGATCCCCTTAATTGTGTCGTCATCGACCAAATCGCATTTCGTGATGGCCAAAATACGGTCTTTGTCCATCAGTTCGGGATTGTATTTCTTCAGCTCATTAAGCAAGATGTCGTACTCTTTTTTTACATCTTCAGTATTGGCTGGCACCATGAACAACAAGGTGGAGTTTCTTTCGATATGGCGCAAGAATCTGATGCCCAATCCTTTGCCTTCAGCTGCACCTTCAATGATACCTGGGATGTCAGCCATGACGAAACTGCGATGACCTCGATAGCTGACAATGCCGAGGTTGGGTACTAAAGTAGTAAAAGGATAGTCGGCAATCTCAGGTTTGGCAGCTGAGACAACCGAAAGTAAGGTGGATTTGCCCGCATTCGGGAAACCGACCAAACCTACATCGGCCAGCAGTTTCAACTCCAAGGTAATCCATTCTTCTTGGCAGGGCTCACCAGGTTGGGCGAACTTGGGCGCTTGCAAGGTGGCCGTCTTAAAAAAAGTGTTGCCTTTGCCACCACGCCCACCTTTGAGCAGCACGACTTCCTGCTTGTCTTCCGTGATTTCGCCCATCATGGTGTGGTCTTCGGCACGATAGGCCACCGTACCTAATGGCACATCAATATAGATGTCGTCGCCAGCCGCACCGGTAAGTTGGTTTTTGCCTCCTGGCACGCCGTCACCGGCAAAAATATGTTTGGTGTAACGCAGGTGGAGCAAGGTCCAAAGTTGGGCATTGCCACGTAGGATGACGTTGCCGCCACGCCCGCCGTCGCCACCATCGGGACCACCTTTGGGAATGTATTTCTCACGACGGAAGTGCAGCGAACCAGCACCACCCTTGCCCGAGCGGCAGAATATTTTGACATAATCAACGAAATTTGAGGTCATAATAATAAAGCTGTTAAAGGGGGGGCGAATCTTCGGCCTTGCATAGAAGCCTCTAACTCAAAGCCCCTCTATGTTTAAAACTCATCGATGAATTCAATTCCTTCATTGCTGTCGTCCTGCCAACAATTGAAATTCAGATTCACTCCAGGTGCATAAGGCTTCGGAAAATCGCCTTTGCTAATATTCAGACTCTGGTCGGCATACACTTTTTTCATATAAATGGCCCAGATGGGTAATGCCGTGTGGGAGCCTTGCCCCAAACGGGTCGAACGGAAATGAACGCTACGGTCTTCGGCACCCACCCAAACACCCGTGGTGAGGTCAGGGGTGATGCCCATGAAGTAACCATCACTGTTCTTTTGGGTAGTTCCCGTTTTACCAGCAATGGGGTTGGTGAAGCCATATAAAGAGCGTAAGCGAACACCTGTGCCGCTTTGCACTACGCCTTTCATCAGTTCGATGGTTTTATAGGCTGCGATTTCGTTCATGGCTTCCGATTCTTCGGGAGTGAAACGTTGGATGACGTTGCCATTCTTATCCTCAATACGGGTGATGAACATCGGCTTGACGTAAACACCTTGGTTGGCGAAAGTACTCATGGCGCCCACCATCTCAATCAGTTTCAAATCGCAGGAACCGAGACAAATGGATGGGACAGGGTCGATGGGCGATTCCACACCCATGCGGCGAACGTGGGTGATGATGGCCTCAGGACCATAGTGATTCATCAGATAGGCCGAAATCCAGTTGTTGGATTGTGCCAGGGCACTCTTTAAGGTAATCTCACCTCCTCCGCCACCTCCGTTGCTTGGCGACCAGAATCGTCCATCGGGAAGTTCGATGTTGTATGGGATATTAGGAATCTTTGTGCAGGGAGTAAATTCACTATCACCCATGGCATACGAATACAAGAAAGGTTTAAAAGTGGAGCCCACCTGGCGGCGTGCTTGAGTGACATGATCATATTTGAAGAATCGATAGTCCAGACCGCCTACGTAGGCTTTCACATGACCCGTGTGCGACTCGATGGAAACGAGGCTGGCTTGCAAGAATCCCTTGTAATAGCGGATAGAGTCCATGGGTGTCATCACTGTGTCAATTGGGCCATTCCAGGAGAAGACGGTCATTTGCACGGGACGGCTAAACACAGCCTTGATAGAATCGTAGGGCACTCCTGCATTCTTCATCGAACGGTAACGGTCGGTGCGTTTCATCGCGGTTTCAAGGATGTGGTCTATTTCGTCAGCAGTCAAATTGGAAAAAGGTGCGTTTTTATAACCTTTCCAATGGCTGTTGAACAAAGGTTGTAATTCCTTACCCATAAACTCCTTGACAGCGTCCTCGGCATAGCGTTGCATACGCGAATCGATGGTAGTATAGATACGCAGACCGTCGCGGTAAATGTTGTAAGGCGTGCCGTCAGCACGAGTGGTGTTTTTTGCCCAATCGTTCAGCTCACCACGGAGAAACTCACGAAAATAAGTGGCTTGTCCCGTGTTATGGTCTCTAATGTTAAAGTGCGACATGTCTAGCGGAATCTGCGAAATGGAGTCGCATTCGGCCTGGGAGATAAAACCATTTTCTGCCATTTTCTGGAGGACAAGGTTGCGTCGGCCTATTGAGTTTTCAGGATTGCGAATTGGGCTATAGCGTGTGGGCGCGTTGACCACACCTGCCATCAATGCACATTCTTGGACATTCATTTCAATGGGCTTCTTGTCGAAGAAGGTGCTGGCTGCCGCGCGAATTCCAAAGGCGTTATGTCCAAAAGCCACAGTATTCAGGTACATGGCAATGATTTCTTCCTTCGAATAATTATGCTCTAGCTTAGTGGCGGTAATCCATTCTTGGAACTTGCGCAGCACGAGTTTTGGTTTGCTGAGGTTTTCGCCACGGGGGAACAGGTTCTTGGCCAACTGTTGCGTAATGGTGCTACCGCCGCCTTTCTTCCGTCCTGTTAGCACACCGAAAGCTACACGAAACAGAGCTCTTTCATCGATGCCAGAGTGTTCAGTAAAACGTTCATCCTCAATACTGATAAGGGCTTCGGGCATGTAATGTGATAGCTCGGCATAGCGCACGTTGCTGCGGTTTTCCACGTGATAGGTACCTAATATCTTGCCGTCTGCGGAGATGATTTCGGTGGCCAAATTGGTTCGTGGGTTTTCCAACTCATCAAAGGAGGGCATGGTGCCGAAGATACCTACAGCGACGCAAATGAAGAACAAAATGATGAACAAGAGAACTGATCCGAAGATAATCCACAGATTTTTTATGGCGTTCGATTGTCCTTGTTGCTTCGCTTTTTTCTTTTTATCCGTCATATCTTATTGTTTTTCAATATACAATCCAATATCAGAAATGCCTTTCAAAGTAGGTTCACGCATGGCTTGTTCAATTTCGAAATGGTAGGTTCCTTTTAATGGGAAAAGAAGATTCTCGTTTAATGGGACGAGCAAGTCTCTCATGCTACCGCTACTTTTGCCTATCCATCGGCCTTCAGGAGTGGCGAGGGTGCATTCTATCGTGTCGTGCGTGAGGTTGCCGTTGGGCATTCGGGTATGGAGAAATACGAAGAGGTTGCTATAACGGTAGTTCTCCATATGGCGCAGTCCAATGCCGAACACATAATTGCTGATGGTATCGTTAATGTCGACATCGAAGGCGATTCTGTCTTCTTGTCTCCATTCGGCTTCTGGAATGACTGTGCGCTTGTTGAAGGAATCGCTTGTGCAAGCATTCATTATCAACAAGACGCATATTGCAATTATCCACTTGAGAGGTCTCTTCATGACTGAAAGTATTAATCACTCATCTTTTTAAGGTCCGCCTCACCATAGCCTTCATTGGTGTTGGTGTGTGCCTCAGTGGTCACGGCATAGTCTTCCAATTTCTTGGGTTTCTGTCCCTTGTGGTTCAAAGCGATAATCTCCTTGACCTTGTCGACAGGAATAGCCATGATGTTGCCTTTGTCGTTAGTGTAGGAGTACCACATGATGCCTTTAAAGACGTCGTTCTTTTGGTGTACAGCGTCGCCGCTCTCAAAATGCAGCACGATATTGGGGTCTGAGAAGGCCTTCAGGGCTTCAACATAGGCTTCATATTCGAAATTGAGGCAACATTTCAGCTTGCCGCATTGTCCGGCCAACTTTTGAGGATTGGGCGAAAGTTGTTGCACGCGGGCCACACCCGTGGTCACCGATTGGAAGTCGGTAATCCACGAAGCACAGCACAGTTCGCGTCCGCATGAACCGATACCGCCCAGTTTGGCCGATTCTTGCCTCACACCAATCTGGCGCATTTCGATTCTGATGTGAAACTCCTCAGCCAATTTCTTGATGAGTTCACGGAAGTCGACACGACCGTCGGCAGTGTAGTAGAATATGGCCTTAGTTTTGTCACCTTGGTATTCTACATCGTTGAGTTTCATCTCCAGACCAAGGTTGTCAATGATGGTGCGAGTGCGGGCTAGGGTGCTGTCTTCCAATTTGATGGCCGACAAAAACTTTTCCACATCAGCTACTTTTGCGCGTCGGTAGATTTTCTTCATCTCAGCCAGGGGTGTGCGGAATTTCTTGCGCTTCATTTGGCGTTTAACAATTTCACCCAACATGGTGACGATGCCTATATCATGTCCGATGGCAGTTTCAACGGCCACAAATTCACCCACTTCCAATTCCAAATCTTCTGGATAAGTAAAATAGTCCTTACGGTCGTTTTTGAAACGCACCTCTGCTAAGCAAACGTTTCCTTTAACCTCCTGGTTCTCATAGTCTTTCAGCCAATCAAACTGACTCAATTTGCAGCGGCCGCACGAAAGCACCTTTTGTCCTGTATTGTAAGTCGTTCCTAACGTACATCCACGGTTCAACAATTGCCCATCAATGCTTTTAATATCGTTTTTCTGTTGATTTTCAGACATTTGGTAAAATGAATTTAGTAATATGTATAAATTGCAAAAATACAAAAAAAATGTTTACCTTTGCACTGTGATAAAACATCGCATAGAATCGTATTATTGTACAATCAAAATCTCATCATTATGAAAAAAGGAATTCTCATCATTCTTGCCCTTGTGGCAGTGTTGGTCATTTGGGGTGTAGGCGTTTACAACGGACTGGTTTCTAAACAAGAAGGCGTTGAAAAGGCTGTGGGTAATGTGCAAACGGCTTACCAGAAGCGAGCAGACCTCATTCCGAACCTTGTTGCTACGGTGAAAAACTATGCCGAATACGAAGCTGGTACCTTGACGGCTGTGGTTGAAGCCAGAGCCAAGGCTACGGCTACTACCCTCGATGCCAAGAACCTCACTGAGGAAAACCTGAAAGCCTTCCAAGCTGCCCAAGACGAGATGTCGGGTGCACTTTCGCGCCTGTTGGTGACGGTGGAGCAGTATCCTGACCTGAAGGCTAACCAAAACTATCTTGACTTGCAGTCGCAATTGGAAGGTTGTGAAAACGCCATTGCCAACGCCCGCCGTGAGTTCAATGAAACGGCCCGAGAATATAACACTACCGTACGCCGTTTCACTGGCAACATCATTGCTGGAATGTTCGGGTTTGATAAGAAACCTTATTTCGAGGCTTCTGAAGGTGCTGACAAGGCTCCTGATGTGAAGGACTTGTTCCAGTAAAAAAATAAAAAAAATCTTGCATCGTTTTTTCCAATCCACTATTTTTGCGCCTTTTAAACAACGCAAATATGTGTGGAATAGTAGCTTATGTAGGCCAGCAAGAGGCCTATCCCATCCTCATTGAGGGCTTGAAACGCCTCGAATATCGTGGCTATGACAGTGCTGGTGTGGCACTGCTCAATGAGGCTAACGAACTAAACGTATACAAAGCTAAAGGCAAGGTCTCCGACTTGGAGGCCTTTGCTTCTTCTAAAGATGTCAGCGGACACATTGGCATTGCTCACACCCGTTGGGCCACCCATGGCGAGCCTAACCAGGTGAATGCACACCCGCATCGCTCACAATCGGGTAACCTTGCCTTGATTCACAATGGCATCATCGAAAACTATCTTAGCCTGCGCAAGGAGTTGGAGAAACGTGGTTTCAAATTCCTATCTTCGACTGACACGGAGGTGTTGACCAACCTTATCGAAGACGTGCAGCAAAGCGAACATGTCGATTTGTTTGAAGCGGTGCGCATTGCTTTGAACCACGTGGTGGGAGCTTATGCCATTGTCATCGTGGAAAAAGGTCATCCCGACGAATTGATTGCAGCCCGAAAGGGGAGCCCTATGGTCATCGGCATCGGCGATGGTGAGTATTATATTGCCTCTGATGCTACGCCAATCGTGGGTAGAACACAGAAGGTGGTTTACCTTGAGGATGAGCAAGTTGTAAGAATCAAGTTGGGAGAGGAACTGCATATCAAGACCATACAGGATGTGGAGGCCATCCCATACGTTCAGGAACTGAAGATGAACCTTGACAGTATCGAAAAGGCTGGCTTCGATCATTTTATGATGAAAGAGATTTATGAGCAGCCGACCATCGTCCGTGACACTATGCGCGGACGTTTGCATCCTGAAGCCAACACCGTGCGTTTGGGTGGCATCGCGCAATACGAAAAACAATTGCTTTATGCTGATAACATCGTTTTTGTGGCCTGCGGTACTTCATGGCACGCCAGTCTGGTGGGTAGCTATCTTATTGAGAAGTTGGCTAAGATTCGAGTGAAAGTAGAATATGCCTCTGAGTTCCGTTATCGCGACCCAGTAGTCACACCTCATGATGTAGTGATTGCTGTGTCGCAGTCGGGCGAGACCGCTGACACCTTGGCCGCCATTCAACTGGCGAAGGATAAAGGAGCAGTTGTGTTGGGCATTTGCAATGTTATCGGCTCGTCCATATCGAGAGCTACTGACGCAGGCATTTACACCCATGCTGGTCCGGAAATTGGTGTGGCTTCTACAAAAGCTTTCACCTCGCAAGTGACTGTGATGGCCATGTTGGCATTGCGTTTGGCTGAGTTGAAAGGCTCAATGAAAGACGAAGAACGGCTTAAGTTCATCCAGGAACTTGACCGTATTCCCGAAAAGATACAATGGACGCTTGACCATAGCGGTCACGTGAAGGATATTGCCGAGAAATACAAGGATGTTCGCAATATGTTGTATCTTGGGCGTTTGCAGAACTATCCTGTTGCTCTTGAAGGTGCGTTGAAGCTGAAGGAGATTTCCTATATCCATGCCGAAGGGTATCCTGCCGCCGAAATGAAGCACGGCCCTATTGCCTTGATCGATAAGGATATGCCCGTGGTGTTCATCGCCACCAACCACAGCACCTACGAAAAAGTTCTCAGCAATATTCAAGAAGTGAAGGCTCGTAATGGCAAAATCATTGCCGTGATAAGTGAAAAAGACGTTTTGGCTCGAAAAATGGCAGATTATGTGATAGAGATTCCTGAGACAGAGTGCCTCTATTCTCCATTATTGGCAACAGTGCCTTTGCAGATTTTGGCCTATCACATCGCCGTGATGCGTGGTTGCAACGTCGACCAGCCGCGTAATTTGGCTAAGTCGGTTACTGTGGAGTGATTTCTTTTGAAATAGCCCACCTATAGATTCCCATGGGAAGGACATAGGTGGGCTGTTTCAAAAACAAAACAGCCTCGAAACTCGGGGCTGTTTTTCTTGGTACCGAAGGCCGGGATCGAACCGGCACGAGTGTTACCTCATCGGTTTTTGAGACCGACGCGTCTACCGATTCCGCCACTTCGGCATGTGCTTCATCGCGTTAAACGCGGCTGCAAAATTACAGATTTTTTTCGTTCGAACAAGTAACTTTTGAAAAAAAACGTTGTTTTTATTGATCCTATTGATGTAAAACGTTGAAATTCAATCAATTTATTTTCATTGCTTGTTTTGGTGAAATAAAGTATTGTCAGCAAAGAGAAAATCCCTAATTTTGCAACCCGAAAAACGGAGTTAAATCAACATAATATCCTTCAAAAATGTCAGGAAGATTTGTTTCCATTTTCGCCGGTAGGGCCACAAAGGAATTAGGCACCAAGATTGCCGAAGCATATGGCACTGAATTGGGTAAGTCACAAGTCGTCGTTTTCTCCGATGGCGAATTCCAACCTTCATACGAAGAGAGTATCCGTGGCCATCATGTTTTTATCGTGCAGTCCACCATGCCCTCTACCGATAACCTTATGGAACTATTGTTGATGATTGATGCGGCCAAGCGTGCCTCGGCCCACAAGATCATCGCTGTGATTCCTTATTTCGGATGGGCACGTCAGGACCGTAAGGACCAACCGCGTGTGAGCATCGGCTCGAAGTTGGTGGCCAATCTGCTGACCGCCGCTGGTGTGAACCGTATCATCACCCTCGACCTGCATGCCGACCAAATCCAAGGCTTCTTCGACATCCCTGTGGATGCCCTCTATGCCTCAAGCCTCTTTATTGACTACATCCAGAAGATGCAAATCAAGGACTTGATGATGGCTTCGCCCGATGTGGGTGGCTCGAAGCGTGCTTCTGCCTATGCCAAACGCTTGGGTTGCGATCTCGCCATCTGTCACAAGCAACGCTCACGCGCCAATGTGGTGGATAGCATGACTCTAATTGGCGATGTGAAGGACAAGAATGTCATCCTTGTTGACGATATCATCGACACGGCTGGCACCATCGTTAAGGCTGGCCAGGTTTTGATGGACAACGGCGCCAAGAGCGTCCGCGCCTTCGCCACACATGCTGTTTGCAGTGGACCTGCTATGGAACGTCTTGACAATTCAGTGTTCAGCGAAGTGGTGGTCACCGATTCCATTCCGTTGCCACCAAACGCATCGAAGAAAATCCATGTGGTCAGCACGGCCTCCTTGTTTGCCGATGTTATCCATCGTGTGGAATCCTATGAATCCATCAGTTCATTATTTAAATAATGCAAAACCTGTAGAGACGTGGCGTGCCGCGTCTCTACCAACAACAATAAACAATTAAATAACAATCAATTAAACAATCAAACACAATGAAAACTGTATCATTGAGCGGTTCTCTTCGCGAGAACGTAGGGAAAAAGGATACTAAGGCTCTCCGTAGTGCCGAAATGGTTCCATGTGTCATGTACGGTGCTGGCGAACAGCAGATTCACTTCGCCACTTCCGAGAAGAACTTCACCAAGATCCTCTTCACCCCTGAAACTTACATCATTGACTTCGAAATCAATGGCAAAACTTACAAGACCATCCTTCAGGACATTCAGTATCACCCTGTGACCGATAAGGTGTTGCATGCTGATTTCCTCATCGTGAAGGAGGACAAGCCTATCACCGTGATTCTGCCTATCGCTTTGGAAGGCTCAGCTACCGGTGTTATGCGTGGTGGTAAACCCAAATTGGGTATCAAGAAGGTCAAGGTTTGCGGCCTGATTAAGGATCTCCCGGACTATGTGAAAGTCAATATCAGCAATGTGAACATCAACGAAGCCATCAAGGTGAAGGATCTGAACATTGAGAATGTGACCCCTGTCACTCCTGGCTACACTGTCATCTTTGCCGTCAACGCCGCTCGTGGCGCTGCTGTTGCCGAAGAAGAAGCCGAACAATAATTATTTTTCAACCATACGAATAGGCCGTCTTCGGGCGGCCTTTTTTAGTTAGTAGTTGTCAGCTGTTCATTTGTCAGTTGTAGGGCTGTCATAGCGTGGCGGCCGAAGAATATATAGTAATGTCAATAATTAATTGTATTTTTGCGCGCCTTTTCCGTAAAGAAAAACAAAACCAGCCCAACGAAATGAAATACTTGATAGCCTGTTTGGGAAACATAGGTGCCGAGTATGACAACACGCGACACAATATCGGTTTTAAGATTGCCGACCGCTTGGCGAAAGACCTTGAGGGTACTTTCACCACGAACCGCCTTGCCCAGACTTCGGAGATGAAATACAAGGGCAAGACCTTGCTTGTCATCAAGCCGACGACCTACATGAACCTGAGCGGCAAGGCGGTGAAGTACTGGCTGCAGCAGGAGAAGATTCCGATGGAGAATCTGTTGGTCGTCAACGATGACATCGCTTTGCCTTTGGGCTCTTTGCGCCTACGCAAACAGGGTGCCGATGGTGGTCACAACGGCTTGACCGATATCATTGAGAAGTTGGGTACCAATGTGTTCTGTCGTCTGCGTTTCGGTTTGGGCGACGATTTTCCCCGTGGCCGTCAGATTGACTTTGTTTTGGGCCAATGGAAGTCCTCAGAAGAGCCCATCGTCGACCAGAAAGTGGACGAAGCTGTGGAAATCATTAAGAGTTTCGTCACGCAGGGCGTGGATCGGACGATGAATCAGTATAATAAGAAGTGATATCATTTAGTGGAGTTTTCACGATATCGTTTTGGCCATGCCTGATGAAGTGTTTAAGGGCTCCTTTTCTGTCAGAAACTAGCGAAATGTCGAAAAAAAAGATAGATTTCGCTGGTTTCTGACAGAAAAATCCTATCTTTGTGAGTTCAAACACACACATTTTATGTTGATAGGAAGAAAAGAAGAACAGCGCAAATTGCGTGAAGCGTTTGATTCGGAATACTCTGAATTTGTGGTGGTTTATGGTCGCCGCCGTGTAGGTAAGACTTTTCTCATCAGAGAGCAATTCCATTACAAATTCACGTTTACGCACACAGGTTTGGCTAAAAAGAACACCCGAGAGCAGTTACAAAACTTCCAATCGTCATTGCGTAGACAAGGATATGAAAAAGCACCGCTTCCCGCCAATTGGCTGGACGCTTTTGATATGCTGGCGGAACTAATAGAGAAATCAAAAGACAAAAGAAAAGTAGTGTTCATCGACGAGATGCCTTGGATGGACGCACCGAGGTCAAGCTTTTTACCTGCGTTGGAGCATTTTTGGAACGGCTTTGCTTCCGCCCGAAAAGACGTGGTGCTTATAGCCTGTGGTTCCGCCACGTCATGGATTATCAAGAAGTTGTTGAAGAACAAAAAAGGACTACATAATCGCCTGACATACAGAATCCATTTGCAGCCGTTCACTTTACATGAATGCGAGCAATATGCCCGACAACGGAAGTTGGGAATGAACCGCAAGCAGCTTTTGGAAGGCTATATGGCCTTGGGCGGTGTGGCCTATTACTGGTCATTGTTGGATAAATCGAAGAGCCTTGCGTTAAATATCGACCGTCTTTTCTTTTCCAAAGACGGAGAATTGAGAGAAGAATACGACGAATTGTACGCTTCGCTTTTCAACCATCCAGATAAATACATCGCCATCATTGAGGTGCTTGGAAAGAAAAAAACTGGCATGACCCGCGCTGAAATCGTCCATGGAACTGGGCTGGTGGACAATGGTAAGCTGAGCGATATGCTTGAGGATTTGGAAAATTGCGGGTTTATCCGTAAGTACAACATTATCGGGAAAAAGAGCAAAGGAGCCTTGTTCCAACTCATCGATTCCTATACATTGTTTTATTATAGGTTTGTTCAGGACAATTTGGTCAATGATGAGCATTTTTGGAGCAAGAGCCTTGACTCGCCTGCCTATTTTAATTGGTGCGGACTGGCTTTCGAACGGGTTTGTTTGCTACATAGCCGACAAATCAAGGCCAAACTGGGTGTGGCTGGCATCATCAGCAGCGAATATGCATGGCGAATTGAAGGAAACGAGGAACAAAGCGGAGCACAGATTGATTTGCTGATAGACCGAAACGACGGGGTAATTAACCTTTGTGAGATGAAATACACACAATCTCCATTCAAAATAGATGCGGCATACGATGCTGCGTTGCAAAACAAGAAAATCCGTTTTATCGAAGCAACAGAAACGCAAAAAGCCATCCATCTGACTATGGTTACTTCCCAAGGATTAGTTCGCAACGCATTTTCGGATGATATACAATGTCAAATAATTGGAGATGAATTGTTTGAAGAATAATTTCCTATTAGAAATCAGCGAAATCTCGAAAAAAATGATAGATTTCGCTGGTTTCTGACAGAAAAAAGGAAGGTAGCCGAGGTTGCCTTTTTTCATCTTTCTTGCGAGTTATCCTCCGCGTAAATGACAAAAAATGTCACTTTACGCAAAATATTATTATTGTTCCTCCGCCTCCTTTGCTTTCTTGTCCTTCAGCGACCCTTCAAAAATATCAAACCTCACAAAACGGCACTCCAATGGTCCGTTCCAAACAGGTATCTTAGCCGTTGGTTTTAGGCCGACATGCTTTAAGGCCACGGCATCGTCAGTGATGAGCCAGCACTGGAAGCCTTGGAAGTTGTGCTTCAGCGTGTGCCCAATTTCTTCATATAGCGTGTCGATGTCGTCTTCCTCCAAACGGTCGCCGTAGGGCGGGTTAATGATGAGGATGCCACCGCCTTCGGGTGGGGTGAGGTCGTGCATGTCCTTTTTCATCAGGTGGATGTCGTGCTGCAAGTGGGCGTAGTTGATGTTGCCCTCGGCGATGGAGACGGCCTTGGGTGAGCGGTCGGAAGCCCAAATTTCATGGTCGAAATCACAAATCTTTTCATCAGCTTCTTGGCGGATGCGCTGCCACAATTCGGCATCGTAATCATCCCATTTCATGAAACCCCATTGCTTGCGGTAGTAGCCTGGCGGTATCTTCATCGCATACATCGCTGCCTCGATGGGTAACGTGCCCGAACCGCACATGCAGTCAAGGAAGTTGCAGTCGGCCTTCCATCCCGAAAGTTGGATAAGACCTGCCGCTAGCACTTCGTTCATTGGGGCCTTGTCGACTTGTTTGCGGTAGCCGCGGTGGTGCAGACTCTCGCCCGAACTGTCGAAGAGGATGGTCACTTTGTCCTCACGAATATGCAAATTGATGCGTAAGTCAGGGTTCAAGGTATTAATATTGGGGCGTATGCCATACACATCGCGGAACTGGTCAACGATGGCATCTTTCATGGTTAGGCCGGCGTATTGCGAGTGGGTGAAAAACCGTCCGCTCGTCACGGCATCGATGCAGAAGGTCTGGTCGGTGCGGAGTAGCTCACACCAGTTGATTTCCTTTACCTTATTATATAGCTCGTCGGGGTTTTTGGCGAAGAAATTCTTAAACGGCTTCAGCACTTTAAGGGCCGTGCGCACCTCATAATTAATACGGTACATCAATTCCTTGTTGCCTTCGCAAATGACGGCGCGGTGCATGGGGCGCACGTTTTTTGCTCCTAAAGCCTTAATCTCGGCGGCCAGCACGTCTTCGAGTCCGGCGGCAGTTTTGGTTATTAATTGGTAATTGTCTTCCATGCTTGGTAATTTGCTGCAAAAATAAGGTTTATTGTTGAATCGTTGAAGTGTTTAATCGTTTAATTGTTGAATCAAGGAGAATTTCGAGGGGAGATACGATTTATTTTTCTAAATTTGCCGCCGCTTTAACCGAATTTTAAATTTTAAATTTTTAATCTTTAAATTATATGAAGAAAGTATTAGGAATCATCGCGATGGCCATCATGGTTTCGGTGGGTCGCGTGTATGCCGATGAAGGCATGTGGCTCCCGATGTTCGTCGAGCGCCTGAACTATGTTGACATGCAGAAGATGGGGCTGCAACTGACCCCTGAAGAGCTTTACAGCATCAACCACAGCAGTCTGAAAGACGCTATCGTGGGACTCGGCAGCGATGCCATGCCGCGTGGCTTCTTCTGCACAGGTGAAATCGTGAGCGAACACGGTTTGCTTTTCACCAACCACCACTGCGGCTACGGTGCCATCCAAAAGTTGAGCTCCGACCAACACGACTACCTACGTGACGGCTTCTGGGCCAAGAACTACGGCGAGGAACTGCCTGCTCCCGAAATGACCGCTAGCTTCCTCATCCGCATGGAAGACGTGACCAAGGACATCCTTGGCGTGGTGACCGACGACATGGACTATCAAGACCAACAGGCTGCCATCCGCAAGAAGATCAAGGAACTCGAAACCGCTGCTTCGGAAGACGGCAAGTACAACCCCGTCATCAAGGGCTTCTTTGAAGGCAACGAGTACTACATGTTTGTCTATCAAGTGTTCCCCGATGTGCGTCTCGTAGGCGTGGCCAACTCTTCGATTGGTAAGTTTGGTGGCGACACCGACAACTGGATGTGGCCCCGTCACACAGGCGACTTCTCAATCTTCCGCGTCTATGCCGATAAGGACGGCAATCCTGCCGCCTACAGCAAGGACAATGTGCCGTTGACTCCCAAGCATCATCTGCCCATCAGCCTCGATGGTGTGCAGAAAGATGACTTCACCATGATTTGGGGTTTCCCGGGCAGCACCGAACGTTATATGTCGAGCTATGGTATCGACTACAATGTTGACACTTTCTATCCCACCATCATCGACATCTTTGGCAAGCAACTCGAAGTGATGGAAGAATACATGAAGGTCGACGAGCACATTAACCTGATGTATGCCGACAACCACGCTGGATTGGCCAACACTTGGAAGAATTTCATTGGCCAGTGCAAGATGCTCCGTAAGAACAAAGTGAGCGAAAGCAAGGTTGCTTTGGAGAAGGATTTCACCAATTGGGTGAACAAGAACAACAAGACCGAATACAAGCAAGCCCTCCCGAACCTGAAGGATGCTTACAAGACCATGAACGAAGTGGCCAAGTACATCTATTATCCGGCCCAGATTGCCAATGTCGGTATTGCTGGCATTGCTGAGCAGTTTGCCGCTTATTACGATGCCTATCAGGAGAATGACAAGGACGGCCAAGAATTGGCGTTGGCGCTACTCCAACAGATGAATGTCGACGACCTCTTCGCTGAAACCGATCCGCAAGTGGAGAAGAAGACCTTCGCCGAGATGCTGAAGACCTACAAGAACGCTTTCAAGGCCGACGAGCTGCCCGAAATCTATAGCATCATCGACAAGAAGTTCAAGGGCGACATCGACGCTTTCACCGATGATGTGTATGCCAACTCCATTTTTGCCACGCCTGAGAGCATCAAGGCCTTCTTGGACAAACCCAACCCGAAGAAAATCGGTAAGGACTATGCCTTCATCACATTCTACTCGATGTATGAAGTTCTCTTAGACAAAATGCCCGAGTATCGTCAGGCTATGCAAACCATCAGCGAGAACGACCATATCTTCGTGAAAGGCCTGCGTGAATATTACGCTGCCACCCAACCCGGCAAGAGCCTCTATCCCGATGCCAACTCGACCATGCGTATGAGCTATGGTTCGGTGCAGGATTATATGCCCGCTGATGCCGTGCATTACGACTACATCTGCACCGCCAACGGTATTCTTGAAAAGTACATCCCTGGCGACTATGAGTTTGACGCTCCCAAGCGCCTCATCGACCTCATCGAAAAGAAGGACTTTGGTGCTTATTCTGACGACAACGGCGAACTTGTGGTTTGCTTCTTGTCGACCAACGACATCACTGGTGGTAACTCTGGTAGCCCCATCATGAATGGCAAGGGCGAACTCATTGGTCTCGCCTTCGACGGCAACTGGGAAGCCATGAGCGGCGACGTGAACTTTGAGCCTAAGCTCCAACGCACTATCAACGTCGACATCCGTTACGTGCTCTTCATCATCGACAAGTACGCTGGCGCCACCAACCTGATCGACGAACTCGACATCCGCAAGAGCGAGCCTCAACCGCTGCGCGTGGAAGAGGAAAAGATTTAATGTAAGATTTTAGAGACACGATTTATCGTGTCGAAAAAGGATAACACAAAGGGAGATGCGAAAACTCGCATCTCCTTTTTTGTGTGAAAATTGATAGACAATACCTTGAAGGCGTATTTTTCAAAATATTGGTTTTTAATAAATTAGAGGTTTTCTGCTTCGGAAAAAGATAGACAAAGTTGTTTTGCCTGTAATATGATGTTTTTTTGTTGTATTTTTGCAGAAAAGAATCCGATATGAAAAAAAGTCTATGGTTCATATTGCTGTTTTTCCTTGTCGTTGTTTCTGCTAAGGCCCAAAACGACACAGTGGTCTTTTCGGCCAAGGGTGGGTTTTATGAGGATGTGTTCCAACTGGAATTGTACAATTATTTTCCGCAGAACCATATCCGATACACCACTAATGGTAACCGTCCGACACCACAGTCGCCTTTATACGAAGAAACTTTGGTTTTGAATCAACAACTTTATTCGAAATCAAACATTTACACTATTGTCAATTGCCCAGAAAACGAGTTTTATCTCCCCGATTCGGTGCAGCATTGCATCGTGATTCGTGCTGCGGTTTTTGACGAAAACGACAGTTGTGTCAGTCAGGTGATGACCAATAGCTATTTCATTCGTGCTTTGGGTTGCAATACGCATGGTTTGCCCGCCGTCTCGCTCTGTGCCGATTCGCTGGCTTTGTTTGATTACGAGACGGGCATCTTTGTGCCAGGCATTCATTTTGACTCGTTGAATCCTTATTTCACAGGGAATTACTGTATGAAAGGGCGTGAATGGGAACGGGTTTGCAACATTGAGTATTATGAACTCGACAATAGTGGCATCAACCAGCAAGTTGGATTGAGAACCCATGGAAAAAAGGCAAGATATCAGGGACAAAAAGGAATGAAAATCTATGCTCGCGAAGAATATGGGAAAAAACGGCTTAAACACCAGTTTTTCGAGACTTTGCCTATTGACAATTTCAAGCATCTGTGTTTGAAGCCTTACATGAGTGCATGGAATGGTTCGGGATGCAAGGATTATATTGTGAGTCGCATGGCGCAACACATTAATGTGGAATCGCTTGCGTCACGAGCTTGTGTGCTGTTCCTCAATGGCGAGTATTGGGGTGTGTATTATGTTGCTGAAAAGCCCGATGAGCGCTTCTTGGAAGACCATCTAGACATCGATAAGGATTCTGTGAATCTTATTAATGTCTGGAATGAATTGGAGTGTGGAAGTGCTGACAATTTCTATGCGCTACGCTCATGGATGGAACAAGCCGATCTTTCAGATGAAGAACAATATGCCTATGCCGAGGCCCATATTGACATTCCGAATTTCATTGATTATTATGTACTTGAACTGTTTTCTGCCAATGTAGACTGGCCTGCCACTAATACAAGGATGTGGCAGCTTGGTGACGGCAAATGGCGGTGGATTTTTTATGACGGTGATGGCTGCCTCGAAGCACTATCATTCGATGTCTTTGCCAATGCCACGTATGATGGCTATGAAGGCTATCCTTCCAGCAGAAGGGCGACCTTGTTTTTCAGAAGGCTGTTGGAGAATGAGCATTTTAAGGAACAATTTGTCCATCGGTTCAATGAGTTGGTTTCCACTACGTTTTCCTATCAGAATACGAAACCTTATTTCGATTATATCAAACAGACGCTCCAGGACGAGGTGCCCAATCAGATTGAGCGGTTCCATTGTCCTGAAACCTATTCCTCATGGGAGAACTATTGCATGCCTGTGATTGACTTTTTCCTAAGAGAAAGACCAGATAATATCCTCGAGGCATTGGATGACTTCGTATCGGTGGATCAATTCTTGACCTCTGTCTTGGGTTGCTATCCCAATCCTTCCTGTGATGAGATTCACATTGGAATCGAAGCAGAGGGTTTTGGAGCCAAGGAAGTCGTTATCTATGATTTGTTAGGCAGGAAAGTGTTTTCCGAGACGGTTGTCGCTGAAAACTGCAATGAAATCATCCTCAATCCTGAATTGCCTGCAGGCGTCTATGTGTTAAAAATGGGTGGTCATTCGCAGCGTATTGTACGGTATTGAGGTGTTGCATTGGAATATTGAGTCATTTCGTTTCGTTGAATCTTTGAATTTTATATCTTTGCAGTTTCTAATATTTGACGAGTTATGGTATTCAGTAGCAACGTATTCTTGCTCTACTTTTTGCCCCTTTTCCTGATATGCTACTTTGTGTGTCCGAAGAGATTCAGGAATTATATCATCCTGTTGTTCTCCATTGTGTTCTATGCTTGGGGCGCTCCTGATTTCATCCTTTGGTTGCTCGGTTCCACCATAGCTAACTTCTTTTTGGTCAAGCTGATGCACAAGGCCGAAAAGAAACCACTCAAGAAGCTGTATTGTGGCTTAGCCATCGCGATCAGCTTGGGGCTTTTGGTCTATTACAAATATGCCAACTTTCTGATAGACAACTTGAATGCGTTAATCAGCGTCTTCGGTGCCAACCCTATTAGGTTGGCAAAGGTGCTGCTGCCGATTGGCATTTCATTCTTCACTTTCCAGTCCATTACATACGTGCTCGACACTTATCGAGGCCATAATGAGCCGATGAAGAAGTTGAGCGACTATATGGTTTACATCATGATGTTTCCGCAACTCATTGCTGGACCTATTGTACGTTATTGCGACATTGAAGGTGAGATACGTCACCGCGAATACAGTAGCAACAATTGTTTGCATGGCCTTTTCCGTTTTGTGATAGGTCTATCTAAAAAGGTACTGATAGCCGATGTGATTGGTGCTCAAGTGGATACTTTGTTGGCTACGAATCTCTCCGTCATGGATACAGGTACAGCTTGGATTGCCATTGCAGCTTACACCATGCAGCTTTACTTCGACTTCGCTGGCTATTCCGACATGGCGATAGGCTTGGGCAAGATGATGGGTTTCCATTTTCCGGAGAACTTCGACAATCCATACAACTCGGCGAGCATCACTGAGTTTTGGCGCCGTTGGCATATCACCCTTGGAGCGTTTATGCGCAACTATCTCTACATCCCGCTCGGCGGCAACCGTTGCTCGAAACGGAGGATGTATTTCAACCTTTGGGTTGTGTTTCTATTGTCGGGCTTGTGGCACGGTGCCTCATGGAATTTTGTCGTCTGGGGCGCGTATCATGGCTTGTGGTTGGTGCTCGAACGGATGGGTTTGAAGAAATTCTATGAAAAAATCGGTAAGGTGCCGAGCGTCATCATCACTTTCATCATCGCGATGGTGGGTTGGGCTATCTTCCGCATTGAGGACTTGGGACAGGCTTTTACCTTCATTTCGAGGTTGTTCGCTTTCGACTTCAGCTCCTTTGGCCTCAAGGCCGACGCACAGTTCTACACCATGCTCATCATTGCCTTGGTGTTTTCGTTCATCACTCTGTTCCCCTTCGGGAAAAAGATGCAAGATGCCGTCTACTATAAGGAGGAGTACTCCATAGCCGGCACTATCGTGGCGTGGGTGGTGGCTGTATTCATGTTGTTGTTCTGCATTGCCGCCATCAATGCGGTAGGTTTCAGTCCGTTCATCTATTTTAGATTTTGAAGTGAAAAGCGTAGTTTCCATAGCACTTTTTTGTCTTGCCTTGGCCATACTTACACTACCTGCCATTCAGCAAAATACGAAATGGTTGGAGATGCGGCCGTTGGTTGGACAAAGCATTCCTGTGGCTACTCCTTCGTTGTCATTCGAGAATTTGAAGACAGGCGTATTCCAAGACAATCTCGAACAGTATCTTTCCGAGAACATTGGCTTCAGAGAACCAATGACGCGATTCTATAACCAATATCTTTGGGATTTCTTCAGAAAAACGTATAGCAATGAGGTGGCTATTGGAAAGGAAGACTGGTTGTTTTTCAATTTCAATGTCGATGAGTATTACGGCAAGGAGATGTATCGATGGATTGAGTCCAACGACAAGGCGATGGAACGATTTGAGAAGCAAATCCGGCTGCTGAAAAAGTTGATAGGGGTATTGAAGACTTTTGACATTGATTTTCTGATATACACGACACCCGATAAGGCGAACCTATATACCCAGTTTCTGCCCGAGCGTGATTTCGATACCACCACCATCCACGCTTACGATTATTACCGTCAGGCCTTAGTGGAAAATGGAATTCCCTATATTGACATGGACAGTTGGTTCATTAATATGCAGGACACACTCGACTATCCTGCCATACCGCAAACTTCAGCTCACTGGATATTTCCCGCAGTATATGCAGCCGATTCGTTGTTTAGCTATATGGCTACGATGAAAGGCATTGAAATGCCAAGAATTGCCATTGGTGAGCGTCTTGAATGCAGTGAACTGACCAAAGGAACCATTCGCGACTTGGAAAGACTGCTGAATCTGCAGCGCGACATCACTATTGATGAAGATGTTTATTATGAGCGGGAAGTTAGCATCAAATCTGATTCCAATGCGGTGAAACCTAATGCGGTTTTCATCGGCAACTCTTATTTTTTTGCCATCAACCAATACATCGATCTTAACAAGGTCTTTTCCGACGTAAGATATTGGTTCTACAATATGACTGAATACTATGGCCAAAGGTTGCAGAAAAGCAGGCCAATAAGCGAGACAGACCGTCTTTATGCCATTGTCAACGCTGACTATGTTGCTTGGTTCACTGACAAAGCCCAGATGTACAAAATCTCATACGGATTTGCTGAAGACGCGTTGTTGCGGTTGTGCGTGAGCGACAGCCTTTGGGAAGCCGAAGTCGAAAAGGTGATGGTGGCTGAAAACGTCGACAAAACGCAAGCCGAGGACATTTTGAGGAACGACATCGAGAGAATCGAAGGGTTGGATGGCGACTGCGTACCAACCATTCGCAACACAAGAGGAATTGTTTTGGCACAGACAGCCTATCGCATCAACCAAGACGAGAATTGGGTAAATGCTTTGAAAGTCAAAGCTTTTATTGACAATGAATCTTTGGAAAGTCTTGTTAACCGCGAAGCAATAAACGTGGTTGATGGTCACCCCCTTTTACGCGAGGACAAGACCGTCAACGACTCTATCTTGACGGAATTCAGGGTATATGAGGTGGTCGAAAACTGGAGAAACAACCCTGAGATGATTGATATCATTACGAAGCAGTTGGAAGAGACCGGCCTTACTTTTGAGGAACAATTGCTTATTGATGCCCGTTGGTTTGTCGACAATGAAAAAAATGATGAAAAATAAGATATATGTCATATTGTGCCTTTTGACTTTGGGTCTCTTCGTTCTGATATTTATTCAGGAACGTTCCCATTTCATCAAGCTACAACCCTTGAATGGCGTGTATTATGAGCCCAAACACACACCTTTGTCTATCAATAATATATGTGATGGCTCATATCAGCATGATCTTGAGGAGAAACTAAGGTTTTCCTTCGGTTTCCGCGAACTTTTCATCAGAACTTATAACCAATACTTATGGGATTTTTACCACAAAGTGCTTAACTATACCATATATATCGGTAAGGACAATTGGATTTTTGGGCGCGATGAGGTTGTCAACTATTATCAGAGCAGCGTGTATTCCTACACTAAGAATTGTGCTGAGATGCAACACAAATGCGACCTCGAAGCCCAGCGACTCTACAAGGTACAACACATCCTCGATGAGTATGGAAACTTCATTTTTGTGTCAATGTTGCCCACCAAGACCTTCCTGTATCCCGAATATATGCCCGAGAATCCCGGCCTCTCCCTTGAACCCTTCCATGCTTACCAATACTATCCGAAGCTGTTCGACAGTCTTGGGGTCAACTACATCAACGTGATGCAAATTTTCCAAGATTGGAAAGGCAAGGTGGATTTCCCCTTGTTTCCGAAAACAGGCAAGCATTGGACCTATATCGCTTCGGGGTATGCTTTCGACACTATTGAGCGTTACATCGAACATGAAGGTCACATGAACCTGCGCAATTACAAGATGGGAGGCAAATATCCTGATGAGACTGAATATCCCGACAACGACTTGGAAGCTGTGTTGAATCTTTGGCGACCCATCAAACCCAACCAAAACTATTACGCCATGTATGTTTTGGATGACGACTCTACAGCCTATAAGCCTACAATCATAGTGGTCGGTGATTCCTTTTTCTGGAATCTCACAAGGTCGGTGCCCCTATCCTATATTTTCAGTAACTATTATTATTGGTACTACAACAGTACGGTTCATTTCAACCCGAAATATGACCATACGAGCGATGCCGACATACTGTTGGAAATTCTCAACGCCAAAATCATCGACTTGTCATACTCACCGGAGCAGTTATATGTGTTCAGCAACGATTTTCTACCTAAAGCCTTACTCTATCTCACCCACGACGACTCAGAAATCGATAGCACCTTGACTGCTGTTGCTGCAACGGTCGAAAAGGAAAATGAGGATGAGCGAATGGAGGAGGCGAGAAAGACGCTGTTTTCGGCCCCTGAACGCTATTTCCCCGATTTGGCCACCGATTCGGTGCCTGTCACCCGAAACAGTCGTATTCCAGAGATTTTGGCGGCTCGTCCTTTCTGATTACAACACGATGAGTCCTCGTTTGATTTTGTCATTCACAATCCAGCGGGCGGTGAGTTCGGTCTGTTTCTCTACTGAAATGCCTTTGTCTGCAGCCATATTTCGGATGCGTTCCATAAGCTCGGGTTGGGGCTGGATTTCCTCAATCATATCGCTGACGAGGCTTTCCACGTGGTCGCGCTTGGCTTCCACATCGCTCATGTCGCGCATCAAAGGCTTGCCCTCGATGATGTTGTGAGCCTCCATGAGCAATACTTGATCCAAAGAGGCGTTTTGGATAACGGTCTGGCAGGTCGACAGGTTCCACATCCAAACGGAGTCTTTCTTGATTTCGTTGATTACCAATGTTTCGTGCACTCTTGGGTTGCGAGCTGAAGGAATACTGTCGCCAGCCAGTTCAGGGAAATAGTGTTCTGGGTCGTTGATGAGGATTCTGTTAGCTTCTTGCCACGACAAACTCAGGCTGTCCATAATGCTTTCGCGGGTTTTGTTTACCTTGTTATCATCGACACAGAAGTTCATCAAGGCTCTTTCCACAAAGCCGTAGGTGGCCTTATACATTTGGTTGCCTGTGGTGAACCACACCACATAATCGGCATCGAGTATCTTTTCGATGATGTCTAAGTCGGCGACTGGGGTTTGGTCGGCATAGCCAGGACCGGAATAAGCCGTCGAGTTGTAGAACCAGAACTCTGACCACTCAAACAGCTCTTCGAAAGGAATGTAATAGTGCATTCGCCAGAGATAGGAGTTGCCAATAAACAAAACTTTTGGTTTCTTAACAGTTGAGTCAGTCACCACTGAGACATCTGCATCATAGAGGCGGTCGTAGGGGTGGCGAAGTTTTCTCAAAAGGTTGAGGTTCATTTCGAGGTCGTGGTCATCGTTTTGGGTGGAGTCGGCGCTTTCATGGAATGGTCCGATGGCCAATTTGGGCAAGTGTTCACCTTTTAACGTTTCCATGAACCACAGCAGCGAGTCGGCGGCCAGCACTGAGGAGAAGCCCCAATGGGCACCCGTTTGCGAAATGAGCGAATAGGGCAAGGTGTCGGCTTCCTTTAATGCCTGAAACCAAGAGGTCATTTCAATGTAGGGGAAGCCGTTCTCCTCAAATTTGGCAGTATAGTATTCGCGGGCATTGATGGAGTTGGTATCATGTTGCCTGTCTGGCAAATGCTCAGGATAAAGGAAACCTTTCTCAGGCGCCATGAACATAAGAAATTCGATACCATAATCTTGCAATACGCCACGCAATTTCAGCATCAAACGGGCCTCACGGTCAAAGGTTTCGCGAGCTGTTGAGGCATCTGGGAGCCACCGGTACATCTCGGTACCGTAGTAGTCATTCACGTTTTGCTCGTAATACAACCAGTTGTGTTTGCCTGCCACGATGTCGTGGGCGTAGGTCTTGCGGTAGAAGTCCCAAAGATATTGGTTGTAGAGCCTGATGACAGGTTCCCTGAAGCCAAAACGCTCGCTGAGTTGCTGCTCCATCTGTTTCTGATAGTCACCCGAGCGGAAGTCATTGAGGTTCAAGAGAGGATAAGGCGTAATAGGATAGACACCTTTCAAAGGCTCTGTTTTCACCCAACCTGTGCTTTTCTGCACCAAGGATGCAAAGAGCAACAACATCAGAATGATGAACAACACAAGGTCGTATTTGGGCTTTTTTTTCATTTATTGTTGCTCATTTTCACCATATTGCTAAAATCTTGTAACTCAATAGCAGTGAGTAATGCTGTGATACAGGCAAATTGGATAATATGGTACCGTTGATGGTTCATCATCAGAATCGAAAATAAATGAACGGACTAAAGCCACTGGCATTCAACGCGCCAAGGCAGAAAATGAATGCCAAAATGCTGACAACGAACGAGATGATATGTTGCCTACGGTTGTATTCAGTGAAATAAACCTTATCCTGCACCTTAAGACCGAGCTTCGAGAGGGTGAAGAATGAGAAGAAAGCGGCCACGATCATGGTCACATAGAGGTGTGGGTTGTCGCCGAAATGGAAAGGAGCGAAGTCGAAGGCAAACAGGCGCTTGATGAACATCCATGACAGGTCAATGCGCTCAATGCGGAAGAAGCAACGGGTCAAGACGATGATGAGGAAAGTGAAGAATACACTCGGAATCCTTCCCAATCGTTCGTTGAACTTCTTCAAAAACAGCTTGTCGGCGCAAATGAAAATGCCTTGCAGGGCACCATAGACCACGAAGTTCCAAGCCGCGCCGTGCCACAAACCGCTGATGAGGAAACAGAACCATAGATTGAAGTATTTCCTTGCTTCTGTTTTTACACGGCTGCCGCCCAAAGGGAAGTAGAGATAGTTCTTGATGAACACGCTGAAGGTCTGGTGCCAACGACGCCAAAACTCAGAGATGGTAGTGGATACATACGGGTTGTCGAAGTTCTCTGGGAACTTGAAGCCCATCATGCGACCCAAGCCGATGGCCATGTCGGAATAACCGGCGAAGTCGAAGTAGATCTGGAAGGTGAAGGCGAAGATGGCTATCCAGGCGCTGGTGGAGTCGATGGTCGCTATTTTGTTGGCGATGTCGGCCAATTGGGCAGAGGTTAGTACATCGTAGTTGGAAGGTCCCAAGATTTGGTCAACTTGGAACCCAATGACATCGGCGATTAATACCTTCTTGCAAAGACCGATGACGAAACGGTAGAAACCATGCAGTCTGTCCGTATAGAGCGATTCGCGGTTGCGGATTTGGTCGGCAATGTCACAATAGCGCACGATGGGGCCGGCAATCAGCTGCGGGAACATGACAATATAGAGCATGTAGTCACTCAATCGTTTCATCGGTTCGTTCACCTTGCGGTAGGTGTCCAAAGTGTATGTGACGCTTTGGAACGAGAAGAATGAGATGCCAATAGGCAACAGAATCTTGGTCCATTGCAGCGGATCGGCATGAAACCAACCTCGTACCGCATTGATGTTGTTCATTGTGAAGTTGCCGTACTTGAAGTAGAACAACAACCCGATGCTGATGGCAATGGAGATGCCGCAAAGCAGTTTCTTCAGGCCAGGTTTCTCTACTTTGTTCATCCACCGTACTAAGTAGAAGTTGGCGATGACCGACACGATGAGGTGGATGATGAACTCAGGTGCGCCCCAGGCATAAAATACGAGTGAGGCGAGCAGAAGGAAGTAGTTGCGCCCCTTCCTCGGTATGATGAAATACACGAGGAAAAAGATCGGCATGAAATAGAGTAGGAATATGTTGCTGCTGAATACCATATATTACTTCTTAACTTGTTATTGGAATAGTTCGCCTTTCTCGATTTGTTGGTTAATGACCCATCGTGCGCTTCTTTCAAAGACGGTATCTAAGGGTTGGTTGTCGTCGCTTGCTTTCTGTTGCATTTCCCGCAGCTTGTCGGGATTATTACGCCATCCTTTAATGATTTCCTGTTTCTTCATCTGGATATAGGCCGCCGTGTCGATGACGATTTCCTCGCGTAATGGCGACTCACCGGCAGAAATGCGGCGAGCCTCTTCGCGCAAGGCATCGTCGGCACTTATGTCGTGTTGTACGGCATAGAAGTTGAGCGCATAAACCCAGTCTTTGTTGTTTTTGATGTTTCTGATGGTTAAGGCTTCTTGGATGCGTTTGGTGTTGCGTATTGCAGGTGTGTCTTCGCCGTCAAGGCCAGGGATGAGTTCGGGGTCGTTTTTCAGCATCCAGGCTATGCTGTTGCGCACTTCTTCTTCCGTCATATTGGCGTAGCCTTCATTATTGCGCGAGCGTTTGGTGAAATCTTCTACAGACGCCTCAAAAAGACTGTCGCTCACGCAAAATTGCAGCAAGGCATCCTTGGTAAAGCCGTAGGTGGCTTCCCTCCATTGGTGACCTGCGGAATAGAACACCACATAGTCGACATTGAGGATACGGCTCAAGCGGTCGATGTCTTTCACGCTCTCCGACCTGTTGGTGGAGGCTGTTACCGATGTATTGTTGTAGAACCACACTTCCCAATCGGTCATGATTTGACGAGCAGGCAGGAACTCACCCATGCTCCAAATGAATGAGTCGCCCACAAACAGCACTTTGGGCTTACGGTGGAGAGTGTCGTCTTCAATGGTAATTTCTGACTTGTATTTAGTCCGACCGCCACGGATGGGGAAGATGAGGTTGAGGGTTTCCTCGTCGCCTTCCAATTTGTCCGATTCGTAAGCAATAGGTGGTCCGATGTGAAGAGTTGGGAATTTGGCTTCACCATCCAAAGAATTGATGAAGCGAAACAATGAGTCGTAGCCGTAGATGGCGGAATAGCGCCAGTGCGAGTCGGTTTTTGGAAAGAGAGGAACCGAAACGGTGTCTCTCATGCTCACAAACCATTCGGTCATGTTGATGAAAGGGAAACCGGTCTCAGTCATTCGATGTGAATAATAGTCGGACAGGTGGATGGTGGTGGTGTCGGCATCGCGACGTGGCAGGTATTCGGGGTACACTTCGGGTTTGTCGGGAGCGATAAAAGCCAGGAACTCGATGCCATAGTCTTTCAGTACATACCGTAGCTTGTTCATCATCCGCAGCTCCTTGTCGGCAGCAGCCATGGCCTTTTCATTTGAAGAATAGAACTTGGGCAGCTCGGTGCCATAGTGCTCGTTGACAGCCACTGTATAATAGAGATAGCCTTTTTTTCCAGGCATGATAAAGTGGCAGTAGGTTTTGTTGTAGGCTGACCACAAGTATTGGTTGTAGATTCTGATGACGGGTTCTCTCAGTCCGAAATGTTCGCTGACATATTTCTCGATTTGCGTCTGGTAGGTGTTTGAACGGTAATTGTCGAACGTCAACTCAGGTTTGGGTGTGGGTTCGAATGCTCCTTTCAATAGTTTTATGGGGAAGATACTTGTCCATTCCTGCACAATGGGCACGAAAAGGAAAACCATCAGCAGGGTAAATAGGATTAAATCATATTTTATCTTGTTCTTTCCCATGGCTTAGAACCTGAAATAGATGAACGGACTGAAACTAGAGGCATTCAAGGCGGCCACGCAGAATACGAAGGCAAAAGCAGCCACAATCCATATGGCAATATGAGTGCCGTTGGTGAAATCGGAGAAATAAACCTTCTCCTGCACTTTTTGTCCGAATTTCGTCAGGGTGAAGAAGGAGAAGAAGGTCGCCACGATCATGGTGACATAGAGTTGCGCGTTGCCACTGAAGGGCAGCAGCGTAAAATCAAAGGCAAACATGCGCTTGATGAGTAACCAAGCTAAGCCGAAATCCTCGATGCGGAAGAATACCCAAATGATATTTACCGTAAGGAAGGTGAGGATGACACTCGGCACCTTGCCGATTTTCTTCATCACCTTGCCCAAGAATAGTTTGTCAGCACAAATGAAGAAGCCGTGCAGCACACCCCAGATGACGAAATTCCATGAGGCGCCATGCCATAGGCCTGAAAGCAGGAAACAAACCCAAAGGTTGAAGTACATGCGTCCTTTGCCTTTGCGGTTGCCCCCAAGCGGGATGTAGAGGTAATTCATGATGAAAGCCCCTAAGGTCATGTGCCAACGACGCCAAAACTCGGTGATGGAGCGGGAAGTATACGGGTTGTCGAAGTTTTCAGGGAACTTGAAGCCCATGATGCGACCCAAGCCTATGGCCATGTCGCTGTAACCTGCAAAGTCGAAATAAATCTGGAAGGTATAGGCCAACGACACAATCCAGGCTGAAGTGCTGTCGAGATTGCAGACACGATTGAAGATGTCGGAGATTTGACTTGGGTCCAAAAGCGAGAAGTTGGCAGGGCCAAGGATGTCATCCACCTGGGCACCGATCACATCGGCGATAAGGATTTTCTTGCATAAGCCAATGACAAACCGATAAAAACCTTGCAAACGGTCGTCCATGGTCGATTCGCGACTGCGGATTTGGTCGGCCACATCGCAATAGCGGATGATGGGACCGGCAATCAACTGCGGGAACATGGTGATATACAGCACGAAATCCGTCAGTTTCTCCATCGGCTTGTTGACGCCACGGTAGGTATCCAAGGTGTATGTCACACTTTGGAAAGAGAAGAACGAGATGCCGATGGGCAACAAGATACGTTTCCAGGTGAGCGGCGCGTGTCCCGTGAGGCCAAGGATGGCATTAATGTTTTCCATGGTGAAGTTGCCGTATTTGTAGAACAGCAACAGCCCGATGGGGATGATGATAGATAGTGCGCAAAGCAGTTTCTTTAGTCCTTTCTTCTCGGTCTTGCACATCCACTTGACCAAGAAGAAGTTGGCCACCGTGGAGGCGACAAGTTGGATGATGAATTCAGGTGCTCCCCAAGCATAAAAGATGAGCGAAGCTAACAAAAGCACATAGTTCCGGGTTTTCCTTGGCATGAGGAAGTATACCAGGAAGAAGGCTGGCATGAAATATAGGAGGAAAACATCGCTACTGAATACCATTGTTTTCTGCTTTTGGGTTCACTTCAAGTTTTTTTCCAGGAAATCGCAAGGTGCCTTCCATCATTTTTTGGTTGACAATCCATTTTGCGTCATCACGGATGGCTTGTTCGAAAGTCTTGCCTTGCTGCTTCGCTTTTTCACGAATGGTCTCCATCTGCGGTTCGTTGCTTTTTATATTCAAGATGGTTCTTTCAATCTCTTGCTCGACAAAAGACAAGGAATCCATTGAAAGAAAGTCATTCACGCGTTTTGAACGTTTTGTTGGGATGCTGTCGTTGAGAGCGGGGAAAAATTGCTCAGGTGAGTTGTAGATAAACCATTTCGCCGCGTCGTGAACGACTTCCTCAACGTTCTTGCCTTCCGATTCGGCCTTTTCCCTCAGACCTGAAATCCATGTAGAATCGTAATAAATGTTCTGTTCAAGGGAGGCTTGTATGGAATCGATTTCTTCAGGGTCGTAGCAAAGGGCGATGAGGGCGTTTTTCGTGAATCCGTTGTTCAGTTTATAGAGTTGCGTAGAACTGTAAAACAGGTTGATGAAGTCTGCCGAAAGGATTTCGTCCACCAAATTGACCTCATTTACCGAATGGTGGGAAGGGTCATAATAAATGGTGCTGTTGTAGTACCAGTATGGAAGTACAGAGAAGATATCCTGCACAGGCATATGATAGATGATATTCCACCAAAAGGAATCGCCGATAGTAATCATTTTTGGTTTCACTGCCGTGGAATCATTGTCGGAGGTCATCGTAGCGTAATAATATTGAGGTTTTGGAAGCGGCCTGGTCAGGTTGAGCAAGTTTTCAAGGTCCATGTCGGCTTCTTGGGCATCTTGGAGCGTTCGCGGACTGATAATCAAGTTAGGCATGTTGATGTTGCCAAGGTGCTCCATGTATCTGACAAGCGTATCGGCAGCGAAGAGCGCGCTGTATCTTGACCAATGTGTTCCAGTCTTAGGAAAAATAGTGAAATCGGCGGTATCTTTCATCCGTTGGAAGTATTCTCCATAGTCAAGATAATTTACGCCTAATCGATCAAATTCGTCTTTGAGAAAGAAACGAGCCGACATCTTGGTGTCGGTTTTAAAATGTGCTACTGGGTGATCGGGGAGATATTCGGGATAAAGCATGTCCTTGGAAGGCACTAAACTTATGAAGAGATTGCAGCCGTATGGTTCAAGAATATGTTGCAACTGATATATACGCTTGGCTTCGCCTGCCAATTGTTCTTCCATTTGGTCGGCAGTAGAGGCGTGCTTTAGGTAATGGATTTGATAATAATCATCCACCGACCAGGGCTCATAAAGCCAGCCGTCTTTGCCTAATGTGAGTATGCTCTTGTTACTGATCGATGTCGTGTAAAAGTCCCAAAGATATTGATTGTAAAACCGAATCAGTGGTTGGCGAAACCCGAAATTTTGCTTCAGATACGCTTCCATTCCGTTTTGGAAACTGCCATCGCGATAGTTTTGTAGGGTCAAGGCAGGCTTAGGACTGGGGTATTCAACACCGTTCAGTTTCTTGAAATCCCACCATTGGGTGGTTTTTTGAAACATGGAGGCAAAAAGAAGCAGTCCAGTTAAAGTGAACAATATAACCTTGACGAGATTTTTCATTAGGAATTAAATAAAATGCAAAAATACGAAAAAATTCGTTATAGTCCCGAAAAGCTGTACTTTTGCACCATGAAAACGAAGAAGATAGAACTGCTCTCGCCTGCCAAGGATGTCGAGGTGGGCATGGCTGCCATTAATCATGGCGCAGATGCCGTCTATATCGGTGGCCCCGACTTCGGTGCACGCGAAAAGGCCTCCAATAGCATTCAAGACATCGAACGCCTTTGCCGCCACGCGGCCTTGTATGATGCCAAAGTGTATGTCACTTTGAACACTTTGCTCTACAACAATGAGTTGGAACGCGCCCGAAAGATGGCCTACGACTGTTGGAATGCGGGTGTCGATGCGCTTATTGTTCAGGACATGCAACTTCTCCAGCTTGATTTGCCCCCTATTCCGCTCCATGCCAGCACACAATGCGACAACCTAACGGTGGAGAAGGTGCAGCAGTTGGAGCATTTAGGCTTCAGTCAAGTCGTTTTGGGGCGTGAATTGAGCCTGAAGCAGATTCGAGAGATTCGTGAGAAGACCACGGTGCCGCTTGAATTCTTCGTACACGGCGCACTCTGTGTCAGCCATAGCGGGAGGTGCTATCTCAGCCAGTATATCGGCAACCGCAGCGCCAATCGTGGTGCTTGCGCCCAACCTTGTCGCTTGCCTTGGGACTTGCTTGATGAGAATGGGAAGGTGCTGATTAAAAACCAACATTTGCTTTGCTTGAAAGACCTCAATAACAGCGCGCATTTGGAGGAATTGATTGATGCGGGCATCACGAGCTTCAAGATTGAAGGTCGACTGAAAGATGCTGATTATGTGAAAAATGTGACGGCCTATTACCGCCAAAAACTGGATGAAATTATTAGCCGTCGCCCAGATTTGGAGCAGGCTTCATTCGGACATTGCAACTATACATTTGATATTAACCCTGAGAAATCCTTCAACAGGGGCTTCACTGATTATTTCATCAATGGGCGACAAAAAGGTATTGGTTCGCCCTTCACGCCGAAATCGATGGGCGAATATATCGGCGAGGTTAGTTGGTGCAATCCCCTCCGAATGGAAATCGATACCGACAAGACCTTGCACAACGGTGACGGCCTGTGTTTTTTAAACCAGGATAACGAATTGGTGGGCTTGCGTGCCGATGTGGTAAACATCGGTAGAGACGGTGTGCACACCGTCTCTACAAACCGCCCCCATGGTGCCTATCGTGGCGCAAAAATCTACCGTAACCTCGACCTCGAATGGCAGAAACAGGTGGAGGCCTCACCGGGCAACCGCAAGATTGACATCGATTTGGTTTTGTCGGAAACGGAAACGGGGTATGATTTTTCCGCATTTCTGCGTAGAGACGCACGGCCGTGCGTCTCTACCAGCATACAATGCGACAAAATCCTCGCCAACAACCCCGAGAAGGCCACCGAAAACATCCAAAAAAAGGCCATGCAATGGGGCGACACGGTGTTCAATCCCGTCAATTTGGAATTGAAATTCAACGAACCGCGTCTCATCCCTGCCTCAGTCATTGGCGAGATGAAACGCGATTTGGTGATGAAATTGACGGATGAATTGGTTGAAAATCATAAGAATAACCGTGAATGCCGTAGAGAAGGTGCATGCACCTTCTCTACAACGGTCACAAATCCCGATGAAATTCCTGCCGCATTAATGACCTGCCACCATTGCATCCGTTACGCCAATGGTATGTGCAGCAAGGAAACGGGACAGAAGGCAACGCCGTTGTATATCCGCAACGGTGCTAACACCTTCCGCCTCGAATTTGACTGTCGAAATTGCCTGATGCGTGTTATGGCCGTCGCTGATTGAGTTCATTGTTCGCGGATGAACATCAAATTCGTTTCAGGCCCAAAAGTGACCTCGAATTGGAAATAGTCGCGCTCGTCCTTCTTGATGCTGACGGAGTAGGTTTGTCCCAACTTCAGGTTTTCGATGATGATGTCCAAATGGCGACCGCACAAGCAATCGGCCCACGAATCATCATAGAGCAGTTCGATGGAGATGTTTTGTTCCTGCGTTTGGATTTCAGGTCGGATGGTGTCCACTCCACAGGAGAATTGCGTGTTTGTGGTGCTGATTTTCAACTTCGTTTCGTCAATAGCGGTCACGTAAATCGTGTCATTCTGTTCATTGTCGCGGTGGAGAACGACATCGTTGCATCCCGAAACGAAGAAGCCGGAAACCTTAGGCTGCTTGGCCTCTTTCTTGTTGCATCCCTCCAAGGCGAGGAGTCCGATGACGAAAAGTGCCGTCAAGGCGATTGCGGTTTTGATTGACTTGTTCATAACAATTGAATTTTAGAGGTTACCTGAAACTTGGTTTTAAGTCTTCGAAAACTTTCTGGCAAAAGTATAGAAAAATTTCGCCATTTTTTCAAGTCCAATGGGCATTACAAACTTTTGAAAACTTATCTAATTGATTCTTAATATATTATTATTATTTATTACAACATTTTGTTGGCCATTCAAAAGTGAATGACACCATGAAAAGACCAAATTTTGTGGTGGCAAGATTAAAGATTCTTAGTTGAGAACAATTTCTTTATACCCGAAAACCACCTCCAAGCCTTTCCCTTTGAAGTATTCCCTCACTTGGTTTTCAGTCCATTCCGTAGCAGCCAAAATAAAATCGCCGCCCCAAGCGCCCAAGGATTTCAACACCCCTTCGAAATCGGGGAAATGTTTTTGAACCGGTTCTTGACCAATGCAGCGGCTGATGATGCGTTCGTGGCATTGCATAAGCATAGCGAATTCGTCCAAAGTCTCGCATTTTGGAACGGCTCGACTGATTTCTGAAACGGCCTCAATATCTTTTTGTAAATCAACGGGATTTGCTTTTGCTAAAAATGCCTTGATTTCTTTGGATGAGCTTTGCTTTTGGCCTTGGTAGATAAAGAAGAGGTGATCGTCAAAAAGAGGGTTGAAATCTATAGGTTCAACCAAAGGGGTCGGCTCTTCGACGGGCTCAGGGACCTCAGCTTTTACTTGATAATAAATCGGTCCTTCAGCAGTGGCACAAGCGATGTCGTAGCCCGAGCCGCCAAAGGTCAACTTCAGTAATTCGTATGGATTGACATCAGCCCATCGCGCTATATTGGCAATCAAGGTGGAGCTGCTGCCGAAACCCCAATTCGGGTCGAAGTCGAGATGGGTTGTGAATATCAAGTTGTTGCCTTCAAAAGCATTGGGATTCAATTGCTTGACGGCTTGCAGGATTTGTCTTAGTTTTTCGGCTTTGGATTGGTCATCGCTGTCGATAATATCAAGGTTTTCGGGGTTTAAAGATACAGAAAACCAAGGGTCATCGGGCTTGTAGGCATCCCATTGTAGAGATGCGCCATGGCACGTCTCTATCGACAATGTCTGTCCTAGTTTCAATGGCAAGGCCAAAGCCAATGCACCTTTCAGGACGAGATATTCGCCTGTCAGAAGGAATTTTCCGTGAGATTGGTATAGGCTCATTTCTTCAGAGAGTCTAAGAATTGTTCCACCCCTGCGTACGATACCGTTTTGTCCTTGAAATATTCGCGGGCTTTTTTCTTATCTTCTTCGCTGGCATTCAGCTGGTTGAGGATGTTGTTGAGGTGCATCTTCATGTGGCCGGCTTGGATGCCTTTGGTGGTCAGAGAGCGCACGGCGGAGAAGTTGTTGGCCAGGCCCATTGTGGCAGCAATCATCATCAGCTCTTTGGCGGTGGGATTGCCCAAGAGTTCAAGGGTTTTCTTGGCGAGCGGGTGCAAACTTGTGAGTCCGCCAACGGTGCCCAAAGCCATCGGCACCTCCAGCTCGAAGTGGAAGAGACCATTATCGAGGGTGACTGATGAAAGGCTTTCATAGCGTCCGTTACGCGAGGCGAAAGTGTGACCAGCAGCCTCAACGGCGCGGAAGTCGTTGCCCGTGGCGATGACCACGGCATCAATGCCGTTGTAGATGCCTTTGTTGTGCGTGGTGGCACGGTCGGTGTCGATATGGGCAATGTCGACGGCTTTCTTGAATTTCTTGGCGTACTCTTCGCCCGAAAGGTGTTCGTCGATGCCATCAAGTTTTTCCACGGGACATTCCACCCAAACCTTCACGCGACAGTCGGGCGTGTTGTTCGACAGGATGGTCATGATAATTTCCACCTTGCGGAGCTCTTCGGGCAAGTCGTTGCGTTCGGCGAAGAAGTCTTGCAGGCTGTGGCCAAATTGCTCCAAAGCCGAGTTTATGAAATTGGCACCCATGGCGTCGCCCGTGTTGAACTCCACACGAATCTGGTAATAGTCAGGGATTTGTGTGCTGTAGTCGATGAGTCGCATCCCAAGGATGCCACCGCCGCGCTTGCGCATCTTTTCGGTCATGCCGTCAGTGTCGGCCAACAGTCGCTTCTCGATTTCGGGGAACAAAGCAAAGAGTTTTTCCTTGTCGCCGCTCCAGCCGAAATGCACTTGTCCGACCTTGCGCATGTCGATGACCTCAGCATGGAAGCCGCCGCGTTCGCCCCAAAACTTGGCAGCAGCCGAGGCCGCAGCCACGACCGAACTCTCCTCGATGACCATGGGCACGACGTAGTCCTTGCCGTTGATGGTCACATTGGGCGAGATGCCGTAGGGGATGAAGAAATTGGTGATGGTGTTCTCGCTGAACTCGTCAAACAATTGCTGCTGCTTCGAGTCGGGATGCCAATAGCTTTTCAGCAGGCTAATGACCTCGCCAGGGTTTTCGAAGTAGTTGGCAATCAGCTTCAACTTCTCTTCCTTGAGAAGTTTGGAGAAGCCTTTCTTTATGCGTTCGCGAGTAGCCATTTTAATATGCCATTTGAAAAGCCCATGTCATTCCCTCGGGAATCTATGGACTTTTTTATCTTGTTACCATTCTTCTTCTTCAAACACTTTTTCGGGGACGAGACTCTCCTCGAATTTTTGTCCCCAATCCTCTGCAAAGGCAGCGATTTGATTCAGATAGTTATCCCAAATAGGTTGATACAAAGGATCTTCCTTATTCATCCATTCTTCACAAGGGTGGTTGGATTGGGTCTTCTGCATGAAGTCGGTAAGGGTGTAGCGCACACGGCCTTCGCGCACCTCGATGGTGAAATAGTAGGTAACCCAAGGCCATTTCGCCTTTACTGCGTCGCCGTTGTCCAATTGGAATTGGTGTTTGCCTTTAAGGGTGCGTCCGTCGTTTTGCTGGAGGATGGTGGAAGGGCTCTTGTAGTAAGTGTTCATGAAGCCGCTATAGATACGGTTAAATACCTCATCCTGAGAGCCTACCGTGTTGCTGATGACGCTACGGAAGGTGATTTTTTCCGTCTTCGGGTCGATGGGCAATTTGGAAGGTTCGTTAGACTGGGCAAAAGTGACGGTCGCGAACAGGATGGCGACGAATAACAGTGCTAATCTTTTCATTTTCTAAAAAATTTGGTTACAAAATTAGTAATAATTTGTGTTGCACAACGCAACGGAGGCGAAAATTAGCAAATATCAGGCCAAAAATCAGAATGGGATCAACTGCGAATCCTCGGAACACTCGATATCAATCTGGGGATGACCTTTGTAATACAAGGTGGAGGCTGCGGTCAATGTGCCTTCCATGTGGTCATTTACGTTGACGGTGGCTTCGGAAGCACCCGATAGGTCGACATGCATCTCATCGACTTCGGTTTGTACCATGTTCAACAGGCTGGCATCCTGCAACTTAATCATTGCGTATGGAGCAGTTCCGCCAAAAGTGATAAGATGGGATGCGTCGCTCAAATTGGCGACGAGGTGGAATTGCATGTCGAAGTTGCCTTTGCAAGTGGAAGCATCGCTCACTCTAATCTCGCCGTTTGTGCAGCTGAGTTGGAATCCTATAAACTGAGACGCATCTTCGATCACCATTTTGCATTCATGCCCCGAATAGTCCAAACCATTGCATACCGAGGCGTCTTCCAAATGGATGTTCAGACTATCGCTTGTTGCGGAGAAGTGTCCCGAGAAATTCAATTTCGAAGCGTCTTTTGCCTCGATTTTTTCGACTTTGCTTGTATGCACGGTGGCGCTGAAAACGGAATTGGTGGCAGGGCGAACGTTTCCTGTGAACCCGATTTCGAGTTGATTGCCCCTCATCTTCGCTTTTAGATAAGGCTCCAAATAGGCGGAATAAGACAGCTCGACAAAAGTGACGCTGTCGGCCACTATGCTAACCTGCCAGGCATCGTTAACTGTGATTGCACGGATGTCGGTGTTCTCAAGGACGGTTTTCTGTTGCAGGGTCATGTCGACCTCTTTCTTGCAAGAGGTAGCGAAGCAAAGTGCCGCGCAAAGGAGAAGTAAGGGTTTAATTGTCTTCATGTTGGTGTAACGATAAAATTGCGGGATTATTATTGGTGGTGGTAGGGTTCGCTTTTCAAAATTGTGAAAGCACGATAAAGTTGCTCGACAAAGATAAGCCGTACCATTTGGTGGCTGAAAGTCATGGGTGAGAGCGACATCTTAGCATTGGCGCGGTCATACACCTCTTGCGCGAAACCGTATGGTCCTCCGATGATGAACACTAAGCGTTTGGCACCCGAAGCCATCTGTTTTTCAAGGTTTTCGGAAAACTCAACAGAGGTGAATTGTTTGCCATTTTCGTCCAAAAGGATGACTTGGTCGCCAGGTTGCAGTTGTTGTAGTAACAGGAAACTCTCGGCTTTCTTCTGTTGGTCTTCGCTGAGGGTCTTACGGTTACGCGGGTCAGGAATCTCTTTCATCTCGAACGAGGCATAATGCCCTATGCGGCCCACGTATTTCTTGATGCCGGTGATGAGGTATTCTTCGTCTGTTTTTCCTATGACCAAAAGCAGAATTTTCATTTTTTTTGTGTTCGTTCCGTCGGATTTGCAATCCGACGGTTGTGAGTAGGGGATTTGAAATCCCCAATTCAGTCCGGCCGGATTACAAATCCGTCCGAACCTCTTTTAACAACTCCTTTGCTTTCTCACGGTCCTGTTCCAATTGGTTTTTCAACTCATCTAGCCCGTCAAATTTCTCCTCGTCACGGATGCGGTCGATGAAGCGTACATGGATCTGCTTGCCGTAGAGATCACCGTCGAAGTCAAACAGGTTGACCTCGATGATGGGGTTGTTCTCGCTGCGGTCGCCGATGGTGGGGCGGTGTCCGATGTTGGCCATGGCCTTGTAGGTCTTGCCTTGGTAGTCGACAAGGCAGGCATATACGCCACGGTTGCTGATGAGCATGTATTCCCTCGGCAATTCAAGGTTGGCCGTAGGGAAGCCCAAGGTGCGCCCGATTTTGTTGCCCACCACAACCTCGGCAGTGACGGAATAGGTGTAGCCTAACAGTTGGTTGGCTCGTTTCACATTGCCCGTGGCAAGAGCATTACGAATCTTCGTGGAGCTAATGGCAATGTTCTCAACATCTTGTGCAGCAACGCGTTCCACCTTGAAACCGTATTTCAGCTTCATGTCGTTGAGCAGACCGAAGTCGCCCATGCGGTTCTTGCCGAAGTGATGGTCGTAACCCACCACGATATACGCAGGATGGATGTTGTCGATGATATAGTCCTTGATGAACACCTCGGAGGGTGTGCGTGAGAACTCCTTGGTGAAGTTGATGATGACCACGTTGTCGATGCCATACTCCTCAAACTTCTGGAGCTTCTCCTCGGGCGTGCAGAGGAAACGCAGGTTGGAGCAGTCGATGTTGAGCACCTGACGGGGATGCGGACTGAAAGTAACCACAACCGTCTCACCGCCGATGCCTTGTGCCAAGGTTTTCATCTTGTTGAAGATAGCCTGGTGGCCAAGATGGACACCGTCAAAAGTGCCGATGGTGACCACGGCGTGTGGGATATTTCTAGCTTCTATGATATTTCTAAAAACTTTCATCTTTGAATGATGAATGCGGAATGCGGAATGATAGGTCCGGTAGGCCATTCAGCATTCAGCATTCCGAATTCCTAATTATACAAGTTTTGTTTCTATTAAATATTTGGCGATTTGCACAGCATTGGTGGCAGCGCCTTTGCGGAGATTGTCGCTGACAATCCAGAGGTTCATGCCGTTGGCGATGCTGTAGTCGCGGCGGATGCGGCCCACGAAGACCTCGTCCTTGTCGTAGGCGGTGAGGGCCATAGGGTAGAGGTTGGCACTCGGATCATCTTGAACGATGACACCAGGCGTGTTTTCCAACAACCTGTGCACTTCTTCAATTTCGAAAGGTTTCAAGGTCTCCACATTGACTGCTTCGCTGTGGCCTCCCGTGACAGGTACACGGCATGCCGTGGCAGTGACAGCAATACTGTCGTCACGCAAGATCTTGCGGGTCTCGTTGACAAGTTTTTCTTCTTCAGTGGTATAGTCATTGTCAGTGAAATCGCCGGCATGGGGGAGGACATTACGGTAGATTTGGTTGGGATAAGCGGGTTTCATGGTGTTAGGTTCCTGAGCCTGTCGAAGGTCCGCCCCTTCTTCATAGTTCAATTGATTAATCCCTTTCAATCCGCTGCCGCTCACGCTTTGATAAGTAGCGATGACCAAACGTTTGATGCCATAAGCCTTATGAATCGGGGCCAAGGCCATCACCATTTGGATGGTGGAACAGTTGGGGTTGGCGATGATGTGCGTGTCGGTGGTGATGGTGTCGGCGTTGATTTCGGGGACGACCAAAGGCACGTCTTTTTCCATGCGCCAAGCCGAGCTGTTGTCGACGACGAAGGTGCCCTGCTCGGCAAAACGCGGGGCATATTGTTTTGATGCCGATGCTCCTGCCGAGAAGATGGCGATGTCGGGGCGGGCAGCGATGGCATCATCTACACTGACCACTTTATATGTTTTGCCTTGGAAAACGATTTCCTTGCCTACGGAGCGTTCCGAGGCGGCGACAATCAATTCATCTATGCGAACCTTCTGTTCGTCAAGTACTTGAAGCATCTTCGAGCCGACCAGTCCGGTGGCTCCCACCACTGCGATTTTCATATTTTCTCCTTACGATAACAAACCGCAAAAATAGGAAAAAAGTGGAAAACAGTTGATTTTCTAATAATGAGCGTTTTTTTGAACTTTAAGTTTGCTTATCATCCCGTCACCATAAACACCCGAGCATCTTTCCATTTGGAATGGCGTAGCATTTCGTTAGTGAAGTGTGTGCGGCTGCCTACTTGGTCCAATAGTTCTTTCGCTTTGTCAAATTGGCGAAGCTCACGGTAAATTTCAGGCACTTCAAGGTCTATTTGCTCGTCAGGATGTTTCTCCAATAAAGCTAACAAGCGTTTTAGGTTCTCTGTGAAATCTTTATGGTTTTTGATGAATAGTTTTTCACCCTCAAGTATTAGTTTTCGGTTGCAATGCCATACACCGAAACTCATGAAGCCATTGAGCAGGTATTTCAAGCGTACATGTTGGTGGTTGCGGTGCAGGTCATTGTAGGCCCACCACAGGAAACGACGCAAATAAATCTCTTTCTTTGGATCGTAGTGGCTCTTTTTTAAGAAGGTCTTGTAATGGTTGACCAATGCCATTTTTCCTTTGTTATCGGAAAAACTGATTCCGAAGAAACGCCAAGTGTTCCAAGAATAGACCTCTGCTTCAGGTTTTTCATAAGTAATAAATGGCTCTTCTGGTTTCTCAACCCAAAAAATGTGGCCGCACGAAGGGCACATTACCATTTTCTGGGGTGTGGTTATCAAATTGTCGTTCAGCACTTTGCCATCTGAATACAAGATAGACTGGTTGACCATCTCCGCCTTTAGGTTGCGACCTTCGAGCCAAGCCTGGCAATGTGGACATTGGAAATAATATGAATCATATTTCAGCATTCTATCTTGTTTTAGGCGGTAAAAGTAAGACTATTTTTCATTTCCTACCAAAATCTGCGGGAATTTCGCCCCAAATTTCCGTTTTCCACTTCAGAATAGGCACTTCTATGGCGTTCTCATTCAACCATTTCTCTGCACGGACAATGAGTTCGAATAGGTACTCGTTTTTGGCGTTAGGCTGTAGTTTGGTCTTGCATTTCTTTTCACGAACCCACTTCTGTGCGTTGACCGAATCGCTGTAGATGGGATATTGCACCCGTTTCTGCTTCATCCAAGCTAAGGCATGGACGATAGCCAAAAATTCCCCGATGTTGTTGGTGCCGTTTTCGAAAACGGGACTCTTGAACAGCAGTACGGTCGAGGCAGGCTGCGTGCCGAAATCCACAAACAAGCCTTGATATTCCATCTTGCCAGGATTGCCCGAACAAGCCGCATCGACTGCAACAGCAGAACTGACAGGCTTCTCTTTGACCTGTGTCAAGTCGACCAGAGGCGTTGTTTTCTTTTCGAATCCAGCAAAGCCTTTTGCAAAAGCAGCCTCGGCACTGGCCTTGTCGGGGAAGCCTTTATACAAAGCACCCGCGAAGCCTTCTATCTCTTTCTTGCAGTCCTCCCAACGGCCGTAAACACCTGGGTTGCGGCCTTTCCAAACGACATAAAATTTGTTTTTTGACATGGGCGCAAAAATAGGAAATATTTGGCGATAAATCAGAATTGGAGAAAAAACACTATTTTTGCCCCAAACAAATTATTAATCCGATGAAAAAACTCTACCTCATCACCCTATTGAGCCTCGTGTTGTTTTTTTCTTGCACAAAGAAGGCCGAAACCGATCCCGAAGTCATCGCCATGCGCGGACTGGTGAACCGCGTTGTGCCTGAGTATTCCGAAAACATTGTTCTCGAAAGGCTTGAAAACGACACTGTTGACCGTTTTGAAATCGAGACGAAGGGCAAGAAACTTGTCATTCGTGGCAATAACGCCAACAGTATGGCTGTCGGCCTCAATTATTACTTGAAATACTACTGCATGGCGCAATACTCGTGGTTCAAAGAGGAACCTTTGCAGATTCCCTCTACGTTGCCTAATGTGCCCGCAAAGGTCAGCCTGAGTGCCCGCGTGCCTGATCGTTTCTTCTTGAATTACTGCACTTTCGGTTACACATTGCCATGGTGGGACTGGTCGCAGTGGGAGCATTTTATCGACTGGATGGCTCTTAACGGCATTAATCTTCCTTTAGCCATCACGGGTCAGGAGAGCGTGTGGTATGAAGTGTGGAGCGAACTCGGCCTCACTGACGAGGAGATTCGCAGTTATTTCACTGGTCCGGCGCATCTGCCTTGGCACCGCATGCAGAATATCGACCGTTGGGGTGGACCATTGCCTATGTCATGGCTTGAAAACCAAAAGGAACTCCAAAAGCAAATTGTTGCCCGTGAGCGCGAACTCAACATGAAGCCTGTGTTGCCTGGATTTGCTGGTCACGTGCCACCTTGCATCACAAGGCTTTATCCTGATGCACCATTGGCTTCTTTGGGCGACTGGGCAGGCTTCGACAGCATCTGCTGGTGCAAGTTCCTTGACCCCCTCGACCCGCTTTACACCGAAATCCAGAAGAAATTCATCGACAAACAGACCGAGTTCTACGGCACCGACCATATCTATGGCATTGACATCTTCAACGAACTCATCCCGCCGAGCTGGGAGCCTGATTATCTCGCCCGCGTGAGCCGTCAGGTCTATGAGTCGCTTGAAGCTGCTGACCCTGAGGCCAAGTGGCTTGAGATGGCGTGGCTGTTCTGGAACGAGCGCCAATATTGGGAAGTCGACAACCGCATCGAGGCCTACATCACCTCCATGCCGAAAGACAGACACATCATGCTCGATTACTACTGCGAACGACAACCTGTGTGGGAAAGAACGAATTCCTATTACGGTGTGCCTTACATCTGGTGCTACCTCGGTAACTTTGGCGGCAACTCCATGCTGGCTGGCAACCTCGACACGGTGAATGTCAGGATCGAACGCGCCTTCGATAAAGGTGGCGACAACTTCATCGGCATCGGCTCAACGCTTGAGGGCTTCGACTGCAACCCCTTCATGTATGAGTATGTCTTCGAGAAGGCCTGGGACAACCCGCTCACCAAGGATGTGGATGCGTGGGTGAAGTGCCTCGCTGACCAACGTGGCGGCAAGGAAGACCCGAACATGAGGGCCGCTTGGACCTTGCTAGCCGACAGCGTATATAATAAGGTGTCGTCGCCGGGTCAGACCGTCCGCATCAACCAAAGACCAACCATGGGCAACATTGACGAATACCGCCAATATTACATCGCCCCGACCTATAAGTACAACAATATCACCTTGTTGGATGCCTTGGACGACCTTCTGGCTGCCGACTGCGCCACCCGCACGCGCCACTTCGATGCCGTCAACATCACGAGGCAGTTGCTGGGCAACTACTTCAGCGACCTTTATGCCGATTATGTAAAGGCATACCGCGAAGGCGACTATGAGACACTACATCAGATTGAGCAGACCATGATCTCCATCCTTGATGACACCGATGTCATCTTGGCCACGGAGAGCGCCTTCCTTGTGGGCCGCTGGATTCGCGATGCGAGAGCCATTGGCACCACCGAAGAAGACAAGGACTACTTCGAGAGTAACGCCCGCAACATCATCACCACTTGGGGCGAGGAAGATGCTCTGCTCAACGAATACGCCAGCCGTGCTTGGGCGGGTCTCACCGCGACCTATTACGTCTACCGTTGGAAGGAATTCTTCAAGGATGTGGATGCCGCCATCGATGCCAAAAAGCCCTTCGATGAGAAGGCCTACCACGAACGTATCTGCAAATATGAAGGTCAGTGGTGGCGTGAACGCCTTGGCACTTTCAGCGCCGAGCCTCAAGGCGATGGCGTAGCTTTGGCCAAGGAGATTGCCGACAAATATCGCGCAGAACTTGAAGCCCGATACAGAAAATAAAGAGTCCCATAGGAACGACAGACCAATAAGCTGGCGATGTCAGTCCCTGCACTAAACACACACAGCCATGAACATCACAGAACAAGATAAAGAATACATGCGCGAGGCCATCCGCCTCGCCGACGAGAGCGTGAAAAACGGTGGCGGTCCCTTCGGGGCAGTCATCGTGAAAGACGGAGAAATCATCGCTGGCAGCTCGAATAGCGTCACTCGCGATAATGACCCCACGGCCCATGCCGAGGTAAACACCATCCGCCAGGCCTGCCGCAAACTGGGCACCTTCGACCTCTCGGACTGCGTCATCTATACCTCCTGCGAGCCTTGCCCCATGTGCCTTGGCGCCATCTATTGGGCACATATCAAGCGGATCTATTACGGCAACACGAAAAAGGATGCCGCCGCCATTGACTTCGCCGACGACTTCATCTACAAAGAGTTGGAGCAGCACATAACCGAGCGTTCTGTACCGTTCATTCCTTTGCTGCGCGATGAGGCTATTGAGACTTTTCACGCTTGGGAATCGAAGCAGGATAAGGTGGAATATTGATATTTTTGTAAGATTTGCGGCAGATTTGTTTCACAACAAAAAACTTTATTTTCGTTCCCGCAAACCAAGCCGCACCACGCTGAGATGAAGACAATGTAGTGCCGCTTTGGAAGTGGTTGTTGGGAGAATAGAAAAACAAACCCCGCAAGAAAGGTCTTCCTGCGGGGATATTCGTTTTAGGGATTGCGAATCCTCTACTTAGCCTTTACATACTATGGTTTTGGATAATTTGCTTTAATGTTCACATTGAAAGGATTACTAAATAAATAATCTGACGATGAAGCAACAAAACATTCAGCATTGCTGCCAGTTATATCTGCTGTTCCACTGCCCATTGAACCATATCCTATTCCTGTGCCAAATCCTGCTTCAGTAACAATCATCTGCATAGCATTGTCACCTTTTTGTCCCGGCACAAGATACATATAATCAGGGGTAGGCCAATAGGCTGCATCCTTATTGTTATATTGATATTCTAATCGTGCAGCATCCTGCCCGGCAATCTTCGTTCTTGTCCACATTACCCTGTAAGGCATTTCTCTCGGAATAGACTCATCAGAACCGGTGTAGTGGTAAACTCCGTTGGCATACATTGTATCTTGTTTCGTTTGAGGTTCGAAATTATCGACCATATAGTCTCCTTCGTTGAAAGGATAAGACATTTGAAGAGTTTTTGTCTTGCCGACAGTATCCAGTCCAAATGCACCAACAAGATCTCTGAATGCAAAATCTACAAGATCCCAGTTTGTTGTATCGCCCACTGTCGGATTATCCGGAGTAGGATTGTCCGGAGTCGGGTTGTCTGTTGAACCAGGGTTATCAGGGTTATTAATAGGGTCTTTTTTGCAACTCGGCAATGCAAGGAAAATAATGCCGCTCAACAATAAAAACAAACATGTTTGAATCTTATTTCTCATCTTATTTTCCCTAAATTTGTGACGGGAGCAACTTTTAATGTTTCCTTTTCAGCACCCCCAAGGACAATAATCTACAAAAGAAGCGTGGCACTGATATACCAATCTATGAATGAAGGTCGTAGGAAAAACCCGAAGTAAAAGAAAGGATAAAAGCCCACGCTAAACAGCGTGAACCATTATACCATCCTTGTTACTTCAATGAAAATTTCCTACGTTTTCATTCACAAGTCAAGCATAACGCTTCTTAGTTCGATAAATTACGGCGGCAAAACTCCACCAAAGAACCGCTGCAAAAATACGCCTTTTTTGGAAAAACAAGAGAAATTGACGAAAAAATGTTATTTTTGCGGCTGGAAAAGATTCAAATCAAAATGGACAAAGAAGAGATTCGGCATATTGTCTCAAAGTATTTTGTCAATCAACCCGTGCTTAAGGCATGGTTGTTCGGTTCGTTTGCCCGTGGCGAGGAAACACCGTTGAGCGATGTGGATATTCTTGTCGTTCTCGACCGTTCCAAACCCATTGGATTGAAGTTTTTTGGCATGTGGAATGATCTTGAGGATTTGCTTGACAGAAGCGTGGATTTCGTGGAAGAAGGCTGTTTGGCTCCTTTTGCAGTTGATAGTGTTAATCATGATAAAATATTGATTTATGAGAGAGCCGCTTAAAGACCGTACCCGACTGGAGCATATTGTTGAGGCAATCAATAAGGTTTTCAAGTTTACCGAGGGCAAGACTTGCGATGACTTACACATGGGTGACGTGTTGTTTTATGCTGTGGTGAAAAACATTGAAATTGTTGGTGAAGCAGCTTTCCACTTGACAAAGGAATTTTGCAAGAATCATCCTGAAACAGATTGGAATGGGATAATGAAGTTGCGCCATGTTCTCGTACACGACTATTATCAGATTAACGTCAAAACAGTGTGGGAGATTATTCAACAAGAGTTACCTCATTTGCTTGATCAAGTGAATCGATATATCGCAGAGACGAATTGGGAAGAATGGGAGAAGAATGAAGTGGTTCTCAAGGAGACTGCTGCTCATAAAAGTTTGGTACAAACAGCGATTCGTATGAAAAAAGACGGAATGAGTTCCCAACAAATCTCCAAATACACGGGTCTAACCATAGAGGAAATCGAGGATATTTGATTTTTTCAGTCAAAATAGAAGATAATAGATTAGAAAGTCGTACTTTTGCAGCCGCAAAACCAAGCCGCACCACGCTGAGATGAAGACAATGCGTTGACATCGAGGCCAGTGCGGGAATCATAATCATCTGATCCGGAGGACATTCAAATGGAAAGGAGAATAGGCTCAGTCCTTATTTATGTGGGAAACCGTGAAGCCGCGCCACAAGTCAACGCGGTGCTATCCCGTCACGCAGGCATCATCATCTGCCGCCAAGGCTTTCCCCGTGGTAATTACAGCATCATTTCCGTCATTTTCGAAGGCACCACCGATGAGATTGGTTCCCTCACAGGCCAGTTGGGTCGCATCGAAGGCATCGAGGTGAAGTCAGCGCTGCTTAAAACTGCTCATTAAATTCTAAAAATCATAAAGATATGCAATTCCATCCCGAAAAATGTCGCATCCCCGACGAGCCCAACCGCCCGTTTATCTCCTCGGAAGAGATTTGGGACTACATCAACAACACCAAGAGCACGCCCGAGCGTGTGCACGAAATCATCCAGAAGTCGTTGGATAAGAACCGCCTGACGATGGAGGAGACTGCCGTCCTCGTCAACACCACCGACCCCGCGCTGGTGGAAGAGATCAAGGAAGGCGCTCGTGAGCTGAAACGCCGCATCTATGGCAACCGTATCGTGCTGTTTGCCCCCTTGTATGTGGGCAACTACTGCGTCAACAATTGCGTTTATTGCGGCTTCCGCTCCTCAAATAAGGAGCAAATCCGCACCACGCTGACCGATGAAGAACTCATCCGCAACGTGGAGGCCCTTGAAGACGACGGCCAGAAGCGCCTTATTCTCGTCTACGGCGAGTCGCCGAAATACTCACCGGAGTACATCGCCCATACCGTGAAGGTGACCTACGCCACCAAGAAAGGCAAGGGCAGCATCCGTCGTGTCAACATCAACGCCGCTCCTTTGGATGTGGAAGGCTTCCGCATCGTGAAAGAGGCAGGCATCGGCACCTACCAGATCTTCCAGGAGACATACTGCCCCGAGATCTATAACGAGTATCACCCAATTAATACCAAGAAAGGCGACTACAACTACCGCCTGACCTCGATGGACCGCGCCCAGCAGGCTGGCATCGACGACAACGGTCTTGGTATTCTCTTCGGCTTGTACGACTGGCGTTATGAGGTGCTGGCCATGATTCGTCACACCAACCACCTGGAGGCTTGCTTCAACGTGGGTCCGCACACCATCTCGTTCCCGCGTATCAAGGACGCTTCGGGCCTGAACATCGATAAGAAGTATTTTGTGGATGACGACACCTTCGAGAAGATTATCGCCATCTTCCGTCTGGCCGTGCCTTACACGGGCATGATTCTGACCGCCCGTGAGGATGCCGCCTTCCGCGCCAAGGCCATCGAATATGGCATCTCGCAAATTGATGGCGGCACCAACCTGCAGATTGGCGACTACAAATACCACCACGAGGAAGAGGAGAAGAATAGCGACAAGCAGGAGGACCAAAACCTGCACCGTGAGCAGTTCAAGATTGGCGACGACCGCTCCTTGGGCGACATCATAGACAAGCTCCTCGACCATGACTTCATCCCGAGCTTCTGCACTGCCTGTTATCGTCTGGGTCGCACGGGCGAACACTTCATGGAATTCAGTGTGCCAGGCTTCATCAAGCGCTACTGCACGCCGAATGCCATCCTTACTTTGAGCGAATACTTGGTGGACTATGCCACGCCCGAAGTCGCGGCCAAGGGCTGGAAGTGTATCGAGAACAACTTCAAGAACGTCGACCCGAAGTTCTTGGACGAGCTGAAGAGTCGCATCGAGCGCATCAAGAAGGGTGAGAGAGACCTTTATTTCTAACCGCTTTCAATTGTGATTAACTAATATTAAAAGAGGGGGAAAGAATGGATACCCCCTCTTTTTTTATGTTGAGCCTTTAGTAATTACAGTCCTTGGATATACTCGTTCAATTCATGTTTCGAACTATCGTGGTCAAATACGTCATAAAGTAGATAGTATTTGTTTTTCTCGATGCAATAGGGATAGGCGAACTTGGCAAATTCCAGCCGATTGTTCTCAAAAGAGAATAGTCTTGCTATTTGTGCTATCTGGTTGACCATCATCTTGTTGTTTACAACCACTTGTTTGGCAATTGTAAGGCGAGTGTCATCGAAACTCTCGCGCTGAATCATCGCATAGGCTTCGCCAAAGTCTTTGGGTGACATACCCATTGGTTCTGGCTGTATTGGCGGAACAGGTACAGGAATCACCATTTCTTCATGTGGCGTAGGGGGCATGGGTGGTTCTGGCATGATGTTGCCTATGTTCAGGTTCATAACTAACTCGGGACGGATGTCGCCTTGTGTAGGTTCCAAGCCATAAAAGCCGCGATGTTCGATGATTCTGAAACCTTGGGGATAGTGCAAGTCGATGAACTGACCGAGGCAATTTTGCTCGCGATTGTCAAGTTCTACACGGATGTAAAACTCGTCAGGCCAAAGGTTGTTGATACAAATGGAGTGTACCGATTGCTCGTTTTGCAGCACATCATCGACGAAAAGCCAAAACGTTTGGTGATGGGGTGCGACAATGGTAAGTGACGAGGCTTGACCTTGATGATTATGACCATCATGTCCGTGACCTCCATGACCTCGGTATTGGGCCATTGCAGGAAGCGTAACAAAAACTAAGAGATAAAGCAAAAATCTTTTCATAGCGTTAAATGTTTGGGATTGACTTGCTAAACAAAATAACAAAAACTATGCCATTAGGCTGACAAGGACTGGAAATGCATCGAGATCCTGAGTGGAAAAGGATGACCCTTCAGCGTGGGAGATAGCGGATCAAGTCCGCTATGACGGCAAAAAGAAAAAAGGAAGTCATTCAAAGTTGAAAGATTCCAAATAAGATTATTAGATAGTGAAAAAGCCTTCCGTTTAATGGCGGAGGGCTTTTTTTGGATGCCTTACGGCAGAAATCTTAGAAAATCTATTTCAAAATCTTTAGAAAAGCTTTTTTGATTGATTTTGAATTGATTTTTGAAAGATTTCTTGCAACGCAATCCCCATCATAAATTATCCTTAAAATACTGCGTAATCTTGGTAATCAGATGCGCCCTGTCCATGCCGTAGACATTGTGGTCGTGGCCGGGATAGACGAAATAGTCTAACTGTTTGCCGTTGTGGATGCAGTTCTCGACGAAGACGAGGCTGTGCTGCCACATCACCACGGGGTCGGTGGTGCAGTGGATCATCAGGAGCTTGCCTTCCAGCTTGTCGGTCTTGTTTTCGAGGCTGGTCAGTTCGTAGCCTTCGGGGTTCTCTTGTGGTGTGTCCATGTAACGCTCGCCATACATGATTTCGTAGTACTTCCAATCCAGCACAGGACCGCCTGCCACGCTCACTTTGAACACTTCGGGGTGGTTGATCTTCAGAGAGGTCGACATGAAGCCGCCATAGCTCCAACCATCAGAACCGATGCGGTTTGCATCAACGTAGGGCAGAGACTTCAGCCAGTTGATGCCCACCATCTGGTCGCGCATCTCGAGTTGGCCGCACTGACGGTGGATGCACTGCTCGAAGGCCTCGCCACGGTCGGCGGAGCCACGGTTGTCGAGGGTGAAGACGAGGAAGCCTTCCTGGGCGAGGTAGTTGAGGTAGATGCCTGCACCAGCCGTCCATTCATCGGTGATGAGTTGGGCATGAGGACCGCCGTAAACATAAACGATGACGGGATATTTCTTCGAAGCATCGAAGTTGTAGGGCTTGATGAGGCGGGTGTAAAGGGTCTGGCCGTCCTCGGCTTTCAGGGTGCCAATGGTGGTCTGGCCAATGTAGTAATCCTTCAGAGGATTTTCGGCTTCGTGCAAGCGTCTGACAAACTTGCCGTTTTTGTCTTGAACATCAACGTTGTAGGGTACATCGGTGCTATTGTAGAAGTCGAGGAAATACTTGCCGTCGGCGGAGGGAACCACATCGTGTGTGCCGTGTTCCTTGGTGATTTGGGTCACCTTGCCGCTCTTGAGTTCCATAACGTAGCAGTGGCGTTCAAGCGGACTCACTTCGGTAGAGCGGTAATAAATGTTTTTGCCGTCTTTCGAGAAGCCGTTGAAGTCGGTGATGACGAAATTGCCTTTGGTGAGTTGCTTGCAAGTGCCTTTGCTGATGGTGTAAAGATAGAGGTGATAATAGCCATCGCGCTGGGCCTTCCAGATGAACTGGTCGGGATTGTCGGGCAGGAAGTAGGCGGGACCTTGCGGCTCCACATATTGCTCGTCGCGGTCTTCGAAGATGGTCTGGATGAAGTCGCCCGTGATGGCATCGTACTCGTTGAATTTCAGATGATTCTGTTCACGGTTCAACACACCGATGTAAATGCGCTTGTTGTCGGGGTTCCAAGTGATGGCGGTGAGGTACTGCTCGGCAGGTTCGCCTGTCTTGACAACGACTTCCTTGCCTGTGGCGATGTTATAAATGTGCAGCGTCACCTGGTGGCTTGTCATGCCGGCCATGGGGTATTTAATGGGCTTGGTGGTGGCGATGCGCTCCGTGATGTCGACCAAAGGATAGTCGGTCACCATGCGTTCATCCATGCTGTAGTAGGCGAGGAGCTTGCCGTCGGGCGACCAGAAGATACCGCCGTTGATGGCAAACTCGTTGCGGTGTACGCTTTGACCAGCAATCACACCTTCGGGGTTGTTGGTGATTTGGATTTGCTTGTCGCCTTTAGCCACATAAAGATTGTTGCCAATGGTATAGGCCACATTCAATGTAGGTTTGCAGATGGTCTGGTTCTCAACATCTTGTGGAATTGAAGTCATGGCATCGATGGTCTTTTTCTTGATGTCCATCTTGTTGAGGGTGATGCCGTTATCGCCCAAAGCATAGAAATAGGCTTGGAAATCGTTGATCCACGTAAGTTGGGGTATGCGCATCAAATCGTTGACACCTTCGCCTTTGGTATAGGTGTTCAGCTCTTCAACGGAAAGAAAAGAGGTTTCCTTTTTTGAGGCCGGGTTCATCGTGACGATTTCTTTGTCTTTCACCTTCATGAGAATGTCGGTGTTGCCTACCCATTTCAGTTGGTTGGGACGTTGGGCGTAGAGGCTACGGTTGTTGTAGGAAGCATCGGCAGGAGTGAACAGTTGCTTTTCCTGTGCCAAGGCGGGCATGGCAAAAGTCGCCAAGACAGCCATCGATAAGAGAGTCAGAATTTTCTTCATTTTTGCTCAAATTTAAGATTTGGTGCAAAAATAGGGATTATTTCAATACCTTTGCCCCACAAATCGAAGATTCAACGTAGTTAAATTTGGAACACAATGAAAAAGCGCAAAGTCCCACATACCTTCGTTATCGTTTTCTTTATCATCGTCATCGCGGCGGTGCTTACTTGGATTATCCAGCCAGGGAAGTATGTCCAAAAGCAGGTTGGCGATGAGACGGTGATGACGTTTTATTATGCGGACCAACTGCCGGAGTCAGTTGGCGACAATAAGTTTCATGCGGAACCGCAGACATGGCAGGTTTTTTCGGCATTCTACAAGGGCTTCGTTAAGCAGAGCAACATCATCGTGTTCATATTAATTATAGGTGGCGCCTTTTGGATTATGAACAAGAGCAAGGCCATCGATATGGGCATCCATTCTTTTTTGAAGTTCACCAAACGCTTGGAACGCAGTCCATTAATGCAAAAAATCGGGGTGAACAACATTGTCATCATTCTTATTATGCTGCTGTTCAGCCTTTTCGGAAGCGTGTTTGGTATGAGTGAGGAGACCATCGCCTTTGCCTTGATTATCATCCCTTTGGCCGTCTCGATGGGCTACGACAGCATCGTGGGTCTTTGCATGGTGTATGTGGCGGCACACATTGGTTTCTCGGGTGCCATGCTCAACCCGTTTACCATCGGCATCGCACAAGGCATCGCTGAGATTCCGTTGTTTACGGGCATCGGCTACCGTGCCGTATGTTGGGCCATTTTGACCGTGGTGGGCATCATTTTCGTGTTGTGGTATGCCAACAAAGTGAAGAAAAACCCGCAGTCGTCCATCATGTACGAAGACGATGCCTATTGGCGCAAGTCGGCGGAGATAAAGGAAGAGGAACTGGAACGCTACACGCCCCGCAAGGCTTGGTTTGTTTTCGCCTTCTTGACGGCAGTATTAATCGTGTTCTCGGTGCTTTACCCGATGACTACCTTGAAAATCGGGAACAGCGAGACCACATTACCACTGCTGCCCATCGGTACGGCGTTGTTTATCCTGCTGAGTATCGTCACCTTGCGCAAAACGGTGCATTATTTCGTCTTGACTTTGCTTTTCGCAACGGTTTATTTCTTGGTGATTGGTGTGCTGGGTTATGATTGGTATATCATGGAAATTGCCTCGTTGTTTTTGGTGCTCGGCATCGCCAGTGGCTTGGCCGTCGACAAGAGTGCCAGCGACATTGCGAAGCTCTTCCTCGAAGGCATGGGCGACATCCTCTCGGCGGCAGTCATCGTGGGTTTGGCGGGCGGCATCGTCATCATTCTTCAAGACGGTGGCATTATCGACACTATCCTCTATGGCCTTTCCAAGTCGATGAGCAACATGGGCAAGATTGCCTCGGCGGAAATCATGTATGGCATCCAAACTTTGATTAATATCGTAATCCCGAGCGGCTCGGCTAAAGCCGCCATCACCATGCCCATCATGGCACCTTTCAGCGACCTGATTGGCATCTCGCGCCAAGCCACGGTGGTGGCTTTCCAGTTTGGCGACGGTTTCACCAACATGATTACCCCCACCAGCGGTGTCTTGATGGCTGCCCTCGGCGTGGCCCGCATCCCGTGGGAAAAGTGGGTGCGTTTCATCTGGAAGTTCATCCTTGTGCTGGTCGTCATCGGGGCTTTGCTGCTTATTCCTACGGTGACGATGGAACTGGCGGGATTCTAATTCAGTAATATGAAACGGAGAATCCTAGGCATATTACTATTGGCCGGATTGATGGGTTGTCAGATGAAGGAGCAATCCCAATCATGGAATCTCATTGCCACTTTCCCCGCCCAAATCTGGGAAGAGTGCTATCCTTTGGGCAATGGTCACCTTGGTATGATGCCAGATGGCGGCATTGACAAGGAAAATATCGTGTTGAATGACATAACTATATGGAGCGGTGCACCGAGCGACGACAGCAACCCGCTGGCTTTGGAATCGCTGCCTGAAATACAACGGCTGTTAAAAGAGGACAAGAACGACGAAGCCCAAAACCTGATGTATGAGACTTTCGTCTGCGGTGGCGAAGGTTCGGGCCACGGACAAGGTGCAAAGGTACCTTTTGGTTGTTACCAGACTTTGGGCAATATGACAATAGATTATCATTATCCCAATGCCGATTCCATAACCAATTATAAGCGGACACTATGCCTCAATGATGCCATCCACAAGGTTTCTTTTGATAAAGGTGGGCAACACTACGAACGCGAAACCTTTGTTTCCCGTGTTGATGATGTGGCAGTAATTAGAGTTAAGGTCCCTGAGCCCGTCGAAGGGCCTACCCAAAACGATGAAACTAATATAAACGGCGTTTCGACAGGCTCAACGACCTGCTCTTCTTTTACGATAAGCCTCTCCCGTCCCGAAAAAGCCGAAGTCGTCAATGATGCTGACGGTGTAATGATGTTTGGCCAGCTGGACAGCAATGTGGAGGGCGTAGAAGGAATGCGATATTATGCTAAGGCACAAATAGTTGTATCTAACAATGAAACGATTATCTACTTCTGTGCCGCCACTGATTATCTATGCACCAACCCCGAAGCATATGTTAACGAACACCTGCAAAAGGCCATCGCGAAAGGCTTTGATGCCGTGAAAAACGACCATCTGAAAGCCCACCATGAACTATTTGACCGCGTTGAGTTGGAAATTGGCGACCCAAAAGAGAAACAAGACCTGACTTTGGAAGACTATTGGAAAGACTTCCTTGTCAACGACGACCCTTGGCTGCCGACCTGTTATTTCCATTACGGACGTTATCTGCTCATCAGTTCCACGCGCGAGGACTTGCTGCCACCCAACCTGCAAGGGCTGTGGGCCAACACCATCCAGACCCCTTGGAATGGTGACTATCACCTGAATATCAATGTGGAGATGAACCACTGGCCCTGCGAGGTCTGCAATCTATCGGAATTGCATCTGCCATTAATTCACTTTGCTGAGGGATTAATGCTTTCAGGAAGTAAGACGGCTCGCGATTTCTATGGTGCCCGAGGCTGGACTGCCCATGTGGTGTGCAACCCATGGGGCTTCACTGCCCCCGGCGAACATCCTTCTTGGGGCGCAACTAACACGGGCGGAGCCTGGCTGGCCCTGCACGCTTGGCAGCATTTTGAATTCACGCAAGACACAGGTTTCCTGCGAGAAGCCTATCCATTAATGAAAAGGGCGGCGCAGTTCTTCCTTGATGCCATGATAGAGGAACCTGAACACGGTTGGCTTGTCACCGCCCCGACTACATCACCCGAAAACGCTTTCTGGCTCAACGACAGCACCGCTGTCAGTGTGTGCATGGGAAGCACAATGGACGTTCAGATTGTCAGTGAGCTGTATGATGCGGTTTGTCAGTCGGCGGGCATTTTAGGAGTCGATGATTCTATCGTCGAAAACATACATATTGCAAAGGCAAAATTTCCGCCGATGCAAGTCAGCGAGCAGGGTTATTTGCAGGAGTGGCTGAAAGACTACAAGGAAGTGGAGCCGCAGCACCGTCATGTGTCGCATCTCTTTGGTTTGTATCCTGGCACGATGCTGACCCAATCCAAGACACCCGAACTGATGGATGCCTGCCGCGAAACCTTGCTGCGTCGCGGTGATGAAGGCACAGGCTGGTCGCGGGCTTGGAAGATTTGTTTCTGGGCCCGCCTTCATGACGGCGACCACGCCTATCATCTATTGAGGAACCTACTCGAACCCGCTGTTCATCTTGACGGAAGCCATTCAGCAGGCACTTACCCCAATCTCTTCTGCGCCCATCCGCCTTTCCAAATCGACGGCAACTTCGGCGGCGCGGCAGGCATTGCCGAGATGTTGCTGCAGAGCCATGATGGCGAACTAGAATTACTGCCCGCCTTGCCATCGGTATGGAAAGATGGCCATTTCAAAGGGCTTTGCGCTCGTGGTGGCAAGGTGGTGGAATGTAAATGGAAGAATGGAAAAGTCACGCGTTATAAAGTGACTTCGCGGTAAGGTGTTTAGAGAAAACAAATCTTCATTTGCGCATCAGGCGGATGAACCAATCTTCATCGGGGCTGAACCCCCAGAAGGTTTTGCCGTCGCCACCTAAATCCCACGGGTCTGTAACTTCAATTGGTTTGTTCGGCAGTCGGTCATATTGGC